>SUVB01000002.1 GCA_015062205.1 Desulfovibrio desulfuricans
CCTGCGCCGGCATCCATGCGGTGCGTGTCTGTGTTTTCTTTCACAAGGGATACCTCATAATTGCCGTGGCAGGCGCGTCAGGCCGGATGCCAACAAGGTTTTTATCCATGTGAACTGCGGGGGACGAAACAGTGCCACCGCCTCCGACGGTCAGTGCGGGGCAGGCGAAGCGACGGGAAGGCGGGCGAAGGCGTGGCCTTCCGCGCCGGACAGTCCGGGTCGTGAGCGGAGGAAAAGAGGCGGATGGGGGAAGGGAGCGAAAAAGATAATTCTATATATATATTGTATATACGCCCGCAGGAAGTGCGGCGGCCTGGTGGCGGAGAGGGAAAAGCTTTGCATGGCGTTTCTTCGGGACATTTCTGCTGAACGTAAAGCAGCGGCCTGACCCGGCGCAGCCGGAAGGCTTGCACCAACAGGCGGAAAATGTACCGAAGCGGCACCACGTGTCATCACCCGCAGGGGGTGATTTTGCAGATTTTCTCTAAATTCCTGTCTCACCCCAAGGGGAGTGAGAAAGAAAAATCTTATGGTATTACAGTATGTTGTGCAACAGCCCCGGCCAGACGCGCTCCCACGCGCCGCCGTGGGCCATGCCGTCCACAACAACGAGTCTTTCCGGCCTGCCGACAGCCCTGCAGAACGCGGCGGCGATGTCCGGCGGCATGACCGCGTCGTCGCGGCTGCAAAGATGCAGCTGCGGCATACCGTGCAGGCGCGGGGCGACGTCCAGCGGGTTGAGGGAATCCGCAAGCGGGCTGACGCGCATCCGCGCCGCCCAGCCTGCGGTGTCCAGCAGGCCCGCCACGGTGCCGAGGAAGGTCACGTCGTCCCGTCGGGCCGCCAGCAGCGCCGCCGCCCCGCCCCCGCCGGAAAAGCCGAACAGCGCCACGCGCGTTGCCCCCGCGCGGGCCTTGGCCTGCGACACGGCATCGTCAAGGGCGGCGATGACCTCCGCGCCGAGGCGGGCGGACGTCCACCAGCGCACGGCGCAGTTGCGGCGCTCCGCACCGCGCACATACTGGCAGGGCCGGGCGAGATACAGGACCGGGCCGCCGCCGGGGTCGGCAAGGGCCAGCCGCAGGGCCACGGGATTGCGCGGCGTCGGGTCCGCCGAGGGACGGTTCGGCGCGTCCCAGGCGTGGCCGTCGCCTTCAATATACACATGCAGCGCATCGCCCGCGCCGGGACGGTACAGGCCGAACAGCGTGAACAGCCGCGTGTGGAAACGGGTTTCCGCAACGCCCTGCCGGGCGGCTTCGTCAAGGAGGGGGCGCGGCGACGGGACCGCGCAGGCGGCGAGAAGCAGGCAGAACAGGAAGGAAAGGAGGCGGGGCGCCACGGGCGGCTATTTCCCTGTCCGCTGTTCCCGTTTTTTGACCTGCACCTTGGGCAGGGCCGGGAATTCCGGCGCGCGGGCGTTCATGGCGGCGATGATCTCCGCCGTGATGTCGGCCCCGGCGTCCACCGCCAGCAGGCTTTGCCGCGGCGCCACGGCCACGGCCTTGCGCGTGGCGCGCCACTTTTCGCATTCCTCCTGCAGCAGTTTCATGACCACGGCATTGGCGGCAGCCTCTTCGGTCGCCATCTGGCGGTTGAGCGCCGCCAGTCCTTCAGACATGGCCTTGCGCCGTTCGGCTTCCGGCGCGTCTTTCCACTCCTGCGTCAGCTGCTCCAGGCCTTTCTGCAGGATGGCCCGCGCTTCTGTCACATGTTTGCGGGCCACCTGCCCGGGGGCGGATTCGCGCATGGCGCGTTCCACGTCCACAATGGCCACGGGCGGGGCGGATTGCTCGCCCCGGTCGCACGCGGCGAGGGCAAGGCAGGGCAGCAGTGCAAGAACCGGGAGAATGTGCATGGCCTTCCTCACTGGACGGGTTAAAATTCATAGCGGAGCGTGCCGAACACCCCATGCGAAACGCTGTTGGCGCCGACCTGCAAATTGTAATCCAGGCCCAGCTTGACCTGCTCGTTGCCGGCTTCCAGACCAAGGCGGCAGCCCCAGGTCACGTAATCCAGCATCTGCGCCTGCATTTCCCCCTTGGCATCGACGCCGGTAAAGCGCACATCGGCGCGCGCCTTCACGTCCCCGGCATGGGGAATGACCAGAAAGTCCACCAGGGGCCGCACATGCCAGCCGTTGTCCAGCGCCACGTCCCTGGAGAACGTCAGGCCCACGGGGAAGGACCAGATTGACTGCCGCACGGCGTCGCCCTCAAGGATGGTGCGGCCATTGGCCTCCGCTTCGTAGCTGTTCACATGCAGGTAGGTGTGGCGCACGGCGGCGTGCGGGGTCACGTCCAGCGTCCTGCCGTGGTGCGTGCATTCGGCCCGCAGCCCGGCGGAGATCGCGTAGGAGGACGCATCCGTCTTGAGCTGGCCGCCCATGCCGAGCGTGGCGGGCAGCTCCTGCCGCAGGTTGTGGAAGGAAGCCGTGTAATTCACATCCGCCGTGAGGGCGAAGGCGCGGTACGCCCACCCGGCGTACGCGCCGAGGCCCCAGAAATTGAAGTTGTTCCTGGTGTCGGCAAACTGGCCGGAACCCTCGGCATAGCCGCCGCCGATGTTGAAGGCGATGCCCGCGCGGATGGCGTTTTCAAACGTGTAGTCCGCGCCGAGGGCCACGCCGCCCAGCCTGCCGTTGACGTCCAGCTTGAGTTCGTCGGACGTGAGATCCCTGCCTTGCCAGCTCTGGAACAGGGGGGTGATCCACATGGCAAAGCCGGTCGTTCCGTAGCCGTCGCCGGCGCTGAGGCCCGTCTGCGCGCTGCCGTCGGCGGCCACGGCCTGCAGGGAGGAAGGTTGCCGGCCAAGGCCGGTGCGGCTTGCCGCCGCGCCGGCGGCGGCGTTGTTGGCCTGGAAGGTCATGTGGGGCACGCCGCCCACAAGGGCGATGTGCGCGGCGGATTCAATGGTCCGCGCCGCGTCGCGCGCGTCGGCAATGTAGTCCTCCCGCGCCGCGCGGGAGAGAAAGGCGACGCCGCCGTGACGCGAATTGACGTCATTGCCGCCCCGGCGCCACAAGGACCGCATGATGCCGGCCGAGCCGTCGCCCAAGCCGGGCATGGCCTGCTGCGGGTCATTGACTTCGGCGGAAAGCATGATGGAAGTGTCGCCGTCGGCAAGTTCCGTTTTCAGGGAGAGCATGCGGTCAGGCGTGGTGACGTCCTCCCAGCCGTAGAGGGAGAGCCTGTGGAAGCCTTGCAGGATGGTCGCCCCGTTTACGGTGGCGTTCAGGATTTGCAGGCGCGCGTCGTTGTCCACGACGGCGGTGTCATGTGCGCCGGAGGCGGTGATGGCGGCCTTGCCGCCCAGGGCGGCGGCATCCAGCACCAGCAGGGAGTCCGGCGCGAAGTAGGCCCGCTGCGTGCTGCTCGTGATGTCCGCCACCTGTCCGGCATTGTGATCCGATGCAATGGCGTTGCCGTCAAAGGACGCGGTGGGATCCACATACAGGGCGCCGGCGCTGCCGAGGCTGATGGGCGCGCCCAGGGCCAGCACGGCCTGCCCCTCGGCAACCTCATTGGGGGAAGCAAGCGAGCCCGAGCCAAGGCTGACGCCGGCGCCGTCGCTTGCCAGCACGGCCCCGCCGAGGGTGCCGTTTGCCACCGTGCCCGCTGAGAAGCGCGACTGTTCAACGAACAGCTTGCCGCCGTCCATGGCAAGTGCGCCTGCGGCAACGTCGCTGCCGACGCTGTTCACCGTGCCGCCCGCCACGGCCAGCGTGTCGGGCGAGGTGGCGACATGGGAGAGGTTGAGCGTGGCGGTGCCGGATACGCTGACGGAGCGCAACGGCATGTCGGCATCCTCATCCTCGCTGCCCAGCGTCACCGTGGCGGAATCCGCAACGGCCAGCCCCGTGGGCACCGCAGCGCCGTCCTCCGTCCGGAAGATGCCCGCGCCCTCGCCGTCAAGCCCGGTAATGGCGACATCCGAGGTGCCGCTGACGGTGAGTGCGGCATCCGTCGCGCTGTCCGCCACGGTCCAGTGGGAAAGCCGGAACGCGCTGTTGCTCACCGTCATGTGGCCGGGCGCCATGAGCGCGCCGCCGGCGTTTTCCAGCCGCACGGCGTTGTAGCGCACGTCTTCCACGGTACGTTGTGCGCTGCCGCTTGCGTACACCGTGGGCGCCGCATCGCCGGGCCGCATGGCCAGGGTCTGGCTGTCGGTCAGGTTCAGCCTGCCGATGAAGGCCAGCGGCCCGGTGAGATTCATCTGTGAGGAAGCGTTATCCAGCTGCGCCAGGTAATAGCCGGCGGCGGCATCCGCCAGGCGCAGGCGAATCTTGCCGCTGTTGTCGCTGCCCGTGAAAACCGTGCCCGCGTTTGCTTCCAGGGTCACGGTCGTGTTGTTGGCGTTCAGTGTGAGGAAACTGGCGGCGTCCGCCTCAAGGCTGCCCCCGTTCGTGACGGTGATGCGGCTGCCGGCCCCGTAAACCACGGCCTTCCCCGCGCCCACGACGGCATCGGCATTATTGATGGCCAGCGTGCCGCCGCTGTTGTTCTTGTTCAGGTCCAGCCCGCCCCGGAACTCCGCCTCGGCCTCTGCCTGCAGCGTCAGGGTCTTGCCGTCGTCTACGCTGGTGTCGCCGGCGACGATCAGCGTCGCCGGGTTGGCGCCGTCGCCGACGGTGAGGCCGCCCGTGTCTGCAAGGCTGTTGACCTTCACCGACTGCAGGGTGTGCGCTGCCGCGTTGACAAGCCTGATGCCGTCAAGGCCGTCAATGTTGCCGTTCAGCGCGCCGGTGAGGTTGAGCGTGGTGAGCAGATCATCCCTGCTGCCGGAATACTGGATATCCTCGTTCTGTGCGTCCCATTCGGAAATGATGTCGCCCGTCACCGTGGCGCCGGTTTCAATGTTGATGGTCTGCACCAGGGCGTTTTCCGAAATGAAGACGGCGGCCTTGTCGCCCGTGAGCGTCCCCTTCACGGTGAAGGTCTGCACCAGCGGCCCGTCCAGGTTGAGGGCAAGGCCGTCATTGTCATTCCCCAGGATGGACAGATTTTCCTTCTCGCCGTCCTCTTTTTTCCAGCGTATGTAGGAGCCGCGGTACTCATCATGGTCGCCGCAGAGGTTGTGCCCGAAGTCGAAGCGCGCGCCGATGCCGCCCGTGCCTGCCGCCGCGACGGTGGCCCCGCTTGCAATGTCGACCACATGGCTTTTGCCGTAGGCCACCAGCAGGCCCGTGCCGTTTTTTCCTCCGGCGGAAACGAAAACGGCGGAATCGTAGTCGTAGGATTTGACCGTCAGGCTGCTGCCGCTGCCGTCCATGCGGACGCCGGTGCCGGCCTCGCCGTCGGCGGTGAGGTTCGCATTCAGGGTGACGGCATTGTATTTGCCGTAGACATGCAGGCCCACGCCCAGGGTGCCGCTCACATCCGTATGCGCTGTGTTGACGGTAACGGAACGGCGGTCATTTTCGGCGTTGCCGTCCGTATAGATGGATTCGCCATAGAAAAGGTTGCGGTCGATGTCGTAGCCGATGTCCTGCAGGGCCGCCAGCTCCGCTTCCATGAACACGGAATGGTTGCGGTAGGACTGGTGGCTCATGAGGCTGCGTTCCAGCTCGAAGTGCGAGAGGTCTATGGCCGCCTTGGGCGTGCCGAATTTTTCCACACCCTCTATGGGCAGGCCGTAGGCGTACTTGTCTTGCGACGGTAGCGTGTCATACTCGGCCAGGGATTTCGTCCCGTCGGACAGGACATGCGCCACATTCGGCCCCGTGAAGCGCACGCCGCTTTGGTTATTTTCCCCCACAAAAAACACGTCCGAAGATGATGCGTCCGCCGGATCGACGCTGATGGTCGTGCCCTGCGCCAGCCCGTGGTGGTTCCGGTCAAGCAAATGCGTGTCCCAGTCGGATACCTGGGACATGACGACGCGCATGGCGTCGTTTGCAAGGGCCGGCACCCTGGAGAGAACCCCCAGCGAGTGCGCCATTTCATGGTAGATGGTGACGGCGAAGTCGTTGTTGGCGGGCAGCGGCGAAAGATCCAGGCCGTTGACCGAATCCACCATATCGCCGATCTTCATGAAGCCGTCGTAGCCGGAGCCCAGCGTTCCGTTGATGATGGCGTCCGCCACTCTGGTCTTGGTGCTGCCGCTGCGGAGGTCGCTGCCGCAGTGGGCGTTGTCATCCTCATCCTCGGTCACGACATCATAGGTGACGGCATAGCTGCCGCTGCCCGGCTTGAGCACCTCGGCCCAGAGTTCGGCCGCCTTCAGGATGTCGTCTCTCTGCGCCGCGCTGAGGTTCCATACCGAAGGCTCAAGGTTTTCGTCGTCGTCGGGGAGCCCTCATTGTGCACATGGAAAACGAACTTCCTGTTGGCGTCAGACGTCTCTATGGTGACATAGCTGTCGTCCGCCCGCGCGGAGGCGGCGGGCGTGAGCGCCAGGCAGAGCAGGGGCAGGATCGCGAAGAGGGGGAGGCGGTGGAGGAAGTTCATGATTGTCGTCCTGGAGGAGGTTTTACACAGGCGTCAGCGCAGTCGGGCAGGGCGTCGCCATGCCGGCGTTTCCGGTTCGGGGGGAGGAGCATCCCCGGCGGACGCCGCGCGGGCGGCATCCCTGACGGAATGGCAGCAATGTTCAGGGGAAGCTGTCCTGTGGCTCTGCGGAACCGATGCCACGCCGTACCATTATCATACAACGATTATGCTCTTTTGCCTGCAAAAGCAAGGTCTTCCTTGCCTCGCGCGGCGCATGGCGGCGGACGCCAGGCTTGATTCCGTGACGGCCGACCGCATCAACAGCGGCAGCGCCAAGCTCGGCGATGAGCGCAGGCTGGAAGATGTGCTGCGCCGGGGCGAGCCGCTTTTCGCGCAGTGCGCGCCGAGGCTCCGGAGCATCTGCACTGCTTATTGCGCCATTACATCGGCAGCCTGAATCTGCGCAGGCCTGAAGCGCCCATCCAGACGGCGCGCATGGCCGGGGCCATGCGTGGGGAATAGGGAACGCGTCCACAGGCCCAAGGCGCAGCGCGCCCATGTGGCGGCGGAACTGGCCCGTGTCGGACAGGCGCGGTGGGACGCGGCGCAGAAGGCATGGAAAGTCCCGGCTGCCGGACTGGTGGTGAACACGCTCACCGGGAGAAGGAAGGGGCGGCGGGCAGTCCCGTGATTCAGCTTCTGCCACCGGGAAATGTCAACCTATAGAAAAGTTATAACTACTTTTGATGTACATTTCTCTTTATACACCATGTCCGTGGACTCTATCTAGTGCAGAGCGCACCGTTTACAAAGCCATGTCTTTTGCGCATGCGCGAGGGAATGAAATCCTGTCACCGCTTCCGCCCAATGCCGATGCTAAATGCATACGGCCTTGAGAGGGTTCATCTGCGTGGGCCGAAGGGTGGCACCGCGTTGATTGTGAGCTTGCGCGAGGGGGCAAGGGCGCTCAGATCTTTATCCAAAAAGTCTGTCACGGCACCAAGCACGAGAGGCAGATTGTCATGAAATGCCGCATGGGAGGCCTTGGGCACAATGAAAAGGCGCGACCCGGGCAGGAACTGATGGGCTTCGACCATGGTGAGCAGGGGGGCGTCGCCGTCCTCGTCGCCTGCGATGAGAAGCACCGGGCAGCGGATGGCGCCGAGCAGTTCCTTACCGAAATCCATCGTATGCCAGCTCTTCAGCGTGTCGTTCAGGAGTTCGCGCAGGCGTTCAGGTTCCGGCATGATGCGTCGCAGAGCGTTCATGTAGGCGGAATCCATGTTTTCCAGATCCGCTTCAGACAGGGTCTTCAGGGGGTAGAAACCGGGCCGTACCGTGCCCGCACCGATGGTGACGATGCGTTCGACGGCTTCGGGGTGACGATTGGCAAGCATATAGGCGATGTAGCCCCCATCGCTGAAGCCGAGCACCGCCGCGGGGGCATTGGTCACGCACCGCATGACAGTGAGCATGTCCTCCGCCTTGCGCTCAAAGCTTATCGGGGTGCGCCCGGCCTCAGAGCGGCCGTGCCCCCGCGTGGTGACAAGGATGACACGTCGATATTTTCGCAAGGCGTCGATGAGGGGCGCAAGGTCCTCGGGGGAACCGAAGGCGCCGCCCCCATGAAAGAAAAAAATCGGCCGGCCTTCTCCATAGCTTTCATAATAGATGCGCGCGCCGTCTGCCTGAACATAGGCCCCGGCGGCAGGATTGTCCCCATAAGGCGCGCGCGCCCCTGAAGCCCCCGCGGCAAAAGTCGCCGCGCCCGGCATGAACAGTGCGGAAAGAAAGACAATGAAAAGTGACGGGAGTATCCGCAAGGTTGACCTTCCTTTCGGTTGTCGGGCGAGCAGGACCCGGGCTTCGGCGCGGCACGCGTCCTCCTCGTGTCCGAGGGCGCGCAAGGCTTCGGCGAGTGTCTGCCAAGCGCCAGGCCTGTTGTGAAGGGGGCTGCTCTTTCGAGCGGGCATCTCGGCATTGTTGTATCCACGGTCCGCGACGACGATTGGGCCAGGCTGGACGTTGAATTTGTGTCCATAATATCGCAGGAAAGCAGTATTTGGAAGACCTCGGGCAAAGACTGGAAACGTATTCAGCGAGTTGCGCCGTCAAGTTGGGATAGACTTGTAGAAGGGCATGCGATGCCGAATCATGTCCATTTGTGTCTTGGTATTCCTCACAAATTGGCCGTTTTGATACCACAGGAAGATTGAAAGGAAAATCGACAATTCTGATGCACAAAAGATTCCTGGGCAGGGGGAGGAATCTGGCAGGCTGTCATTTTTTGACGCGAGGTTATTGTCACCCTCTGGAATGCCCCCCAGCTTGGGCTGGCGGCTTTAGCCTGATGGTGGTAAGCTCGCAGGCGTAGTCGCGGTAATGTTGCCGATGACGACATCAAGCAATACATTGCACAACAAGACCACGATGACAGCAAACTCAAAATAGAAGGTGAATGACAATTTTCATGGTTTCTCTGTCCGATGTGTGGTTTCAGCCACGATCACCTGCTTTAGTGGTTAAATGAAGCCGCCTGTTTTAGCAGGTGGAGACTTCACAAAACATTTTGAATTCTGCATAATGATGAAATATTGAATAGATTTGCATGGATAGATCGAGTACAATCTTTCATTTCTAACACAAATATCATCTTTAAGGAGCTGACGGTGGAAGAACAACGGGTAGATATGCGCAAATGGACAAAAGATGAAATAGATATGTATGACAAACAGGCAAAGATGATGTTTGCGCTGAATCATACTATGCCGAGAACAGAGGAATACAACGCTCTGTTAAAGGAATTGCTTGGGGACCGTATCGGTGAAGGGAGCATGATCGCTCCGCCGATTGCCGGCGCCGCTATTGACCAGCTTGTCATAGGCAGAAACGTCTATATTAACAGCGGCTCTCTGCTCATGGCACGCGGCGGGATAGCAATTGAGGACGACGTGCTTATTGCCGCGAATGTCCAGCTGATATCCAACAATCACGACCCCTATGACAGGGCCGTTCTGACATGCAAGCCTGTTTTGATCAAGAAAGGAGCATGGATCGGCGCCGGCGCCTCCATCATGCCCGGCGTGACGGTAGGCAGGTACGCCATTGTGGGAGCCGCCTCGGTTGTGACCCACGATGTGCCGGATTACGCCGTTGTGGTGGGGAGTCCCGCCAGGGTGATAAAAACATTGGCGGAAGATAAATTCAGCGCATGACCGCCGTGGGGGGGGCGGGTACAGGTCCACCAGTCAACCTCGCCTCCATGCCCATGTGATCCCCTGCCTCCATCCCGCAGCGGCAAATTTCCACATTGATCTGCATAGCTGATGAATGCCTGCTGACGATGCCAGTGCAGTACATCTTGAATATTCCACGAATGCAGTCACAACGCAGGTACGCAACATAAGGAGCATTCCCATGCGCTATCGCTCTCTGGGCCGCTCAGGACTGACGATGAGTGAGATCGCCCTTGGCTGTGAAGGCCTTCTCGGCAAGCCTGAGGCTTTTGTCCGCAGCGCCCTTGACATGATGGAAAGCCACGGGGCCAACGGCATTGACCTTTATTCCCCCAATCCCGAACTGCGTACGGCGCTCGGCCGTGCCCTGAGCGGGCGACGGGAAAAATTCGTGCTGGAAGCCCATATCTGCACCATCTGGAAAGACGGCCAATACAAGCGCACCCGCCGCATGGACGAGGTGCGCGCGGGATTTGACGACCAGCTTGCCCGGTTGGGAACGGATTATCTTGATATCGGCATGGTCCATTATGTGGACTCCATGGACGACTGGCGCGCCGTGGCCGACGGCGAAGTGCTGCGCTATGCCCTTGAGCTCAAGAAAACCGGCACCGTTCGCGCCGTCGGGCTCTCCAGCCATAATCCTGAGGTGGCGCTGGCTGCGGTGAATGGCGGCGCCATTGATGTGCTGCTGTTCTCCGTCAATCCCTGTTATGACCTGCAACCCGCCGACGAGGATGTGGAGCAACTCTGGAATCGCGAAAAATACAAGGGCAATCTGTTGAACATGGACCCGAAGCGGCAGGCCCTCTACGAGACATGCCAAAGGCTTGGCGTGGGCATCACCGTTATGAAGGCCTTTGGCGGCGGCGATCTGTTGCATGCGGACCGCTCCCTGGCCGGCGTGGCGCTAACCCCGTATCAGTGCATCAGTTATGCCCTGGACAGGCCTGGCGTCGCCTCGGTCTTTACGGGGGCGCACAGCCTTGACGAGTTGAAGGTGAACCTCGGCTACGCCGACGCCCCGGAAGAGGAAAAAGACTACGCCGCGGCGCTGGCCTCTTTTCCGCGCATGAGTTGGAAGGGCCATTGCATGTACTGCGGCCATTGCGCGCCCTGTCCATCCGGCATTGACGTGGCGTCGGTAACCAAACTGCTCCATCTGGGGCTGGCCCAGGGAACTGTGCCGGAAACGGTGAGGGAACACTACGCTTCGCTGGAGCATAAGGCCGGCGAATGCATGCGGTGCGGCTCCTGCGAGAAGCGATGCCCGTTCGAGGTGGAAGCCATGCGCAATATGGAACACGCGGCACGTGTATTCGGCGCCTGATAAATGCCGGCTGACGGCGAATGACGACAGGAACAGGGAACACTCCCCCAGCCGGGCAAGCTGATGTCCTCACGGTCGCCCATGAGGCCGGTGGAGTGCGCTTGCTGATCGGTGAGAAGGCGGGGACGCCCAGTCGGCCTGCAATGAGAGGGAGGGGGAATTATTTCCCCCTCTCCCATTGAGTTCTTCATAAAGATATTTCGGCAGGTTAACCTTCAACAAGCCGGTACTTCCGGCTTCCCATGCCAAGTTCATCCATGGCGGAGAGCTGGCGCAAGCCCTTGCGGGATTCAATGCGTTCCACAAGGTCTTTCTTGTCCTTCTCCGGCAGGGCATACACAAGGTCGATGGACGCCTGGTCTATGGCGAGGATGTCCGTGGAGGCCAGGATGCCCAGATCCGGCGTTGTGGGTTCCGCAGCGCGCGTGCCCGCGCAGTCGCAGTCCACGGACATGCGGCGCAGCACATTGATGCAGGCATAGCGCCCTTTGAAATGGTTTGTGATGGCCTTGCCGCTGTCCGCCATGGCCTCCATGAACCATTCCTTCATGGGCCATTCCAGATAGGATTTCTCCGCCGCGCCCGGCTTGTCCACGCCATGCACCTGCGCCTTGCCGAGCCTGCCCGACGCGCAGCCGATGGCGATGTTCTTGAGGCTGCCGCCGAAGCCGCCCATGGCGTGTCCCTTGAAGTGGGTCAGGATAAGCAGCGAGTCGTAATTGAGCAGGTTCTTTCCCACCGCCACCTCTTTGAGGTGGAAGCCCTTGCCCACAGGCAGAGGAGTGTCCCCGTCCGCGTCAAGGATGTCGATAGGAATCCCCCAGCCATTGGTTTCCATGACCTTGCGATGGCCTTCGGTTGTCTTGCGGGGGCTGTTGTAAAGCACATTGCACTCCACCGCTGTGGATTGGGGCAGCGATTCTACAAGCTGTTTCACCCATGCCGGCGGAAGGATGTTCGGCCCGTGGGGCTCACCGGTATGCAGCTTGACCGCAATCTTGCCGGAGAGTTGCTCCCGGATCTTGCCGAGTGCCTTCAGCAGATTTTCCGGCGAACATTCTTTCCAGTGCCAGACCACGGGCAGGTCGGCTTCAGCGGCGATGACCCTGCCGCCCAGAATGCCGGAGGCCGCAACGGCTCCTGTCATCATGGCCGTATCTTTCAAAAACTCGCGACGTTGCATCATGACTCCTTTGACTGTGTGTGTCAGACATGCGGGCTGGTTCCTGCTCGTCAGAATACCATGAAGCCGTGGTCGTCCGCCACAGGATGCGGCCTGTACGGGGCCTCCAGCTGTTGGATTTCCTCGAAGCTCAATTTGATGTCAAGTGCGGCCACAGCTTCCTCAACATGCCTGGGGTCAGTCGTTCCCACGATGGGCGCGGTGACATACGGCTTAGAGAGCATCCAGGCCAGCGCCTCCTGCGCCATGGAAACGCCGCGTTGCGCGGCAACCTTCTGCAAGTTTTCAATAATCGGGATGTCCAGTGCTTCGTTCCTGTCCCAGACGGCCGGGGAAATGGCGTCCACGCTGTTACGTTTGGTCACCGTGCCGCGCGGATGCGCGAGTCGCCCGCCCGCCAGCGGGCTCCACGGCACAAGCCCGATGCCCTGGTCTTGGCAGTAGGGAATCATTTCCCGCTCTTCCTCACGGTACATGAGGTTGTAGTGGTTCTGCATGGTGACGAATTTCGTCCAGCCGTGCTTTTCAGCGATGTTCTGCAGCTTCTGGAACTGCCAGGCATACATTGTGGACGCGCCGATGTAGCGGGCCTTGCCGCTTTTCACCACGTCGTGCAGGGCCTCCATGGTTTCCTCGAACGGCACGGAAAGATCCGGCCGATGGATTTGGTACAAATCAACATAGTCCATGCCCAGCCGGCGGAGGCTCTGGTCAATTTCTGTCATGATTGCCTTGCGCGACAGCCCCCCGCCGTTGGGATGGCCCTTGCGCATGTCAAAGCGCACCTTGGTGGCCACCACGATGTCGTCGCGGTTCAACCCGAATTCGCGGACGAGCCTGCCGGTGATTTCCTCGCTGCTGCCGTACTGGTACACGTTGGCCGTGTCGAAATAGTTGATGCCCAGGTCTACGGCCTTTTTAAAGATGGGCTTGGCGTCATCGAAATCCCGCGCCCAGGGAAAATCGCCGTGCTCCGCGCCCGGCGTGCCAAAACTCATGCAGCCGAGACAGATGCGGGAGACGTCAACGCCTGTGTTACCCAGTTTTATGTATTGCATGGCCGCTCACTCCGTTGGTTGTTTCGTGTATTCTTCATCTGATACGGGCTCCAGCCATCGGACGGTATTCCCCCTGTCCACGCCGGTCAGGGCCAGATGCGTCATGGCTGAAGCGGGGGATGCACCGTGCCAGTGCCGCACATCGGGCGGGCACCAGACCACATCGCCTTTTCTGATAACGTGCACAACTCCGTCCGCCGTGCCGGTAAGCCCTTCGCCGTCCAGCACGATGAGCCTCTGACCCGCAGGATGCGTGTGCCAGAGGGTGCGCGAACCGGGCTCAAACACGACCACGGTGGCACTGTAGGACGCATCGTCCGTAGGGACGAACAACCGTTGCTGGCGCACCGAGCCGGTAAAAAAACTATTCGCCGCCTGCGCCGCAGGCATGTCCGCAGCGCGGCGGACTTCCTGGCGATTCTGCGCCAAAGCCGGGGCAATCGGCAAGGCCGCCGCGAGCACGCCCATGGCGATCAACAACGGCAGCTTCAGAAAACTCCTATACATTGTTCTCCCCCTGCCCCGACTGGCTGCGCAGGTACTGCAAATCGCCGTACCAGTATGAGGCCGTGGCCCCGCCGTCCATGAGAAAGTCGCTGCCCGTGATGAACTGCGCCCTGTCGCTCATGAGGAAGGCCGCCAGATCGCCCACCTCGTCGGGCGTTCCGGCGCGTTTGGCTGGGCAGTTGTCCAGCATGGTGCGGTAGCCCACGCCGCGCGGGCCGTGCAGCTCGTCATTGGCCAGCGGCGTGATGATGATGCCGGGGCTGATGGCGTTGAGCCGAGCCCCTCGCCGTCCCCAGTTGACGCATTCGGCGGCTACGCGAAGCACATTGCACCGCTTGGAGAGCTGGTAGGCCCGCAGCGTGCTGGCAACATTCTGCAAAAGCGGCAGCTGGAGCAGGTCCTCCGTGGGGGTGGTGGCCAACAGGTCGTTTTCTTCCATGCTCAAGGGGCCGAGCCGGTGACCGGACTGCGAGGAGATGACGATGCCGGAGCCGCCTCCGGCGATGATTTTGCCGAATTCCTCAAGAATCACCGCCGTGCCGTAAAGGTCCACCTTGAGGATGGCCTCCACCGGGGCCTGCGAGGGCGACACGCCCGCCGCGTTGACCACGCCGTGCACCGATCCCAGGCTATCGGCCAGCCGGGCCAGTTGCATTATGGACGGACGGGAGGCGATGTCCACCGTTGCGGCGGTTACGGTGAAGCCGGCGTCGTCAAAAATGCGGGCGGCGGCTTCCGCGTTTTCCCTGCGCAGGTCGGCGATGACCACATGCCGCCCCGCGCCCACGCGTCTGGCAATGGCCTGGCCGATGGAGCCGGCGCCGATGAGGACGATGACGTCATTTTTGTTTTCGTTCATAAAAAATTCCTACAAGCTGCTGTGTGCGCTGCAATCCGGATACGCCATGACAGGTGTTCGGCACGGTGCGGCGGTCGTCCATATTACTGATAACGCAGCCGGTATCCATTTCTGAGCCGGTTGCGGCCAGAGTAAACACGACTACCAAAGGCAATGCCTTGTGACAGGCGCCTTATCTGTAACCAAGTCCCGGCAATCCGCATCACAAAAGGCGGCGGCTGAAATAGCCTTGGCGCAGTCAATGGTGGAGCCGCCTCCCACAGCCGGCAACACATCAACATGTTCTTTTCTGCCAATCTCCGTTCCCTTGTTGAGAGTGGTGTGACGAGGGGGTTATCCTACGCGGGATAATTCAACTGCCTGAAATCACGAATTTACACCTGAATGGCACCGTATCCCACTGAATATACTGGAGCCAAATCGGGTAAAACCGGATAAACCGTTTCCGAAACCGTTTCCGGAATCAAGTGGTCGGCAGCCTCACTGGGCATTCCGAAGCTCCAAAATTTC
>SUVB01000006.1 GCA_015062205.1 Desulfovibrio desulfuricans
CACGGCGGACCAGGTGCGGGCCATCGCCACGGCCTCGGAGGAGCAGTCCGCCGCCAGCGAGGAGATCAACCAGTCCATCACCACGGTCAACGAGATGTCCGGCCAGACCACGCAGGCCATGAACGAGGCGGCCAAGGCCATTTCCGACCTGGCCCGGCAGACCGAGCGCCTCAGCGCGCTCATCGACGAGATGAAGCGAAGCTGACCGACCGGCGGCCCTGCGGCCGCAGGCCGGTAATCCAGGAGCCGGTTTTCGGATGCGTTCCGGAACCGGCTCCTCCTGTTCCGCCCTCCTGTCGGAAACCTTGCTGCCCTTTCGGCAACTTCACCTGAAAGCGCATCCCGACGCTGCCCGGGGATTCCTGCTGTACCGGGATCCCTCGGGCAGCGTGCGCCTCACTGCGACGAATGTTGCCGATAACACGCTTGAAGCGCCCCTTTTTCAGGCAAGCCCCACAGCATGCGGCCTGACTCTTTGCAAAAATTCCGTCCATCCGCTCTAAAGCTTTTATGATATATGCCGTTCAGAGGCGACAGGAGGGAAACAGTATGGCGACAAGCGTGACGCAAATGAGCCTGTCGACCCCCAAGGTTACGGGCACAGACCTGGCAATGATGGACATCGCCAACAAGGCCGGTCGGGGCATGCAGCTCAATACGGCCGACCAGCTCATCCCCACCACCGTTGGCGCGCACAAGGCCAATTACGCTTTCGGCAACGACCCGGCGCATTTCACGGTCAGCAAGCCCGACATGCCGGAAATGGCCAAGGGCGCTCTGGCGAATTACTCAAGCTAGGGCAAAGTCTCCCTGTTAACAGGCACAGCATGTGCTGTCTTCGTTGCGCGGGTCAACAGTGTTTTCCCGCTTGGTTATCATTTTGTTCAGCTGCGGGGCGGCCTTTTCGCACGACGCGGGCGAAGTTCATGCCGCTGCCGGGACGGGTAGCCTTCCCAAGGCAGCCCACTCTGCATCGCCCCAAATTTCAGTATGCAGATCCCTCCCATACATTGATTGCAGTGCCTGTGCCGCCCTGACGCCAATGCATTCCCGCTCATGGGGCGGCTTCCCGCACCCCCGGCATTTGCAGGCTGCACTGGCGCAGGACGGGCGCGTTTCCACGGGCTGCGGCAGACGGCGCCCCACTGAGAGAGGTCCGCACAATCTTGCGGAATGTCCTGTGCCGCGCTATTGAGAAGACCATTACATCTCACGCCAACACCAACCCAAGGAGACGATAAGCATGTCCCGCATCACGAATCTGCGTGAAGAGGCTCTGGCCCTGCACAAGGACAATCAGGGCAAGGTGGAGGTGCGCGTCAAGGTTCCCGCCCGCGACGGCGACGACCTGACCCTGGCCTATTCGCCCGGCGTGGCCGAACCCTGCATGGAAATCCACAGGGATGCGGCCATGCTCGACGTCTACACCAACCACTCCAACTTCGTGTGCGTGGTCTCCAACGGCACGGCCGTGCTGGGCCTGGGCGACATCGGAGCGCCCGCCGCCATGCCCGTCATGGAGGGAAAGGCGCTGCTGTTCAAGACCTTCGGCGACGTGGACGCCTTCCCCATCTGCGTCAACACCAAGGACACGCAGAAAATCGTGGAGCTCATCGAGCTCATGGCCCCCACGTTCGGCGGCGTCAACCTGGAAGACATCAAGGCGCCGGAGTGCTTTGTCATCGAAAACGCCCTCAAGGAGCGCGGCATCTTCAAGGGCCCCATCTTTCATGACGACCAGCACGGCACGGCGGTGGTCACCATGGCGGGCCTGCTCAACGCCCTCAAGGTTGTGGGCAAGAAGCTCGAAGACATCAAGGTGGTCACAAGCGGCGCGGGCGCGGCGGGCACGGCCATCATCAGGCTGCTCATGGCCGTAGGCCTCAAAAACGTCATCATGTGCGACTCGCGCGGGCCCATCTACGAGGGGCGGCCCCAGGGCATGAACCCCTTCAAGGACGAAATCGCACGCGCCACCAACCCGGACAGGGTCAGGGGCACGCTGGCCGACGCCATCAGGGGGGCGGACGTCTTCATCGGCGTTTCCGTGCCCGACGCCCTCAATGAGGACATGATCCGCAGCATGGCCAAGAGCCCCATCGTCTTCGCCCAGGCCAACCCCATTCCGGAAATATGGCCCCTGCAGCGGGCGAAGGAGGCCGGGGCGGCGGTGCTGGCCACGGGCCGCTCCGACTGCCCCAACCAGATCAACAACATCCTGGCCTTCCCCGGCATTTTCCGGGGCGCCATCGACGTGCGCGCCACAGACATCAACGACGCCATGAAAATCGCGGCGGCCCGCGCCATCGCGGACATGGTGCCGGAAAACGAGCTCTGCGCCGACAGGATCATCCCCTTCT
Source organism: Desulfovibrio desulfuricans (assembly GCA_015062205.1). Taxonomy (GTDB): domain Bacteria; phylum Desulfobacterota; class Desulfovibrionia; order Desulfovibrionales; family Desulfovibrionaceae; genus Desulfovibrio; species Desulfovibrio desulfuricans_D. The sequence continues at coordinate 2,361 of SUVB01000006.1, forward strand.
CTTTCGACAGGGAGGTAGCCCCGCGCGTGGCCGCCGCCACGGCCGGGGCCGCCATTGAAAGCGGCGTGGCCCGCGTGCGGCTGGACCCGCAAACCGTGGCGGAGAACCTGCGCAGACGCCTGGCGCGCCAGGCCGGGTAACGGCGCGCATATCCTGCGGCGTATATTGACATCGTGCAGGCATGCCATACAATACTGTTACCTGACGTGCGCGCTCCCGCGGCACTCGCCCCCAACTTTTAGGAGGTTCCCATGTTGCGTATTTTTGCCTTGGCGGTTTCCCTGGCTTTCAGCGCCTCACTGGCGTTCGCCGCGCCGGTCACCCTGAAACTGGGGCATATCGCCGAGCCCGAAAATCCCTACGGACAGGGCGCAGACCACTTTGCCAAACTGGTGAAGGAGCGCTCCAACGGCGAGATTATCATCCAGGTCTACCCTTCCAGTCAGCTGGGCAACCAACGCGACCTGGTGGAAGGCCTGACCTTCGGCACCGTGGACATGACCCTCACCGGCACGGCCGTGCTGGGCAATTTTGTGCCCGAGGTTTCCATCTTTGACCTGCCCTTCCTGTTCCGTGACGTGCAGCACGCCTACAAGGCCCTGGACACCGTGGGCATGGAGCTCTGCAAGAAGGGCGAGGCCCGCGGCATGATCACCCTAGCCATCTGGGAGAACGGCATCCGCCACATGACCAACAACGCGCGCCCCATCGTCAAGCCCGAAGACATGAAGGGCCTCAAGTTCCGTGTTATGGAGCAGCCGGTCTACATCGAAATGATGAAGGCCCTCGGCGCCAGCCCCACGCCCATGGCCATGAGCGAGCTGTACACCGCCCTGCAGAAGGGCGTCATCGACGGGCAGGAAAATCCGCTGGCCCACATTGCCACCAAGCGCTTCTATGAGGTGCAGAAGTACATCTCCCTCACCGGGCACACCTATGCGCCGGAGCTGGTGATGATCAGCGCCATCGCCTGGAAAAAGCTGACGCCGGAACAGCAGGCCCTGCTGCGCAAGGCCGCCGAGGACACCCGCGACTGGCAGCGCCAGCTCTGCCGCGACAAGGAAGGCGACTTCCTCAAGATCATCAAGGACAGCGGCAAGGCCCAGGTGAACGACAATGTGGACAAGGCAGCCTTTGCCAAGGCCACGCGCGGCGTGTGGGCTCTCTACACCAAGCGCTTTGGCGACGCGAGCCTCAAGGCCATTCAGGCCATTCAGTAGAAGACGCCTGACGACGCGGGGGCGGGCCTCCGCCCCCGCCGCCCGACCGGCCTTCCGGACAGTGCCTACACCCGACACGGGAGTTCCCCATGGCTGCGTTTACCGCCCTTTTTGAAAAGCTGCTGAAAGCCCTGGTCATCGTCGCCAACGGCGCCATGCTGCTGCTGGTGTTCGGGCAGGTCATCACCCGCTACTGCTTCGGCTGGACGCCGCACTTCGGCGAGGAGCTGGCGC
>SUVB01000007.1 GCA_015062205.1 Desulfovibrio desulfuricans
CAAGGACTACGCGGCCGCGGCGGCCTCCTCCGGCGGCACCATCGGCGTGCTGATCCCGCCCAGCAACCCCATGATCATCTACGCCATCCTGGGCAACCTCTCGGTGACGGCCATGTTCACCGCCGGCTTCATCCCCGGCTTCCTGGTGGCCTTCATCATGTGCTCCACGGCGTACTTCATTGCCAAGAAGAACGGCTTCGCCGGCGACGCCGACGCCCCGCCCTTCAGCTTTGCGGCCCTGATGAAAAAGGTCTGCGGCAAGGCGTTCTTTGCCCTGATGACGCCGGTGCTCATCCTCGGCTCCATCTACACCGGCTGGGCCACGCCCGTGGAAGCCTCGGTGGTGGGCATTGTCTGGGCGCTCTTTGTGGGCATCATCATCAACAGGGCCCTGCGCTGGGAGCACATCTACAAGTCACTGCTGGAAGGCGCCATGATCTGCGGCGGCGTGCTGCTCATTGTGGGCGCGTCCACGCTGTTCGGCAAGATCCTCACCTATGAGGAGGCCCCGCAGCGCCTGGTGGAACTGGTGCTGGGCATTTCCACCAACCCGAACGTGGTGCTGCTGATGATCATCGCCGTGCTCTACCTGCTCGGCATGTTCATGGAGACGCTGGCCACCATCATCATTCTGGTGCCGGTGCTGCTGCCCGTGATTCTCAAGCTGGGCATCGATCCCATCCACTTCGGCATCATTCTGGTCATCACCAACAACGTGGCCATGCTCACGCCGCCCCTGGGCGTGAACCTCTTTGTTTCGGCACGAATAACGCCCATATCGGTGGAGAGGGTGTCTATAGCGGTGCTGCCGTATATTGCGGCGCTCACCGTGGCCATTCTCATCGTCACCTTCTTCCCGTCCATTGCAACCTGGCTGCCGTACACGCTGGGTTACGGCAACTAGCCGCCGCATACCGGCGACCCTGCGGGCTTCCGGCGCATTCCGCGCCGGAAGCCCGCCCGCGGCCCGGGCCTCCGCGTCCCCTTGCGGTTGGAGCGCAGTGATGTATAGTCCTCAAATGCTGGCCGACTATATTGAACAACTCTGCGACACATTTCGCGACGCCATCTGCGTGACGGACCGCGGCGGCGTTGTGGTGCTTGTGAACAAGCGGCACGCCGAGCTGACCGGGCTGCCGCGCGAGAGGATGATCGGCCGGAACATTCAGGACATGGTGCAGAACGGCGTCTTTGACGTGGTGCTCAACCCGCGCGTCGTGGAATCCGGCGAAAAAGTCTCCAGCGTGCAGAATGTTTTCAACGGGCGCACCCTCCTGCTGGACGGCCACCCCGTGAAGGACGCCGCCGGCACGGTGGTTCTGGTTGTCACGGTCATTCGCGACATCACGGCCCTCACCGAGTTGCGCGAGGAAATAGCCAACCAGCGGGAACTGCTGGAAACCTTCCAGAATCTGAACGCCGAGGGCGTGACGGGCAACCAGTACCCGCGCGTGGTGCGCAGCCAGACCATGCAGCGGCTCTACGCGGAGGCTGCGGGCATCGCCGAGACGGACGCCACCGTGTTGCTGCTGGGCGAGACCGGCGTGGGCAAGGACGTGGTGGCGCGGCATATTCACAGTGTGAGTCGCCGTGCCGAAGCCCCCTTTGTCAAGGTGGACTGCGGCAGCATTCCGGAAAATCTCATTGAGACAGAGCTGTTCGGCTACGTGCCGGGCAGTTTTTCCGGCGCCAGCAAGAACGGCAAGGCGGGCCTGGTGGAGGCTGCTTCCGGCGGCACGCTGTTTCTGGACGAAATCGGCGAACTGCCCATGACCATGCAGTCGCGTCTGCTGCGCGTGCTGCAGGACTGGGAAGTGCTGCGCGTGGGCGCCACCGCCCCCAAAAAGGTGGACGTGCGCGTTATTGCCGCCACCAACAAGGATCTGGAGCACGAAGTCGCCCGGGGCGCCTTCCGATCCGATCTCTATTACCGCCTGAAGGTGGCCGTGCTGCACATTCCGCCCCTGCGCTCGCGCAAGGTGGATATCCTGCCCCTGGCCCAGAGCTTCCTGACCTATTACGGCAGGAAGTACCGCAAAAGCATGCAGTTTTCCCGCGAGGCCGAGACTATCCTCGAAGAATACGCCTGGCCGGGAAACGTGCGCGAGCTGGAGAATCTGGTGCAGGGGCTCGTGGTTACCTGCCGGCAGGGCGTCATTGAGGCCCGCGACATGGCGGGCATACGCCCCCGGGTGCGCAGTGAAAGCGGCGGCGAAGGGTATGAACTGCCCTCTGCTGAAGGCCGTTCACTCAAGAGCGTCATGAAGGAAGTAGAAAATTCCATACTCAGAGCCGGGCTGAAGCGGTACGGCTCCATCAGCGAACTGTCGCGCCAGTTCCAGATGGACCGGAGCACCATTTTCCGCAAGGTCAAGGAGCTCGAAGCCTCCCAGCGCGGTTGAACCCGCGCCCTCCAACTATCCCATGAACAAGACCTTCGATGAATTTTTCGCGTCGGCCTTGCGCATTGCGCGGGCCAGACATCACGCCCTGCTGACTGTGGAGCATGTGCTGTACGCCCTGGCGGGCGACGCCGACGTGCGCGCCGTGCTCCAGGCGGCGGGTGTCAGCGTGGCTGTGCTGCAAATGCGGCTGGACGAGTTTTTGCGGCGTGAGCTGGGCACCCCGGCCACCCTGCCGCCGGTGGAGGATGTGCAGCCCTCCGAGGGCATAGGCCCGTTGCTGGATCGCCTGGCCCAGTATTCCGTCAATCATGCCCTGCCTCTGGGCAAGGGCGAGGCGGCGCGCTTGCTGCTGCTGGCCATTGTGGCCGATGAACGTGCCTTTGCCGCGCATCTGCTGATGAAGGTGGGCCTGACCAGAGAGTTTTTGGGCAACCTTGAGCCCGCGCCGGAGCCGGAAGCGGAACCCGTGCCCGCGCGCGGCGGAGGCCGCCCCGGCGAACCGGATCCGCAGGAGGCCCTGGAACGCTATACCACGGATCTGACGCAGCGGGCCAGGGACGGCAAACTTGACCCGCTTGTGGGGCGTGATGCGGAAGTGGAGCGCGCCCTTGAGGTGCTGAGCCGCCGACGCAAGAACAATCCCCTGTTCGTGGGCGATGCTGGCGTGGGCAAGACGGCCATGGCCGAGGGCATAGCTCTGCGCGTGGCCGAGGGGCGCGTGCCGCCGCGTTTCCGTGACATGTCCGTGCATGCCCTTGACTTGGGCGCACTGCTGGCGGGCAGCAAGTACCGGGGCGATTTTGAGAGCCGTCTCAAAGCCGTCATCGAGGGGCTGCGGCAGAAACCGCACGCCGTGCTGTTCATTGACGAGCTCCATACCTTGGTGGGGGCCGGCGCCACCTCCGACGGGGCCATGGACGCCTCCAACCTGCTCAAGCCCGCCCTGGCCTCCGGGGAACTTCGCTGCATGGGTTCCACTACGCATGCCGAGTTCCGCCGCAGCCTGGAAAAGGATCAGGCGCTGGCCCGGCGCTTCCAGCGCATCGACGTGGGCGAGCCCACGCCGGCCCAGTGCCGGGAGATTCTCAAGGGTCTGGCGGAGCGCTATGCCCGGCATCACAACGTCACGTATCCCCCGGCAACGCTCAGGGCCATTGTGGATCTTTCCGTGCGCTATCTGCACGAACGCATGCTGCCGGACAAGGCCATCGACGTGCTGGATGAAGTCGGGGCGCTGGTGAGCATGCGTCAGGATGCGGCGGGCAGGGAAGCCGCCCCCGTGCGTGTGCGCGATGTGGAAACCGTGGTGGCCCGCATGGCCGGCGTGCCCGCCGCGAGCGTGAGCTCCCGTGAGCGCGAGCGGCTGGCCGGGCTGGAAGCCGCCATGCGCCGTGAAATATTCGGGCAGGACGAGGCCGTGGCCGCCGTCACAAAGGCCATTCTGCGCGGTCGCGCCGGGTTTGCCGGGCGGCGGCGCCCTTCCGGGGCCTTTCTGTTCTGCGGGCCCACCGGCGTGGGCAAGACGGAGGTGGCCAAAACCCTGGCCCGCGTACTGGGGCTCGACTTTCTGCGCTTTGACATGAGCGAGTACATGGAGAGCCACACCGTGTCGCGGCTTATCGGCGCGCCTCCCGGCTATGTGGGGCACGATCAGGGCGGCCAGCTCACCGAGGCCGTGCGCAAAAGCCCGCACTGCGTCCTGCTGCTGGACGAGATGGAAAAGGCCCATCCCGAAATCTTCAACATCCTGTTGCAGGTCATGGACGACGCCACGCTCACCGACGCCCTGGGCCGCAAGGTGGACTTCAGCCATGTGCTGCTGATCATGACCTCCAACGCGGGCGCGTTCGAGATGCAGAAGGCGTCCGTGGGCTTTGCGGCCCGCAAGGCGGAAGACGCGGGCGGTCGCGGCCGGGAGGCCGTCAACCGCACCTTCTCGCCTGAGTTCCGCAACCGGCTGGACGCCATCGTGACCTTCCGCTCCCTGGGCGAGGAGTTGATGGAAAGCATTGTGGACAAGTTCCTGGCCGAGATGCGGCAGGAGCTGGCCCCGCGCCGCATCCGGCTTGAACTGACCGGCGCGGCCCGCGCCTGGCTGGCCCGGCACGGCTATGACCCGGCCATGGGCGCGCGCCCCCTGCGCTCGCTGATGCGCGCCGAGTTGGAAGACCGCCTTGCCGCGGAAATGCTCTTTGGCGTGCTGCAGCACGGCGGTGCGGCCGTGTTCGATATTGTTGACGATGCGCTCGCCCTGAACTGCACGCCGGGGCGCGGCGCAAAAACCGCGTCCGCAAAAAAGGAGGAGGCATGAACGGACTGGAGCTGTCGCGCAAATTCTATGAAGCCTGCCTGCCCGTGTTGCGGGAAGACATTCCCGACATCATGGACAAGGCTGCCGTGGGCCTTGTGGGTGAAGGCTCGGAATGCTTCGGCTGCGATGATGCGCACTCCCGCGATCACGATTACGGTCCGGCTTTTTGCCTCTGGCTGCCGCGCGAGGAGTTGCGGGCGAATCTGGAGCGCGTCAACGCCGCCTTTGACCGCCTGCCCCGGGAATTCATGGGCATGGAGAGCCGCCTTGCGCCCGAACGCCGCATGGGCCGCGTGGGCCCGCTCCCGCTGGAGGATTTTTACGCCTTCTTCACCGGGCTTGCGCATGCCCCGGAAACATGGCGGGAATGGCTGCGCATTCCCGAGCATCAGCTGGCCGCCTGCACCAACGGCGCGGTCTTTGCCGACGGCGCGGGCGCGTTCAGCCGGTGGCGGGAGGCCCTGCTGGCCTTTTATCCGCGCGACGTGTTCCTGAAGAAGCTGGCCGCGCGCTGCATGGTCATGGCCCAAGCCGGGCAGTACAACCTGCCGCGCAGCCTCGCGCGCGGGGACGGCACGGCCGCCATGCTGGCGGCGGCGCGCTTCGCCGAGGCCGCGCTTTCCTTCGTCTATCTGTGCAACCGGCGCTACATGCCCTTTTACAAGTGGGCGGGCAGGCTGGCGCGGGAGCTGCCCGTGCTCGGCCCCTCCGTCACGACCCTGCTGGACCTGCTGGCCGTCACGCCGCTGGACGCGGAACACGGCAGGCTCGCCGCGGACAGCATCGAGACCTTCTGCGCCGCCGTGGCCTCGCATCTGCGCGCCGTGGGCCTGAGCGACGTGTACGATACCTGGCTGTGGGCGCACGGCCCCAGCATCATGACGCAGGTGCGCGAGCCGGAACTGCGCAAGCTGGACCTGCTGCAGGGGTAGGGGGGCGGCATGGGCGAAACCCCTTCCTGGCTGGAGGGCCTGCGCGCGGCACAGGCCGTATTGGCGCGGGGCGACGCGCAGGGCTGCCTTGACGCGCTGGCGACGCTGCGGCGCGAACATCCCGATGACGAACTCTGTCGCGCGCTGGCGCTGGAGGCCCGGGGGCGGGCGCTCTTCGCGCTGAATCAGCCGGACGCGGCCGTGGAGGCGCTTGCGGAGAGTCTGCAACTGCTGCGGGTCTGCAAGGGCGCAACCGCGTCTCTGACGCTGGGCGTCATGCAGAATCTTTCCTTTGCCCTGCAGGGGCTGGGGCGGCTGGACGAAAGCATCGAACTGGCCGCCGAGGCCGCGCGGGGGCTGGAAGCGTCGCTGGGGCCGGACGCGCCGCAGCTGGCCGAGTGCCTGTTGCGCCTGTCCTCCTCCTGGTACCGCAAGGGGAATTTTGACAGGGCCGAAACGCTCATGCTGCGCGCGCAGGCCATCTGGGAGAAATTGGGCGATGCGGAAAAGCTGGGCACCTGCCTGAACAACCTGGGCCGCATCCATGAGGAACGCGGGCAGCTTGCCGAGGGCATACTGCTGCACCGCAGGGCGCTTGCCGTGCGGCAGGCGGCGCAGGGCGAACATGAGGATACGGCCTTTTCCCACGGCAATCTGGGCGTGGCCCTGGCCACGGCCGGGCAGTGGGATGAGGCCATAGAGCATCTGCGGGCCGCTGTGGACATGTACGACAGGGTGGGCAAGGGCGGCTGCCCTGAGGCCCGGGGCTATCGCGACAATCTGGAACTCTGCCTGAAGGCGCGGGACGAGGCCTGAAGCCGGACTCCCCGCCGGGCGGACGGACAAGGAGAAATGCAATGCTGGAAGGATTTGACCGCAAGGCGGCCTTGTACGAGATCATTGAACGCGAACTGACCATGTTCCAGGCCGTCAACAATGAGGGCGGCACGGCCGACTGTCAGCAGCGGCCCGAGACGTTCCGCGTTATGCGTCGCATGACGCACGACGTCCATGACGACGAGGTGCTGGCCTCCTATCTGGAAGACCTGCGCCGCGCCGAGGAGGAAGGCCGTAATTTCATGGTGGAGAAATACGCCCGCATGGACGACCGTCTGCCGCCCCTGAGCGACAGCCCCCTGCTGGACGAAATCGCGGACACGGAGGCGGCCTTTCTCGAAGAAGCCTGCAAGCTGTACCCGCATGTCATCAAGAGCAGCGGTAGGGGCATTTTCCGCCATTACATGCGCTGCGAACTGGAAACGCTCTCACCGGCCACGCTGGCGCTCTATGCCGAGGAAGTGCGCCGCGCCAAGGCCGCGGGCCGCAATCTCGCGGTGGAGCGGCACGAGTGCCTGGCGCAGCTGCTGGGCCGGGAGTCGCTGGCGGCCTATGAAGCCGCGGCCGCCGCGAAGGCTTAGCGGGCGTATCCATTGCACAGCATCGTGAAGCGCAACGATTCCGGGGGAAACATGGAATTCGGATTCATCGGCACGGGCGTCATGGGAGGGCCGCTGGCCCGCAACCTCATCCGCGCGGGCAAGAGGGTGCATGTGTACAACCGCAGTCCCGAAGGGCGGGAAAAAACGCTGGCCGCCGGAACAAGCGGCGTGCCCGCTCTGGCCATGGCCGACATGGCGCCCTGCGATGTGGTGTTCACCTGTCTGGCCCTGCCCGAACATGTAAAGGAAAAAATGCTGGGACCGGACGGGGCCTATGCGCACATGCGCGCCGGAGCCGTGCATGTGGAGCTTTCCACCATTGATCCGGCTACGGCGCACGAGCTGGCGGACGCTGCGGCAGCGCAGGGCATCGCCTATGTGCAGTGCACGCTGGGCAAAACGCCCGCCCATGCGGAAAAGGCCGAGGAGCCGCTCTTCGTGGGAGGCGACCGCAAGGCCATTGCGGCGCTTGCCGACGTGTGGCCCGTTATCGGGCAGTTCAACGATGTGGGGAGCGTTGACGCGGCCTGCGCCGTGAAGCTCATCAGCAATCTGGTGGGCATGGCCAATCTCGCCGTGCTGAGCGAGGGGCTGCGCGTGGGCGCGGCCGCCGGGGTAGACGGCGACACGCTGTTGCGCCTGCTGGCGGATACCGGGGCGCACAGCTTCCAGATGGACGCGCGCGGCCGCAACATGGCGCACGCCGACTATGAGCCGCCCCGTTTTGCCCTGACGCTGGCGCTCAAGGATGTGCGCCTGGGCTGCGCCATGGCCCGCACGCTGGACGTGGCGACGCCCATGCTGGACGTGGCCCTTGCCCGCTTCCGCAAGGCCGAGGCCGCCGGACTGGGGGGCAGGGACTGCGCCGCCGTGCACGAGGAATCCTGACAGCGCCGCACGGCGTCAACCTTTGTGACGCGCTGCGCCGGTCGATGCGGTAGTTTGCCGCCCGGCCGGCGCAGCGCGTTTTCCCGTGCAGTGCCGTACTGCGGCGGCGCGCGGGAGAGGCCGGCAGGGGCCGGCGCACTGTTGACACCGTGCGACAGCCTATATAAAATTTCTTGAAAAAATCAGGATATCTTGTGTGCAGGAACATCGCGTCTGCCGCTCCGGGACGTATGACGGTTTTTTGATATGACCAGGAAAGAAAAACGCGGCATTTCCCTAATCGCTTTGTCCCGCGCTGCCGATAATCAGTATGCATCAGGCTGTACAGCAGTTCCTCTTGGGGGCCTTCTGTTTGCCGGTGCAGTGGAATGCGGATCGATAATGGAACCGGTTTGACTGCTATTGGGCATGCATTCCGCTGAAAATCTCAGCAGGTGACGCATCCGCGTACAGGTAAGGAGGGCATGATGAAGTTGGGATTGATGACGAAAATGCTGCTGTCCATCTTGCTGCCCGTGGTAGTGGCCACGGCTTTGCTTTCGGGCATCGCCTACATGATGGGCGACACCATGATCCGCGAGCAGATTGACAGCGATTCGCAGATCGTGCTGGACACCGCCGCCACCGGCATGAACGCCACGTTCCAGGGGCTGGCCGAGGGCTTGCTGCCCGTGGCCGGGAACAGGCGGGTGTCCGGTCTGGCCGAGGCGTACGCCAAGGGAGGCGAATCTGCCTTGACGCCGGAAATCATGGCCGGTGCCGACCGTGTGCTGCGCATCTTTGTCAACGCAAGCGACTTGGTGTCGTATTCCTCCATGCTGGCTTCAGACGGCCTTGTGCTGGCGCAGCGGTTCGCAGGGAGCAACGCGCCCGGCAAGGATGTGGGTACCAACCATAATGACCGCGGCTGGTTCAAGGAAGTCATGTCCACCGGCAAGCTTGCCGTAGCGCCGGTAATTCTGGACGGCAAGGTCATGACTGCCATTGCTCAACCTGTCAGGGAAAATGGTGAAAACACCGGCGCCGTTATAGGCGTTGTCTGCGCCCGGCTGCAAAACCATGACATCGCCAAGTCCACAACGGACAAGGTAATGGTGGGCAAGAAGGGGCGCACCTACGCCTACACCATGGACGGCCGCATGGCCCTCAGTTCCAACGAGGCCCAGATCGGCAAGGATTATTCCGGCAATGCCGTGGTGCGCGCCGTGCTGCAGAATCGCAACGGGCATCTGGAATTTGTCAACGAGCAGGGGGAAGAAAAGTTCCTGTATTACAAGGAACTGCCCCTGCAGCACTGGATACTCTGCGTGGAAGTGGACAAGGATGAAATCCTCGCTCCCACGCACCGACTGCTGCGGAACGTGGCCCTGCTGGCCTTGGGTATCGCCGTGGTCGTGAGCCTGGTCATCTTCTTCACGGCGCGCGGCATCGCCCGCATGACGGGCGGCATCGCCGGCATCGCCGACTCCGTGGCCGGCGGCCGTCTGGAGGCCAGCCCCGCCGAAGAGGCCACGCTGCTGGCTGCCGTCAAGCGCGGCGATGAGTTCAGCGTGCTGTCCACGGCCATGCGCAGCATGATGGAGAGCCTGAAGAAGCTCATCAGCGAGAGCGAGGCCAAGACGGCCGCCGCCGAAAAGGCCACGGTGCAGGCCAAGGAGGCCACGGCCCGCGCCGAGGAGGCCGCCCGCCAGGCTGAGAACGCCAAGCGCGAGGGCATGCTGGCCGCCGCAGACCAGCTGGAGGGCATGGTCAACGCCATCTCCGCCGCCGCCAGCGAGCTTTCCGCCCAGATCGAGCAGTCCGACCGCGGCGCGGTGGAATCCTCGCAGCGCCTGGGCGAGGCCGCCACGGCCATGAACGAGATGAACGCCACCGTGCAGGAAGTGGCCCGCAACGCCTCCTCCGCCTCCGCCGTCTCCACCGAGACGCGCAACAATGCGGAAGAAGGGCAGAAGATTCTGCACAATGCCATGTCCAGCATCAACCAGGTGCAGAAGGTCTCCATGGAACTCAAGGAAGACATGGGCACCCTGCATGAGCACACGCAGAACATCAGCCAGATCATGAACGTCATTTCGGACATCGCCGACCAGACCAACCTGCTGGCGCTCAACGCCGCCATCGAGGCCGCCCGCGCGGGCGAGGCCGGGCGCGGGTTCGCGGTGGTGGCTGATGAAGTGCGCAAGCTGGCAGAGAAGACCATGGCTTCCACCAACGACGTCTCCAGCGCCATCACCGCCATCCAGGGCAGCGCGCAGCAGAGCGTCAACCGCATGGAGCAGGCCTTGCAAAATGTGGAGCAGGCCACCAACCTGGCGCAGCAGTCGGGCGAGGCCTTGCAGCAGATCGTGAGCAATGTGGAAGACACGGCGGATCAGGTGCGGGCCATTGCCACGGCGTCGGAGGAACAGTCCGCCGCCAGTGAGGAAATCAACCAGTCCATCACCACGGTCAATGAAATGTCCGCGCAGACTACGCAGGCCATGAACGAGGCGGCCAAGGCCATCTCCGACCTGGCCCAGCAGACCGAACGGCTGAGCGCGCTCATTGAGGACATGAAGCGGGCCTAGCCGGGCAGCAGGCGAAAACCGGAACAGGCAGGAAGCGCCGCCCCGCGACAGGGACGGCGCTTCCTTTGTCTTCGGCTTTTCCGGCTTCAAGGGGTCGGGTTCCTGCCGGTCCGCGCGGCGCAGCGTGAAAGGGGCCGGGGGGGACGGCTTCAGCCCTCGTCATCCGCCGGGCGGCAGCCCTTGACGCGCGCATTGAGCACTTCAAGGCAGTCCTGCAGTTCAGGGCGGCGGCTGAATTCCTCAATGAGTTCGGCCTCCGGCCGGTAGGGACGCGGCGGCAGGATATCCAGCGCAGGACGGCCCGCCCCGTAGGCTTCCAGTGCTGCCAGCAGGTCTTCGCGCTGCCGTTCAAGCTGGTGCACCTGCATTTCGGCCTTGGGTTTCAGGCGCAGGCCGTCGTCCGTCCAGTTCGCGGGCACGCCGCGCAGCAGATGCGCGGGGGGCACATGCTGCCCGGCCTCCTGCCGCGCGGCGCAAAAATCGCAGAAGGCCGCCCAGTCGCGCGGGGCGGCAGGCGTCGGCGTGGACGACTGTGTTTCTGGTCTGTGGTCCTGTTGGGGCGCATCGGGATCAGCGTCGGGCTTCGGGGGCGTCGCGGCGGCGGCGGTGGCGGAATCTGCGGATGAGGTCCCTGCGCGTGCGGTTCCCGGCGCCGGGGAAGGCGCTGCCGCGTCCGTGCGCGTTTCCTTCGGGGAGGCGGGCACGGGGGCCGGAGTGCCTGCAGGCTTCGTGGAGGCAGGGTGCGCGTCAGCGTCGTCCGTTTCCGCTTCTTCCCTGTCTGCGGCGGCGGAATGCGCAGCGTGCGCGACGCGCGGGCCGGCAGGCGGATGTTGTGCCGTGCTGCCGTCATTCCGGTGCGGCCGGGCGATGTTGGGGGCCGTTTTCGTCGGCTCTGTTTGCGCTCGCGCGCCGTCGGGGGGCGGCATCGCGCCGCTTGGCCGTGCCGGGGGCGGCGGGGGAGTTCCCGGGGCAGCGGGGGACGGCGCGGCGCAGGACAGGGGGGCCTGCCCCACGGGCAGCAGCCGGGGCAGAAGGGCCAGGTTGAGCAGCAAAAGCTCCAGCGCGGCTGCGGGCTCCGGGCTTTGCACGATGCCGCGCTGCGCGTCGAGCGCCATCTGCCATGCCGCATGCAGATGCGCGGCGGAAAAACGGGGGGCCAGCTCCTGCCACAGGGCCGTCTCATCAGCGGGCAGGCGCAGGCTGGGCGCAATGCCCGGGCCGCCCTGCCGCAGCAGGAAAAGATTGCGCAGGTTGCCCGCCAACTCGCGCGTGAAAAAGCCGATATCCACACCCTGCTGCAGAATGCGGCGGCACAGCGCGGCCACGGCGGCGCAGTCCTGCCCGTGCAGGGCGTCAAACAACTCGCTGAACAGCTCCTGCCCGGCCAGGCCCAGCACTTGGCGCGTGGTTTCCACGGTCAGCCTGTCGCCGCCGAGGGCCAGGGTCTGGTCCAGCAGCGACATGCCGTCGCGCACGCTGCCCGCCGCCCTGCGGGCGATGAGCCGCACCGCGCCTTCCTCGAACTCCGTCTCCTCCTTGCGCAGCACCGCGGAAAGATGTTCCGCCAGGGCGTCCTCGCCCAGATGGCGGAAGACGAAATGCTGGCAGCGGCTCACAATGGTGATGGGAAACTTGTGCGCTTCGGTGGTGGCAAAAATGAAGACCACGCGCTCCGGCGGCTCTTCCAGCGTTTTCAGGAGGGCGTTGAAGGCGTTGCGCGTGAGCATGTGGGCTTCATCAATGATGAAGACCTTGTAGCGGCCTTCCATGGGCGCGTAGCCGATGGTCTCGCGCAGGGAGCGGGCGTCTTCCACGCTGTTGTTGGACGCGCCGTCGATTTCCGTCACGTCCACATGCACGCCCTGGGTGATCTTGCGGCACTGTTCGCACTGGTTGCACGGCTCGGGGCCGGGCGCGTGTTCGCAGTTGAGGGCCTTGGCAAAGATGCGGGCAATGGTCGTCTTGCCCACGCCGCGCGTGCCGCTCAGCAGATAGGCAGCAGCAGGCCTGTCCTCTGCGGCGGCGCGGGAAAGGACGGCCTTGACCATGTCCTGCCCGGCCACCTGGGCGAAATTCTGGGGCCGATAGCGTGCGGCGAGGGAAAGATGCTTCATGAAGTTCGGGTCGGCAGGGGCGCGCCGCGTCGGGCGCGGCGCGCCCTTGCCCCTAGATGCTGAAACGGTGCAGCCAGCCCGCGTACTTGGGGTTGTCGCCCTTGACGATCCTGAAGAATTCCTTCTGCAGGTGCTTGGTCACCGGCCCGGCGTGCCCTGCGCCGATCTGGCGGTGGTCCAGTTCGCGGATGGGGGTAATTTCGGCGGCTGTGCCGGTGAAGAAGGCTTCGTCGGCGATGTAGAATTCGTCGCGGGTGAACTGCTGTTCTTCCACGGCGTAGCCCAGGTCGGCGGCCAGCTTCATGATGGAGTCGCGCGTGAGGCCGCCGAGGATGGAGGTCCACGGCGTGGTCTTGATGACGCCGTCGCGCACGATGAAGATGTTCTCGCCCGTGGCTTCGGAGACGAAGCCGTTGGTATCCAGCATGACGGCCTCGTCGTAGCCGTCTTCCTTGGCTTCCACCTTGGCCAGGATGGAGTTGATGTAGTTGCCCGCGGCCTTGGCCTTGGACATGCTGGTGTTCACATGGCTGCGGGCGAAGCTGCTGGTCTTGACGCGGATGCCCTTCTCCAGCGCTTCCGCGCCGAGGTACGCGCCCCAGGGCCATACGGCAATGATGGTCTGCACGGGGTTGTTGCCGGGAAAGACGCCCATTTCGCCGTGGCCCACGAAGGACAGCGGGCGGATGTAGCCCTCGGCCAGCTTGTTGGCCTGCAGGGTCTCCACGCAGGCTGCGGCCAGTTGCTCGGCGGTGTAGGGAATTTCCATGCGCAGAATCTTGGCGGAGTTCAGCAGGCGCCTGCAGTGGTCTTCCAGGCGGAACACGGCGGACGCGCCGTCAGAACAGGCATAGGCGCGAATGCCTTCAAAAACCGCGCTGCCGTAATGCAGGGCGTGGGTGAGCACGTGCACCTGCGCCTGTTCCGAGGGAAGCATCTTGCCGTCAAACCAGATGAATTTTGTTTCCTGCATGACTGTCCTCCGCAAAAGTCCGAAACGATACGCGCGGGCATGGCGGGCGTTTCCCGCATGTTGCCGCAAGACAGAAATTTTACTGAAAACGGCCGGGCATGGCAAGCGCCCGTCGGTTGCCGCAGCACAAAAGCGCTGGCCCTGCGGGGCGGGATGCCGTATGTTCTCTGCCGTAGTCACGAACACTTGCGGGGCATGCCATGAAGGAAACACTGGTGCTGGGCATTGACGCCGGGGGCACGCATACGGATGCCGTGCTGCTGGCCTGTGCCGACACGGCGGCCGGGCGGGAGCTTCCCGCCGCGCGCCTGCTGGCGGCGGCCAAGACCATAACGCGGCACGAGGATTTGCCCGCGTCCGTGCGGGAAGTGCTGGCCGCGCTGGCAAAGGATGCGCCGGGGGGCGCGTTCGCCCGCGTGGCCCGTGTGACGCTGGGAGCCACCCTAGCTGTCAACGCGCTGGTGCAGGACCGCGCCGACCCCGTGGGACTGGCGCTCTCCGCCGGTCCGGGGCTGGATCCGCGCCGTTTCGCACTGGGAGAACAGGTCTGCGTGGTTCCCGGCGGGCTGGACCACCGCGGCGTGGAGGTCAGCCCCCTGCGCACGGAGCCGCTGGTCAGGGCGGCGGCCCGATGGCGTGAGGAGGGCGTGGCCGCTGCGGCCTGCGTCGGCAAGTTTTCGCCGCGCAATGCCGCACACGAGCTGGTCATGGGCGAGACCGTGCGCGCCGCCGCCCCCGGCCTGCCCGTCACCCTGGGGCACAGGCTCTCCGGGCGGCTCAACTTCCCCCGTCGCGTGGCCACGGCCTACTTCAACGCCGCCGTACAGCGGCTGCACAACACGTTTCTGGACGCCGTTGAACAGGCCCTGAGCGACGTCGGCATCAAGGCCGCCGTGCGTCTGCTCAAGGCCGACGGCGGGGCCGTGCCGCTGCCGCTCTCGCGCCGGGAGCCGGTGCAGTCCATCCTTTCCGGCCCGGCGGCCAGCGTCATGGGCGTGCTGGCCCTGTGCGGCGGGGACGACGCCGTGCGCCGCGGCTGTTCGCTGCTGCTGGACATGGGCGGCACCACCACCGATTTGGCCCTGTTCATCGACGGCTCTCCGGTGGTGGATCGCGACGGCATGCTGCTCGGGGGGCGGCGCACTCTGGTGCGTGCCTTGGCCTCGCTCTCCATCGGCGTGGGCGGCGACTCCCGGCTCACGGTTGAAAACAGGGACGGCGCGCCCGCCGTGCGTGTGGGGCCGTTGCGCGAGGGGCCGGCCAGGGCCTTCGGCGGCGCGCGTCCCACCCTGCTGGATGCCTGCAATGTCTGCAACACGGAAGACGGCACGGACGCCACGGCCGGGGATACGGCGGCATCGGCCGCCGGACTGGCCGAACTGGCGGCGCGGCACGGCCTTGCGCCAGCGGAACTGGCCCGTCTGGCCGTGGAGGACGCGCTCGGGCAGGTGGTGGAAGCGGTCCGTGTCCTGACGGCAACGGTCAACGCCCGGCCCATCTACACGCTGGCCGCGCTCCGGGCCGTGCGCGAGGCGCGTCCGCAGTGCGTGCGGCTGGTGGGCGGTCCGGCGGCCTGCGTGGCGCGCCGGCTTGCCGCCGCTCTGGCCCTGCCGGTGGCCACGCCGCCGCATGCGGATGTGGCCAACGCCGTGGGCGCGGCCCTGACCCTGCCCACGGACGCGCTGGAACTCTATGCCGACACGGGGCGGCGCGTGCTGGACGTGCCCGCGCTGGAGCTGCACGAACGCATCGACAGGACCTACCGCATGGATGCGGCCCGCGAGCGCGCCTGCCTGCTGCTGCGCGAACGCCTTGCGGCGGCGGGCGTGGAGGACGCGCGCGTGGAAGTGACCGAGGCCGACGTGTTCGCCACGCTGGATGACGGCGGTTACGGCAGCAGGGACATGCGCGTGACCTGCCAGGTGACGCCGGGCATTGCCGCTGTGGTCGGGTGACAGTCCGCTCATGAGTGAATATCCATGCAACTGGTGCTCTACGAACCGGAAATCCCGCCCAATACCGGCAATATCGCCCGGCTGTGCGCCGCAGCGGACGTCACGCTGAACCTCATTGAGCCTCTGGGCTTCAGGCTGGAGAGCCGCTACCTCAGGCGCGCCGGGCTGGATTACTGGCCCAACGTGCGCCTGCGCGTCTGGCCGGACTGGGCGGCTTTTGAGGCCGAAGGGCGCTGCGGGGCGCGGCTGGTGCTGACTTCCGCCAAAAGGGACAGGGCGGAAACGCCCGTGCAGCATTTTGCCTTCGAGCCGGAGGACTGTCTTGTCTTCGGGCCGGAGACGCGCGGCCTGCCGCCGGAAATCCTGCGCCTCTCGCCGCACCATGTGCGCATCCCCATGCTGGAGGGCCGGGTGCGCAGCCTGAATTTGTCCACGGCGGCGGGCATTGTGCTCTACATGGCGCTGGCGCGCACGGGGCTTGCGGAGGCCTGGGCGTGAGCTGCCTGCCCTATGCCGTCTGGGACTGCTGGTGGCTGGCTCCGCTGGCGCTGGCGCTGGATATGCGCTTCGGCGACCCCGAACTGCCCTGGCGGCACCCTGTCTGCCTTGTGGGCGCGCTGCTGGACGCGCTGGAAGCCCCGGCCCGGCGCTTTATGCGGGGGGGCGGGCCGCAGCGGGAGAAGGCGCGCGGGCGGACGGCCGGGGCCGCGGCGCTGGCCCTGCTCACGGCGTCAACCGGTCTGGCGGTCTGGGGACTGACGTCTGTGCCCGTGCTGGGGCCGCTGCTGGCCGTTTATCTTTCCTGGGCGGGGCTGGCCATGGGCAGCCTGCTCGCCACCGGCAGGGAAGTGCTGCGCCGCGTGGAAACATTTCCGGAAGGGGAGGCCCGGTCGGCCGTCTCCTGGCTGGTCAGCCGGGAGACGGCCGACATGGACCGTCCCCTCATGCGCAAGACCCTGGCCGACACGCTCTCCGAAAACCTGACGGACGCCTTTGCGGCGCCTTTTTTCTGGCTGCTCGTGGGCGGTCCCGTGGCCCTGTGGTGTTACAAGGCCGTGAGCACCACGGATTCCATGTGGGGCTATGTGACGGAGAAATGGCGCTGGCTGGGATGGGCCGGCGCGCGCGCCGACGACGCGCTGGCCTTTGTGCCCGCGCGCCTTTCCATCTGGATGGCGCGGCTGGCGGATGCGCTGGCTCGTTGGCGCGAGGCCCGCGGCAAGGCGCTGCGGCCGTGGTCCGGGCGCTGGCCCGGCGTGCGCGTGGTGGCCCGGCAGGCTGCGGGCATGCCCAGCCCCAATTCCGGCTGGTCCATGACGGCCTGCGCCTGGTTGTGCGGCGCGCGCATGGCCGGGCCGTCGGTCTACTTCGGCATGTACACGCCCAAGCCCTGGCTGGGGCCGGACAAGGCGGAGGCGGCCCCCTGGGACGCGTCGCGCCTGAACGCCTTGTGCGAACTGCTGCGCTGCAGCGCCCTGTACGGCGGTTTCGCGCTCTGGCTGGCCGCGCTGACGGCATTTTTTCTGACGGGAGGATGGTAGCGTGCTGATCGCATTGTATGCCGTCTGCCTCGTGGTGGGCGTGCTGGTAGGGCTGGCCGGAGTGGGCGGCATCCTCATACCTCCGGCGCTCATCCTGTTGAGCGGACTGGACGCGCATACGGCCATGGGCACGGCATTGGCGTCCCTGCTGGCGCTGGGCATGGTGGGCACCTGGACGTACCGGCGCATGGGCTGCATTCCCTGGCGGCGGGGCGTGCCCTATTTTCTGGGGGGGCTGGCCGCGTGGCCGGGGGCTTTGCTCAATGCCCGCGTGCCCGCCGGACCGCTGGTGGTGCTGCTGGCCTGTCTCATCCTGTTCGCGAGTTTCTGCGCCCTGCGCCCGCCGCGTCAGGGCGGGGAGCGCGCCTTCTGGCTGGGGAATTACGGGTTCTTCCTCATCGGCGCGGTGACCGGCCTGCTGGCTGGCCTGACCGGCGCGGGCGGGCCCGTGCTTTCCATCCCCTGGCTCATCGCCGTGGGCGCGCAGCCCATGACGGCGGTGGGCATGTCCATGCCCTACCAGATTGTCACCTCCGTGGCGGGCACGCTGGGCAATATGCACGGCGGGCATGTGGATTTTGCTCTGCTGCCCGTACTGTGCGGGCTGGAGATTGTCGGCTTCGCGGGCGGCGTGGTGCTGGCCCGGCGCATTGCCACGGGCATGCTGGGCCGCGTCATCGGCGTGCTTTGTTTTCTGCTCGGGTTGTTCCTGCTGGTGCGGCATTTCTGACGCGCTGTTCTTTCCGTTCCCTCTTTTGAAAGGTCGTCCCGTTGACAGAAGGCCGTCCCGTCCCTACCTTGACCGAAAGCGACGAACATTCACGCCCCCCGCGGGCATACCAAGGAAGCGCCATATGCCGTTGTGCAGCATTGATGAGGCCCTTGCCGACATCAAACAGGGCAAGATGATCATTCTGGTGGATGATGAGGAAAGGGAGAACGAGGGCGACCTGACCATGGCCGCCGAACATGTGACTCCGGAAGCCGTCAATTTCATGGCCCGCTTCGGGCGCGGACTCATTTGCCTGCCGATGGCCCCGGAACTCGTTGACCGCCTGCAACTGCCCCTCATGACGCAGCGCAACGGCTCACGTTTCGGCACCAATTTCACCATTTCCATTGAAGCCCGCGAAGGGGTGACCACCGGCATCTCCGCCGCAGACCGCGCCGCGACCATCAGGGCGGCCGTGGCCGACAACGCGCGGCCCGACGATCTGGTGACGCCGGGGCATGTGTTTCCGCTGCGGGCCAAGGCGGGCGGCGTGCTCTCACGCACCGGGCAGACCGAGGGCGGCGTGGATCTGGCCCGCTTGGCGGGGCTGAAACCTGCCGCCGTCATTTGCGAAATCATGCGCGAGGACGGTTCCATGGCCCGCATGCCCGATCTGGAAGCCTTTGCGGAGGAACACGGGCTCAAGATTGCCGCAGTCAAGGACATTATCCGCTACCGGCTGGACCGGGGGCAGGTTTCCGTGCGGCGCGTGGCCGAGGCGCACCTGCCCACGCGCTTCGGCGACTTCCGGGTCATTGCCTATGAGAATGAGAATGAACCGCGGACGCACCTGGCGCTCATCAAGGGCGACCTTTCCACGCCGGAACCCATATTGACGCGCATCCACAGCGAATGCCTCACGGGCGACGCGCTGGGCTCCCTGCGCTGCGACTGCGGCGGTCAGCTGGGCGCGGCCCTGCGCCAGATCGAAAAGGAAGGGCGCGGCGCGCTCCTGTACATGCGGCAGGAGGGGCGCGGCATCGGCCTTGCCAACAAGATCAGGGCCTACGCCCTGCAGGATCAGGGCTACGACACAGTGGAGGCCAACCGCAAGCTGGGCTTCCCGCCGGATCTGCGCGATTACGGCACAGGCGCGCAGATGCTTGTGGACCTCGGCATTCACAAAATACGCCTGCTGACCAACAACCCCAAGAAAATCGTGGGTCTCTCGGGCTACGGCATCGAGATTGTGGAGCGCGTGCCCATCGAAATTGAGGCGTGCCCTGAAAATGAGCACTATTTGCGTACCAAGAAGGAGAAAATGGCGCATATGCTGTCATGCGCGCATTTGCGCTAGGCGGGGCGCCCGCTGCACCTGCAGGCCCGTGTTCCGCGCGGGCTTTTTTGTCGTCCGGCGGCCGCGGCTGCATCCTCGGGAACTGCATGATTGTATAATTGTGATACCAAATTTTTCCGGCTGCTCCCCTAGGCAAAGGTGGCAAATCCGGCTATAGTTGCTGAAGATTGAAAAAGTTTCTAGAGGCATACCTGTAATTGTTTGCAATCCACGGCAGGCAGGGGCGCGACGCCCCGCCGGACCCTTCGGGAATGACCGGTAAGGAGGCTCTATGGCAAGCCAAGCGTTGATCAAGGATTTTGAGGAGTTGCTCGGCAAGGAAAATGTGTTCAGTTCTGAAGCTGACCGCATGAGCTATTCCTATGACTCGGCGGTGCTGCCGCCGGTCATGCCTTCGCTGGTGGTGCGCCCCACCACCAGAGAGCAGCTCGCCGCATGTGTGAAAAAGCTGTATGACAACGGCATCCCCATGACGGTGCGCGGTTCGGGCACCAACCTTTCGGGCGGCACCATTCCCGACAAGTCCGACACGGTGGTCATCCTTACCACGGGGCTGAACCGCATTCTTGAAATCAACACCAACGATCTTTACGCCGTGGTCGAGCCGGGCGTCATCACTGCCCAGTTCGCCGCCGCCGTGGAAAAGAAGGGCCTGTTCTACCCGCCGGATCCCGGTTCCCAGGCCGTATCCACCCTGGCCGGCAACATCGCCGAGAACGCGGGCGGCCTGCGCGGCCTGAAATACGGCGTCACCAAGGACTACGTCATGGGCGTGGAGTTCATTGACGCCACGGGGGCCACGGTCAAATCCGGCTCGCGTACGGTGAAGTGCGTGACCGGCTACAACCTGGCGGGCCTCATTGCCCAGTCCGAGGGCACGCTGGGGATCATCAGCGAGGCCGTGCTCAAGCTGGTGCCGCCGCCCAAGGCCACCCGGGCCTGCATGGCCGTTTTTGCCGACATGCAGGACGCCGCCGACGCCGTGGCGGGCATCATTGCCGCCCATGTGGTGCCCTGTACGCTCGAATTCCTGGACAACAACACCATCGTGCGCGTGGACGATTACACCAAGGCCGGGCTGCCCCGTGACGCCGGGGCCATCCTGCTCATTGAGGTGGACGGCCATCCCGCTCAGGTGGAAGATGACGCCGCCGCCGTGGAGAAGGTGCTCAAGGAAAACAAGGCCACGGCCGTGCACATTCCCAAGGACGCGGAGGAGAAATTCAAACTTTGGGAAGCCCGCCGCGCGGCCCTGCCCGTGCTGGCCCGCTGCCGTCCCACCACGGTGCTGGAAGACGCCACCGTGCCGCGCTCGCAGATTCCCGCTATGGTCAAGGCCGTCAATGGCATCGCGGCCAAATATCGCCTGGAGGTGGGCACCTTCGGTCATGCCGGCGACGGCAACCTGCACCCCACCTTCCTCTGCGACAAGCGCGACAAGGACGAGTTCAGCCGCGTGGAAGAAGCCATCGACGAGATGTTCGATGTGGCCATCAAGCTGCACGGCACGCTTTCGGGCGAGCACGGCATCGGCACGGCCAAGGCCAAGTGGATGGAAAAGGAGACCTCGCGCGGCACCATACTGTTCTCGCAGCGCCTGCGCCGGGCCCTTGATCCCAAGGGGCTGCTGAATGCGACCAAACTGGTCGGCATCTAGGAGCGTGATTTCGGCCCCCGCCTGCCTGCGGCGACGCGCGGCGGGTGGGGGCGCGGCAGGGCGCACGCTGCCCCGCCCGCGTATTCAGGCCCTGATGTCAGGCTTGGGCGCGCCCCTTGGCCGCGCGCCGGAAAGAGACAATGCAACCGCTCCAGGAGCGTTTCATGAGTACATTGCATGAACTGGCCCAGCGCCTCATGACGCTGGACGACAGAATTACGGACTGCATGAAATGCGGCATGTGCCAAGCTGTGTGCCCCATGTTCGGCGCAACCGGCATGGAAGCCGATGTGGCGCGCGGCAAGCTGGCGCTCATTGACAATCTGGCCCATGAGATGCTGAAAGACCCTGCCGCCGTGGCCGAAAAACTGGGCCGCTGTCTCTTGTGCGGCTCCTGTCAGGCGTCCTGCCCGCCTGGCGTCAAGATTACGGAAATCTTCATGGAGGCTCGGGAAATCGTCAATGAATTCCTTGGGCTGCATCCCGTGAAGAAGATGATCTTCCGCACGCTGCTGCCCACGCCCGGGCTGTTCAACTTCGCCATGCGCGTGGGCGCGCCCGTGCAGGGGCTGATGTTCCGCAAGAGCGGCGACGCACAGGGGACGGTATGCGCGCCCTTCCTTAATTTCATGCTGGGCGACAGGCATATCCACCCCCTGGCCAAGACGCCGCTGCACGCCCGCTACGGCGCCATTGACGAACCGCGCGCCGCGGGCGGCATCAAGGTGGCCTTCTTCCCCGGCTGCGTGGGCGACAAGATGTATACCGAAATGGCCGAGGCGTGCCTGAAGGTGCTGCGTCACCACAACGTGGCCGTGTTCATGCCCAAGGGCCTGACCTGCTGCGGCATCCCGGCGCTTTCCTCCGGCGACGCCACGGGCATGCTCAAGCAGATGCGCGTCAATATCGCGGCCCTCAAGGACGGCGATTTCGACTATCTTCTCACGCCCTGCGGCTCCTGTACGGCGACCATCAAGGAATTCTGGCCCCGTTATGCGGACCGCCTGGGCACGACCGAACAGCAGGCCGTGGCGTCTCTGGCCGCCAAGGCCATGGACATCAATGCCTTCCTTGTGGATGTGCTCAAGGTACAGGCGGCGGCACAGCCTTCCGGCGACGCCGTCAGCGTGACGTACCACGATTCCTGTCACCTCAAGAAATCCCTGGGCGTCGCCGCGCAGCCTCGCACGGTCATCAAGGCCAACCCTGCGTACAAGCTGACGGAAATGGCCGAGGCGGACCGCTGCTGCGGGTGCGGCGGTTCCTTTAACCTGTTCCATTACGACTTTTCCCGCAAGATCGGGCAGAGGAAACGCGACAATGTGGTCGCTTCCGGCGCCAAAATCGTGGCTGCGGGCTGCCCCGCCTGCATGATGCAGCTGGAGGACGTGCTGTCGCACAACCATGACACCGTGCGCGTCAAGCATACGGTGGAGCTGTACGCGGAAAGTTTGAACTGAACGGTGTTCGGCGGGGACGGGCCTTGGCGCTGTCCGCATGGATGGGCTGGGGCCGCGCCCCGCGCAACGGTCGTGACGCCCGGCAGGGTTGCGGAACAATGCCGGGCCGTTGGAGCAAGCCCGCTTTGCGTTCTTGCAAAAGCAACGCAGACGCCGCCCAAAACGCAACACATGACAGAACCAAGGAGATCGTATGACCCCTCAGGAACTGGTGGAAGGCTTTTCCGCCAAGGCTCAGGCCGTCAACGCCGTGGTGCAGGAAGTGCCCACCATGGCGGCGGCCCTGCAGTACGTGGTGGATGTGTGCGCCAACAAGGCCCCGGCCGAGATTCTGGCCGACGAGCCCGGCACCGAGAAAGGCCCACTTGGCCCCAACAAACAACCCACGCGCGTACAGAAAATCGTGGCCGCGCCCCAGCTGGCCGAAGAGGATTTTGCCGTGCTGGCCAAGGCCTGCGAGGAAAAGGGCTTCCTCTGCCTGCGCGAAGGCGTGCGCAAATACCTGGCCGGCATTGATGTGGGCGTGGGCCTGGCCGAGTTGGGCGTGGCCGCCAGCGGCACCTGCCTGTGCAATACGGACAATGAGGATGTGCGCCTTTCGGGCATGATATCCGAAATTTCCGTCCTGCTGCTGAAAAAATCCGCCATCTATCCGGACCTGCCCGCCATTGCCGACAAGCTGCGCGAGCGCATGGGCCACGGCGACCCCACCTACACGACCTTCATCACCGGCCCCAGCCGCACCGCCGATATTGAGCGTGTGGCCGCCGTTGGCGTGCATGGACCGCTGGAACTGCACATCATCCTTCTGGAGGACTAAGCCATGCATGACGCCCTTGTAAGCAAGTCGGGTTATCACAAGGAAATAGATCAGGCCCTGGACGACGATTTCCTGCGCCGCACTCTGGACACCTTCGCCGTGGCCTATCGCGCCAACCGCGAGGCCGTGTTCAAGGATGTGGACGAAAAGGGCCTCATCAAGAAGGTGGCCGACGCCAAGGACTACGCCTGTCAGCACATGGAAGAGCTGTACAGCCGGTTCAAGGCCGAGGCCGAAAAGCGCGGCGTGCATGTGCACCGCGCCAAGGATGCGGCTGACGCCAACCGCATTATTGCGGACATTGCCAAGCAGAACAAAGTCAAACGGATCGTCAAATCCAAATCCATGACCGCTGAGGAAATCCACCTCAATGACGCCCTGGAGAAAGAGGGCCTCATCGTGGACGAGACGGACCTCGGCGAATGGATCATCCAGCTGCGCCATGAAGGCCCCTCCCACATGGTCATGCCCGCCATTCACCTTTCGCGCTATCAGGTGGCCGACGACTTTACCAAGGTCACGGGCGAGAAGCAGGACACGGACATCCAGCGCCTTGTGAAGGTGGCCCGGGTGCAGCTGCGCCGCAAGTTCATCGCGGCGGACATGGGCATCAGCGGCTGTAACTTCGCCATTGCCGAAAACGGCGCCGTGACCACCGTCACCAACGAGGGCAACGCCCGCATGGTCACCACCCTGCCGCGCGTGCATGTGGTGCTGGCCGGTCTCGACAAGCTCATCACCAAGCTGGAGGAAGTGCTGGACGCCGTGCAGGTGCTGCCGCGCAACGCCACGGCCCAGCGCCTGACCTCCTATTTCACCCTGATGTGCGGGGCGGGGCAGTGCAACGCCGAGGGCAGCGACAACGGCCGCAAGATCATGCATGTGGTCTTTCTGGACAACGGCCGCACCGAAATCGCCAAGGATCCGCTGTTCAAGCAGATTTTCCGCTGCGTGCGCTGCGGCGCCTGCGCCAATGTCTGCCCCGTGTTCCGTCTGGTGGGCGGCCACAAGATGGGCTATGTCTACATCGGCTCCATCGGGCTGATTCTGACGTACTTCTTCCACGGCAAGGACCGCGCGCGCATTCTCTGCCAGAACTGCATCGGCTGTGAATCCTGCGCCAACGTCTGCTCCGGCGGCATTGAGCTGCCGCGCCTGATCCGCGAGATCCGCTCGCGCCTCAACGCCGAGCAGGGCTCGCCCATTGAGGGCAGCCTCATGAGCGCGGTGATGAAGAACCGCAAGATGTTCCACCGCCTCATGAAGTTTGCGAGCTTCTCCACCAAGCCCTTCACCGGCGGCACGAAGTTCATCCGGCATCTGCCCATGGCGCTGCTGGGCAAGCACGGCTACAAGGCCCTGCCCGCCCTGGCAAGCAAGCCCTTCCGCGACAAGTTTGCGGAAATCCAGCCGCATCCGCAGAATCCGAAACTGCGGGTGGCGCTCTTTGCCGGTTGCGCGCAGGATTTCATCTATCCTGAGGAACTGGAGGCCGCCGTCAAGGTGCTGGCCGCCAGAAACGTGGCCGTGGACTTCCCCATGGAGCAGACCTGCTGCGGCCTGCCTCTGGAAATGATGGGGCAGCGCAAGACCTCCATCGAGGTGGCCAATCAGAACATGAACGCCTTCCGGGGCGGCAACTACGACTATATTGTCACGCTCTGCGCCAGCTGCGCCAGCCACCTCAAGCACGGCTACGCGGAGATTCTCGACGGCACACCCTCCATGCTGGAGGCGCAGGCTTTCGGGGCCAAGATCATTGATTTCAGTTCCTTCGTGCATGATGTGCTGGGCCTCAAGCCCGAGGACTTCAACAAGTCCGCGCAGAAGGTCACGTATCACGCCTCCTGCCATTTGTGCCGCAAGCTCAATGTGCACGAGGCCCCGCGTGAGCTTATCGCTGACGCGGCGGAGTATGTGCCCTGCGAGGAAGAAGAGGTCTGCTGCGGCTTCGGCGGAACCTATTCTGCCAAGTTCCCGGAAATCTCGGCGCAGATACTGGACAAGAAGCTGGAGCATGTGAAGGAAACCGGCGCCGACCGTCTGGTGGTGGACTGCCCCGGCTGCGTCATGCAGCTGCGCGGCGGCGCGGAAAAGAAGGGCATGAAGGTCAAGGTTGACCACATTGCCGAATTGCTGGCAGAGAACCTGAAAAAGAATTGACGCGGCGGCAGCTGCCGTACGTAACGCGCCGGGCCGCAAGGCCCGGCGCGCGCCGCGCGGGGTGTGCGGCGCAGGCGTAGGCAGGGGCGGACGCAGCAATATCCGTGCCGGTCGGATCGGGGGCGACCGGCGGGGAAGCGCGCAGCGCTTTCGGCGGAAGGGTATATCCCCGGTCCAAGGCTCACGAAGGGAGGTCTTTTATGTCCACTGGCATGCTTGCATTGCTTGCTATTGTTCCCATTCTTGTCGCGCTGGTCCTGATGGTCGGCCTGCGCTGGCCCTCCACCCGGGCCATGCCGCTGGCCTTCCTCACCGGCGCGGTTTTGGCCGTACTCGTGTGGAAAATGCCCCTCAATCATGTGGGCGCCCTGTTCCTCGAAGGCACGGTCAACGCCATCGGCGTGCTGATCATCGTCTTTGGCGCCATCCTCATCTACTACACCCTGCAGTACAGCGGCGCCATGGAGACCATCCAGGCCGGCATGACGAAAGTCAGCCCTGACCGCCGGGTGCAGGCCATCATCGTGGGCTACATGTTCGGCGCCTTCATCGAGGGCGCGGCCGGCTTCGGCACGCCTGCGGCCCTGGCGGCCCCCCTGCTGCTGGGCCTGGGCTTCCCGCCCATCTGCGCGGCCGTGGTCTGCCTGGTGTTCAACTCCTTCCCCGTGACCTTCGGTGCGGTGGGCACGCCCATCATCGCCGGCTTCAAGAGCCTTGCCGTGCCTGCGGGCGTTGCTGACCAGCAAGCCCTTTTTGCCCTTATCGGTCAGAACGTCACCCTGATGCACGGTGCCATGATTTTCATCCTCCCCATCTTCATGCTGGGCTTCATGACCCGCTTCTACGGCAAGAACAAGAGCTGGGCCGAGGGCTTCGCAGCGTGGAAGTACTGCATCATGGCGGGCATCATCTTTGCCATCCCCTACTATCTCATCGCTTGGCTGGCCGGCCCCGAAGTCCCCTCCTTGGTGGGCGGCCTTGTGGGCCTGGCAGTGCTGATCTCCCTGACCAAGAAGGGCGTGTGCGTGCCCAAGGGCAACTGGCAGTTTGCACCCCATGCTGAATGGAAGCCTTCTTGGACAGGGCAGATCGCCGCCAGCGACGTGACCGAGTACAAGGAACACATGAGCCAGTTCATGGCCTGGCTGCCCTACATTCTCTGCGGCGCCATCCTGGTGGTCACGCGCGTGCCCGCCTTCGGCCTCAAGGGGCTCATGGCCGCCAACCCTGCCGCTACGTTTGCACTGCCCCAGCTTGTCGACGGCATCAAGCTCAGCGCGTCTATCAACCTGCTCTGGCTGCCCGGCACCATCCCCTTCGTGCTGGTAGCCCTGTTCACCATCCTGCTGCACAAGATGGACGGCGCGAAGGTGTCCGGCGCCTGGGGCACCACATGCCAGAAGATGATTGCACCCACCATCGCCCTGATCGCCGCCGTGGCCTTGGTGTCCATCTTCAAGGGTTCTGCCCAGAATCCCGTGGGCTATGACTCCATGCCCCTGGCCATGGCCAAGGTGTGCGCCGCCGCCGCCGGATCCGCCTGGCCGGCCCTGGCTTCCTACATCGGCGGCCTGGGCGCGTTCATCACCGGTTCCAACACCGTGTCCGACATGCTGTTCGCCAACTTCCAGTGGGACGTAGCACAGCAGCTGCAATTTAACGTCAAGCAGTCCATCGCCGTCATTGCCGCGCAGGGCGCGGGCGGCGCCATGGGCAACATGATCTGCGTGCACAACATTGTGGCGGCCTGCGCTGTGACCGGACTCATCGGCCGCGAGGGCGACATCCTCAAGCAGACCATCTGGCCCTTCCTGCTCTACAGCATTCCTGTGGGCATTGTGGCCTCCATCCTCTGCTTCGGGGTGTACGCGTAAGGCCATCCCCCGCATAACGGCAACCGCCCCCGGCGGCAGTCTGCAGACTGCCGCCGGGGGCGCTGTTTTGCGGACGTTCTGCAGGGCTGCCGCAGGGGCAGGACGCCTGCCGAGCAGAAATCGGGAAGGCAGGGGGCCGTCGGGGCGCGCATGCATTGCCGGTTGCAAAAAGCAGCGCGCTTGCTCCGGGAGCCCCGTTCACGGACAACAGGAACACATCCGGCAACGAACCTGCCCGCGGCAGGCGGCCGGGAGTGGAGGCGGGCAGGTTGCCGCCGGAATCCGCAGAAGCCTACAGAAGCGTGGAAGGGCTCCGCCGGAAACGGCGACGATGCGCAGGGAGGGCAGACCCCGGCAGATTTCTTGCCGCGTGTCCGGTTGCCGGAATCTGCATGCAGACCTTGCCTGAAGGGATGCATGACCAGTAACACCGGGAGACGAGCTTGTCGTCCCGCGCGTCCCATTCGCCGCAGGTTTCAAAGAATTGCAGAACCTGGAGTTCCGAAGGGGTGAGCCGGTGGTCCGCACAGGCCATCTGGCGCATGCGGATAAAGATGACGATGCATTCGAACAGGCAGAAGCAGTCATCGCAACACAGTCTGTCGCGATGCGCATAGGCGGCAAATTCCCTGTAAAAGGGGTTGTTTTTGTCGAGCAGAACGTCATATTCCGCGCCATGCGCCTGCAGGCACTGAAGGCCTGCATGGAAGTGCGCCATAAAGGGCGGCTGCACGTCCCGCAGGGAAGAGTTGGCGCAGATGTGCTGCACGCGGTCGAAATCTGCGGACGGGGGCATGAATCCTCCTGGCGGGCGGCCCGAACCGGTACACGCCTTTGCTGGTGAACAATGTGACCTCTCTCGTCTCCGGTGACGCGAACGGGAAGAGCACTACGGGAGAATCGAGCAACAGGGCAAAAATACAGGATAATAGAAATATCTATATAGATAATATAGAATACCACTCGCTGCGTCAAGCCCTCGCCCTCTGCGGCCGGCGTCAGTCCCGGCTGCGGCGGGGCTGCAAATACTGCGGTTGGAAAAGCAGACGGTATTGCTTGATGGGGGCGAGCCGGGGAGGGCGCGTAACCTCGCCTTCAATGGAGAGCGGTTTGTCAGAAAGCCCAAAGGGTTGAAGCTCCCCTGGTTCGGCCATGCGGGAGAACCCTTCGCCTGACAGATTGAATACGGGCAGGCTGTCTGCCCCGGTACCGGCCATAAGCACGGACGTGGCGTTGGTTGAGGGGGTTCCTGTCCCGCTGCCGCGCCGGGAGCCGGAGGCAAACAGACTTGGCATAATCCTGTCGGAACGGCGCAGCACTTCCATAAAGTCATTGCCTGTGCGACCCACAAACGTCACCAGCGAGGATCCGTCGCCGTAGACAAGGAGGCTCACCGGCATGGTGCCGCCGTGAATGCCGAAAAAAGCCGGACGCGCCCCGGCGGGCATGACAGTCCACCCGGCGGCGGTGTCGGAAGAGGGCTGCCCCCCGGGGGCGGCGGCGCACGGCGCGGCGAGCGTCGCCGTCAGCAGCAGAGAAAGAAACAGAACTATACGGTTCAGCATGGCATTTTGTGCTGCATGACCATAGGTGCAACGGTGAACCTGATTGCCGCCGCATTAGAAGATGCTCTAGTGAGTGCGGGGGATTTTGTCAAGAACGGCCCTGCCCGCCGGGCTTGCAATGCTCAACGCCGTTTCCCCGGGCGGGCAGGCGGCGCGGCCCGCTCCTGCCGGGGAGCCGGAGGCGGAGGCGTAAGATCCGGAGGCGGCGGGATGTGCGGCACATCCTTGTCACTGCCAAGGTAGTGCAGGAAGAAATCCCGCAGCGATTCCTGCAGGCGCTTATGCACTGCATCCCTGGTCTCCGGCGTGACCGAGCGGCACAATTCCGGCAGTTCATCCGCCAGGGAAGGGGGACAGGGAGCCATGAGCGCGCCGGCATCCGCCTGCGGCAGCACGCGCCAGCGCGGTTTTTTGTCCAGCATCTCAAAAATATGCCGGGCATGCTGCCGGGTAACATTCATGGCGTCGTTCCCGGCGTCCACGAGCAGCAGCGGGGGATAAAACCAGAGGAACGACGCATGGGAAAACAGCATGCCGAAGGCCGGGGCCACGGCGGCCACAGCCTTGATGCGCGTATCGGCCGGGCTTTTGGTCAGGGGCAGGCGCCTGCAGAGGGCATCCATGCGTTTTCTGGCCCAGACGTGGCAGTACATGTCGGCGGGGTTCGCAGCGGCGCAGTATGCAGGCCAGTTTTCGCAGTTCGGCAGCGCGCCGCCCAGCAGCAGGGCGGCCGTTGCCCCCGCGCCGAAGCCGATGACGCCCATGCGCGTGCGGTCGATGCTGGGTTCCATGTCCGGGGTGGCGAGCAGCAGATCAATGGTCCCCGCCAGCTCGCGCGTCCTGCTTTCCAGCTGTTTCCAGGTCAGCAGGTCGTCCATGTTGTCCATGTTGTCGGTGGGGTGGTTGGGGGCCGCCACCACAAAGCCCAGGGAGGCCAGCGCGCTCGCGGTATCGTGGTAGGAAAAGCGTGTGCCCGCCGTATCGTGCGAGAGCAGCAGCAGCGGGAAACGCCCATCCACCGGCTTGCCCCCGCGGGCGGCGGCAAATTCCCACGGGGCATAGTTGAGATCCCGCGGCGGACGGATGGACGGGTACCACACGTTCACGTCGAGGCGCAGGCCGGCCTCCGGCAGCCACTGGCCCAGCGTGCGGAAGCCCACCTGATAGGCTTCGGCGGCGCGGGCCGGGGAGCCGCAGACCGCCAGCGTCAGAAGCGCGGCGATGGCGAGAAGCAGTCGCATGGTCATGTTGTGCCACAAGCCGGCTTGGGGTACAAGAGCGGACGCAACGCGGAATTGCTTCAGGAGTGCGCTCCATATGGATATGCTGCATTTTGTTGTGGATTTCATCCTGCACATTGACGTGCATCTCTTCGAACTGGTGAGACAGTACGGGCTTTGGGTTTACGCCATTCTCTTCTGCATTGTCTTTTGCGAGACCGGCCTGGTGGTGACGCCTTTTCTGCCGGGCGATTCGCTGCTCTTCGCCTCCGGAGTGGCGGCGGGCGCGGGACTCATGGGCTACGGGCAGGTCATGGCCGTGCTGCTGGCGGCGGGCGTGCTGGGGGATGCAACCAATTATTGCATAGGCCGCCATGTGGGTCCGGCCATTTTCTCCCGCGAGCATCGCTTCATCAGGAAGGAGCATCTGCTCAAGGCGCACCGTTTTTATGAGCGGCATGGCGGCAAGGCCATCGTGCTGGCCCGCTTTGTGCCCATTGTGCGCACTTTTGCCCCCTTTGTGGCGGGCATAGCGCTCATGCATCCGCCCACGTTCTTCCTGTTCAACGTCACCGGCTGCGTGCTGTGGGTCGGCGGCTTGGTGTCCGCGGGCTATTTTCTGGGGAATCTTGAATGGGTGCGGCACAATTTCAGCATCATCGTCTACCTGATTGTGGCCGTTTCCCTGCTGCCCGTAGCGCTGGAAGTACTGCGCGCCCGCTTTGGGGGCGGGAGGAACTGAGGGGGCGGCAGCCCGTCCGCATCTGTCGCAATGCGCCGGTCAGCGCACCACGCGCAGCCGCCCGTTTTCCATGTGCGCCTCGCGGTTGATGCACAGGGGCGCGTCCTCGTCGTGGTGTGAGACGAAAACAATGTGCATGCCCCGTTCGGCCAGCGTGTCCAGCAGGCGCAGATAGGCGGCGCGTGCGGCAGCGTCCAGCCCGGAGCAGGGCTCGTCCAGCAGCAGGATGTCCGGCCTGCCCATGAGGGCGCGCGCCAGGAAGAGCCGCCGCAGCTGCCCGGTGGAGAGCCGACGGATGGACTGCCGTTCCAGCTGCTCCAGTGTCGCCGCTTCCGGAAACATCAGGCTCATGGCGTCCCTGGCCTCGGCCCGTTCCGCCGTCGAAAAGCGCCGGTACACGCCGATGCTGTTGTCAAAGCCCGTGCAGACCATGTCCAGCGCGTTCAGCTCATAGCCGTAGAGCGCCTGGGAGAGATCCGAAACCAGGCGTATGCCGCGCCGCACGGCCTCCAGCGTGTTCACCCTGCCGCCTTCGCCGGGCAGCAGACGCTCAAGGCGGCCGCCGTCGGCCGCGAATTCGTCGCCCGCCAGCAGACGCAGCAGGGTGGACTTGCCGGAGCCGTTGGGGCCGGTAATGCGCCAGTTTTCGCCCTGATGCAGGCTCCATGTGATGCCGTGCAGCACTTTCGCGCGCTCGATGAACACGGAGACGTTTTCCAGCTCCAGCAGGGGCTGACCCTGCGTCGGGGCTGCGTCCGGGCGGCAGGGAGGGGCGGCCTGCCGCGCTCCCTGCCCGGCGGGCGGGGCAGGAACGGGGGGCGTTGCACTCAGGCGGCCTTCGCGCATGTAGAGCCTCCCGGCACACCATGACGGCACGGCGCCGGGACGGTGCGCGCTCATGACGACGGTACAGCGGGCGGCATATTCCTCCAGCACATCAAAAAAAATGCGTCGATAGCGGGCGTCAAGGCCGTCGTCGCATTCGTCCAGCAGCAGCAGGGCGGGCGCGCGCAGCAGGGCGCGGCCCAGCAGCAGCAGACGCAGCTGCCCCTGCGAGAAGGTGGGCAGCCGGCGCGCCAGCAGGCCTCCGGCATGCAGCCGCGCGGCCATGTCCTCCACGGCGCGTTCGCGTGCGGAGTCGGCCTGCGTGTAGAGCAGGGGCGTATCCTCAAAGCCGGTCAGCAGCAGGTCCCGGCCGCTCAGATCCCAAGCCTGGCGCTGGTAGTTTTCCTGTTGCAGGGGAGAGACCAGGGCTGTCATGGCCCTCCCGACCAGGGGGGAATCTTCCGGGCCGTCCGGTCCGTGCCAGAGGATGCGCCCGCGCGAGGGCCAGAGTTCACCGCGCAGCAGGCGCAGCAGGGTGGATTTGCCGGAACCGTTGGGGCCGAGCAGCGCGCAGTGGCCGCCGCGTTCCACAGTCCAGACGATATCGTGCAGCACCGGCGCCTGACCGGCGTCGCCGGGCAGGAACAGACTGACGTGTTCTATATCCACAAGGGCATGCATGGGGTCTCCACAAGAGGGGGCGGGGCGCTGCGGAGGCGGCGCAACCGTCAGAAGGGACGGGCGATCCTGCGGCCCCGGCTGACCACAGTGTACTCCCGGAAGCCGAAGGCCTCGGCATAGGAGGCCAGGCGGGCAAAGCCGAAAGCCACGTCGTCCGTGCAGTGCGCGTCCGAGGCGAAGGTGACGGGCAGGCCCAGCCGCGCGGCCATGACCATGACGGGCGGGGCCGGGTATATTTCCCGGCAGGGCTTGCGCAGGCCCGCCGAGGAAATTTCCATGCACATGCCCTTGTCGCGCAGGGCCGTGAGGCCGCGCAGCACCAGCGCCCGGCTTTCGGGCTTGGCCAGCCAGATGTGGAACTGCTCCACGGAAAAGATTTTGATGAGATCCGGGTGGGAGGCCACATTGAACAGGCCGGAACATATCATGCGCTCCCAGGCCTCAAAATAGGCCTGGTACTGCCGTTCGCACTCTTCCTGCGAGAAGCCCTTCCACGGCTCCGCGCCGTCGTCAAAGCCCCATGCGCCGAGAAAGTGCACGCTGCCCAGCAGCACATCAAAATCATAGGCCGCGCAGGCGGCGCGGACATAGTCCTCCTGCCCGTCAAGCCAGTCCATCTCCATGCCGAAGATGGCCTTGCACGGGCCGTTGCTGTCGCGCAGGGCCCGCACTTCGCAGACATAGTCCGGCAGGCGGCGCGTCAGTTCCTCACGGTATTCGTGCGTATAGTCAAAACCCTTCGGGCGCGGCGAGTGCTCGGTGAAGGCCATGTACTCCAGTCCGCGCGACACGGCGGCGGCGTACATGGCCCCCGGCGCGTCCGCACCGTGGGAGTATTTGGTGTGCGTGTGCATATCCGCGAGAATCATGGCGGAACTCCTGAGAAAGGGCTTTCGGCTATCCCGCAATCCTTCTGACAATCTCCTGCCCCGCGCGCCGTCCCGCGCCCATGGCCAGAATGACCGTGGCCGCGCCGGTGACGATGTCGCCGCCTGCGAAGACATTGGGGATGGAGGTCTCGCCGGTCTCCTCGTTGACCTCGATGTAGCCGCGCCTGTTCAGGCGCAGGTTCGGGGTGGCCTCCAGCAGGATGGGATTGGAGCGCGTGCCCAGCGCCACGACGGCGAGGTCCGTCTGCATGTCGTATTCCGAACCGGGCACGGCCACGGGGCGGCGGCGGCCGGAATCGTCCGGTTCGCCCAGTTCCATCCTTTGCAGGGTCACGGAGCAGAGCCTGCTGTCCGCGTCGCCGTTGAAGCGCAACGGCGCGGAGAGCATGGCGAACTGCACGCCCTCCTCCTCGGCGTGCTCCACTTCCTCGCGGCGGGCGGGCATCTCTGCCCTGGTGCGGCGGTAGACCACATGCACGCTCTCCGCGCCCATGCGCAGGGCCGTGCGGGCCGCGTCCATGGCCACGTTGCCTGCGCCGAACACGGTGACGCGTCTGCCGGGATAGGCGGGCGTGTCCTGCCGGGGAAAGTCATAGGCGCGGCCAAGATTGACGCGGGTGAGATATTCATTGGCGGAAAACACGCCCACCAGGTTCTCGCCGGGCACGCCGAGAAAGACCGGCAGGCCCGCGCCCACGCCGATGAACACGGCGTCGTATTCCTTGAGCAGGTCGGCCACATCCACGGTGCGGCCGCCCACGCTGTTCAGGTGGAAGGTTACGCCCGCGCCGCGCAGGCCGTCGATTTCCGTGCCGACCACGCTCTTGGGCAGGCGGAAGGCCGGGATGCCGTAGATAAGCACGCCGCCCGGCTCGTGCAGGGCCTCGAACACATCCACCTTGAGGCCCGCCGCGGCGCAGACCCCGGCGCAGGTCAGGGAAGAAGGGCCGGAGCCGATGCAGGCCACCTTTTTGCCCTCAAGGGGCACGGCGCAGGCATTGCCGCCCGTCACGCGCTCACAGGCCGTGGCGGCAATGTGCGTATCGGCCACAAAGCGCTCCAGCCGGCCGATGGCCACGGGCTGCCCTTTTTTGCCCAAGATGCACTTGCCCTCGCACTGGTGCTCCTGCGGGCATACGCGGCCGCAGACGGCGGGCAGGCTGTTGGTGGTCTTGATGACGCGGTAGGCGGCTTCAATGTCGTCATGGGCCACATGGCCGATGAAGTCGCGAATGGGCACTTCCACGGGGCAGCCGGTGACGCAGAGGGGCTTCTTGCACTGGAGGCAGCGGGATGCCTCCCGCAGGGCCATTTCCTTCGTGTAGCCCAGCGCGACCTCATCAAAGTTGCCGCGCCGCACGTCGGCGGGCTGGCAGGGCATATCCGTGCGGGGAATCTTGTTGGCCTCAGTTGCCATGACCGGCCCTCCACTGGTTCATTGATATGGCCTCCTGCTCCCGGAAGGCCGCCAGGCGGCGGCGCAGTTCGGCGAAATCCACTTCATGCCCGTCAAATTCCGGGCCGTCCACACAGGCAAACCTGGTCTGGCCGCCCACGGTCACGCGGCAGGCGCCGCACATGCCGATGCCGTCCACCATGATGGGGTTGAGGCTGACGGTGGTTCTGACGCCAAAGGGACGGGTGGCCTCGGCCACGGCGGCCATCATGGGCACAGGCCCCACGGCCACCACCTCAAAGATGTCCTTGTCCGTCCTGAGGCGTTCCAGCAGGGGCTCGGTGACAAGGCCCTTGCGGCCGTAGCTGCCGTCGTCGGTGGTGATGTCGAGCTCGTCCACAAAGAGGCGCAGCTCCTTTTCAAAGAGCAGCAGGTTCCTGCTGCGCGCGCCGATGATGCCCACCACGCGGTTGCCCGCGCGGGCGTGCCCCTTGGCGATGTGGTGCATGGCGGCAATGCCCGTGCCGCCGCCCACACAGATGACGGCGCCGCGCTTCTCGATATGGGTGGGATGCCCTAGGGGGCCGCAGACATCATGGATGTCGTCGCCTTCGCCCAGGGTTTCGAGTTGGGCGGTGCTCTTGCCCATCACCAGGTAGACAATGGTGATGGTTCCCCTCTCGGGGTCGGTGTCGGCGACGGTCAGAGGAATGCGTTCTCCGGTTTCGCTCATGCGCAGCATGACGAAATGCCCGGGTCGCGCCTTGGCGGCGATCTGCGGCGCGTCGAGCACCAGCTTGCTGGTGGTTCCCGGTATCAGGCTCTCTTTGTGCAGAATGCGTGTGGGCATGGGGTCTCCTTTGTAAACAGCTGTTCACCATACTAGCGGCGAATGTGGGGCCTTGCAAGCCGCGGTCGAAGGGAAATCATAATTTTGTTAATAATTTCAAGAATATTTTATTTAATGCCGTCCGCATAGAGTTTTTTGTGAAAACGCCCTAATATGCTTTTGCACGGGGCCGATAAGACTCATGACGAGTTGAGACAGAAAACCTGTATTTGAAGGAGGCGAATCCCCACCCCTTTGCAAGGAAGCAGTGATCCATTCACGGAGGAATGGTCATGTCGCAACGTATTGGTGACGCGATCCAGACTGGAATATCGCCGCCGGAATATGCCGATACCCTCACGTATGATCGCGATCTCGCGCTGGTGGAGAGGTATCTTGCCGTTCTGGAAGACAACAGGAAGGCATGCCGCACGGATCTGACCGACGCGGATATGGCTCTTGACATGGCGGGCTTTGTACGGCGCAAGCTGCACGGCTCGCCGGAATACCCGCGGATGTCCTCGGCCCTGATGGCCCTGGCCCTGGTGCGGCGCATGCCTGATGCGCCTGAACAGTAAGGGCGGATTCCGCCCGACGCCGCCATGAGGCAACA
The DNA here is from genome assembly GCA_015062205.1 of Desulfovibrio desulfuricans. Classification (GTDB taxonomy): domain Bacteria; phylum Desulfobacterota; class Desulfovibrionia; order Desulfovibrionales; family Desulfovibrionaceae; genus Desulfovibrio; species Desulfovibrio desulfuricans_D. The sequence goes on from SUVB01000007.1 coordinate 35,933, forward strand.
AAGGCGGCGCAGTAGGCGTTGCTGCGCGCAACGCGGCAACGTGCAGTGCAAGCACGGACGGCTCCAGGATGGAACCGTCAACGCATGGAGACCCCCCATGCCTCCGCATGACGGCTGCGGCCGCGCTGCGGAGAAACAACCACAACATCACTTTTCCGTGACATGATGGGGTTGCATGGGTTCGCATCCACAGGCTGTCACTCGTCAAGCGGCGGGGCGGAATTTCCGCCCCGCCTTTGTATTGTGAGCCCCCGTACGGCCTCAGAACTGCCCTGTGCCGTGCGGCCCACCTCCCCGGCGGACCGCACGGGGCTGCGGCGAGGAAAAACGCTGCGCGGCCGGTCAGCAAGAAAAACGACAAGGATACACGGAAGCGTCGTGTATCCTTGTCGTTTTTTATTGGTCGGAGCGGCCAGATTCGAACTGGCGACCCCCTGCTCCCAAAGCAGGTGCGCTACCAGACTGCGCCACGCTCCGTAAAAAAACCCGCGCCAAGGCAGCGCGGGGGAAGGGCAGATGGGGCGAAAGGTGGGACTTGAACCCACGGCCACCTGGGCCACAACCAGGTGCTCTGCCAACTGAGCTACTTCCGCCACAGGCTTAGGCTTATACGTAGTATGGCGCGTCTTGGCAAGTTTTTTTTCAGGCATGTACTCTGGATTTTATCTAGAAAACAGCCTAGACTGCCTTGATTCGGCGGCGCACGCGACCGCCCTCGCCAACGGCGTGTTGCGGCGACAACATCACGCGCGGCATCAACTCTCTTTGGGGACGGACATGGACAAACTGGTTATTGAAGGCGGCGTGCCGCTGACCGGCGGCATTGACGTCAGCGGCTCGAAAAACGCGGCCCTGCCCATTCTTTTTGCCTGCATTCTGCTGTCGGAGCCTTTTACCGTCACCAACGTGCCCGACCTGCGCGACATCCACACCACAATCAGGCTGCTGAACATGCTGGGCTGCGCCTGCTCCTATGAGGATCACCGCGTGCAGGTGCAGCCCGGCGACCTGCTGCCGGAAGCGCCTTACGACCTTGTGCGCACCATGCGGGCCTCGGTGCTCTGCCTCGGCCCGTTGCTAGCGCGCATCGGCAAGGCCCGCGTGGCCCTGCCCGGCGGCTGCGCCATCGGGGCGCGCCCGGTGGACCAGCATCTCAAGGGGCTGGAACTCATGGGCGCGAGCTTCCAGCTGGAGGAAGGCTATATCATCGGCCGCTGCCGCCGCCTGAAGGGCGCGCACGTCACCTTTGACATGCCCACCGTGGGCGGCACGGAAAATCTGCTGATGGCCGCGTCCCTCGCGGAGGGGGAAACCGTGTTGGAAAACGCCGCCCGCGAGCCGGAAATCGTTGACCTGGCGAATTTTCTGCGCGCCTGCGGGGCCAGAATCGAAGGGCACGGCACCCCGGTCATCCGCATCCAGGGGGTCGATTCGCTGCACGACGGCCAGTACGCCGTCATGCCCGACCGCATTGAGGCGGGCACCTTCATCGTGGCCGCCGGCATCACCGGCGGCGAACTGCTGTTGCGCAACTGCCCGTTTCAGGAGTTGGAATCCGTGGTGCGCAAGTTGCACAGCATGGGCATGGAAATCAGCGAAACGCCGGAAGGCGTGCTGGCCCGCTGCGCCGGCCCGCTGCGCGGCACAGACGTGAAAACCCAGCCCTATCCCGGCTTTCCCACGGATATGCAGGCCCAGATCATGGCGCTTATGTGCCTTGCGGACGGGGCCAGCGTGGTGGAGGAAAGCATTTTTGAAAACCGCTTCATGCACGTGCTCGAACTGATGCGCATGGGGGCGCAGATCAAGGTCTCCGGGCATACGGCCATGGTGCGCGGCGTGCAGCGGCTGACCGGCGCGCCCGTCATGGCGTCCGATTTGCGGGCCAGCGCGTCGCTGGTGCTGGCCGGACTGGCCGCGCGGGGCGTTACCGAGGTGCGCCGCATCTACCATCTGGATCGCGGGTACGAGCGCATCGAACACAAGCTGACGGCCGTGGGCGCGCGCATCCGGCGGGAACAGGAGTAGCCGGAGCTGTCGGCCGTGCCGGAACATGTTCCGGCACGCGTCGGGATGCAGCGTGCCGGGCCGTCCTTCCGGAGTCTGTTCCCCGAAGGCCGCGCCTTGCTGTTGTCCCTGTCGTTGCGTATAAGAAAAGTGTCGCCCTGCGGGACGTTCCGGCGCAGGAGGCGGCGAACGCCATACCGGCCTTGGGAGGCCCCATGCAAAGACTGACCCCTGTTCTGCTGCTGTTGCTCGCCGTGGCGGCGCTCAACGGCTGCGCATATTCCGTCTATGACGACCAGCGGCTTATGGGCACCATGTCCACCGACAAGAAACTTGCAACGAAAATAAAAACCGCCCTGCTCAACGAGAGTGTTCCCGGCGGCTGGGAAATTGCGGTGTACAGCTTTTACGGGCATGTGTTCCTGATCGGCGAGGCGCCTGAAAACATGCAGGAAAAGGCCGTCACCATCGCCCGGCGCTACAAGCCGCGTTCCGTCACGCCGCACTGGTTCACCAAGGCGAAAAGCGACACCGGCAACTTTGTGCTGGCCACCAAGCTGCGCACGGAACTCATTGGAACCAAGGGCCTTTCGTCGACACGCATAGAGACGGAAGTCAACGCCGGGCGCGTGGTGCTGCTGGGCGTGGTGCAGGATGAGCACGAAAAACAGCTGGCCATTGAAGCCGCCCGCAGGGTGGAAGGCGTCGCCACGGTGACGAGTTATCTCATGCTGCCGCAAAAGGCGGGCCAGATAGATGACTTCCGGGAAGAACGGGTCGAGGGCACAGCGCCCGGAAGCGGCGCTTCCTCCGGTCCGGTCACGCCCGCAGGAACCGATTCCGGCGGCGTGGAGAGCCGCAACCTGCCGTAATCCGCAAACGGCTCCGGAAGGCCCGATGCGCGCTCTGCGGCTGCCCGTGCGGCCGTCGGACGCGTCAGCGGCGCAGCTGCCGTGCGCGCTCCAGCATCCGTATGCCCAAACGGCGCGCTGTCGGGTTCAATTCGGCAGCCTGCCCGGCCGGGCCGTCGCATGCGCTGCGCAGCAGAGCGGTCACCGCGTCCAGGGCTTCTTCCACGCTGTCCGTCCAGGCGTCCACCGCCCCGTGCAGCATGAGGCCCGGCCCTTCCAGCGGTCCGCGGATGCCCAGCACGGGCACGCCCGCACCGGAGGCCAGCCCCACTTCCACACCGGCATCCTGGCCGGACGCGCCGAAATAGATGACCAGGTCCGCCGTCAGGCAGGCCTTGCGGCAGAAGGCGAAGACGGAACCGCCGTCGCGGTCCGTATCCATCCAGATGCGTCGTTCCGCCGGGGTCAGGCCGGGGGGCGGCACGGCCTTGTCTGTCCAGTCCAGCAGGCGGCAGCCCAGCCTCTGCAGTTCGCGTCCGAGCAGACGCACGCCGTGTTTGTGCTTGAACGATCCGGCGATGTAGATGGTCAGGGAAGACATGTCATTCCTTTCTATACCCGGTCGAACGTCTTCGGCAGCGGTTGCGGCCCTTCGCGGCGGGCGCAAAAAAGGGCCTCGCCCGCGCGAAGCCGGCGGCATGGCTCCCGCGGCAGTCTCGGCCGTCAGAATTCAATGCCGGGCGCGGCCTTGACGCCCTGCCGCCAGGGGTGCTTGATTTCCGTCATTGAGGTCACGAGGTCGGCCGTCTCTACCAGCCAGCCCGGCGCGTTGCGGCCGGAAAGAACAAGGTGGCGGTCGTTGCGGCGGGCCAGCGCCAGCAGCGCCTCCAGTTCCTCCCGCATGAGGATGCCTGCGTCCAGCGCATAGAGCGCCTCGTCCAGCACCACCATGTCCGCGTCCGCCAGCCGGTCCCGCGCCCAGGCCAGCACTTTGAGGGCCGCCTCCCTGTGCGCGGGCCGCTCCGCCTCGCGGCGCAAAAAGCCGGGCCCGCCCGCCAGAAAGCGCACCCCCGGCAGGCGGGTCAGCATGGCCTGTTCCCCGGCTTGGCCGTCGCGTTTCATGAACTGCCCGAAGGCCACGGCCATGCCCTGGCCGAGGGCCCGCACGGTCTGTCCCACGCAGGCGCTGGTCTTGCCCTTGCCGTCGCCGGTGTAGACGAGAATCATAGCTTCCAGATGCCGGGCAAGGTCGTCCCGCAGGAGGGGCATGTGCCGGAAGCGCCGGAGATGCGCGCCTCATATCCCTCGCGCCGGATGACCGACGCCCCGCACTGCGGGCAGAAGGTCGTGGAACCCACGGCGCTGCGCACATTGCCGACGTAGACGAAATGCAGCCCGGCCTCCCGCCCTATGCGCCAGGCTTCCTCCAGCTTGGGCAGGGGCGTGGCGGGGTAGTCGGCCATGAGGTAGGCCCCGTGGAAGGCGGAAATGTGCCACGGCGTCTCCGCGCCCAGTTCGTCATGGATGAAGGCGGCCAGGGCCTTCAGTTCTCCGGCGGAGTCGTTGACGCCGGGAATGACCAGGGTGGTCACCTCCAGCCACCAGCCCAGTGCCCTGATGGCCTTGAGGTTGTCCAGCACCGGCTGCAGGCGCGCCCCGCAATACTTGGCGTAAAATTCTTCGCTGAAGCCCTTGAGGTCCACATTGGCCGCGCAGATATTGGCGCTCAGCGCCTTCAGGCAGTCCTGCGACATGAAGCCGTTGCTCACCAGCACGCTGGGCAGCCCCCTGGCCTTGGCCTGGCGTGCCGTTTCGTAGACAAGCTCGAAAAACACCGTCGGTTCGTTGTAGGTGAACGCCAGGGAACGCGCATGGTTGGTCACGGCCAGCGACACCAGATCTTCCGAGGTGACGCGCCTGCCCGGCACCACGCCGCTCTCGGGCACCTGCGAGATATTGCTGTTCTGGCAGAACCGGCAGGAAAAGTTGCAGCCCGCGCTGCCCACGGAAAAGATTTTCGTGCCGGGCAGGAAATGGTACAGGGGCTTTTTTTCCACCGGGTCCATGCCCACGGCCGTCGCAACCCCGTTGACCAGTGAAACCAGCCCGCCGCGCAGGTTGACGCGCACACCGCAGCGGCCCTTGCCTCCCTTGCGGATGCGGCAGCGGTGCGCGCAGAGGCGACAGCTTACGGAGCCGTCAGCATTGGGAGACCAAAGCATTGCCTGCATGCTACCACCCCCGGCGCCGGTCATGGGCGGCGCGCTCCGTATCCCGGGATGCGTGGCGGTGCGGCCGGGGCGGATCGTGCCGCGCCCCCGGATGCCTGCCGTGCCCGCCAAAAACGGGAAGCCCGCCGTTATGGGGCCAATAGCCGGGCACGCCGCCGAACCAGCCGGGATAGAGCTGCGGGGCCACGATGACAGTGCCGTAATCCCGAGCGGCCGGGGGCGGAGGCGGCAGGACGGATGTGACGATATCGCCGGTGCGCGGGTCGCGCATGTGGCGCACATGCCCCCTGCTTTCAAAATGGCTGCCTTCCAGCCGTGAGGTGCCGTACAGAATATCCCCCTCTTCCGGCACGCCCGCGTACAGGCCGGGGGAAGGCGCGCTCTGCGCGCGGCCCGGCGCAGCAGCGGAAGGCCTTTCTCCGGCGGGCGGCAGCGCCGGGGGCAAAAGCCCCGCATTTTCGCCTGTGGCGGGAGCGGCCTCCGGCGCGGCATCCGTGCGGGCGCGCGCCCGCAGCTGTTCCACGGCCTGGGAATAGGGCACAGCGCCCCCCTGCGGACCGGGGCGGGATTGCAGCGCAGGCGCGCCCAATGCGGCTCCGCCCCGTGCGACCGAAGAAGGTGCGGACGGGAGGGATGCGGCCTGCGCGCTTCCGGCAGGCGTGGGCCCGTCCGCCGCCTGCGGCGTGTCCTGCGTTGCAGCGGGCGGTTCCTGCACGGCCGGGGGGAGCGTCAGCCGCCGCGTGGTCTGTTCCGGCAGGGGAGGGGCGAGATGCGCGCCCGAGGCCGGGGCGCGGTACTCCCCGCCGCCGGCAGCACCCCCGACGCACGGCAGAATGAGAACGGCGGCCATGCAGAGGCATGGAACGACAATGCTGCGCATAGAAACTCCTTTTCCCCTCCGGGCCATCGTACCAGCGGCGGGCGAACGGGTCCATATGAAAAATATCCCCGGCCCGCGTTCCCGCGCAAAGCCCGGGCTGCAACCCTGCAGGTCTTATCGGCCCGAAGTTGAAAAATCTCATGTGGCGATGGCAGGGCGCACGGCGTCCCGGCCCTGTTCCGAAGCAAAAAGACGCTTGGGGTTTGCCGCAACATGTGCTATCCAGTACCGAGCCAAAGGAGGCGACGGATGTCCAGCGAGCGCGCAAAAGCCTATACGCAGGCAGGCGTTGACATTGAAGCGGGCAACGCCCTGGTTTCCCGCATCAAGACTCTGGTGCAGGGCACGCACACCCGGGGCGTCATTTCGGACATCGGCGGTTTCGGCGGCCTGTTCCGGCCCGACCTCAGCGGCATGGATGACCCGGTGCTGGTGTCGTCCACCGACGGCGTGGGCACCAAGCTCAAGCTGGCCTTTGCCTGCAACAAACACGATACCGTGGGCATCGACCTGGTGGCCATGAGCGTCAACGACATTCTGGTGCAGGGCGCGACGCCGCTGTTCTTCCTTGACTATTTTGCCACCGGCAAGCTGGATGTCGACACGGCGCATACCGTCGTCAGCGGCGTGGCCGAGGGCTGCCGTCAGGCCGGCTGCGCCCTGCTGGGCGGCGAAACCGCCGAAATGCCCGACATGTACGCCCCCGGCGAGTACGATCTGGCCGGGTTCTGCGTGGGCATTGTGGACAATGCCCGACTCATCGACGGCTCCACCATCCAGGTGGGGGACAAGCTCGTCGGCATTGCCTCTTCCGGCCTGCACTCCAACGGCTATTCGCTGGCCCGCAAGGTTCTGGCCGAACGCGGCCTCAAGCCGGACGATCCCTTCCCCGGCGAGGAGGGCGTCAGCGTCTGCGAGGTCATGCTGCGGCCCACCATCATCTATGTGGAGGCGGTGCGCCAGCTGCTGCGCGACATGAACGTGAAGGGCATGGCCCACATCACCGGCGGCGGCTTTTACGACAATATCCCGCGCGTGCTGCCCGCCCAGGTGGAGGCGCGGGTCAACTTCGGCAGCTGGACCATGCCCGCCGTGTTCAACTGGCTCAAGGAGGCGGGCGGGCTCTCCTGGCCGGAAATGCTGCAGATCTTCAACGGCGGCATCGGCTATGTGCTGGTGCTGCCGCCCGATCAGACCGAGGAAGCCATCGGCCGCATCCGGGCCTTCAATCTGGAGGCTTGGCATATCGGCGATATCACCCGCCGTACGCCTGACGGCGAGCAGGTGGTCATCAATTTCTGACGCCCGTGCCGCCTCCGCTGCAGGACTGCGGCCCGGCAGGGCAGCAACGGCAGCCCCGGTCCGTTGGGATCGGGGCTGCCGTCTTCCGGGGGCGTCCTTCTCCGGGACGCCCCAATACGGCTCGCGCTGCGGCCGCGCCGGAGGCGGCGAAGGCTCACTCGAGAATGTAGCGCATGGGGTCCACGGGCACGCCGTTGAGGCGCACTTCATAGTGCAGGTGGGGGCCTGTGGTGCGGCCGGTCATGCCTATATAGCCGATGACCTCGCCGCGCTTCACCCATTTGCCGACGGTGACGGCGCAGCGTTGCATGTGCCCGTACTTGGTGACGATGCCGCCGCCGTGGTTGATCTCCACACTGATGCCGTACGCGCCGTCGGGGCCGGCCAGGGTCACGCTGCCCTGGGCCGGCGCGATAATGGGCGTCCCGACGCGGTTGGTGATGTCCAGTCCCTTGTGGAAGTGCCCGCGCCCGTTGCCGAACAGCGAGGCGCGCCAGCCGAACCCGGAAGACACAAAGCCCGTCACGGGCCAGATGGCGGGCATGGAGGCAAGCGCGTCGCGGTTTCCGCGCAGGGCCAGCAGCAGATCCTGTTGCCGCACCTCCTCCAGCCGCGCGGCTTCGGAAAGACGGTCAAGAAACTCCTGCATCTTGCGGGCCGCCAACTCCTGACGGTGCAGGGGCAGGTAGGTGCGGGAGAAGTCGTCCAGCCTTTCGCCGCCCACTTCCGTCGGGTCCTGCTCCATGTTCATCATGATGCGCAGCTTGTCGTCAAAGCTCCGCACGCGTTCCAGATCGCGCCCCACCTGTGTGACGCGCTCCGTCAGGTGCATGAAGCGGCGGCGTTGCTCCTCGACGGTGCGGGTGGCATTGCGCAGGTCTTCCTCCAGGCGGCGTGATTCCAGCCAGCTGTGCGTCAGCCAGATATTGAGAGCCGCCAGCGCCGGCACAAGCGCGCAGAACGCAAGGCAGAGCCAGCCGCGCACGCGCAGGTTGCGGCTGCCGCTGCGGCCTTCCCTGAAGATGACAATATGGTATTTGCCGAAAAGCATGAAGACAGCATGTTACGGCCAGGCGGCAACAGGTGTCAACGCGCTCCTCCGGATGCGGCGGCGATGGCCTTTTCCAGTTGCCAGCGCGTCAGCGCATTGAGGATGCAGCGCCGGGAATCGCCGGCCACGCCGTACAGATGCGCCAGCGTCGCGCCCATGTCGCTGCGGGCCGTATGCCCCGCCGAGGGGCAGGCATTGGCCCAGACGGGCAGCGCCCACTGTTTCGCGGCCTTGAGGATGTGCTTTTTCTCCACCAGCAGCAGGGGGCGGATGAGCCGGAGGCCGCCGTTGAAAAAGGGCTCGTTCATGCTCATGCCGTCCACCCGACCGTTGCGGCACAGGTTCAGGAAAAAGGTCCGCACCAGGTCGTCGGCATTGTGCCCCAGCGCCAGATGGGTGAGCCTGTAGCGGGCGCACAGTTCAAACAGGCGCTTGCGGCGCAGCCACGCGCAGCGGAAGCAGGCGGAGCGGCGCAGATTCTTTTCCGAGTGCGCCTCGGGACCGTGATCGGTCAGTTCGATATGGCCGGGGATGCCGTGCCGCGCCAGCCAGGGCAGAAGCGCCTCGTGACTGCGGGCGTCAAAGCCGGGGTTGAGGTGCAGCGCCATGATCTCGAAGCGGAAGGGCACAATGCGCTGCCGCAACCGCAGGCACTGCAGGAGCACAAAGCTGTCCACGCCGCCGGATACGGCCACGCCCACGCGGCAGCCCGGCCGGAGCATGCCCGCCTTCTGCATGGCCTTGCCCGCGCCCCTGACGCACACTTCCTGGGCAAAGGACCGTTTTTCCCTGCTCACGCCTGGTTCACCTCAAGCTTTCCTGTGCTGCGGCCGCACGGCGCACGGCTCCGCCGCATGCCGCCATGGAGCGTGCAATACGGGAATTTCAGTCGTCAGGCAAGGCGGGAGAGCCCTTGCGGCGGCATGCGGCCGTTCATGTTTTGCAGACCCAATGCAATTTTTATATTTCAGTTGGATACGTATTCGGGAAAGTGGGCTGCTCTCGCGCCACGGAAGTTCTTGACAAGGGGCCTCAAGCCCGATAAGTAAATTTTTTTCCGCAGGAGCATCCCGCGGCACGCTATCCCCGCCCGGCCTTTACAAGCCGCAGGGCGGCATTATGTATCAACCGGGACGGGACGCCGGCCCGGAGGCGGCGCGACGCCGCACGTTACGGAGGCAGCATGGCCCGTATTACCGTGGAAGATTGTCAGGAGCGCGTGGACAACCGTTTTCTGCTGGTGCAGATGGCCATCAAGCGCGTGCGCCAGTACCGCGAGGGCTATGAGCCCCTGCTGGAATCGCGCAACAAGGAGGCCGTCACCGCCCTGCGTGAAATCGCCGACGGCAAGGTGCTGCCTGACGATCTCAGCCTGTATACGCCCCTGCCGGGGCAGGAACTTCCTGCCGCGTCGGAAAAATAGCCCGCATTCCGCCATGTCCGCGCGGCGGCCTTCCCGGGAAGGCCGCCGCGTTTCCGCAAAACTTCTGACGCAGCCGCGCAAACCGGAAGGACGCCGGGAACATCATGGAACGTGATTATTACGAAGTACTGGGCGTCAGCCGCGATGCGGCCGAGGACGAAATCAAGCGCGCCTACCGCAAGCTGGCCCTGAAATACCACCCCGACCACAACCCCGGCAATGCGGAAGCCGAACAGAAATTCAAGGAGGCCGCCGAGGCCTATGACGTGCTGCGCGACCCGGAAAAACGCGCGCGGTATGACCGTTTCGGGCATGCGGGCGTACAGGGCGGCACGGGCGGTTTCGGCAGCGCGGAAGACATCTTCTCGCATTTCAGCGATATTTTCGGCGATCTCTTCGGTTTTTCCGCCGGGGGGGGGCACGGCTCCCGCGCCATGGCCGGGGCCGATCTGCGCTACAATCTGACCATCTCCTTTGATCAGGCCGCCAAGGGCGCGGAAATCACCATCAAGCTGCCCAGACATGTCTCCTGCCCGGACTGCAAGGGCAGCGGCGCGGCCCCCGGCAGCAAGGCCGAAACCTGCCGCCACTGCAACGGCACGGGGCAGGTGCGCCGCTCCCAGGGCTTTTTCCAGATCGCCATGCCCTGCCCCATCTGCCAAGGCTCGGGCCGCGTCATCAGCAAACCCTGCCCCAAGTGCAAGGGCGAGGGCGTCACCACCGACACCCGCGAGCTGCTGGTGCGCGTGCCCGCCGGCGTGGACACCGGCACGCGCCTGCGCGTGCGCGGCGAGGGCGAACTCGGCATGCACGGCGGGCCCGCCGGCGATCTCTACGTGGTGCTGACCGTTGAGCAGGACAAGCGCTGGCAACGTCAGGGGCAGGATCTCATCCATACGCTGGAGATCAGCTTCGTGCAGGCGGCCCTCGGCCACCGCGCCGAGATTCCCGGCCTTGACGGCCCCCTGCCCCTTGAGATTCCCAAGGGCATACAGAGCGGCTCGCTGCTGCGGCTGGCCGGCGAGGGCATGCCCTATCCCGGTCGCAAGGCTCGCGGCGACATGCTGGTGGAAGTGCGGGTGCTCACCCCGACGAAGCTTTCCGCCCGGCAGGAGGAGCTGCTGCGCGAGTTCGAGGAGGCCGCTGATCCGGGACCGCTGGAAAAGGTCAAGAAAGCCGCCAAGAAAATCGGCAAGGCCATGGGAATCGACTAGGCGGCGGTTCTTTCCGCAACGGGCCGCAGTGTTGTATGCGTTCATGCCGCATCAGGATGCGGGCACGGCAGCAGGAAGGCAACGAAAGGGCGGATGCCTGCCTTTTTGTACAAAAGCAGGCAGGGCTGTTCCACAAATCAGCATTCAGTCTGTAAGTCCCTTTGCAGTTCCGCGTATTTTGCTTCATACAGCTGCAGCAGCGTTCTGTCATTCCACTTCCGCACATCACGCAGTTTTCTTCGCATGGATGTCAAATCGCCTGCTTGTACGGCGATCATTTCCAGAGCTCTTTTTGCCTCGTCAAACAGTGCCTTTTGGGAATCTCCGACCATATGCGTAAATGACAATATCTTTTTATAATCGTTGATTTTTTTTGTCCAGAAAGCTATTTCAGAATATAATACTAATGCAACAGTATATTCACATTGCTGTTCGGCAAGCTCGGCAAGGTATTTCCTGCCGCTAATCCAAAGCGGATTTTTTGCTATCAAATTGCGCCAATACGTTAGCGGTTTTTCACTTGCATCAGTAAGAAGTCTTTTTTCCTCTTCATCACCCATAGCTAATGATATATCAAAATTATCTGCTACAACAGGGATGAACCCATCCCGTATCCCATGAATATGTAGATCTGGGAAAAACATATTCCAACAGCGGGATTTCAATATATCATAATTATGTGCTGTATCCTTATTTCTTCCAGGCGTCTGCCCCTCCAAATGATAAATGACGGATTGCGGGATGCATTTCAATTTTTTCCCAATAGCGCGCAAGTGAAGGCATAAATCCACATCTTCATATCCATTGCGGTATTCTTCATAAAAGCCGCCAACAGAAAGAAAAATTTCACGGGGAAGCAGCAAAGCTGCTCCGGTAAGCGTCTGCACCCATCGTTCTTTCTGCACCGCTGGGTGGTCTGCCGGGAAATAGCGGTACAGGTGTAGGGGATGTGCCGTTGTAAAGGCCACGCCCGCATGCTGCACCGTATTGTTCGCGTACAGCAGCAGCGGGCCTGCCGCCGCCAGATTCCCGTTGCGGGAAAACGCCTGCAAAAGCGGCTCCGCCCAGTTTTCCGTCAGGATGGTGTCATTATTCAGGAAGAACAGGAAGGGCGCCGTTGCCCTTTGCGCGCCCAGATTGCAGGCCGGACCGAAATTCCTGTTTTCCGGCAGGCGGATGGGGACGGCGTCCCCGCCGAAGAGGGCTGCGGCCAGGGCGTCCAGGGAGATCCGCGTTTCGTCTGTGGACGCGTTGTCAACAATGATGACCTGATAGGAATATCCTGACGTGCACGCCTTCAGGCTGCGCAGGCATTGTTCCGTGAGGTCCCATTTGTTGAAAACGGGAATAATGACGGAAAAGGCATATTGCATGTCGCACGCTCCCCGATCGGCCGGATGCGTCCATGCCGCAACAGGCTGCGGTCTGTCGCCTTCGCGCCCATCCCGGCCCTCTCGGGCATTCCTCTCCAGTTCGTGGAATACGCCACCCCATGTCTCTTGGCAATAGCCGTCCGCCTCCTGCGGTTCTTTTGGACATGCGCAAAACTCCTCCTTGACGGGCCGGGAATCGCATTTTATGTAAGGTCGGCCACGCGCCGCGCACCCATGTCCGCCGTCGCCGGACACGGCGTGCGGTTCCGCTGCGCAGCGCTGCGGCATACTCTTTGATGCCCGGCCATTGCGAAAAATCCCTGCAAGGAGAACCAGATGCGCAACATGAACGACATTCTGCGCCAGGCGCAGATCATGCAAAACAAGATCGCCAAACTGCAGCAGGAGATGGGCGAACGCTCCTACGAGGCCGCCAGCGGCGGCGGCATGGTCAAGGCCGAGGTTTCCGGCAGGCAGGAGCTGCGCAAGCTGACCATTGACCCCAAGGCTCTGGAAGGGGGGGATGTGGAAATGCTGCAGGATCTCATCATGGCTGCGGTCAATGAAGCCGGCCGCATTGCCAGGGAGACGGCCGAACGCGAGATGAGCGCCATCTCCGGCGGCATCAAGCTGCCGGGCATCTTCTGATGCAGGACCGTATCCCCGAACCGCTCAGGGCGCTGGTGGAGCAGCTGGCCCGGCTGCCGGGGCTTGGCCCCAAGTCGGCCATGCGGGCGGCCATGACCCTGCTCAAATGGCCGGAGGCAGAAACGCGGCGGCTGGGACGCGGCATCTACGATCTGCGCGACAGCCTGCGTCTCTGCTCCCGCTGCGGCGGCCTTTCCGCCACAGACCCCTGCGCCGTCTGCGCGGATGCGGAGCGCGCCCGCGACACCTTGTGCCTCGTGGCGGAATGGGACAGCATGCTGGCCCTTGACGAGGGCGGCTTCTACCACGGCCAGTACATGATTCTGGGCGGCCTGCTGGCCCCGCTGGAGCGCATGACCGCAGACAGCCTGGACATGGACAGGCTTCTGCGACGGCTGGAAGAAGGCGAGGTGCGCGAACTGATTCTGGCCCTCGGCGCGACCATCGAGGCCGAGAATACCGCCTCCTTTGTCCGGCGGATGGTGCATGACAGATTTCCCGGGGTGCGTGTTTCCCGTCTGGCGCAGGGCATCCCGCTGGGCGCGGAAGTCAAGTATATGGATAAGGAAACTCTGCGGCAGTCCCTGCAATACCGGCAGGATCTGTAGCGGGGCGGCGTGCCGTCCGCAGGCTGCGGCTGTGCCCTGCGCGGGCTTCTCCCTGGAAGCCACGCCATGCCGCGCCGCAAGGCAAGGAACCGTCGGCCGTGCCGGCGTTTTTTTGCATGAATAAAATGGGGGCAGCCATGACGGCGGATTTTGCGTCAGGCGGCGCGGCGGTCGGCGTTTCGCCGGGCTGTCAGCGCGCGGTGCGGAACCCGTGGCTGAAGTGCGCGTCGTACAGGCGGGAAGGCGCGCCTTCACGCCCTTCGCCCGGCAGGATGAGAAAGACGGTCTGGCGGGTGAAATTGTGCCGGCGCGCGCAGGCGGCCAGTTCGCCAAGGGGCGTCCGGACAAGCTGTTCATCGGGCCAGCCCACACGGTGGGCGCAGATGACCGTTGTTTCGGGCGGCAGGGCTTGCAGGAGTTTTTCCTGCAGCGTCTCCGCCCCGGCGGCGGAGAGATAGACGGCCATGGATGTGCCGTGTGCCGCCAGTTTTTCAAGCCGTTCGCCGGGGGGCATGGGTGTTCGGCCTTCCAGACGGCTGATGACAAGGCTCTGCGTGACTTCCGGCACGGTGAAGCTGACGCCCGCGGCGGCTGCCGCCGCACAGGCGGCGGTGACGCCGGGGATGACGCGCCAGGGAATGCCCTCCGCGTCCAGCAGCGCCGCCTGTTCGCGCAGCGCGCCGTACAGCGAGGGATCGCCCGTGTGCACGCGGGCTACGGCCTTGCCCGCCAGGGCGGTTTCCCTCACAAGGGCATGGCTCTGTGCGAGGGTGAGGGGGGCCGAATCGCGCACAATGGCCTCCGGGGCGGCGCAGGCCACCACTTCCCGCGGCACGAGCGAGCCCGCGTAGAGAACCAGCGCGGCCTCCTCAATGGCCTTGCGCCCCTTGAGCGTCAGCAGCTCGGGATCTCCGGGGCCTGCCCCCACAAAGGAGACAAGGCCGGGGGCGGGAATGTGCTGCGCGGCATGCATGTGAACCCTGTCCTTTTGCGTTCAGAGCGGATTGCGTGAAAGGGATGCCCCTTATCCCGCCGCAATGCAGCGCGGAACCTCCGCCCGGAGAATCCGCGCGCATGCGCCCTAGGATTGCGGCGCGCCGGGCGTCGATGCGGGGGCCGGCTTCTGGGCCGCCACTAGGAAAACGGGATTCATGGCGGCCAGATGCACATCCCCGCCCAGTTCCCGGCCTTCGGCAGCGGAAAGCTGCAACAGTTCCAGCGGCCAGCCGAGTTTCTCAAAAAAGCGGCGGCAGAGGTGCAGACTTTCCAGCAGCGCGCAGCTTGCCACCACACGGCCGCCCACGGGCAGGCGAAGGCAGACATGCCCGAGAATGTCCTCGCCGTCCTCGCCGGAAAGCCCCCCCCCGATGAAGACGCGGTCCGGGTCGGGCAGACCGGGCAGGCATTCCGGAGCCTGCCCCAGACGCACATCCACAATGGCCGCGCCGAAACGGCGGCGATTTTCCTGAATGCCCATGGCCCGCCCGGCGGAGCGCTCCACAGCCACCACGCGGCCCTCGTGGGCCAGTACCGAGGCTTCCAGCGCCACAGCGCCGGAGCCTGAGCCGATGTCCCAGACAACATGCTGGGGCCGGATGCGCAGCAGGGCCAGGGCTGCGGCGCGTACGGGTTTTTTGCTGATGAGCCCGCCTTCCACGGCCAGCCGGTCGGTCTCCAGCCCCAGGCAGGCGCGGCGCGGCGCTTCTGTGGGCAGCAGCACCAGGGTGCAGGCCGGGCCGAACGCGCTTCCGGCGGCCTCGGTCAGGGTCATGTGCCGCACTTCCTCATCCGGCGCGCCCATGCGTTCGAAGATGTGGGCGTCAAACCAGTCCACGCCCCTGTCCAGCAAATGCCGGGCCAGAACGTCCGGCGACATGCGGGCGTCAGTAAGAATGCACAGGGGCGCGTTTTTGCCGCAGGCCACATTCAGCGGGCGCAAATCGTCCCGACCGTGCAGGGAAAGACAGATGACGCGGTGCCAGGGCAGGCCAAGGCGGGCGCAGGCCTGCTGCAGGGAACTGACGGCGGGCCGCAGGCGCACAGCCTCCGCGCCAAGACGGCGTACCAGGGTCGCGCCGATGCCGAACAGCAGGGGGTCGCCGTCGGCCAGCACCAGCACGCGTTTTCCGGCGGCGCGCAAATGGCTCAGCCGTGTGAGCAGCGGTTCCAGCGGTGTGCTCAGCGGCAGCAGCTGCGCGGTAAGCCCGGCATCCTCCATCCCGGCGAGGGATATTTCCTCGTCCCCGTCGCCCGGCAGGTCCTGTCCCGAAAGTTCTTCCAGCAGGGCGCGTCCGGCGCAGATGACGTCAGCCTCCCGGGCCAGGGTTTGCTGCGCCGCGTTCAGGGCGCTCATGGCCCGCGGGCGGGCACAGTCCAGCCCCATGACGGTGATGGGTTCGGGCGCGGCGGTGGTCGGCTCAAAGACAAAGAAGGATTGCAGCATGTCGGACATGGGCGGCCAGTCGTCCGATTCCGTCGCCTTCGGGTCGGCGTCGGCCCCGGGCGCGGTGGCGGCAGTCGTGTCGGCCCTGTCGCTTTCGTTCTGTTCCGGGCGGAGTGCGGGGAAGGGAGGCGGCACGGGGATGTCGCCCGCAGGGGGAATGGCCGTCGCGTCCGTCCCGTCCGGGCCGGGCAGGCTTTTCAGCCGGCCGGCGTCCTCTGCGGTTGCGGCCGCAGGCGGCGTGGCGGCCCCGGCCGCATGGTCGGGCATGTCAAAGCCCGGCAGGGATACTTGCAGTTTCATAGCGCCAATAATTCTCTGCCGTCGGTGTGAAAGAGATGGATGCGCACGGGCCGACGCGCAAAGCCCTGTGCGACGTGCGCCGCCGTGCGCGTCGTCCGCTCCAGCACGCGCGGCCCTGCCGGATCGGCCAGCAGCAACTCCAGGGCATGGGCGGCGGTGACGCAATGCCCCACATCGTCGGCGCAGGCGGCGTGTTCGCGCCGGGCGAGGTCAGCCAGCGCCCGCATGTCCAGCGCGGCGTCTCCGGCGTGGGTATAGGCGTGCCCCTGCGCCAGTTTGACGAGCTTGCCGAAAAAACAGCCCCAGACGAGATTTTGGAAGGCCATATCCCCGGCGGCCTTCAGGGAAAACGCCGCGAAATCCGCAACCTGGATGAAGCAGCGGGCGGGCAGCGCCGGATAGCGTTCCATGAGCAGCCGTTCGGAGCGCCGCCCGGTGCTGAGGCAGACGCTGCGGCAGCCCGTGGCCCCGGCCACATGCAGCCCTTGCCGGATGGTGGCTTTCCATGCGGCATGGCTGAAGGGGCGCACCGTGCCCTGCGTGCCGAGGATGGAAATGCCGCCCGCAATGCCCAGGCGGGGATTCAAGGTCTTTTCCGCCAGATCGCGTCCCCCGGGCACGCTGATAAACACCGTCAGCCCCGGCATGGCGGCGTCAGGCGTTGCGGCATGCAGGGCAAAACGCAGCTGCTCGCGCGGCACGGGATTGATGGCCGGCTCGCCTACGGGCACGGGCAGTCCGGGCAAGGTCACGCGGCCCACCCCCGGGCCGCCGCAAAGGGCGATGGCCGGTTGTGTGCCGGCAGGCGCGGTTTCGTCCCGGGATCGGGGCGCACGAACGTCTTCAACCACGGTGGCCGTGATGCGGGCGCCGGAGGTGGCGTCCGGATCGTCGCCGCCGTCCTTGATGACGACGGCGTGGGCCGCGCGGCCCATGCCTTTCGGGGGCGGATCGGCCGTGCCGTCCTGCCGCGCCCATGCGGCGGCCAGCTCCGGCGCGGGGCCGGGCGCGCAATCTGCCACCGGCAACTCCAGCCATGCCCTTGGCAGTGCGGCCGCCTGCGCCGTTCCGGCGGCATGCCGGGGCGTGAAGGGCGGCAGCGGCACGCGAACTGTCTCCGGCGCGCTGCCGCTGCGCAGCAGCTGCAAGGCGGCCAGCGCCGCGCCGGTGGCCGCGCTGCCGGTGGTGAAGCCCTCGCGCAGGCCCCTTGTCATGGTTCAGGCCCGTGCCCCGGCAGTGTCTCCGGCGTCGGGCAGCCAGACCCTGCCCTGGGCCACCAGACTCACGGGGCCGTCCACACCGGCCATGCGCGCGTTCCCTTCCGAAAAAAGCCGCACATCCAGCGCCGACCCGCCGGGCTGCATGACGGAAATGTTTCCCCGTGCGGTTGTGCCCGTCAGGCACAGAGCCAGCGCCAGCGCGCCGGAACCGCAGGCGTTCTCCAGGCAGGTGGTGTCGGCGTCGCGCACATGCACAACCGGCAGCATTTCCAGCTGCCCCCGGCGTTCACGCCACCAGATGACGCCCGCCGCGGGTTCCCTGTCCAGCCCGTGGCGACGGCGCAGTGCGGCGGCCGCGGCGCGGCAGTCTTCCGGCAGGGGGTGCAGGCCGCCGTCAAGCAGCAAATGGCAGATGCCGGGCAGGCGCACCAGATGGACGCCTTCGCCGGCCCTCTCGACAGGGCAGGGGGGCAGGCGCAGCACGGCCTCCACCCGCCAGCAGGGCACTTTGCCGCGCGTCCTGAGCCGTATCGGCGTTTCCCATCCCGAGACGAGGATCTCGTCCTCGCGTGCGGGCGCGGCGGCGGTATCGCGCCGGTCGCCGGGGGCTGCCGGGGCAGGCGCATACAGAACGCCCTGTTCCGGACCGGGGGGAGCCGCAAGGCAGGCCAGCAGCGCGCCCGCGGCCCGCGAGGCGTTGACGCAGAATTCCCCGCCCGCCATGCGCAGCTTCTTTTGCGCCGCGTCGAAAAAACCTGCCTGCTCCCCGCCGAGAACTGCGGCGTCCAGCGCGGCGACAGCCAGCCTGGTCTGTTCCTGCATTGACAGGTCGCCCGCCGGGAACAGCAGGGTGGTGTTGCCCCCCGGGCTCCATTTGGAAAAAGGCAGTGCGGGCATGATCCATCCTCAGTTCCGTCAAAGTATGCCTCAGGCGGGGCGTGCTGTCCAGCGACGCCGCGCAGCCTGTCGGCCCCGGCAACATCGTCCACGCCCGCGCGTCCGGCTGTCCCGCTGCCGGGGGGGGGCGAACCACGGCGCGCGGGCTTCCGCTTGAGGCATGAACCGCGCGACAAAAGACCCCGGAACGGGATTCCGGGGTCTTTCGCAGTCCGGGCAGGTGTGGAACTACAGAATCCGGCTCAGCAGGGACGAGGCCGAACCGCCCGCGGTGACGGCCTGCATGTCCGAAGCGGCGTGATAGGTCTCGTTCAGGTCGTTGAGCATCTGGTAGCGGTTGTTCATGGTGTCGTACTGCGAGCCGACCGTGGCAATGGCGGCATTCAACTCGTTGATGGCGTCGGTTATCGCGTCCGCGGCGTCGCCCGGCGTGGCGACGGCTCTGGTGAAACCGGTCTGACCGAGAAGCGCGTACAGGGCGTTGAACTTTGTGCCGCTCGCGTTGACATCTATGCCGACGTTAAGGGAACTGGAGCCGAGGCCGAGATTGACGCTGGGCAGCGTGCCGCCGCCGGCCGCCGTGCCGAGTACGGATTTGCCGTCAATCTTCGTGTTCAGGATGGCGTCGATGTCCGTCTTGAGCGACGTGGAATACGCCCTGGCCTCTTCATCGCTGACGGCGCCGGACGCCAGCTCCTGCAGCTTCTTGACCTTGCTCACGAGTTCCGTCAGGGCGTCCTGTGCGCCCTGCGCAAAGGTGAGCCCGCTGGAGACATTGGCCGCGGTCACGCTGTTGGCAAAGGCCGTCGCGTCCAGCCGCGAGGCCATGACGCGGCCCGCGGCGGTGACGGTTTTTCCCGTGTCGGACTTGATCTGCCCGTTCATGATCCGGTTCAAGACCAGTTCGGATGCAAAGTCATTATTGATTGTCGTGGCCATGCGCATCTCCTCTTCAGAGCATTCATAACCGGATATCGGCAATCTGACGGGGATGTTTAGGGCACAGACGCAAAAGCTGAAAATTTTTTCAGCCGACGGGCGCGGCCGCCGATGCGGCGCCGGCAGTGACGTGCACATGGGACGCAGGGGAGGCTCTCGCCCATGATATGTATGACGGGAAATTGACGCGGGGGATTACAGGCTGCTGACGAATTTCAGCACCGTGCGGAGTTGTGCGGTGCTGTCCATGGCGGCGATGCGCGCATGCAGTTCGGCTTTCAGCACGGCTGTATTGGCGGGGTCTTCTTCCGGAGCCAGCAGTCGTGACAGTGGAATACTAAAGTAATTTGAGATTTTTTCTAGAGTCAGCACCGTAGGATTGGCGATACCGCGTTCAATTTCGCTGATCAGCGCCAATGATACGTTGGTCCGTTCCGCGAAATTTTCTTGCGACAGCCCGGCCTGCTTGCGAAGCTCCCGAACTTCTTTTGCCAAAAAATGTAAATTGTTCGACATGATAGCGCATCTCCCTTTGAATTATAGGGGAGAACCACGCTCCCTTCCACATACTTTGGTACGTGTTTTGAATAATAGTGCGTACCATATCGAAGAAGGTCATTTTTTCGACGGAGGGAGAACAGATGTCGCTCGTTATCAACCATAATATGATGGCCGCCAATGTTGCCAGGAACCTGAATTCGCACTATGCCAATCTGGCCAGGTCCACGCAGCGGCTCTCCACCGGCATGCGCGTCAATTCCGCGGCCGACGACGCGGCGGGCCTTGCCATCCGCGAGTTGCAACGGGCTGACATCGCCGCCCTGCAACAGGGCGCGCGCAACGCCAACGACGCTGTTTCGCTGATTCAGGTGGCCGACGGCGCGTTACAGATCATTGATGAGAAGCTCATCCGCATGAAGGAGCTGGCCGAGCAGGCCTCCACGGGCTCCTACGATTCCACGCAGCGCATGATGATCGAGTCCGAGTACCAGGCCATGGCCTCGGAAATCACCCGTATCGCCATGGCCACGGACTTCAACGGCGTGCACCTGCTCGACGGCTCGCTCTCCGGCGCGCACGACGGCAGCGGCGTGAACGCCACGGGCAAGATGAAGATCCACTTCGGCACGGGCAACGATTCCGCCGAAGACTACTACTATATTGAAATCGGCTGCGCCACGGCCGCCGCGCTGGGCGTGGGCAACGCGGTCTACGCCCAGCAGACCGAGCTGGATTACTCCAACTATGAGAAGCTGCTCGACACCAGCGCACAGGCGGCCTACAAGGCCACTTTTGACAAGAAGTATCAGGAATTTTATCCGTCCATCTATGCAAAGCTGAAGAACGGTGTGCCGCCCGTGGGTCCCATCCCCGAGGGCGACGCCCAGAGCCAGGCCAAGGCCAGCGCCAGCCAGCTTGCCACATCCTATGCAGAGCAGGACAAGGCCATGGTCAAGGCCGCCCTGGACAAGGTGTATACGGACGCCAAGCCCAACGCCTATCTCACGGCGTATCAGGCCAACCGCAACGCAGGCATGGACTATGACGCAGCTGCGGCGGCTGCCGAGGCCACGGCCCATGAAGAAGCCCTGGCGGCCGTGCTGGAAGAGGCCCGCACCATTGCCGCAAACGGCTCTATTGCGGGAACCGACCTGGAAAGCAACTTGCCGCCTGAGACCTATGCTGGCGCGCAGGCCGTCAAGGAGGCCGTCGGCATAGAGGCCTACCGCAGCACATACGATACCGTGTACAAGTCGCTCATCGACAATGCCGTCACTAAGACCCTGACAGCGACGGGGCAGACTGGCACGCTAACGGACGAGCAGTATCTCGTCGTTCACAATGCCGTGGCTCAAAAGGCCGACGAATATGCGCAAGATTTCCAGAAGCAGCTCGAAAATGGCATATGGCTCGTATACGACTCCACCTATGACGACACCTTGACAACAGAGCAGGCCGCCCTTCGCACGGCCCACCCAGACTGGCCGCAGACAGTTATTGACATGAAGGCCCAGTCCGCCGCTGCCGAGAAGGCTTGGGAGAAGATGGAGGAAGCCCTCAACAATGCGGCCAGCAGCGGCACGGGTTTCGGCTGGGATGCTAACAGTGACCCCCGGGCGAGTTCAGCCGCTGTCGGTCGTATACTGGATCCCTCGGAGTTCACAGTTACCGGTATGAGCATAAGCAATGTTCCCAACTCCACCGGTTCCGGCACGGTGAATGTGACCGGCGTGGATTCTAACGCCACCAAGGTCAACATCCCTGCCATTTACAAGCAGGTTGGAGGCAACGTTAATACGTACCTGGCCAACAACGGTCTGGTGGGCGGTACGGACGGCGTGGTGGACACCGCCGACAGCTTTATCGAGCACTACGACGCGTCGCAGGCGCCCACGCTGCGCGCCGGCGGCACCGTCTCCACGCAGCAGGCGGCGCAGCAGGCCATCACGGCCATCAACGAGGCCATCGTCTCCAAGGACAAGATCCGCGCGCACCTGGGCGCCATCCAGAACCGGCTGGAAAATACCATTTCCAACCTGAACCTGCAGGCCGAGAACCTGCAGGCCGCCGAGTCCCGCATCTCCGATGTGGACGTGGCCACGGAAATGACGGAATTCACGCGGCAGCAGATCCTTTCGCAGTCCGCCGTGGCCATGCTGGCCCAGGCCAACTCGCTGCCGCAGATGGCCATGCAGCTCATCGGCGGCTAGCCCCGGCGGAATGACAGGCAACACGCCGCCCCGGCGGCGGATAACGCAACGATATTTTGAGGGAGGGACAGATCATGATCAACGCGCTGAACCCCATGCAGGTTTCCCCGGACATGCTGCAGGGCATCCACAACGGCCTGACGGCCCCTGCCGCGCCGCGGACCGCGGCCATGCCCGCGCCCTCGGACGACGTGGTCCGTGTGCGGCAGCCGGAGCTCATGTCGGAGGAGGAGGCGCAGCAGGCCATGGCCGACGTGCAGGACAGCCTGAGCGCCAGCCCCGGCGAGGCGCTCTCCGTGCATGGCGGGCTGGACCTGGCCCGCGTCATGGCCCTGCTGGCCGAGGATTAGCGTTTTTCCGCCCGCGCGGTCGCCATAAGGCCCGCGGGCGGACGGCCCCGATGGGCGGGGCGTGTTTGCCGGCTGTGCGGCAGGGGAGGGGAGCCCCTGCCGCGATTTGGCGTTACGCGCTGTCTGCCGCGCTACGCGTTGGAGATTGTCAGGTACAGGTCGCCCTGCCACGGCCCCACGCGCTTGCCCAGGCCGCGCAGGCGTATGGGCTTGCCGGGGGTGAAGTCCGGCGGCAGGGTGATTTCAACGGTCTTCAGTTCGCCGGAAAGCGCCTGGCGGATCTGCAGGCGGATGCGCCTGCCCGGCGCAAGATTGGCCGAGGGCAGGGTGAGATGCTGCTCCTCGTCGATCTGACGACGCAGCCAGCCCTTGACCATGCCGGTCACGCCGCGGCTCATCTCCTTGTTCCATTTGGGCGTGCCCCAGGCGATGTTCTCCTTGTGGAGGTTGGTGGCGCGCCTTGCGGCGGCGGGCTTTCCGGGCTGTTCGGGGCCGGGCTGTTCCGGCTGGGGCGGCTCCTGCCGGGGGGGCTTGTCCTCTTCCTTCTGCTTGCGGTTCAACTCGCTGTAGATATCTTCAAACACGCGGCGGGCAAAGGGATCGTTGAGCAGGTCGCGCAGCACGTCATGTTCGGTGTAGGCGTTCTGCGCGGTCTTCTGTCTCCCGTCCGTCCGTCCGGTCGCTGCCTGTTCCGCGTCCGCGCCGGCGGCCTGCTGCGCCCCGGCCTCCTCCCTGGGCGCTTCCCCCGTTTTTCCGGCGGCCCCCGGCGTGCCGCCCTTGCCGTCCGCCGCGCTCCGTTCCGCTTCCTTTTTCGCCTCCCGCGCCGCACGGCGCGCCCGGGACCCGGCGCGGACCTGTTCCTCATGCTCCAGCATGGCGGAGAGCGCCACATAGGCCTCGTTCAGCAGCTGGAAGTCATGGCCGGCTTCGGGATTGTCAGGGTGCAGGTCCGGGTGCAATTCAAAGGCGCGGCGGCGGTAGGCGCGCTTGAGGGCGGCCATGTCGGCGTTTTTTTCCAGCTTGAGGATGTCGTAGCATTCCTGAAGCGATATCTGGCGGGTTCGGCGTGCCATGGCGGATTATTTGAGAATGAGGGCGTTGGCCTCGCGGGAGGCGTCATCGGCCAGCAGGCCGTGTTCACGCAGATAGGCCAGCCCGGCGCGGGCAAAGGCCGCATGCGTCACCTTGGGGTTGATGCCGGGGCAGAATTCCTTGGCCATGCCCAGGCTGCCCGGATCTTCAATATTGCCGCGGAAGAAGGGCCAGGCGCGGCAAATGGCGGGCTTGCCCTCGTGCACGCCGCAGCCCCTGCCCTTGCGGAAAAAAATACAGTACCCGTCGTCGCCGCAGCGGATTTTGAGCTTGCCGCCGGCGTGCTCGCAGTACCGGCGCGTCACGGCTTCGGCGGGCATGGCAAGATGCGCGGCCAGGCGGATCAGGTCGGCGGGGCTGACCACAATGCCGCCCCTGCCTTCGCAGCAGTCGCCGCACATGCGGCACTGGAAGACGTCATCGGCGCGTGCGGAAGGCATGATGGACTTCTCCTACAGGGTGCGCGCCGGGCCGAAAAGGCGGGCATGCTCCACCATGAGGCACGCGTCTTCCACCACAAGAATGCCCGAATCGGCCAGCAGGCGTCGCGCCTCGCCGGAACGGATGCCCGACTGCATCCAGAAGACGGAGGGCCGCCACGGCAGGGCCAGCACTTCCTTGGCGTGCTCCGGGCAGTATTGCGCGGCGCGGAAAAGGTCAATGATGTCTGCCGGGGCGGGCAGATCCGCCAGCCGCCGTACGGCGGGCAGCCCCCAGACCACGGGGCGGGCGGGATGCACGGGCACGACCTCATAGCCCTGCGCCAGCAGGTACCGCCCGACCCTGTCCGAGGGGCGGCCCGGCGTGTCGTTGGCGCCGAGAACGGCTATGCGGCGCGCATTCCGCAATTGTGTGCGCATCCGGTCATCGTCAGGCATGGCGTATCCGTGCCGCAGGGGCTGCCGGGCGTGCAGGCCCGGGTTTTCAGTGCAGATTCTCTGTAATAGACGCCAACGGCAAAATGCGCAAGCGGGGGGGCGGGGAGGGGCGTTCCCGCGGCGCGCGCGTCTGCTGAAGGCGCGCGGAACGATGCCGGTTCCCGGGCGAAACTGCGCCGGGCGGGCGCGCCGCCTACGCCGCGGCCGGATGGCCCGCGCCCTCCTTGCCGTCTTCCCGCAGCGGGCCGGAAAACAGCGGCGCTATGGCCAGCAGCTTGTCCGTATTGCCGAAGAGGTAGGCCACATCCCCTTCCCTGAGCAGCGCCCCCGGTTCCGGCGAGGCCTGGGTGACGCCGTCACGCAGCAGAGCGATGAGCGTGACCCCGTACTTGCGGCGCATCTGGCTCTCGGCCAGGCTGATGCCGCAGAGCGGCGAGGCGGCGGCAATGCGCATGGCCTGCACGCCCATGTCCGGCAGGCGGCTGACCGTGGCGTCCAGCGAATTCACCGAGGCGCCCATGCGGCGTATCATGCGGTAGTTCTCCTGCCGGATGCGCGCGGCAAAGGCGTCAATGTCCTGCCGGGGCACGAGATAGCGGGAGAGCACGCGGGTGAAGACCTCGATGGAGGTTTCAAATTCCTCGGCGATGACCTCGTCCGCCCCCAGACGGCGCAGCGTGGCGACTTCGGTGACAAAGCGCGTGCGGGCGATGATGTGCAGGTTGGGGTTCATGCGGCGCGCCTCAACGACGATGGAGCGCACCGCCGACGGGTCGGAGATGATGATGGCGAGCACGCGCGCCCTTTTCGCGCCCAGATGTTCCAGCACGACGGGCTGCGAGGCGTCGCCGTGGGTGATGGGCTCCTTGCCGCGATAGCGCTGCACCGTCTCGGGGTTCATCTCCAGGATGGTGTAGCGGATGCCGGACTCGCGGGCCACGCGGGCCAGGTGCTTGCCGCTGATGCCGAAGCCCACGATGATCAGGTGGTCTTCCAGCGCGGGGGCGGCGTCATGGGCGTCATCCCCGTCGGCAACGTCCTCGCGTCCCTTGTCGCCGATGCGTGCCGCGAGGCGCGGCGCAAGGACTATCAGCCCCGGCGTGAGCATCATGGTCAGCACGCTCACGGCCAGAAAATTCTGGTAGGAGGGCATGTCGAACAGTCCGGCGGCCAGCCCGGAGGCGGCCAGCACGAAGGCGAATTCGCCCACCTGGGCCAGGGAGAGCGACGTCATGACGGCCGTGCGCAGGGGGTAGCCCTGCACCAGCACGGCGGGCAGGGTCAGCAGGCTCTTGACGAGGATGAACAGCGCCGTGCCGGTGAGGATGATGCCCAAATTCTGCGCCAGGTGCTGCACGTTGAGCAGCATGCCCACGGAGATGAAGAAAATGCTCATGAACACGTCACGGTAGGGCAGGATGCCGGAAATGACGCTCATGCTGTACTGCGAGCGGGCCAGCATGAGCCCGGCGAGGAAGGCCCCCAGCGAGAGGGAGAGGCCGAGCGTCTTGGTCAGCATGGCCATGCCCAGGCACATGCCGAGCGTGGAAAGCATGAGGATTTCCCTGGTGCGCGTGCGCATGACGGCGCCCATGAGCCTGTCCAGCCCGAAACGGGCGAACAGCAGCACGCCGCCGAGCGCCACCGCGTCCCGCGCGATGGAAAAAGCCATGTCGCTGAGGGAGAGCTGGAGCTTGCCGGAGAGCAGGGGCACGGCCAGCAGCATGGGCGCCACCATGATGTCCTGAAAGACGAGGATGGCCAGGGAAAGACGGCCCGCAGGCGTGTTGGTGACGCCGCGTTCCTGCATGATGCGCAGCACAATGGCCGAGGAGGAGAGCGCCACAAGGCAGCCCCACAGCACGCCCTGCTGCCAGGTAGCGCCCGGCTGCAGCAGGGTGAGGCCCGTCACGGCCAGGATGGTCAGGCCGATCTGCAGGCTGCCGCCCAGAAAGACCGGCCGTTTGAGCCGGTTCAGCGCGTCGCCCGAGAGTTCCATGCCGATGGTGAACAGCAGCATGGCCACGCCGATGTCGGCAATGTGGTCAAGGGCGGCCCGGTCGCGGACAACGCCGAGCATGGAGGGGCCGCAAAGCACGCCGGTCAGCAGAAAGCCCACGGTGGCGGGCAGTTTCAGCTTGTTGCAGACGGTGGTGACGAAGATGGAAAGCAAAAAGATGACCACAATCTCGTACAGCAGCGCTTCTTCCATGCTGTCTCCTGCCTTGGCGCGGATTCGCGTGATTCCTTTGCAAAAAGCCGGGCATTCGCCGTATTCGTCAGGTGCGCTGTCGTCATCCGCAGCAGGAACAGTGCCGGCGGCAGCGGGACGTTCCTGCGAGGCGCTCCTTGGCGGGCAGGCGCGGGCGTCTGCCCGCGCAGTCATCCCTGCGGACTGCCGCCATGAGACACAGTTCCGGCTTCGCCGGGGCGGATGAATGTTCCGGGTGCTCCCGTGTCAGCGGGCCGCTTCCAGCCGTTCCCGCAAAATGCTCACCGGATGCACAGCGGGCAGGCCCGTGCCGTGCCTGAGCTGCACCCGGCAGGTGCCGCATTCCGACACCGCCGCCGTCGCGCCGCTCTCGCGCACGGCGGCAAACAGCCGTGAGCCCACGGCCTGGGCGATGTCGTATTTTTCCTTCTTGAAGCCGTAGCTGCCGGAAATGCCGCAACAGCCCGCGTCGGCATTGTCCACGGTCAGGCCGGGGAGGCGGCGCAGCAGTTCCAGGCCGGGGAGCCCGTTGCCCTGCGCGCGCAGATGGCAGGGCGCGTGGTAGATGAGATGCCGGGCAGCAGCCGGGGTGGCCGCCGCTGCCGGCATTTCCCCCAGCGGGCTTCCGTCCATGGCGTCCAGCAGGAACTCCTGCGCGTCGGCCAGACGACAGGCGCCGTATTTTTTCGCCAGGTCGGGGAAGTATTCCGGCAGGTCCGTGCGGAACATCAGGGCGCAACTGGGGCAGCCGGTAATGACGGGAAGGCCCTGATCCCGCCATTGCGCAAGGGCGCGCAGGTTGTGTTCCGCATTGGCGTGGGCGTGCTGCCAGAAGCCGTTGGCCACCAGGGGCAGGCCGCAGCACACCAGTTCGTCGGGCACGATGACGTCATAGCCGGCGCGGTTCAGCGCCCAGACCATGTCCAGCCCGGTGCGCGGGTCGTACACGTCCACATAGCAGCCGGGGTAGAAGACCACGCGGCGCTTGTGCCCCGGCTGGCGCGTTTGCCGCAGCATCTGGCGGAACGTGCGCGGCGCGAAAGCCGGCAGGGGGGCGCGTTTGTCAATGCCCAGCGCGTCCAGCGCCGCGCGCGTGACGGGATTGCGCATGCCGAAATTCTTCAGCGGCGCCGGGATGAGTTGCAGCCATTTGGCCATAAGCTCGCCGTGCGCCAGCACCCAGTCGCGCAGGCCCGGGCTGCGGCGCTTGCACTGCTCCGCGCGGGCCAGCATGTTCAGGCTGGAAACCGGCACGCCGTGGGGGCAGGAGATATCGCAGTTCTTGCAGTTGGCGCAGTACTGCAGCGATTCGTCTTCGGCCAGGCCCAGCAGGCGGAAGCGCTCGTAGGCAGGGCCGATCATGCGCGGACCCAGAAATTTGGCGGTGGCTTCCGCCACCGGGCACTGCACCACGCAGGTGGTGCAGGCAATGCATTTGTCAGGGCTGATATGCACGTTCATTGCTGCCCCCCGTCCCTCTCCGCGGCCGTCAGGGCGGCCATGCGCCCGGCCTGCCAGCCCGTGGCGGCGGCCACGCCGAGCCCGCTTTTTTCCACCGCGTAGTCATAGCCGCCGAGACTGCGCCCGGCGAAGAAGACATTGCGCCAGCGCGGCGCTCCATGGTCGTCCACGGGCCGCATGTCGCCGTCCACCCGCACGCCCAGACGCGAGAACAGATGGTTGCCGAAGATTTTGCGCTCGGACCACTGCGCCACATCCTGCGGCGCGGGAATGCCGATGCCGAAGACGCTTTCCTGCACCGTGCCGGGCTGGAGCGTCACGCCGCCGCCCAATATGCCCCCGGTGGCCATCACAAAGGCGCGGGCGGCATGACGGCGGATCTGCCCGGAAGCGGAAACCGCCAGCGCGGCGCAGACGTCGCCTTCCAGTTCGGCGCGCAGCGCCGTGGCGTTTTCCACCAGGGAGAAATCGTGCCCTCTCAGGGCGCGCAGCAGGGCGTCGCGCAGGCGCAGCCCGCCCACGCCCGGCGGGATGGAGCACATCTCCACCACGGGACAGCCGACAGCCTCGGCGACGACCCGCTGAAAGTCCGCATCGGCGCGGCTGCCGCACAGCGGCGGGATGAGCGCAAGATCGCAGGTGCCTGCGAAGGGGGCCAGGGCGTCCGGCAGCCAGCGGCGGGTTTGCGGCCTGTCGGCCAGGCGGGCCAGATCCAGCGCGGAGATGCTGCGGTGCGCCTCGCCGAAAGGCGAAGGCAGCAGGGCCTGCGCGTACTCCCGGTCAGCCCAGTCCTTATAGCGTTTGAGCTGGTCAATGACGAGGCCGGGGCGGCAGTCGCGCAGCTTCTCGACGCTGACCACCAGCACGCGCCGGGCAGATTGCAGGGCCCGGGGATCCAGACCGGCGGGCAGCAGCCAGGTGGGTTTCAGCGTGCCCATGATGGTGGGAAGGCGCGCGTTGCATTCTTCCCCGTCAACCGTGGCCGGGCGCATGGGCCAGCCCTGTTCTTCCAGCGCACTGCGCAGAAACTGCAGGGCCGCGCGCACATTCTCCTCGCCCAGCAGGCGGTAGGGATGCTCCTCGGGCAGGCGGGCCATGCCCTGCCAGGGATTGCCCACGGCTTTGCCGTTCACATAGCCCAGCAGGTCGATGGTTCCTCCGCTGATGGCCAGCGAACCCATGCCGGCGGCAAGCAGGCGCACGCTGCAACCCTGCCGCGCCGCGGCCAGCGCCGCCGCAAGCCCGGCCATGCCGGACCCGACCACCAATACGTCAACAATCCTGCTCATGGGCGGCTCCGTCAAGATTGAGGACCCCTGCGTAGACCGCGCGGCCCAGTTCCATTTCACGCGCCTGCATGCCCCAGAGAGCGGGGCGCAGGCCTCCCCAGCGTTCCTGCAGGAAGCGCCGCATGTTGTCGGCGGGCGGGAGGTCCAGCGGCACCTTGTGCTCCGTCAGCGCGGCCACGGCCCGCAGGGAGCAGAAAGTGCCCTGGCAGGTGCCCATGCCCAGGCGCGTGCGCAGGCGGATATCCGTCAGCGAATGCGTGGAGGATTCCCGCGCCACATGCTCGATTTCGGCCAGGCTGACCATTTCGCACTCGCAGAGCAGGGGATTCTCCGGCGCGTTCCTCGCGTGTTGCAGCACCGGCTCCAGGTCGTCGCCCAGGCGGTCGGCCATGATCCTGAGGCCGCTCATGGGGAAATGCCTTGCGGCGACAGCCAGGGCAGCCTTGTCCGGATCGGGAACCAGCGGCTCCTCGGCGGTGCGGCAGGGCGTCGTCACATGAAGCTTGGCGCACACGGCGTCGGCGGCGCGTTCGGCCATCAGGCGGTAGGTGGTCAGCTTGCCGCCGAATATGGAAACCATGCCGTCAAGCCCCTCGGCGGCGTGGTCCACCACATGGAAACCGCGGCTGGCCTTGCGGCCGGCGGCGTTGCCCGGCGTATAGAGGGGGCGTGTGCCCGCGAAGGCCCGCAGAATGCGGTACTTGCGCACATCGGGGAACAGGGGTTCGCCGATGGCAAGCAGGCGCAGCACCTCTTCACTGGTGGGGGTGGTGTCGTCCGGCCGGTCGGTGGGCGCGGACGTGGTGCCCAGAATGGTGATGGAACCGTGCGGCACAAAGATGTCGCCGTCCGAACCGGGGTGCAGGCGGTTGACCACGCGCGAGGTGAAGCGGTGGTTGAAGACCACAAGCGTGCCCCTGTCGGGCGAGACGGCCACGTCCAGCCCTGCCATGGCCGCGATGCGTCCGGACCAGGAACCGGCGGCGTTGACCACGCAGGCGCAGGCGATGTCCACTTCCTCGCCGGTCAGGCGATTGCGCGCGGTCACGCCGCACACCCTGCCGTTCTGCCGGCGAATGGCCGTCACTTCGTGATAGGTGAGCATCTGCCCGCCGTGGCGCTTGGCGGACATGGCGTTGTGCAGGACAAGCCTGAAGCCGTCCACACAGGAATCGGGCACACGGAACACGCGGCGCAGGTCGGGCGAGAGATTGGGCTCCAGCCTCAGGGCCTCGGCCACATCCAGTTCCTGCGCGTCGATGCCCGCCCGAGCGCAGGCCTCAACCCAGCCCTGCACATAGGCGGGGTCGTCCTCCGGCGTCAGGGCGAAAAAGCCTTCCGTTTCCTCGACGCACTGGCGGCCGATGCGGCGCACAATGGCGTTTTCCTCAATGCATTCGCGTGCGGAGTCATTGTCGCCCACGGCATAGCGACCGCCGCTGTGCAGCAGGCCGTGAAAACGCGAACTTGTGCCGTGGGCCAGCCCCCCCTGTTCAAGCAAAATGGCCGGAATGCCGCGCATGCACAGGTCACGCAGGGTTCCCGCGCCTGTCGCGCCGCCGCCGATGACGACAACCGTTGTTTCCAGCATGTGTGCTCCGTCCGGTCTGTCCGCCGTGGAGAGTTGTTCCGGTACTGAGGCCGCTGCCGGAATGCTCGGCGGGATGTTTCTGAACAGGATATTTTCGGCTTTTTGCGCGCTTCCGTCAAGCTCCGCGCCGGAAAGCCCCTTTCCCCCGCTTGTCAGCAATGCAAATGGCGCATAGAACCGTCAAAAAACGAAGGGATGTCTCATGGACTGGTCACGCAAGCGCTGTTTTGTTCTGGATATGGACGGCACCGTCTATCTGGGGCACATCCCCATCCCCGGGGCTGTGGGATTT
Organism: Desulfovibrio desulfuricans; assembly: GCA_015062205.1. Classification (GTDB taxonomy): domain Bacteria; phylum Desulfobacterota; class Desulfovibrionia; order Desulfovibrionales; family Desulfovibrionaceae; genus Desulfovibrio; species Desulfovibrio desulfuricans_D. Next base: position 67,196 of record SUVB01000007.1, read on the forward strand.
ATCCGCCGGCACTGGGAGACGCTGGATTTTCATTTCCTGAGCAACAATACCTCCAAGTCGCCCGTAACATATGTGGACAAGCTCAACGGCATGGGCATTCCCGCGCGGGAAGACCTGCTGCTCTCGCCGGTGACGCCGCTGGTGGATTTTTTGCGCGAGCGCGGCATTCTGCGGGTCTACCCCGTGGGCAACGCGGATTTTCAGGCCGACCTGCACAAACGCATGCCGGAACTGCTCTATACCGAAGACGGCGCGCAGGCCGTGGTGCTGGCCTATGATACGGAACTGACCTACCACAAACTGGCCCGCTCGGCCCTGCTGCTGCAAAAGCCGGAGGTGCTTTTCCTCGCCACGCATCCGGATCTGGTCTGTCCCTCGCCGGAAGGCCCGCTGCCGGATGTGGGCAGCTTCATCAGGCTCTACGCCACGGCCACGGGCCGCACGCCGCAGTTCATTTTCGGCAAGCCGGATCCGGCCGTGCTCGCCCCGCTGCTGGCGCGCTACGCCAGGGAGGAAATGGTCATGGTGGGCGACCGCCTGAGCACGGACATGAAGCTGGCCCGCAACGCGGGCATAGACTCCATCCTCGTCCTCAGCGGCGAGGCCACGCGTGAAGATCTGGCCCGCGAGGAACACCAGCCCACCGTGGTGCTGGAGGACCTGGGGCAGGCGGAACGCTTTTATTCATGAGGGCTCGGCCGCAGGCAAAAAATAGGGCTTGACAGCGCGCCGGAGTCCATGTATCCAGACTGCGCTGTCACCATCGTCTATCCGGTTAGGACGGCGGCCTCTCAAGCCGCTAAGACGGGTTCAAATCCCGTTGGTGACGCCAGGTTTCCGGGTTCTGCGATTTCCCCAGGGGTAAATTCAGGGGTAAATCGCTATCCGTTCGGGGGCGAAGGGTGCGACCTTCGCCCCTTCCTTTTTCGTGAAGGCCGCTTCAATCTTGTCGGGCTGGATGCCCAGGCTCTTGATGTAGCGGGCCGTGGTTGTCGGGGACTGATGCCGAAGCATGGCCTGGACGGTCGGCAAGTCCAGGCCGGAATAAGCCAGGATGGTGGCGGCCAAGTGCCGTATGGCGTGGAAGCCGAAGGGCTTGACGCCCGCCGCCCGGCAAAGCAGCGGCATCATGTGCTGACGGCTCGTGTACGCCCCGCCGCGGCGCTTCTGCGCGAACACGATTCTGCCGGGGCCTTGCCGGAGTTTGAGGCCGGACAAGGCTTCTTGCAAGGCGTGTGTCATGGGCAGCCAGGCATATTTCATCCCGCCGTCTGCCGTCTTCCGTGTGCCCAGCCTGATACGCTGATAGGCAAAGTCCACGTCGTCCCAGGTAAGTCTAAAGGCTTCCCCGCAACGCGCGCCCGTATGCAGCAGGAACAGAAGAAACGCCTTGTCCCTGGCATCGGCCTTTTCGTACACTTGCCAGAAATCAGCTTCCGGCGGCACATACCGCGGCTGCTGGTCGGCTGGGAATTTCTCGACCGACAGCCAAGGGTGGGATTTTACCCTGTTCGGAGGTTTACACAAATTCCGTTACAGGCCCGCCTCTGGCCCCGGCAGCATGAGGATGGACCTTGCAATGAGTGGCGTCTATCATCAGCCATTCAAAATCCGGTTCATCTATCAATATTTCAAGTAGTTTTTCCCAAATCCGTTTATCTCTCCAGCGAATGAATCGCTGA
>SUVB01000008.1 GCA_015062205.1 Desulfovibrio desulfuricans
ACCACGATGACAGCAATTTCAAAATCGAAGGCGAATGACAATTTTCATGGTTTCTCTGGCCGATGTGTGGCTTCAGCCGCAATCGCCTGCTTTAGCAGTTAAAGGAAGCCACCTGCTTTAGCAGGTGGAGACTTCACTTCTATTTCATTCTGTGGAATAAATTTATCATAAAACATTCTTATCCATCGCATAATACTCTGCGTGCTGACTTCGATTATATTTCCTATGGCATTCATTGATAATCCAGATAAATATAAAATAAGTGCGAGAATTTTATCCTTCATTGGCCTGCCGTGTGGCGTTTCTCTCGTAAACTGAAATCCGCATTTTTTGCATTTATAACGTTGAACTCCAGCCATAAAGCCATTGTTGACAAATGCCTCAGAGCCGCATTTCCGACAGTACATGTGCTATCTCCTTACGCAGGCATTGCGCGACATGGAACGAGTTTAGCAGGGGAAGAAACGGAGGGCAACCACGGCATGCTTTTCCTCGGTTGCGGCGTTTCCCGGTCGCTCCTGCTATGATGCAACCCGCAACGCGGCCGCCGGTAGTGCCGGTGGCCGCGTTGCGGGTTTTTGCGTCGTGCTGGGCTTGTCGCCGGGCGATGGCCGGGAAGGACCAGCGGTTCCCTGCCGGTATTCCTGAAGGCGTGGGCGTCGCCGGGGCGGAGGAAAACTGTCAGAGCATGACGCGCCGCAGTTCCTCGCCGGACAGGGGGCTGAGGTAGGCGGGGGGCACGTCAAACAGCGTCCGGCAGCCCGTGCCGCCTTCCGCCGCCATACGGCAGACGGCCCGTGCGCAGGCGGCCAGTACGCTGCCCGTGAACTCCGGGTTTGAATCCAGCTTCAGGCGGTACTCAATGATGTGGGTATGCTCCCCCTCCGCGCCCGTGACGCCGGAGCGGAACACCATGCCGCCGTGAGCCATGCCGCCGTGTTTGGCGCGCAGCTCGTCCCGGCTGATGAAGTGTACGGTGGTGTCATAGTCGGCGAAATAGTTGGGCATGGTCTTGATGGCCTGCTCCACGGCGGCGGCGTCCGCGCCGTCTTCCAGCACCACAAAGCACTCCCTGGTGTGCTTCTGCCGTGTGGTCAGTTGCGGGTGCTTGCCCGCGCGCACGGCTTCCAGCGCCTGTTCCACGGGCACGGTATACTGCTTGGCGTCGAGCACGCCGGGGATGCGGCGGATGGCGTCCGAATGGCCCTGGCTCACGCCCCGGCCCCAGAAGGTATAGTCCGAACCTTCGGGAAGAATGGCATTGGCGTAGAGCCTGTTCAGGGAGAACAGGCCGGGGTCCCACCCGGCGGAGATGAGCGCCGTATGCCCGCCGGCTTTGGCGGCCTTGTCCACGGCGGCGAAATGCTCCGGTATCCTGGCGTGGGTGTCGAAACTGTCAACCACATGGAACTGCGAGGCGTATTCCACGGTCTGCGCGGGCAAATCCGTGGCGCTGCCGCCGCAGAGAATCATGACGTCGATTTTGCCCCGCCACTGGCTGATGTCGGCCAGGCGGCAGGATGCCGCGCCGCCCGCAGGCGATATGGACGCGGGGTCGCGCCGGGTGAACACGGCGGCCAGCGCCATGTCCGGCGTTTTCTGGAGCGCCAAGGCCACGCCGCGGCCCAGATTGCCGTAGCCGATAATGCCGATTTGCTTCTTCATGCGCGATGCTCCGAATTGCTGGGGGGGATGCGCAGAAAAAATATCAGTCATCCCGGCCGCAGGCAATGCCCGGCGCGGGGAAAATGTTCCCATGCCGGGCGAGGTTTGCCCCGGACGTTCTGTCGCCGCCCCTTGATGCCGTGCCCGGAGTCTGCAATATTCCGACGACGGACGTACAGCGCCGCAATGCCGCACAGCGACAAACCGCGCATCACGGGAGAAGGTATGGAGCAGCAGCGTTGCCTCTGGTACAGAAATTCCGCGGAAAACATGCTCCGCTATCACGACGGTGAGTGGGGCGTCCCCTGCCGCGAAGACCGCAGGCAGTTTGAATTCCTTGTGCTGGAATCCGCCCAGGCGGGCCTTTCATGGCGTACCATCCTCGACCGGCGGGAGGGGTACCGCCGCTGCTTCGCGGGGTTTGATCCGGAAAAGGTGGCCGCGTTCACCAGGGCGGATGTGGAGCGGCTCATGGGTGACGCCTCCATCATCCGCAACCGCAGCAAGATTGAAAGCGCCGTCAACAATGCCCGGGTGTTTCTGGAAATCGCCGCCAGATACGGCAGCTTCTGCAACTGGTTCTGGGGCTTCACCGATGGCTGGAGCATTCAGAACGCCTGGCGGGAAATGGACGAGGTGCCCGCCACAAGCCCGCTTTCCGACCGCATCGCGCGGGAGATGAAGGCGCAGGGGTTCCGTTTTCTGGGCAGCACCGTCGTGTACGCGCACATGCAGGCCACAGGCATGGTCAACGACCATATCACGCGCTGTTTCCGCTATGAGGAACTGCGCTGCCGGCCCCGTTACGCGCCGACGCCGTGACCGCGCCGCGGCAGGAGAGCGGAGCAACCTTATTCCGGGGACAGCCGGGGCAGCCGGGACACGGTTGCCGCATGTTCCCTGCTGCCGGGCAACATGCAGTGCAAAGGCGAAGTTCCCGGAACAGCCCTAATATTGCCCGCCGGGGCGGAAGACAGATATGGAAACGATGCGCAACAACGGCATGCGGCATGCCGCCGCTCCAGCGGCGGAACAGCCCGCACTCCCGGAAGGGCGGCGCGAGGATCAGCTGCGCCTGCTGTTCGATCTCGCCACCGTGGTCAATGCCGCCGTGGATGTGGCCCCGGCGCTGGATACCGTCCTGCGGCTCATGGCCGAGCATCTGCACATGATGCGCGGGGCCATCACCCTGGTCTCGCCCGACAGCGGCGAAATACGCATTGAGGCCGCCTACGGGCTCACGCCTGCCGAAGCGCGGCGCGGGCGCTATGTGCGCGGCGAGGGCATCACCGGCCGGGTCATTGCGACGGGCCGCCCCATGTGCATCGCCGACGTGTCCGAGGAGCCGCTGTTCCTCAACCGCACGCGCTCCCGCGATCTGGACAAGGAGAATATTTCCTTCATCTGCGTGCCCATCCGCCTCAATGATCAGGTGGTGGGCGCGCTCTCTGTGGACCGCCTGCTGGCGGACGAGGACACGCTGGCGGACGAGATGCGGCTGCTGACCGTCATTTCCACCCTGCTGGGCCATGTGGCCCTGGAAACGCAGGAGCGCATGGACGAGGAACGTCCGCACCCCCTGAGGCCGCGCGGTTTTGTGGGCAATTGCGAAGCCATGCGCATGGTGTACGAGCAGATCGCCCAGGTGGCCCCATCCGCCACCACGGTGCTGCTCCAGGGGGAATCCGGCACGGGCAAGGAGCTGGCGGCCCGCGCCATCCACGCGGCCGGTCCGCGCGCGGGCAGGCCCTTCATTTCCGTCAACTGCGCGGCCCTGCCGGAAAACCTCATTGAAAGCGAATTGTTCGGGCATGAGCGCGGCGCCTTTACCGGAGCCAGTGCCGTGCGCAAGGGGCGCTTTGAGCTGGCCGACGGCGGCACGCTGTTTCTGGACGAAGTGGGGGAGCTTTCGCCGGCGACGCAGGCCAAGCTGCTGCGCGTCCTGCAGGAGCGCGCCTTTGTGCGTCTGGGCGGCATGGAGACGCGCCGGGCGGATGTGCGCGTCATCACGGCCACCAACCGCGATCTGGAACAGATGGTGCGGGAGGGGACCTTCCGCCGCGATCTTTTCTACCGGCTCAATGTCTTCCCCATCACCCTGCCGCCCCTGCGCTCCCGCCCGGAAGACATTCTGCCGCTGGCCAACCATTTCATCAAAAAATACGCGCAGGCCAACGGGCGCGGCGGGGCGCGTCTTTCCCTCGCCGTCATGGACATGCTGCAGCGCTATGTCTGGCCCGGCAATATACGCGAGCTGGAGAACGTCATGGAACGGGCGGCGCTTCTGCTCGGGCATGAGGGCCTTGTGCTGCCGCAGCACTTGCCGCCCGCCCTGCATGGCGGCTGGGCGGGCTCCGACCCCGGCGGCGAAAGGAGAAGCGCGCGGATCGGCGTGCCCGGCAGCCTGCAGGAACAGCTTGAAGAACTGGAGCGCGCCGCCATTGCGGAAGCGCTGGAGTGCAGCCGGGGGCAAATGGGCAAGGCCGCCGCCAGTCTCGGCCTGACGGAACGCGTCATGGCCCTGCGCATGCGGAAATACGGCCTCAGCTACAAGACCTTCAGGGCGAACGCCGCCGGAATGCGCCGGGATGCGACATAAAACGACAAAAATGTAGAGAATTGCCGCGTTGGCCCGCGCCCTTGTTTCGCGCGGATGGACGGTTGCTGCGGCCGGACGGGGCAGGGGAGGGCATGCCCGGATGTGCCTGAAAACGACCAGAACGTCGATTTATAGCCCGGTCCCCGTGGCGTCTGGCATTGGCTGCTGCCCGGTGTTTCAGGCATTAACGGCCGACTGACCGGCGGCAAGGCCATCTTTGTTTTCTGCAAAATGGTGGAAAATTGGGGGGGCGCAACGGGCGCAGGTGACAGGGGCGGCGTGACGGACGCGAAAAAAAGGCAGTTTTGTCAAAAGATTGCAGGAACAATGCCGCACGGCGCCGCTTCCGGCACAATTCATGCTCTCTGCCGAACGGTTGCGGCATGGGACACTGCAGGCAGCGATGCCGCTGCCGCATGTCCCCGCCGTGATGCGTGTTGGTGACAGGGAGAACCTCCCGGGGGGGGAAGATGCCCCCTGTCTCCGCCCCTGCGGCATGTGTCGCGGGATGCCGCCGGTCTGCCGCCCTGTGGCGGCGGACCGGCGGCCGACAGCGCGGGCGGCGGACCGGGACGACCACACTGCCGCCCCGGCCGGGCGTTGCCGCGCGCCTGCGGGGCCCTGCGCGCCTACCATTGCGGTTTCTCGCCCTCGGCAATCTTGCCGTCAGACATGGTGAACTGCGCAAGACTGCCGGCCTTTGCCTGAATGCAAATGTATCTGAGGCCGTTGGCGCCTGCCTTGAGGCAGCGGTGGGCCGCCGGCTCAACCTTGAAACAGTCGCCTTCGGCGATGTCCGTGACGTCGCCGTCCAGCCAGAGCTTGCCGTCGCCCGCGAGAACCATGTACAGTTCCTCATTCTGATCGTGGTAGTGGATGAAGGGCGTTTCCGCCCCGGCGGGCATGGCGTTGACGGACATTTCACAGCCCGTAAGGCCGAGTTTGTCGTGCAGTTCGGTACGGGGGGCGGAAGCGGCATTGACCAGTGTTGTCTTGGGCATGGCTGTTCTCCTTGTTGTGCGCGGCAGCGGCGGGGCGCCGCATGCGCGGCAGGATTGTTGGCGGCATCTCCCCGGCGTCGGCGCAGGCCGGTTCCGGCGTGCGGCTGTTTGCTGAACGGGTATCCGCGCGGGGCAGGATGTATATAGTTCGCAAGCGAACTATTGTCAACAAAAAAACGGGACATGCGGCAGGCAGGGGCCGTCCGGCTCAGCATGTGCCGCTCCCGGCCCGGGTTGCGGCGCGAACCGGGGCACGCGAAAGCTTCCGGAGTTGCGCGGCCTGTCGCGCAACAACACGGACGCCGCATCCGGCGTTGCCCCTCTGTTCCGGCCGCCGTCAGGGAGTATGCCGTACGGCGGCGGAAGTTCCGGCAACGCCGGAACCGCCGTCCGTTGAACAGCCGGAGCAGAAAAGCCTGCCGGGGCCGTCCGCTGCGGTCAGGGGTTGACGCCGTCCTGCGCCTGCCAGCGGCGCAGGCAGTCCGCAACGTGCCTGCAGACGGCGGCGTGCTCCTCCTTGCCCGGCCCCTGCACGCGCAGCGGGGGGGCAAAGCGGAAGCGCACGGGCATGCCGGATTTGACGGGACCGAGTTCCTTGATTCTCTTTCCCTGTCCCCATGCGTCAGTTTTGAGGGCCAGCGGCACCAGCGGCGCCCCGGCCTTGCGGGCCAGCTTGACGCCGATGGTGTTGAAGCGTTGCGGATCAAACACGCGGGAGCGCGTGTGCTGGGGGAAGACAATGATGGAGATGTTGTCGCGCAAGCGTTGCAGCCCGCCCTCCATGACCGCCGTCAGGTCCTCGCGGGGGTTGACGCGCCCGACCGTGATGGGATCGCGCGAGCGCATCACCGGCCCGAAAAAGGGCATGGTGGTCAGGCTGTTCTTGACCACAAAGGTCACGGGCTTGCGGGGGCGGATAATGCCGGGCAGCAGGAAGGTTTCGAGCGTGCTCATGTGATTGGCCACGATGACGCAGGGGCCGTCCATGGCATTGACGGCGTCCATGCCTTCAATGTGGATGGGGCAGCCCATGCGTTCCAGAATGTCGGCAACCCAGACGCTGGCGTATACCCAGGCCACATCGTCACACTGCCCTTTCGCCGCGCGGCTGCACAGCCAGCGCACCGGCCCGAGAAAAAGGCGGCTGTAAAAACTGAGCGAGGGCAGCGCGCTGTTGAAAAGGCCGGGCCGCGCGTCCGGGCTGCGGTAGATGTCGCCGGTCATGAATTTCTGTTCAAAGGGGCCGTGTTCGACATAGGGATGCATGGCTACTCGTCCGGCTTTTTGATGTTGTGGATTTTGCGCCACCACTGGGAGAGGCGGGGCTCTTCGCCGTTGTCGCGGGGCTGATAGAAACGTCTGCCCTCCAGTTCCGGCGGCAGGTAGGACTGCTCGATCCATGATTCCGGGTAGTTGTGCGGGTATTTGTAGTCCTTGCCGTAGCCCCATTCCTTCTGCATCTGCGTGGAGGGGTTGCGCAGGTGCAGGGGCACGGGCCGCGCGCCGTTAAGCTTGATCTCCCGCTGGGCGTTGAGATACCCCGCATAGGCGCTGTTGCTCTTGCGCGACATGGCCAGATAGGTCACGGTTTCCGCCAGGGGGATGAAGCCTTCGGGCATGCCCACAAATTCCACAGCCTGCTGGCAGGCCACGGCCAGCCGCAGGGCGGCAGGATCAGCCAGCCCCACGTCTTCCGAGGCGGAAAGAATGAGCCTGCGGCAGACGAAGCGCGGGTCTTCGCCGCCCTCCAGCAGGCAGGCCAGCCAGTAGAGGGCCGCATCCACGTCGCTGCCGCGGATGGACTTGATGAGCGCCGAGGCCAGTTCGTAATGGCTGTCGCCGTCCTTGTCGTGCCGGATGAGCACCTCGGGCAGCGCGGCCCTGACGTGTTCCGCATCGCGGCTGTCGTCGGGCAGGGCGGCCACATATTCCACAAGATTGAGCAGGGTGCGCGCGTCGCCGTGGGCGGCCCCCGCCAGCAGGTCGGCCACATCGTCCGCCAGATCCAAGCCTGCGGTTTTGGCCCCGCGGCGGGCCAGCTCCGTGAGTTCGGCGCGGCCCAGGGGGCGCAGCCGCAGCACATGCAGGCGCGAGAGCAGCTGGCGCGTAACGCTGAAGGAGGGATTTTCGGTGGTGGTGGCCAGCAGGATCAGTTCGCCGGATTCCACCAGCGGCAGAAAAAAGTCCTGCTGCGCCTTGGAAAAACGGTGCAGTTCATCCAGCACAAGAATTTCAATGCCCGTCAGCGAGCGCCGGAGGTGCTGCAGCCCGGCCTCGGGCGCGCTGAGACGCAGATAGGGGCGGCCGGTGTTTTTCGCCAGCAGCAGGGCCAAGGTGGATTTGCCGCAGCCGGGCGGGCCGAAGAACAGCAGGCTGGGCAGGCGGGCGGCCTTCATGAGTGACTGCAGCCGCCCGGCAAGGTGCGTCTGGCCGAGAAAGTTCGCCAGATCGTCGGGGCGCATGCGCTCCGGCAGGGGACGCTCCACGGTCATTGCGCGCTCCCCGCGGCGTCGGGCCTGCCTGCCTGCTGGGAGGCCCACCAGTGCAGGCCCAGGCAGAGGGTGGCCGCCGTTTCACAGCGCAGCACGCGGCAGCCCAGGCTGACGGCGGTGAACTGCGCCTGGCGCAGGACCGTCAGCTCCCGCTCGGAAAAGCCGCCTTCCGGTCCGATGACGTAGACCGTCAGCCCTGTCTGCCCGGCCAGTTCCGGCGTGAGCATGTGCACTCCGTCCTGAAGTTCCCAGGGGAGGATGCGGTGATCGGCCTCCCGCGCACGTTCCGCAAGTTCATCCACACCGCGAGTCAGCACGCGCACCTCGGGCAGCCAGGGATTGCCGCTCTGCTTGGCCCCGGCAATCATCTGCCCCAGGCTTGCCTCGCCTGCGGCGGGCGAAAGCCTGCCCTGGCTGCGCTCGCCCTGCCAGAGCCAGACGGCGTGCGCCCCCAGTTCCACCGCCTTTTCCATAAAGAAGCCGCGCCGCACGGCTTTGCTGTACGCCAGCGCCATGACGGCGCGCGCGTTGGGGGCCGGGGTCAGCGTTTCTGAAACGCGCGCAAGCCGCACGGTCCTTTTGCCTGATTCCAGCACCGTGAAGACGCCCGAGCGCCCCCGGCCGTCCAGCAGGCCCACCTGCGCGCCCGGCGCGATGCGCAGCACCTGGGCCAGATGCCGTGCCTCCTGCCCTTCGAGCGTGGGCTGCGCCCCCCAGCGTTCAGGGGGCAGATAGAAAAAGGGAGTGCTCATGCCGCCATAGTTTCCTTGGTTGACCGCGCCTTGCGTACCGCCTTGAAGCCGTCCTGCAGAGCCACAAGCCGCCCGTAGTTCTTGCGAATTTCCTGCCCGGCCGCAGTGAGGGAATCTTCCGGCGGTTCTATGTAGTGGCGCTGGAGGTAGCGGTCACGCAGGATTTTTTCCACGCCGTCAATAACGGCGTCCACCAGGGCGGGAAAGAAACTGACAATTTCAAATTTCAGCTCGTTGAGCAGTTCCACGGCCTCGCGCAGCATCAGGGAATAACTCACGCGCTGGCCCTTGAAGGTGCGCTGGCACAGATCTTCAAGAATGCGCACGCGGCGCGCCTGCTGGATGTAGCTGAAGCGCGCGCAGACCTCCTGGTGCAGGTCGTGCAGGGCCTCGAACACCTCGTCGTTTTCCGGCGAGAACAGATAGCTCGTGAGCACCTTGCTCACGTTGGAGAAAAATTCGTCGCTGTAGCCGATCATGCGGCGCTGGTGCTTCGTCAGCCAGCTGAACAGGAATTTGAGCCGCTTCTCGTGCGTGTCGGTGTTCTCCACCACCTCCGTGCGCTTGTAGATGATGCGCCCCGTGTATTCGCCGCGCACGATGTCGTTGAGGCGCAGGAACATGTTGGAGGTGTCCTTGATGATGTTCAGCCCCTTGAGGGGCTCGCCGGTGAGGGGGTGCAGCACTTCCTGCGAGAGCACGGAGAGGGCGCGGTCCTGCCGCACGTTGCCGGGGTTGAAGCCGTGCTGCCGGTAGCGCACCCGCAGAATGACCACGCGACGGTGCCTGTCCAGAAAGAAGCCGTCGCGGCCGATGATCTCCAGGGCTTCCTCCTGGTCGGCGTCCACGGCCACCAGGGCGATTTTTTCCAGCGACGGGTAGCGCGTGTTTTCGCCGTTGGAGAGGTAGGTGGTGATGGTGCGGTCCGTCTGACCCAGCACGCGCAGGAGGAAGCGTTCGCCCATCTTGTGCAGCTTGCGCGCAAAAAGCGCGCTGGAGGTGCGGCGTTCCGAAACGATGGGGAAACCGTACAGTTCCATAAGATACTGGTACACAAACATGCGGTTGCGCTCGTACATCTCGCTGTCGCCATTGACGAATTTGCCTATGCGGATGCCGAAGCGCTTGAGTTCGCTGTCAATGTCCGAGGGAAACGAGGCGAAGATGCCCGTCAGGTGGAAGTGATTGTCCGGCCCCCAGGCCAGCACGTGCGCCCGGTCCATATTGAGCAGGTAGGGCATGAGGGCGGGGTAGGACTCCATTTCCACCGTATCGACATTGCGGAACTGCTGGCGGAACACGTCCTGGTGGATGCGCGGCAGGCGGGCGGCCATGGTTTGCAGGTTCTGCTCCATGACCTGGTTCTCCAGGGGGCAGCAGGCGCCGTCGCCTTCGGAAAGCACCGGGTGGAGCCTGTCAAACTGGAAGATTTCCGCGAAATAGTCCAGCTGGCGGGCGAAAGCCACCAGGGCGAAGCCGGGCAGATCCTTGTATTCGAACATGTCGTTGTCAAAGGAGGGCAGCAACTCGCGCCCCTCGACAAGCGGGTAGTTCTTGGTTTCCTGATAGGGTTTGACGAGGCAGAAGCGGATGTGCACCGCGTCGAGCAGGACCTTGAGGGCGGCAAGATCGCTGACGGCGATGGGGGCCGCCAGCCGGGCGGCGTCGCGCCAAGGCAAGCCGTCCTTGCTGAAAACCTCCTGCCATTTGATCATAGCCCGAGCCTCTCCAAAAATTTAGGTATCATTCTATCCGAGTTTCAAAAACATTTCCAGTGTCGCGGCATGCCCGCGCTGCGCCCTGCGTCATCGGCGCGGGCGGCGCGGCGACGGAAAGCGCATCCGGCTGACCTATGCAAAAAACGTTGCGGCGGCGCAGGCGCTTTGGTACAAGAAACACGTTCGCAGAAGCCGCCGCCGACGGCCGCGTCACCTTAATCAACCCCATTGCATCCATGAGCGCCAATACTCTTGAAAAACATATCCTGAGCATCGTCTGCAGCGTGTTCGACGCCTATTCCGTCGTCCTCTTTCTGCCCGGCGAGGAAGGCGAGGCGCATCGCCTGGCCGCCGAGTTCAGCCTTGGCGACAAGATTCTGCCCGAGGTCTCCATACTGCCCGGCAAGGGACTGGTGGGGTGGATCATCCGCAACCGGCAGCCCCTGCTGGTGCCCAATTTTGACCAGCGTCAGAGCAACCTCGGCTACTACGCCGACGGCGAGGAGAGCAACATCAAGGCCTTCATGGGCTGCCCCGTGCCCATGGGCGGCGCGCTCTGCGTCGACAGCAAGCGCCAGTATTCCTTTTCCGACAAGGATCACAAGATATTGCAGATGTTCGCGGAGCTCATTTCGCGGCAGCAGGGCGCCACGGGCCGGCAGGAACTGGCCGGGGACATCCCCCGCTATTTTGCCGAACTCGGCGTCATTCAGGACCTGCGCTTCCGCTACAAGCGCTGGCCGCTCTTTTTGCAGAACTATCTGCGCATCATGGTGGAGGCCACGGGCTTCGACTACTGCGCCTTCGCCTCGGTGGACGAGCCGGGCGAAACCTACTGCGTTGAGGCGGAGTCGGCCCGGCTGCTGCTCACGGGCGAAGACCCGCTCATTCTGCCCATGGGCAGCGGCATCACCGGCTGGGTGTTCCGCAACGATCAGCCGGTGGTGGCCGAAGGCACGGAAGGCGCGCCTGCCGCCGTGCTGTTCGGCAAGCTGCCCGACATGCCCGATTTTCAGGCGGCGGTGTGCATGCCCGTCATGGTCAACAAGAGCACGCGCGGGGTGCTGTGCCTGGCGCATACCGAACCCCGGCAGATAGACGAGTCCATGCGCAGCTTCATCCGGCAGGGCGTGGACCATCTGGCCCTGTTTCTGGAAAATCTGTATCTCAAGATGCGTCTCCGTACCATGTTGCCCAAGGCGCGGGTACACAGCGACGGGCCGCAGGCCTATGATCCCGATACCGCGCCCATGCCGCCCGCAAAAGAATAGCAAGTATGTTCCTACGGCGTCTTTTCCAATTTTTTTCCAAAGACATTGCCATGGATCTTGGCACTGCCAACACCCTGCTGTACACTAGGGCGCACGGCATTGTCATCAACGAGCCCTCGGTGGTGGCCATCGACACGCAGAAAAACACGGTCCTTGCCGTGGGCGCGGCCGCCAAGGAGTATCTGGGACGCACGCCGCAGCGCATCAGCGCCGTCCGGCCCATGAAGGACGGCGTCATTGCGGATTTTGACGTCACCCGCGAAATGATCGCCTATTTTGTGCGCAAGGTCATCACCGGCATGCGGCTGGCCAAGCCCTCCATGGTCATCTGCATCCCCACCGGCATCACCCAGGTGGAAAAGCGGGCCGTCATCGACTCGGCCATGCTTGCGGGCGCGGCGGAAGTCTCCATGGTCGAGGAGCCCATGGCGGCGGCCATCGGCGCGGACCTGCCCATCCACGAACCCATGGGCAACCTTGTGCTGGATATCGGCGGCGGCACCAGCGAGGTGGCCGTCATCACCCTGGCGGGCATTGCCAACGCCGCCTCCGTGCGGGTGGCGGGCGACGCCATGAACACGGCCGTGCAGCGCTATCTGCGCGACGTGTTCCGGCTGGAAGTCGGCGACAACACGGCCGAAAACGTCAAGAAGATTCTCGGTTCCGCCATGCCTCTCCCGCATTCGCCGGCGCTGGAGGTTTCCGGCAGGGATCTTGTGCGCGGCGGGCCTGCGGTGGTCACCGTGACGGAAGGGCATATCCGTGAGGCCCTGCGCGAGCCTGTGCAGGCCATTCTGGGCGCGGTCATGCGGGCGCTGGAAAAGACGCCGCCGGAACTGGCGGCGGACATCTACCGCAACGGCATGCTCATGGCGGGCGGCGGCTCTCTGCTCAAGGGGCTGGATCAGTTCATCGCCAGAGAGACGCACCTCAAGGTCTTTGTGGACAAGGACCCCCTCACCACGGTGCTGCGGGGCACGGCGCGCGCCATGCTGGACAGGAAACTGTACCACCCCGTCTTCATCAACTGATTTGTGTCCGAACAGCCGGAAAGCCGCGTCGGTCGCGTTGCCGCGCGGCCTTTTCGCATGGAAGGGGCGTTTATGCCGCAGTTTGCAGAAATCCTGGCCGAATGCGCGGACATTGTGCGCCAAAGCGGCGGCATTGTCCGCGAGCACTGGTCCCGGCCGCGCGAGGTGCGCCACAAGGGCCGTATTGACCTTGTCACGCAGACGGATACTGCCGTGGAGGCCTTCCTGAAGGAACGGCTCGTCCGCCTGCTGCCCGGGGCCGGCTTTCTGGCGGAGGAGAGCAGCCGCGCGGATGCGCAGCCCGACGGCCTGTGCTGGATTATCGACCCGGTGGACGGCACGACCAATTTCGTGCACCGCATCCCGCAGGTGGGTACGTCCGTGGCCCTGTGGAACGGCGATCATGTGGAGCTGGGCGTGGTCAACGTGCCCATGCTGCATGAATGCTTCACCGCCTTGCGCGGTGGCGGGGCCTGCTGCAACGGCAGACCTGTTGCCGTGAGCGGGGCGGAGGAACTCTGCGACGCCCTGGTGGGCACGGGCTTTCCCTATGACTTCGCGGGCCGTCTGCCCGTGATTCTGGACAGACTGGCCGCCGTGCTGCCGCAGAGCCAGGGGCTGCGCCGCATCGGCGCCGCCTCGGTGGATCTGGCCTATGTGGCCTGCGGTCGATTGGACGTTTTTTATGAGGCGGGGCTCAAACCCTGGGATCTGGCGGCGGGGTGGTTGCTGGTGGAGGAGGCCGGGGGGCTGGTCAGCAATCTGCGGGGCGGGCCTTTGCGCTTCGGCGACGCGCTCCTGGCCACCAACGGGCGTCTGCATCAGGCCATGACGGATCTGCTCGGGCCGACGGAGGGGCGCCGGTAACGGGGCAGTCTCCCGGCGGGGTGCGCTTCCCGGGGGCGGGGCGGTTCAGCGCGGGCGCACCAGCCCGGCCTGCACCGCGCTGCGCAGCACTGGGGAGAGCAGGTCGCCGAAGTGTGTTCCCAGGCCGCGCAGTTCGTCATAATCCACCAGCATGTGATTGCCCGCGTCGCGGGCGGCGTCAGCGGCGAGCCATGCCGGAATGCGCGCCTCGTACAGATAGATGAAGGCGTGCAGCGCCGGGCCGGGCGGCAGGAGCCCCAGAGGCAGAACCTGCCCTTCCTGCCGCCAGTCCGCGCGCAGCAACTCCCGCGCCAGCTGTTCGTGCGCGTGCCCGGCGCGCAGCCTGCTGAACGAGGAAAAGCCCCAGCCGAGCCTCCGGCGGCGCGAGAGCAGGGTGCGGCCTGACCGGTCGCGGGCCAGCAGCCCCACAGCCCTGTAAGGCAACTGCTGGAGCTGCACGTCCCGCGCATTCATGATGCACAGCGGCGTGTTGTTGGCGTCTACAACTTCCAGCAGATCCTGGGAAACATCCAGCGAAGGGTAGAGACGGGCTTCCATGTGCGCTTCCAGTGAACGGGATATGCGGCTCGCGCGGCTCGAACCTCGCCACGCCCGCGCCATGCATGACATTGAGCGGCAATGCTTTTCCCTGCCGTGGTCGGAAGAGCAGTGCCGGGCGGCTTTTGCCCAAAAGGCTTTTGCCGCCTTCGGGCTGTTCCTGCGGGAGCGGCTTGTGGGCTATGTTTCCATCTATCACACTCCCGGCGAACTGGAAATACTCAATATCGCCGTCCTGCCGGAGCTGCGCCGCCGCGGCTGCGGGCGGCGCATACTGCGTCTGGTCTTGCGCCTCGCGCGTAAAATGGGTATGCACAAGGCATCGCTGGAAGTCCGTGTCGGCAATGCGGCCGCCATCGCGCTCTATGAAAGCTGCGGCTTTACGCGTGCGGGCGTGCGCCGCAAATACTATTCCGACACGGGTGAAGACGCCGTAATCTACATCTGCTCCATCTGAGATGCGAGGAAAGCATGCAAAAAATCATCGCCGCCAACTGGAAGATGTACAAGACACGCACACAGGCCGCGCAGTGCGCCGCCGCCCTGGCCGACGGCCTGCGCGCCGCCCCGGCCGCGTCGCAGGTGCTGGTCTTTGCTCCCTTTACCTGCCTGGACGTGGTCGCCGGGGCTTTTGCCGGCGCGCCCTCGCCGGCCGTGGGCGGGCAGGACTGCTACCCTGCCGCCGAAGGGGCCTTTACCGGCGAAATTTCGCCCGCCATGCTGGCGGACGCCGGTGCGACATGGGTGCTGACCGGGCATTCCGAACGGCGGCACGTCATCGGCGAGGACGACGCCCTGGTGGCCCGCAAGACAGTGTTTGCCCTGGAAAACGGCCTCAAGGTCATGCTTTGCATCGGCGAGACGCTGGAAGAACGCGAAGGCGGCGCGCTGGCCGCCGTGCTGGAACGCCAGCTGACGAGCGTGTTTGACGCCATGCCCGGCAGCCTGCGCGGCGCTGCCCTGGTGGGGCGTTTCGCCGTGGCCTATGAACCCGTGTGGGCCATTGGCACGGGCAAGGTCGCAGGGCATGCCGAAGTGCTGGAAGCCCACGCCGCCGTCCGCGCGCTGCTGCAAAAGCTTGTGGGCCATGTTGCCGCGCAGCTGCCCATCCTGTACGGCGGCAGCGTCAAACCCGCCAATGCCGCCGGGCTGATGGCCCTTGACAATGTGGACGGCCTTCTGGTAGGAGGAGCCTCTTTGGAAGCGCAGAGCTTCTTGCAAATAATCGGGGCCTGATCCTGTCCGGCGCGGTTTTGGGCCGTGCCCGGACGGCGAGGAGGAATTTGTGCAGACTCTCATTCTTACGCTGCATATCATCGTATGTGTGCTGCTGGTGATTCTTGTGCTGCTGCAGGCGGGCAAGGAGGGCATGGGCGTCATTTTCGGCGGCGGCAACAGTTCCGTCTTCGGCAGCAGCGGGGCCGGAGGCATTCTGGCCAAGCTCACCGCGCTGATGGCTGTCATCTTTGTGGCCACGTCGCTGAGTTACACCTTTGTGACCAGCCCGCGGCCCAGCAGCGAATCCACCATCCTTGACGTGAAGATTGAAGAACCTGCCGCGCCCAAGGACTCCGCGCCGGCACCTGCCGCGCCCGCCAAGCCGGAAGCGGCGGCGCCCGCAGCCCCCGCAGCGCCGGAATCGGCGGCTTCGGCCCCGTCCGCTCCTGCCGGCGCCGGGGATGCGGCGCCGGCAAAACCTGCCGAGAAAAAGTAGTTTTTTGCCTGATGGCACTGAAAGCCGCGGCCCTGCTGCGGCTTTTTTTATGGGCAACCTCTACCGGGGGCGTTCCATGTCCGACGCAGAATCTTTCGGCGACAATCCCTTCCGCGCGCTGAAGGCCGGGCAGTATCCCGACAAGAACAGGGCCGGGGCTGCGCGGCCTTCCGCTGAGGCCGCCAAACGCTCCCGCAGGATGACGCCCTGCCTCGACGCGGGGGAGGATGTCAGCGGGGAGGACAGCGAGCTCTTTCTCAGCGCCATGCGCCGGGTGCGTCCTGTGGGCGGCAAGGCGCGCGGCGGTTTTTCCCTTGCGGACATGGGGGCCCTGCCTGCCCCGGATGTTGCAAGGAAACCGCATGGCGATGCAAAGCGCCAGGCGCGGGCAGTGGCTGCTGCGCCGCAGGAGAGGCCTTCCTTTGCGCGGGAACCGGCCGACGGCCGGACAGAACGGACCGCGCCCGCCGCGTCCGTCCCGCCGGCGCCTGCCGCCGGGGACGAGGGAGACGAGGACGCCGTCGTCTTCCTGCGGGCCATGAACGCCGTGCGGCCCCTGGCGACGCGCGGGCGCGACGTGGCCCCCCTGCCGCCGCAGGGCACGCCTCCCCCCCAGGGCGAGGCGAGCATGCAGGACGTCATGGACGGCAAGCTGGAATTCGCGCTCTCGTTCACGGACGAATACATGGAAGGGCATGTGGTGGGCCTGGACGAGATGACCATGAACAAGCTGCGTTCCGGCTCCCTGAGCCCGGAGGCGCATCTGGACCTGCACGGACTCAATGCCGTGCAGGCCTTCGAGACCTTGCGCGGTTTTTTCAGGGGGAGCTGGTACAAGGGCTTGCGCGTGGTGCTGGTGGTGCCGGGGCGCGGGCGCAATTCGCCCGACGGCGTGGGCGTGCTGCGCGAGAAGCTGCAGAACTGGCTGACGCAGGAACCCTTCAAGCGCGTGGTGCTGGCTTTCTGCACGGCGCAGCCCCATGACGGCGGTCCCGGCAGCGTCTATGTGCTGCTGCGCAAGTACCGCAAAAAGGGACGCGTGTTCTGGGAGCGCATGCCCGCCGATGCCGATTTGTACTGAAGCGGTCCAGAACGCGGCGAAAACAGGGGCGCTCCGCCGCCGGAGGGCGCGTCGCTTTCGGGCGCAGGTTCTCAGGCGTTCTTTTGCCCGCTAAGGCGGTCCAGCAGGCGGTCGTAATAGGGATCGTCCTCTTCCAGCTGCAACGGCTTCTGAAAGCGCATCTTGGCCCGCGTGATCATGAAGCGCAGCTTCTGCATCTGCCGTACGCGTTCCTGCTCGTCCTCGCAGCGTTCCAGCAGGTCCACAAGGCGGTTCAACTCCTTGCGTTCCTCCAGTTCCGGGGGCAGGCAGCCCGCATTGCGCAATATCTTGTAGGCCATGCGCAGTTCTTCGGGCACATGGCTCAGGTCTTCCAGTTCCAGCGGTTTGCCCGCGCCCGGCAGATTGTTGAACGCGCCCCGGGCCTGCGCCTCTTCAATGCGTTTCTCCGCGATGAACTGGATGACGGACCAAGGATTGGACTCACTCATGCGCGGCCTCGTCGGCGCCGGGGCGTTCTTCGGCCTGCCCGCTGTCCTGCCCCCAGAGTTTTTTCCATTCCATGAGCAGCCTGAGGGCGTCCAGGGGGCTGAGTTCTTCCGGGCGCAGATCGCGCAGCAGCAGAACAAGCGGGTGCTCGGCGCGCGGCGGGGCGGAGGCGATGTCGGGCAGGGGGGCCTTCTGTTCCGGCTCCGGCAGGTTCAGCCCCGGCAGAGCCACGGCGGAGATCACGGTTTTGCGGGCGGATTCCCGGCCGCGCTCCAGCCCGGCAAGGATGGCCCGCGCCCTTTGCACCACAGGGCCGGGCACGCCCGCCAGACGGGCCACCTCCACGCCGTAGCTGCGGTCGGAAGGGCCGGGCACGAGCTTGTGCAGGAAGAGAATGTCATTGTTGTATTCGCGGATGGCGATGTTCATGGTGAACACGCCCGGGATGCGCCCTTCCAGCGCCGTAAGTTCGTGGTAGTGCGTGGCGAAGAGCGTGCGCAGTTCGCCCCCGGCGCGACGCGCCAGGTCTTCCACCACGGCCCAGGCCAGGGCCACGCCGTCATAGGTGCTCGTGCCGCGGCCTATCTCGTCGAGGATAATCAGGCTGCGGCGCGTGGCCTGACGCAAGATGCGGGCTGTCTCCATCATTTCCACCATGAAGGTGCTCTGCCCCTGCGCCAGATTGTCCGACGCGCCCACGCGCGAGAAGAGGCGGTCCACCAGGCCCAGGCGCGCCGACGCGGCGGGCACCATGGAACCCATCTGTGCCAGCAGGCAGATGATGGCCACCTGCCGCAGCACCGTGGACTTGCCCGCCATGTTGGGGCCCGTGAGCAGGCAGAGGCGGCGGCCCGGCCCGAGGCGGAAATCGTTGGGCACGAAGTTGGCCTGCCCCAGCATGTCCTCCACCACGGGGTGCCGCCCCTCGCGGATGTCCAGATCCGCGCCGGAGGAGAGTTCCGGACGGCTCCAGTTGTTGCGCCGTCCCACTTCGGCCAGGCTCTGCCAGTAATCGAGCTGGGCCACCATGTCGGCGGTGTGGACGATGCGCTCACGCCGGGCGGCCACCTGCGCCCGCAACTCCTGAAACAGGGAGTATTCCAGGGCCTTGCGCTTGTCTGCGGCGGAGAGCAGGGCGTCCTCCAGTTCCTTGAGGTCTTCTGTGGTGAAGCGTTCGGCGTTGGCAAGGCTCTGGCGGCGGATGAAATGATAGGGCACGGGGCCGCTGTGCGCGGCGCGCGACACTTCAAAATAGTAGCCGAACACGCGGTTGTAGCCCAGCTTCAGTTTGGTTATGCCGGTCTTTTCCTGCTCCTGCCGCAGCATGGCCTGCAACTGCTGCTCGCCGTGTTCGGCGAGGTTCAGCAAACGGTCCAGCTCGGCATTGTACCCCGCGCGGAACAGCCCTCCCTCGGTGATGACGGCGGGCGGGTTGTCCACCAGCGCGCCCTGCAGCAGGGCGGCGCAGTCCTCCAGAGAGTCCCAGGATGCCATGACGGCGGCCACGCTTTGGGGCGGCGCCGGTTCGTCGGGCGCGTCAGGGGCCGCTGAACCCTGTGACGCGTCGCGCCCCGCCCCGCTCTGAAGGGCCGCCAGCACGCCCGGCAGGGCGGTCAGGCTGTTGCGCAGCGCAATGAAATCGCGCGGCGCGCCCTGACTGAGGCTGATGCGCGTGGAAAGTCGTTCCAGATCATAGACCTTGTCAAGCGCCTCGCGCAGCCTGCCGCGTTGCGCGTCGTCGCAGAAATAGTCCACCGCGTCCTGAATGCGGCGTATGGCCCCGGCCTCGCGCCAGGGATGGCGCAGCATGTCTTCCAGGAAGCGTCCGCCCATGGGCGTGAGCGTCTTGTCCAGCACATGACGCAGTGTGCCCCTGCCCTTACGGCCGTTGAGGCGGACAAAAATTTCCAGATTGCGCTCCGTCACGTCGTCGATGAGCAGGCGGCGGCTCAGATCCAGCGGGACGAAGGGCATGAGGTGTCCGGGATCGCGCATCTGGGTTTGTTCAAGGTAGGCCAGCAGCGCGCCGCAGGCGCAGAGCACCTCCGGTTTGTTGTCCAGCCCCAGGGCGGCGGGTTCCCGCACTCCCTGCGCCGTCAGCACGCGTTCTTCGGCCTGTTTGGGCGCGAAGCGCGCGCGCGGCATGCGCACCAGGCGTATGCCTTCCAGCAGGCAGCGCGGGGGCGGTTCCGTGCCTTCGGGCAGCAGCAGCTCGCGTGGGGTCAGCTTTTGCGCCCATTGCCACAACTCCGCATCGCGCCTGAACTCCACCCCCGACCACTGGCCCGTGGAAATATCCGCCCAGGCAAGGCCGCCGCCCCCGGCGGCCGCAGGGCAGAGCGCCGCGAGGTAGTTGTGGCTCTTGCTGTTGAGGTTGGCGTCCTCCAGCACTGTGCCCGGCGTGATGACCCGGCTGACGGCCCTTTTGACCAGCCCTTTGGCCGCCTTCGGGTCTTCTGTCTGATCGCAGATGGCCACGTGGTAGCCTTTGTCGACGAGTTGGGCCACGTAACTCTCCACAGCATGCCAGGGCACGCCGCACATGGCCACGGGGGCTTCGGTCGCGCGGCTGCGGCTGGTCAGGGCTATCTGCAGTTCGCGCGCGGCCGTTTTGGCGTCGTCGAAATACAGTTCGTAGAAGTCGCCCACGCGGTAAAAGAGCAGGGCATCGGGGTGTTCGGCCTTGATGCGCATATACTGCTCGAACATGGGCGTCATTTTAACCGGGGCGTCAGACATGGCGGATACTGCGGGATTGAGGAACTGCGGCAGGCCGTCGCGGCGTGCCTCGGGCGGAAAACACTGCAGGGCGCCCGGGACGTGTCCGGGCGGAGACTGTGTGCACAGGGACAAAGGCGCGCTGCTCTTTGCCGGGCATGCGAAAGAGCAGAAAGCGGTTCGTGCGGGGAATGCGCGGGGCAGCCGCCGTACGGCGCGGGAAGGCCGTGCGCAGCCTTCCCGCGCGGATTGCGTGCTATTGTCTGTCGGGGTCGGGCGCGATCATGTCGCCGGCCTGGGCCGCTGCCGCAGGCTGCCCGGGCTTCCCGGCCTTTGCAAGATACTCGGCGCGCGCGGCTTCAGCCTCGGCCTGCTTCTTGCCCTTGGCGACAGCGCGTTCAAGCGAGTTGATCTGCCATTTCTGCTTCATCAGCCGGGCGCTGGAGTTGACCTTGTCCCACACGAGAAAGGCCAGGGTCAGCAGCGCGCCACAGGCAAAGGCGGCGATGATGAGAAAATAGAAGGGCAGCGCAATGGACGACATGGCGGGAAGAAAGAAGAGGTTGAGCGTGAGCGTCACGCTCTGCGAGAGCGCCGCCTGGTTCTGGAAAAAGAACACCAGCGCCAGGAAGAAGAACACGGCGAGCAGAAGAACCTTGATGTAGCGCATACAATACTCCTCGGGCTTGAAGCTCTCTTGATCACGGGCTGTCGGCATTGTCGCCCGGCCCTGCGCTCCCGGCAGACTGCGGCAGTTCCCGCCGCCGTCACGCAGACCCCTGTGACGGCAGTTATGCCGTCAGGCGCCGAGCCCCCCTCCGGCCATGACGGCATCTGTGAACTGCGGTTTGAGGGCTGCATAGGTTTCTTCCAGATACTGGGGAATGGTGCGCACCTCGTCCATGACCGCCATGAAGGAGGAATCCCCGTTCCAGCGCGGCACGAGATGAAAATGCAGATGCTCGCGTATGCCCGCGCCCGCGGCCTGGCCCTGGTTCAGACCGATGTTGATGCCTTCACAGGTAAAGTGTTGCTTTAAAATTTTGGTGCAGGCCTGCATGATATCCATGATTTCATGCGTTTCCGCCTGTTCGAGGTCGGCCAGCTGCATCACATGCCTGTAGGGGCAGACCATGATGTGTCCGTTACTGTACGGAAACTTGTTCATGATAACAAAGGCCCGCCGCCCCCGGTACAGCACCAGGCGTTCGGCATCTTCTTCCGTGTGTTCCGGGAGGCAGAACACGCAGGCGTCGGGCTTGGGCCCAAGAATGTACGCAATCCGCCACGGCGTCCAGAGTTGTTTCATAATGGGGCACCTTACACCGCTTGCCATCGCCGGGCAAGAGGCAAGCCCCGCCCGGAGCGGGCACATTCGAATTTAGGTTCCGCATTCCGGTTCCGCAGGCGTCGCAGCGTGCGCCGGCGGGAGCGCCCGCCATGTCCGGTGGCGGGCGGGGAAATGCCTGCCCTGCCGTCAGGGCACGGCGCTTCCTTCACTTTCGCCGGCTGCCGCCTCCCGGGCCATGGCGCGGGCCAGTTCCAGCTGCTGCTCCACGCCCGGCGCTTCGCCGTCCAGCTTGGCGCGGAGCACGGCGCGCAGAATGCGTCCGTAGGCCGGGCCGGGGGCAAGGCCGGTGGCGCGCAGTTCCGCGCCGGTGATGTCCGGCTTTTCGCGCCGCCACTGGGTGATGTAGCGCGAGAGGCTTTTTTGCAGGGCCTCGCTGGTGGTTCCGGCCATGAGATAGAGCAGCGAATCCAGCGTCAGAGGCTTCAGGCGTTCGCACAGTTCGCTGACTCTGGCTTTGCCTGCGGCTTCGTCCTTCTGCCAGGCGTCCAGCCTGGTCCGCAGGGAGCGCGCCTGCTCGCGCTGGTTCAGAATGTCCGCCCGTCTGTTTTCCGGCAGGCCCATGCGCTGGTAGTTGGCGGCCGTATCCGCATAGTTCAGGTTTTGGTTCAGGCCCAGGAAAAACACCAGCCAGGCCTGCGGCTGTTCCTCAAAATAGAGCAGGCGATACCAGGCGAGCATGTCCTGAATGCGCTGCAGCAGCGCCTTGCGGGCGGGATTCAGCGCCAGCGTTGGCGAGATGGCCTGCAGAACGCCCAGCTGGTTCAGTCGTTCAAGACAGGCCAGGGGGTCCTGCTCCTCGCAGATGTGCTGGAATTCATGGAACAGCCGGAAGGGCGAGAGTCTGTCCAGCAGCTTGAGTTTCAGGGCATTCTTGATGAGTTTTTCCGAACCCTGCCCGATGTGGAAGCCGTAGCGCTGTTCAAAGCGCACGGCCCGCAGGCAGCGGGTGGGGTCTTCCACAAAGCTCAGCGTGTGCAGCACGCGGATGACCTTTTCCTTGATGTCGCGCCTTCCGCCGAAGAAATCCGCGATCTGGCCGAAGGGGGTGCTGTCCAGCCGCAGGGCCAGGGCGTTGATGGTGAAGTCGCGCCGGTACAGATCCATTTTGATGGACGAAAGCTCCACCGTGGGCAGGGCCGCCGGGGATTCGTAATATTCCAGGCGGGCCGTGGCCACATCAATGCGCTGCTCCCTGCCCTCGGCGTCGTGGAAGATGACCATGGACGTCAGGAACTTCGGATGCACGCGTACGCGGCCGTGCAGTTCCCCGGCCAGAGCCCGCGCCAGGGCGATGCCGTTGCCCTCGGCCACAAGGTCGATATCCTGATTGGGTTTGTGCATGAGCAGGTCGCGCACAAAGCCGCCCACGGCGTACACGGGCATGTTCAGCTCCCTGCCCAGCCTGCCCGCCAGCTGCAGCAGGTCGCGCACGGTCGCGGGCAGGCGTTCCATGATGGCCCGTGAGATGTTGCGTTCCTTGCCGGCGGCGGCCGCCCTGTCGGGCATGCGCGCGGGGTCTTCGGCAAAGACGTTGATGAGGTCGGTGCGGGTGACGACGCCGAGGATGTTTTCGCCGTCCATGATGGGCACAAGACGCTGATGCCTGCCCACGATGACGCCCATGAGTTCCTGCAGGCTGGCTTCCGGCGGCAGGGTGTGGACGCGCCGCACCATGTATTCCTCCACGAGGCTGTCGCCCAGGCCGTGGGCGGCGGCGCGCATGGCGGTGAGGGCGTCCAGCAGCCCCGTGGGCCGGCGTGTGCCCGGCGCGAACACGGGCACGGATTTCAGCCCGAAGTGCAGCATCAGTTCGTCGGCCTGGCGTATGGTGGCCCGGGATTCTATGCCCACGGCCGGGGAGGACATGTATTCGCGGGCCGTCTTGTCGGGCAGGGCCTGGGAGTAGAGGTTGCGGATGATGACGTCGCGCACCTCTTCGGCCATCATGGAGCGGACGGAGGCCGAGGCCGCATAGGTGTGCCCGCCGCCGCCCAGAGCGGCGCAGATGTCGCCCACGTTGACAGCCTCGCTGCGGCTGCGCGCCACCACCTGGATGCGGTCATCCATGATGCCGATGGCAAAGAGCACCTGAAATTTTTCCATTTCCATGAGGCGCTGCGCGAGGTAGGCGAAGTCGCCCAGATAGTGCTCCATGGCCGCTTCGGAAATGGCCACCTGCACATTGTTGATGGTGTAGGTCTGCGTGGATTCCAGCAGGCTGTTGAGGGCGTGGATGTGCAGGCTCGTCAGCTCGTGCGAGGCCAGCGCGTCGATGCGGTTCACGTCCATGCCCTGTCCCAGCAGCCAGGCGGCGGCCAGAAAATCCTCCCGCGTGGTGGAGGAATAGGTGAAGGAGCCGGTGTCGCCGTAGATGCCGAGGCCCAGAAGGGTGGCCTCCTCCGCGTCAAGGGTGATGCCGCGCTTGTCCAGGGTCTGCACGATGAGGCTCGTCACTGCGCCCGTGCGCGCCAGATGCGTCTGCGGCGCGTGGATGTCGTCCGGCGAATCCGGGTGGTGATCCCAGAGTTCCACTTCAAGGTCGGGGCGGGCGAGCAGCTGCGCCACATGGGGCACGCGGCTCTTCTGGCGCGTGTCCACCAGCACCAGCCGGCCGACGGCCTCCCAGTCGATGGCGGCGCTTTCCACGAAGCCCAGGGCCGCCGTGTCCAGCCGGGCGAAGAGCTGCTGCAGATTGCGCTCCTGCGTGCCGGGGAACAGCAGAACGGGGGAAGCGTACAAGTGGCGCGCGGCCAGCATGGCGGCAAAGGCGTCAAAGTCCGCATTGGCGTGGCAGGTGATGAGGGTGGTCGTCGTCACATCCGGCTCCGGGGGTGGAATTGGCGATGGATGCCGCGCAGGCGTTCCGCCTGGACATGGGTGTAGATTTCCGTGGCGCTGATGTCCGCATGGCCCAGGAGCATCTGGACGGCGCGCAGGTCCGCCCCGCCTTCCAGCAGATGCGTGGCAAAGGAGTGGCGGAAGGTGTGGGGTGAAATGGAGCGGCGTATGCCCGCCTGTACGGCGTATTTTTTGACCATCTTCCACACGTACTGGCGCGTCAGCGCGCGGCCGGAGCGGTTGACGAAGAGCTGCGCGCCCGTGGGGGAGAACTGCGGCCGCCACTGTTTCAGGTAATCCGCCAGCATGCGCTGCACAAGGTCGTGCAGCGGCACAAGCCGTTCCTTGGCGCCCTTGCCGAACACCCGCACCAGCCCGCGCTGCAGGTCAAGGTCGGGCACGCCCAGGGCGCACAACTCGGAGACGCGCAGGCCCGCCGCGTAGAGCAGCTCAAGCATGCAGCGGTCACGCAGGCCGCATTTTTCGCGCATATCCGGCTGGGCCAGCAGATTTTCCATTTCCTCCCGGCTGAGCACTTCGGGCAGATGCTGCGGCAGTTTGGGATTTTCCAGCAGTTCCGCGGGGTTTTTTTGCAGCTGTCCCTCGTCCACGGCAAAGGCGAAAAAGGCGCGCAGGGCCGAGAGTCGTCGCGCCAGCGTCCTGCCGGTATTGCCGCGCGCCCGCAGCCAGGCCAGGTACAGAAAGATTTCCTGCTCGTCGGGCGGGCCCGACGCCCCCCCGGATTGCGCCAGCTCCTGCCGGTAGAGGAAGAAACTTTCCAGATCCTGCCCGTAGGCTTCCACCGTACGGGGCGACAGGCCGCGCTGCGCCAGCAGGCTGTCGCGCCACAGGGGCAGAAGGTCGGCAAGGGGCGGGGAATCGTGCGGCATGCCGCCATGCTAGCCGCCTTGCCCCGCGCGGGCAAGCGTTTTGCGTCGTTCATCTTTTTTCGTCTTGCGGGCCGCGGCCATATGCTGCATGAAACAGGGGAAGCGCACACGGAAGGGCGTGCGGGACAGCCGGGAACGCGCATGTCCCCGCAAAGCTGCGCACACGAGGGAGTCGTCATGACCACGGAAAACGCACTTCGGGCCTATGTCTGCCTCGGTTCCAACTGCGACCGGGCTTCTGCAACGCTGCAACAGGCGCGATCGGCTCTTGCCGCGTTGCCGGACATGCGCGCGGGCAGGGTTTCGCCCGTGTACCGCACAGAGCCGCAGGGCTATGCCGAGCAGCCGTGGTTCCACAATCAGGTGCTGGAGCTTCTGCCCGGCGCGTCGTGGCGGCCCTGCCGGCTTGTGGACGCCCTGCTGGCGGTGGAGGCTGACCTCGGCCGCGTGCGCAGCCCGGACCCGGCCCTGCGCTTCGGGCCGCGCGTCATCGACGCGGACCTGCTGCTCTTCGGTCGGGAGAACAGCGCGCACCCGCACTGCATGGTGCCGCATCCCCGGCTGAGGGAACGCGCCTTTGCCCTGATTCCCCTGCTGGATGTGGCCCCCCGTGCGGAAATTGACGGGCGTCCCGCCTCCTGGTGGCTGCAGCGTCTTTCATACCGCGTGGAGGGGGACAGAATTTTTCAGTGACGGGCGCGGGCTTGCGTGCTAGTTTCAAAAGGGCGTCGTCAATGCCGCTGCGCAAGGAGTGCAACATATGTGGAAATGGCTTATCCTGATTATCGCGGGCTATGCCCTGTATCGCCTGTTTGCCAATGATTTTCTGAAGAAGAAAAAGGAAAGCAGCGAGGAGGACGCGGCCGAGCTGGAACGCAAGGTCGCGGCCGGAGAGATGGTAAAGGACCCGGAATGCGGCGCGTATGTGGCCGTGGACGAGGCCATTTCCGTGCGTGACGGCGACAAGGTCTACCGCTTTTGCAGTTACGAGTGTCGCGACAAATTCCTGCAGCGTCTCAAGGACGGCGGCCGCGAACTGCCGCCCCGCGACGGCGGCAACGACTGAAGCCGGGTTTGCCCCTCGCGCCCGGCGCGGGTTTGCGGCGCGCCGCAGGACAGCGCTTCCCTCGCCTCCCTGCGGCATCCGGCGGGGCGCGCGCCTCTTCACAACGCCGCCTTTGCCCGCGCATACCGGCGGAGGGGCGGGCTCCCTGTCCGTAAGACCGTGCTGCGTGTTCTCCGGCGTTTCACGCGCCGTTAGTCCCTTCCACCAACGACCGCTTCCGTGCCGCACGCTGCGCTGCGTGCCCCCGGCGAAAGCGCAACGAGCCGACATTTTCATGAAAAGGTTTGCGCTGTTGCGCGGGTGCCTGCTAAGGCTTGTGCTGTTGCGCGGGTGCCTGCTATGGTTGCGCAGTCTCTGAATGCTGGGGAACCGTCATGAAAACACTTCGTTGGTTCGTGCTGCTGTTGTTCGCGGCGTTGGCCGTGTTCGGCGCGTGGCGGCTTTTGTCGTCTCCGGGCGCGGATACGCTTGTTTTGTACGGCAATGTGGATCAGCGCCAGGTGGAACTGGCCTTTATGGATGCCGAAAGGGTGGCGGAGGTGCTGGTGGAGGAGGGGGCCACCGTGGAGCCGGGGCAGGTGCTGGCCCGGCTGGAGACGCGCCGCCTTCGCGACCGCATGGCCGTGCTGGAAGCGCAGGTCGCGGAAGCGGCCGCCGCGCTGGCCCGGCTGGAAAACGGCACGCGCCCCGAAGAGATTGCGCAGGCGCGGGCCTCTGTGGCCGCAGCCCGTGCGGACCTTGACTATGCCGAAAAGCAGTACCGCCGCGTGGCCGGCATCTTGCGGGATTCCGGCGGCAAGGGGGTTCGCAGGTCGGAGCTGGACGAGGCCGTCTCCCGTCGTGACGCCGCACAGGCGCGGCTCACGCTGGAGCGCAACGGGCTGCGTCTGGCGGAAATCGGCCCCCGCCGGGAGGACATTGACCGGGCCAGGGCGGCGCTGCGCGAACGACAAAACAGCCTTGCCCAGCTGCGCAACCAGCTGGACGACGCGGAGTTGAAAAGTCCGTCCCGTTCCGTTGTGAACCGGCGCCTGCTCGAACCCGGCGACATGGCCTCGCCGCAACGGGCGGTCTTTTCCCTGGCGGTGCTGTCGCCTAAATGGGTGCGGGCCTATGTGGCCGAGCCGGATTTGGGCCGCGTGCGTCAGGGAATGCGGGCTCTTGTCCATACGGACAGCTTTCCCGAGGCTGTCCCCGGCACGGTGGGCTTCATCGCCTCCGTGGCCGAATTCACGCCCAAGACGGTGGAAACGGCGCAGCTGCGCACCTCCCTTGTGTACGAAATCCGCATCTATGTGGAAGACAGGGAAGACCGGCTGCGCCTCGGCATGCCCGCCACCGTGACGCTCTCCGGCGAGGGCGCGGAAAGGTAGCGGCATGGAGGCGCTGTTTGCCGCGGAAGGCGTTTCCAAGTCGTTTCGTCGCAGGGACGGCGTGGCCGTCAGGGCGTTGGACAGCCTTTCCCTGCGTGTCGCCCGCGGAGGGCTGACTGCCCTCGTGGGACCTGACGGCGCGGGCAAGACGACCTTCCTGCGCCTTGCTGCGGGCCTGCTTGCGCCGGATGCGGGCACGCTGCGCTTTGCAGGCCGGGAGTATGCCGGGCAGTGTGCCGAAGTGCTGGCCCGCGTGGGTTACATGCCCCAGAAATTTGGCCTGTACGAGGATTTGACCGTTCAGGAAAATCTCGATCTGTATGCCGATCTGAAGGATGTGCCTGCGGCCGCCCGGCGACGGCGCTATGCGGAACTGCTGGAAATGTCCGCCATGTCTCCCTTCACCGGGAGGCTGGCGGGCAGACTCTCCGGCGGCATGAAACAGAAGCTCGGCCTCATCTGCACCCTTGTTGCGCCGCCGGAACTGCTGCTGCTGGACGAGCCCACCGTGGGCGTGGACCCCCTTTCGCGGCGGGAACTCTGGGACATCGTGCGCAGGCTTGCCGCCGATGCGGGCATGTCGGTCATTGTCAGCACCTCATACATGGACGAGGCGGAAGCCTGCGGGGATGTTGTCCTGCTGTTTGAAGGCAGGCCGCTGGCCTCCGGCGCGCCGGAAGACGTGCGGCGCATGGCGGAGGGCATGTGCGCTCTTGTGCCTCCGCAGGAAGGCGTGCGCCCGCGCGATGTGCAGGCATGGCTGCTGGACGCGCCCGGCGTCATTGACGCCGTGCCGCAGGGGGGCGCGGTGCGGGTGGTTCGCCGGCAGCAAGGCGCGGAAAGGGCCGCCCTGGCCCTGCCGGAATTGCAGCCCGTGCGGCCGCGGCTGGAGGACAGCTTCATGCTGCTTTTGCGGCGGCAGGAAGGCGACGGCGCAATGCCCGTCGGCAGCGCGGCGGTTCCGCGCCCGGCGCCCCGCCCCGTGGCGGGAAGTGCCGGGGAGCCCGTCATCCGGACCGAACACGTTTTCCGCCTGTTCGGCGATTTCGTGGCGGTGAACGACGTGAGCTTTTCCGTCTGGCCCGGCGAGGTGTTCGGCTTGCTTGGCCCCAACGGCGCGGGCAAGACAACCACCTTCCGGATGCTCTGCGGTCTGCTTCCGGCCAGCCGGGGCACGCTCACCGTGGCCGGGGTGGATGTGCGCCGGGCGCGCGCTGAAGCCCGACGCCATGTGGGCTATGTGGCACAGAAGTTTTCCCTGTACGGGCCGCTGACGGTACGGGAAAACCTGGAATTTTTCGCCGGAGCGTACGGACTGCGCGGCCGCCGGGGGGAGGAGCGCATGACTGCGGTAACGGAGGATTTTTCCCTCGCGCCTTGGCTTGACATCCCGGCCTCGGCCCTGCCCGGCGGTCTGCAGCGCAATCTTGCCATGGCGGTCGGTCTGCTGCACGAACCGCAGATACTTTTTCTGGACGAACCCACCAGCGGCGCGGATCCTCTGGCCCGGCGGCAGTTCTGGAAGCGCATCGCCCGGCTTTCCGCCCGGGGAGTGACAGTCATTGTCACGACCCATTTTATGGAGGAGGCCGAATACTGCGACCATATCCTCATTCAGGACGGCGGCGTGCGGCTGGCTCTGGGCACGCCCGCCGAGATCCGCGCGCAGGCGGGAAGCGGCGGGGACGGCGCTGCGACAATGGAGGACGCCTTCATCGCCATCGTGGCCCGGTTCAGGGCGGAAAAGGCGGGGGCGCGGCCATGAACGGCGGCAGGCGCATCGTCACCCCCCGGATGCGGGCCCTTATCCGCAAGGAAACGCGCCAGATGCTGCGCGACAGGAGTACCCTCACGCTCGGCATCATCCTGCCCATAACCCTGCTGCTCATCTTCGGCTACGGCCTTTCACTGGATGTCCGGAATGTGCCTGTCGCCGTCGTGCGCGACAGTTCCTCCCCCCTGACGCGGGACCTGTTCACGGCGCTGCGCCTTTCTCCCTATATAGAACCCGTCATGGCCGATTCCTGGCAGGAAGCGGAAGCGCTGCTCATCGCGGGGAAAACACAGGCCATTGTCCGCCGCGGCATCAGGGAGCGCGCGGACGGCCGGGAGCATGTGCAGATCGTCGTCAACGGGCGGGATTCCAACACGGCCCGCATCATGGAGCGCTATCTTGAAGCGGCCGTCAGCCGGTGGGCGGCGCGGCGCGCAACAGGCGCGTCGTTCCAGACGGACACTGCGACGATGCTGGCTGCGGCCGTCGGACAGGCCGAGGTTGTGCCGCGCATCTGGTACAATGCGGCCCTGGAGAGTCGCTGGTTCCTCGTGCCGGGAGTGACCGTGCTTATCATGACGCTTATCGGCAGCCTGCTCACGGCCCTGGTTGTGGCCAGGGAATGGGAGCGCGGCACCTGGGAGGCGCTGGCGGCCACCCCCGTGCGGCGGCGGGAAATTCTGGCGGGCAAGATCGTGCCGTATTTCGCCCTCGGCATGGTAGGCCTGTTTCTCTGCCTTGCGGCGGCGTCCTTTGTGTTTGACGTGCCCGTGCGCGGCTCCCTGGCGGCCATTGTGCTCTGTTCGGCGGTCTACCTGCTGGCGTCGCTGGGCATAGGGCTGTGCATTTCGGCCATATTCCGGAGCCAGTTTCTGGCGAGCCAGGTCGTGCTGGTGGTGAGCTTCATGCCCACGATCATGATGTCCGGCTTTATCTTTGACCTGAAAAGCGCCCCCGTCGCGGCGCAGTACCTCGCCCGCATCTTTCCCGCCACCTGGTATGTGGAACTGCTGCAGACGCTGTTTCTGGCGGGAAATGTGCCGGAGATCCTCCGGCGCGACGGCGGCGTCCTTGCGGGCTTCGCCTGCCTGCTCCTGTGGGCGGCAGGGGCGAACATGCAGAAATCCCTGGAGTGAGCCATGCGGGACTTCCTGTTCGGGGTATGCATCCTTGTCCGCAAGGAAACCCTCATGATCCTGAAGGACAAGCGCAGCCGCATCATCCTCATCATGCCCATCATCGTGCAGACAGTGCTGTTCGGCTATGTGGCCACCTATGACCTGAATCGCGTGGAGTACGCCCTTCTGGACGAGGACCGCAGTCATGCCTCCCGGGAACTGGCGCGGGCCTTTGACGGCGCTGGCATCTACCGCCGTGTGGCGACGCTGCGGAACAACTCCGAAACAGCAGGGGTGCTGGACGCCAGAAAGGCTCTGATGGTTCTGCACATCGGCAGCGGTTTTGAGCGCATCCTGAACGCGGGAGGGACGGCCCCCGTGCAGGTTGTCATTGACGGGCGCAACAGCAATGTGGCCGGAACCGCCTCCGGCTATGCGTCGACCATTGTGGGCGAGTTCAATGCGCGTCGGCTTCAGGAGCGCGGCGCGGCCGCGCCCGCCGCGACCATTGCCGCCCGCGCGTGGTTCAACCCGAATCTGGAGACGCGCTGGGGCATCCTCTCCGCGCTGACCGCCGTTCTTTCCGTCATTCAGGTGCTGTCCATCGCCGGCCAGTCCGTGGCGCGGGAAAAGGAGCAGGGCACCTTTGACCAGCTTCTTGTCACGCCCTTCGGCCCGGCCTCCATTCTTCTGGGCAAGGCCATACCGCCGGTGCTGGTGGGGCTTGCGCAGTCAAGCATTGTGCTGCTGGCGGCGCTTGCTGTCTTTCGCATCCCCTTTGCCGGATCGTATCTCCTGCTCTATCTTGCGCTTGCCATATTCAATTTTGCCGTTGTCGGCGTCGGGCTCTGCGTCTCCGCCTGGTCGAAAAACATGCAGCAGGCCATGCTGTACAATTTCACCCTGCTCATGCCCATGATACTGCTCTCCGGGTTTGCCACGCCCGTTTCTTCCATGCCGGAGACGTTCCAGCTGGCCACATTGTTCAATCCCGTCAGGTACGGCGTGGAGTTGACCCAGCGCATTTATCTGGAAGGCGCGGGGCTTGAGCAGGTGCTGCCGCTGCTCTGGCCGCTTGCCCTCATGTCGCTTGTCACGCTGGGCGCGGCGGCGCGGCTGTTCAGGACAAAGCTGAACTGAACAGCCGACGGCACGGGCAAGGTTTTTTGCATGCGCGTGCAAAAAAGAAGCGGCGTGCTGCGCCGGGGGCCTCAGCGCAGGGGCGGCGTGGCCAGGTCCACCACGCTGCGGCGCGCCTGCCGGGCCATCTGCTCCCGTTCCTGCTCGCGCTCGCGCGCGATGGCCATGAACAGGCGGATGCGGTTGAGTTGGTTTGCCTCGCTGCTGCCGGGGTCGTAGTCCAGCGCCATGATGTTGGCCTCAGGCCGCTGGCGGCGCACAGCCTTGAAGGCGCCCCGTCCCACCACATGGTTGGGCAGGCAGCCGAAGGGCTGCAGGCAGAGGATGTTGCCGGCCCCATGCTCTAGGAATTCCAGCATTTCCGCAGGCAGCAGCCAGCCCTCGCCCGCCGCGTTGCCCAGCGAGAGCACGCGTTCGCCAAGGCGGGCCAGCCTGTCGATGTGGGCCACGGGCATGACGTGCTCGCTGATGGGCGAAGTGTTGAGCGCGGCGCGCATGTGCCGCCGCAGGCCCTCAATGCGCCGCATGATCAGGCTGTTGCCCAGCGCGGGCCACATGCTGCCGCCCTGATGCCGCCAGTCGTAGACGGCGTCCTTGAGGCAGTAGAGCATGAAGTTGGTGAGGTCGGGCAGCAGGGGTTCCCCGCCTTCCTGGCGGATCTGCGCCACAATGTGCTTGTTGGCGTCCGGGTGGTAGTTGAGCAGAATTTCACCCACCACGGCCACGCGGGGGCGGCGTTCCTCTTCCGTGGGAATGGACGCGTAATCGCGCGTGATGCGGGGCAGCAGCCGGCGCAGGGCGCTGTCATCCCCGGCGCGGACAACGGCGGCGAGGCGTTGCAGCCAGTGCCGCGTCAGGTCTTCCGTCTGTCCTTTCCGTCGCTCGTAGGTACCGGTGTACAGGGAAAGACGCTGGAGCATGTCGCCCGCCAGCATGCCCAGCAGCATGCGCCGGAGCATGCCCCTGTCGAGGCGCAGGCCCGCCTGATCGTCCGTGCCGGAGGCGGACAGCGTGAGCACGGGCATGTCGCCGTGCCCGCATTCACGCAGCGCCTTGCGCAACAGGGCGGGATAATTGCTGGCCCGGCAGGGGCCGCAGGTCTGTGAGAGCAGCAGGGCCGTTCCGGCGGTGTCTGCCCCCTCCTGCCGCAAGGCGTGCAGCAGCTGGCCGATGGCCACAATGGCCGGATAGCAGGCGTCATTGTTCACATAGGCCTGCCCCAGACTGACGGCCTCCGGGCAGACTTCGGGCAGCAGGCGCACCGTGCGCCCCTCGCCCGTCAGGGCTTCCGTGATGAGGGGAAAATGCAGCGGGGCCATCTGCGGCACAAGAATGGTACGGATGTCCGCATCCCTGTGGGAGACCGGACGCGCGCCCGTGGCGCTGTGCTGTCCGCCGGCGGCGTTGTCCGCGTTGCGGCTGACCGCCAGCAGTGAACGGATGCGGATGCGCGCCGAGGCCAGGGCGTTGCCCTCGTCCATCTTGATCAGCGTATAGAGCTTGTCGTGCGCCCGCAGCACTTCCTTCATCTGGTCCGTGGTGATGGCGTCGATGCCGCAGCCGAAGGAGGTCAGCTGCACCAGTTCCACGCGCGCGCCGCCGTGATCCGCCTCCGCCACCCAGGCGGCGGCCCTGTACAAACGGGCGGGGTAGGTCCACTGGTTGCGCGCGCGCAGGGGCATGTCCATGCGGCGGTTGGCCCAGCCGCCGGGCAGGGCGTCCTCGCTGATGACCGTCGCGCCCAGCGAGGCAATGAAATCCGGCAGGCCGTGGTGCACCTGCGGGTCCACATGATAGGGCCTGCCCGCCAGCACCACCAGCACGCCCTTGTGCCGCACAACATCCTCGTACATGCGTTCGGCCTCAAGATGCAGCTCGTTTTGCCAGCGCGCCTGCTCCTGCCGGGCGGCCCGAATGGCGGCCCGCACCTCGCCGCGCGGGATGTGGAACTCCCGGCTCAGGTTACGCGCCAGCGAGGCCGTATGCGTCAGGTTGACAAAGGGCGCGTGCAACTCGGCCCCCTTGTCCTTGATGTCCGGCAGATTGTCGCGGACCACCTGCGGATAGCCGCAGGCCACGGGGCAGGAAAAGGAATCGCACATCTCGGCGTATTCCCGCGCCTCGCGCGGGATGCAGGGGAAGAAGATGTGCCTGACGCCCTGTTCCAGCAGGGCCAGCACATGACCGTGCGCCAGTTTTGCCGGATAGCAGACGCTCTGCGAGGGCACGGAGGCCAAGCCTGCGGCAAAGAGCGCGCGGCTGGTGGGCGGGGAGAGCTCCACCCTGAAGCCCAGCCGTGTGAACAGCGTGAACCAGAAAGGATAGTGCGCGTAGACGTTGAGCACACGGGGGATGCCCAGCCTGCCGCGCGGGGCCTGTTCCAGCGGCAGGGGCTTGTAGCTGAACAGCCGCCGGTTCTTCCAGGCAAAGAGGTTGGGCGCGGGCGCGACATTGCCGTTGCGGGCCTCGCTGAACTTGTCGCAGCGGTTGCCCGCGATGTGCCGCGCGCCGTTGGAAAAGCGCGTTTCCGTCAAAAGGCAGCGGTTGCCGCACTCGCGGCAGCGGAAGCTGCGCGTACGCATGCCGAGGCCGCGGATGAGCGCGGGGGTGATGGCCGAGCGGGCGGCGGCGTTGACGGCGTTTTCCCGCGCCTCCAGCGCCGCCCCGTACGCGCCCATGAGGCCGGAGGCGGCCGGCCGGTGCACCTGCCGCCCCAGGGTGCGTTCCATGGCGCAGAGCAGGGCGTCATTGAGGAACGAGCCGCCCTGCACCACCACATGCGGCCCCAGTTCTTCCAGATTTTTGATGCGCAGCACCTTGTCCAGCGCGTTGCGCACCACGGAGTAGCACAGCCCGGCCGCAATGTCGGCAACCTGCATGCCGTCTTTCTGGGCCTGCGTGACCCGCGAGTTCATGAACACGGTGCAGCGCGAGCCCAGATCCGCCGGATGTTCCGCAAAGAGCGCGATGCGCACGAAATCATCCATGCTCAGGTTGAGCCCGCGCGCGAAGCTTTCCAGAAACGCGCCGCAACCTGCGGAGCAGGCCTCGTTCAGGTTCACGTCGCTGATGACGCCGTTTTCCACCTTGAGGCATTTCATGTCCTGCCCGCCGATGTCGATGACGTAGCTGACCTCGGGCACGAGGCGGGCGGCGGCCTTGAAGTGGGCCAGCGTTTCCACGGGCGTCACGTCCACGCCCAGGGCCGAGGCGGCCAGGCGCGCGCCGTAGCCCGTGGCTCCGGCAGCGGCCAGCCATGCGTCCGCCGGGATGTCGTCCAGCATGTCCGCCAGGGGCGGCAGCAGCGTCTGCAGGGGGTTGCCGCCATTGGAGGCGTAACAGGAGCCGAGGATGCGCCCTTCGCTGTCCGTCAGCACGGCCTTGACCGTGGTGGAGCCGAGGTCGAGGCCAAGATAGAGCGGTCCGCGCGCCCCGGTGATGTCGGCTTCGGGCAGGGCGTTGGCGGTGGCGTGGCGGTTCCGGAAAAGGTCATATTCCGCCTGGTCGGAGAACAGACGCGGCATGGCGGACGTCACGGCCCTGAGGGGCTCGCGCGCGAGTTCGGCGGCCCGGCGGGCCAAGTCGGCCAGAGGGACGGGTTCGGAACCGGTGTCGGCCATGGCGCAGCGCGCCGCGCCGATGGCGGCCGTGCACTGGGCGTCCGGCAGGGAGGCGATATCCTTTGGGGTCAGTTCCAGGTTGCTGATGAACAGCTTCTTCAGTTCGGACAAAAAATGCAGCGGCCCGCCGAGAAAGGCCACCTTGCCAGTGATGGGCCTGCCGCAGGCCAGCCCGCCGATGGTCTGCTCGACCACGGCCTGAAAAATGGAGGCGGCGATGTCTTCGCGCGGCACCCCGCCGTTGAGCAGGGGCACGATGTCCGTCTTGGCGAACACGCCGCAGCGGGAGGCGATGGGGTAGAGCGTGGTATGGCGCGCGGCCAGTTCGTTGAGGCCGCCCGCGTCGGTATTGAGCAGGCGGGCCATCTGGTCGATGAAGGCCCCTGTGCCGCCCGCGCAGGATTCGTTCATGCGCAGTTCCACATCCTGCCCGAGGTAAAGCAGCTTGGCGTCTTCGCCGCCCAGTTCCACGGCCACTGTGGTGTCCGGCGCGCAAAATGACACGGCGCGGGCTGTGGCAAGCAATTCCTGAATAAAGGGGAGGAAGAGGCGCTTGCTGAGGTCAAGCGCCCCGGAGCCCGTAATGGCGCAGCGCGCCGCGATGCGGGGAAAACGCTCGGCGGCCTCCGCCAGCACGGCGGCCAGCGTGGCGCGCACGGCAGTGCCGTGGCGTTCGTAACGGGTGGCGGTTACGCGCCCCCCGCTGTCCATCAGGGCCAGTTTTACGGTGGTGGAGCCTATGTCCAGACCGAGAAAATGGAGTTCTGAAGCAGACATGCGCACATCCTCATGTGCGACTATACGTGATTGGCAAAAGAAAACAAGTCGCGCAAATGGGATAACGCGTCCTGAAGAAGCGCAAGCGGGGGGACAGCCGGAGGAACGGCGCGTTCACTCCGGTTCCGATGCAGCGTCGTCAGGCCGTCAGCGCATGGAAGACGGCCACGGCGTCCGCTGTTTCCACGGCAAAGGAGGCGAGGAGTTCCTGCGGCACGGCCAGCGGTTTTCCGCTGGCCATATCAATATAGACCCACTGCGTTTCCGCTTCGGCAAGCAGGGTTTTGTCCGCCGCGCGCCAGAAGGCATAGCGGCGCCGGCAGCGGCGGGGGGCGTAGGCGGCGACCCATGTGGCGGCAGTCACCACATCGCCCGCCAGGGCCGGACGCTTGTAAGTGATGGTGTGCTGCCGCACCACCCAGCCCTGCCCGAGAGCGGCGTAGCGTTCCAGTGACCAGCCGCGCGAGGCCGAGTGCGCCGTGGCCGCATCCTGCATCCAGGCCACATAGCGCACATTGCTCACCCTGCCCTGCATGTCGATGTCGTCGCTGCCCACCGGAATTTGCAAGGTGAAGACAGTATCTGCCAGACTCATGGAGCGAACCTCCGGGAACGTCGGAACGACGCCCGCGCGGGGCGGCATGCGGCGCGTCGCAGGAAAGGCCGGCCCTATTTGGCGGGCGTGCAGGAGCGCAGCCGACGGCCGGCGCGCAGGAACAGTTCGTCGACAATGGCCTTTTCGTAATCCGGGGCGAGCTCCAGATCCGCCTGCAGGGCCTTGCACAGCATGTTCTCGAGCTGTTGCGTTTCTTCCCATATTTCCAGCAGCTCGTCATCCGCCAGCGTTTTGACGCGTTGGGAAAAAGGCTCATCGTCGGCAAAGGGCATGCAGGATCCCATGATATGCTCCTTCGGCATTAGGATCAGGGCAGGTCAGGAAGAGAACCGTCAACAGGAATCACGCCTTCCGCCGTGGCGGAGCTATGCGGCCGGGTTCTGCCGCCGGGGAAGAGCTGGGCGGTTTTGCACAGGCGCATACGGGGGCGCAGGGCGTCCGGCGCGCCCATCGGGGTCAGCACGGCCAGGCAGAAAACCAGCGGCGACAGATAGAGCGTACTCCAGTCCGCAACAAATGTCACGGCCGGGCCGGATTCCCCGGTTTCCCCGCCGTCGGGGGCAGCGGCCCACTGCCGCAGAACAGGGCGGATATCCGCCGTGCGCGGGCCTTTTTTTGTCTGCCGCGTGAACACATACGCATGTTGTCGGGCGAAATCCTCAAAACAGCGCACGGCCGCGCGCTGTTCCTCCGTTGAGGCCATGCGCAGGGCAAAGACTTCGGCTTCGGCCTGCTCTGTGCGGCGCGTCTTGTCCACAGGCTCCACGCGCAGCACGGACATGCCGCGCGGCAGGAAGGGGGCGAGCCCGGCTGCCGTTTCCTCCGGCCCCATGTGCCGGTGCAGGGTGAGGGCAAACCATTCGGCAAGGCTCTCCACCCCCACGGGCAGGGCCCGGCCGAAGGAAAGCAGCGGCATGGGGTGAAAGCCCTGCGAAAAGGCCAGCGGCAAGTCCGCGCGGCGCAGCGCCCGCTCAAGCGTGGCCTGCAGTTCCAGCTGGCTCAGGTAGGCGCTGCCGCCGGTTTTGGTATGCCAGATGCGGTACTGCACGGCCTTGACGGTGAGGTCGGCCGTGACGTTGGGAGGTCGGTTGGGCTGCGGGCGGCAGACAAGGCGGCCCTCCGCGTCGCGCGCGGGCGCATGGGCCTGTTGGTCGCGCCGTGGAAAGACCAGGCGGTTGCGGTGCCGGCGCGGCGCGTCTTCCTGTCCGGGCCTGGTGGCGTGCGGCATGCGGGAGGGGCCGGCCTTGGTGTCGCACGCGCCGCACTGGCGGCAGGCGTGGTAGCGGCAATCTCCGGTCACTTTGCCCGCCAGCGCCCGGCGGCGCTCGCGCAGCAGAAACTCCTCGGAGACGCCCGCTTCCAGATGGCTCCAGGGCAGAGGCATGCCCGGCTCGCGCGGGCCCGTGAATTCCCGCGCGTCGAGGCCGCATTCCGCCAGGGCTTCCAGCCATGGCTCCAGCCTGAAATGCTCCATCCAGCTCGCGAAGACGGCCCCCTTGCGGTAGGCCTTTTCCACCACATCGGCCATGCGCCGGTCCGCACGGGAGAGAATGCCCTCCAGATGACTCATGGCCGGTTCATGCCAGCGCAGTTTGAGAAATTTCTGCCCCCTGAAGCACTGCCGCACCACATCCACGCGGCGCTGAATCTCTTCCCGGTCAATCTGCGCGGCCCACTGGAAGGGCGTGAAGGGTTTGGGCACAAAGGGCGAAAGGGCGGCTGTGACCTGCAGGCGGGGGCCGCCGCGCCCGGCCGCGTCACGCACCTTGCGGCAGATGTCGGCGATGGCGCTGAGATCCTCGTCCGTTTCCGTGGGCAGGCCGACCATGAAATAGAGTTTGACCAGACGCCAGCCGTGCTCCAGCAGTTTCTGCGCATGCAGCAGGAGATCTTCTTCGGTGACGCCCTTGTTGATGACGTCGCGCAGGCGCTGGCTGCCTGCCTCCGGGGCCAGTGTGCAGCCCGTCCGACGCACGTCGGCCATGCGTTCAAGAATCTCGTCGTCGATGGAGCCCACCCGCAGGGACGGCAGGGAAAGGCTGATCTGTTCGCGGGCGCAGCGGTCGAGCACGCCGAGACTCAGCGTTTTCAGCGCCGAAAAGTCTCCGGTGCTCAGGGAAAGGAAGGAAATCTCGTCAAAGCCGGTTTCTTTCAGGCAGCTGTCAAGCAGGGAGCTGATGTTCTCCAGGGAACGCTCCCGCGCAGGGCGGTAGACCATGCCCGCGTGGCAGAAGCGGCAACCGCGCGTGCAGCCGCGGGCAATCTCCAGCGAAAGCCTGTTGTGTACGGCTCCCACGGGCACGACCTGCCGCGCGGGATAGACGGCGTCATTGAGATCCGCCACGATGCGCCGCGCCGGCCGCGCGCAGTCCCCGCGCAGCGGGCGCAGGGGAAAGAGGGGGCTGCCGTCGGGCGCGCTGTCCTGAACAAACAGGGAGGGCACATAGACGCCGGGAATACGGCGCGCCGCGTCCAGCAGGCGCTCACGCGTCCAGCCCGCATCCAGGGCGCTTTCCAGCAGATGAAGCACGTCGGGCAGACTTTCCTCGCCGTCGCCCAGCACCATCATGTCCACAAAGGGGGTCAGCGGTTCGGCGCTGAGCAGCGCGCCGCCGCCCGCAATGACCAGAGGGCAGGCCCGCAGGTCCTGTGGCCGGTCTGCCGTACGCAGGGGAATGCCCGCCAGATCGAGCATGTAGAGCACATTCGTGTAGCACAGCTCATGCGTGATGGAAAAACACAGGCACTGCATTTCCTTCAGCGGCGTGTCCGATTCCAGCGTCGTCAGCGGGGCGTCATGGGCGCGCAGGATGTCCCCGGCCTCGCGCTCGGGGGCCATGACGCGTTCTGCCCACCATTCCGGGCGCTCGTTGACGATGCCGTAGAGGATTTTCTGCCCCAGATACGACATGCCCACATCATAGGTGTCCGGAAAGGCCAGCGCCACGCGCAGGCGGACGGCGGCCGGGTCCTTGCGGCAGGCGTTGTCCTCAATGCCGGCGTAACGGCTGGGTTTGGGCAGGAGGGGCAGCAGGGGGCGCATGGTTCTCCTCAAAAAGCGGATGTCCGGGGGAGGCGCGCAGAGGGCATAAAAAGGGCGACGCGCTGCGTCGCCCGCAGGGCCGCTCCGGTAAACCGGCTGCGGCATTTCTGCATCCGGTTATTTGATGAGGCCGCTGCCGGAGCCGGTGAAGGGCTCGGAGCTGAACTGCAGTTTGCCCAGCCCGCCGGCGACGGTCAGATTGCTGCTGGCTTCAATGTATTTGTCCTGCAGCTCCTTGGGGGTGTTGGCATAGCGGTAGAGGAAGTTCTTGCCTTCGATGCTGCCGGAGAATTCGGGCTCAAAAGGGTAGCCGTAAGGCAGCATGACCATCTGCACGCCCTGCTGGGTGGGGATGGATTGAATGGCGGCCACTTCGTTGAGGCAATCTTTTTCCGCGTCGTACTTGCCGATGGTCAACTCGCCGGTGACCAGCTTCATCAAACGGATATCGTAAGCCATGCTCAACTCCTCAATACTGCCGCAAGCGGCGTTCTGAACGTCGCCATCTCGGCAAAAACGGATGCTTTTCTTCGGTTGCGAAAGGATGGAGCCGTGCGCAAACGCCGCACTGCACGCCGGAGCGCATGCCCGCGACGTTGGTTTTACCTAGGCACTGGCGTGGCGCATGTCAAGGTTTTTTCTGTTGCCAACGCGTGTGAAAGGGCTACAGTATCGGCATGCAAACCATTGATGCTGAACATGACGCCGCCCCGCGGCGTGCGCTGGAGCAGGCGCTGGGGCACGCGTTCCTGCGGCCGGAGCTGCTCGACCTCGCCCTGACCCACAGTTCCTGGGCCAACGAGAACGGCAGGGGGGAACATGCGCACAATGAACGGCTGGAATTTCTGGGGGACGCCGTGTTGGAACTCTGTGTTTCCGCACAGCTGTACCGTCGTTTTCCCGAAGCGCGGGAAGGTCAGCTGACCCGCATGCGGGCGCATCTGGTGAGTACGGTGAGTCTGGCGGAACGCGCCAGAAAGATAGGACTGGATGCTCTGCTGAAGCTGGGCCGTGGAGAAGAGAATCAGGGCGGGCGCAGCCGGGACAGCGTGTTGAGCGATGCGTTCGAGGCTGTGCTGGCTGCCGTGTATGAGGATGGCGGCTTTGTTGCTGCACAGGATGCCGTCGGCCGTCTGTTTGCCGACCGCTGGCCTGTCTGCGCGGAAAAGACCCTGCCCAAGGACTGCAAGACCCGCCTGCAGGAAGCTTCACAGCAAAAGTTCGGTCGCGCCCCTCTGTATACCCGCGTGGGCAGTCGCGGGCCGGAGCATGCCAAGATTTTTGAAGTCGCCCTGCATCTGCCTGACGGGACGGAAATCGTCGCCGCCGGCCGCAGCTGCAAGAAGGCTGAACAGGATGCCGCACGGCAGGCCCTGGAATACTTGGGCCGTACGGATGACTGCTGACGGCCTTCCCCTTGCGCGCCGGGGCGGTATGCGTGCCCGCCGCGGTTCGGGTGGTTCGGTCCGGGGGCACGGCCCCCGGACCTCCCGTCTTTGGTCTGCCACAGCCTAGTGCATGGCGGGGTATTACCCGCCGATGAGCTGCATCGCCATCTGCGGCATGCTGTTGGCCTGGGACAGCATGGCCACAGCGGATTGCGTGAGAATCTGGTTACGGACGAACTGCGTCATTTCTGTCGCCACGTCCACATCCGAAATGCGCGATTCGGCGGCCTGAAGGTTTTCAGCCTGCGTGGTCAGGTTGGTGATGGTGTTCTCCAGACGGTTCTGCATGGCGCCGAGATGCGCGCGGATCTTGTCCTTGGAGACGATGGCCTCGGTCAGGCCCACCAGGGCGCTCTGCGCGGCCTGCTGCGTGGAGACCGTGTAGGCGGCGGAACTGGAGGCCGCCTGGTTGCCCACGCCCAGCGCCGACGCGGTGCTGTTGCCGATGGTGATGTAGTAATAGTCTTCGGCGGAATCATTGCCCGTGCCGAAGTGGATCTTCATCTTGCCCGTCGGGGTCAGTCCATCGGTAGCACTCTTGCCCGAGCCGTCGTG
Source organism: Desulfovibrio desulfuricans (assembly GCA_015062205.1). Classification (GTDB taxonomy): domain Bacteria; phylum Desulfobacterota; class Desulfovibrionia; order Desulfovibrionales; family Desulfovibrionaceae; genus Desulfovibrio; species Desulfovibrio desulfuricans_D. Next base: position 41,545 of record SUVB01000008.1, read on the forward strand.
CGTGCTGCTGGACAGGTTGCCGTTGAGCAGGTGGATGCCGTTGAAGTCCGTGGCGTTGGCGATTCGGGTGATTTCCGAAGCCATGGCCTGATACTCCGACTCGATCATCAGACGCTGGGTGGAATCGTAGGTGCCGGTGGCGGCCTGTTCCGCCAGTTCCTTCATGCGGATCAGCTTTTCGTCGATGACGCCCAGGGCGCCGTCGGCGGTCTGGATCATGGAAATGGCGTCGTTGGCATTGCGGGCGCCCTGCTGCAGGGCCGCGATGTCGGCGCGCTGCAGTTCGCGGATGGCCAGGCCGGCGGCGTCGTCGGCGGCGCTGTTGACGCGCAGGCCCGTGGACAGGCGCTGTACGGACCGTGAAAGGTTGGAGTAGTGGGCGTTCAGGTTGCGGGCCGTGTTGGCCGCCATCATGTTGTGGTTAATGACCAAAGACATGGGACACCTCCTGGTGTGTTTGCTAAGCTGTGCCCATGTTGTTGCAGTATATATGCCAATAATAATTTATTCAATAAAATAAATATAATACATTTCATAACTCACGGAAGGAAAATTTTACCTGCGGCAAAGTTGGAATTTTGACGCGCCGCCCGGCAGAGGCTGCCGCCCGGCATGCACGGGAGCCGGTTGATTGCCCTTGCCCTGAGGACACGGTCGCTTTCGGCATGCCCGGGAGCCGGGGGCGGCGCGGACGCGATGAGGGGCGTATCTGCGGGCCGCAGCGCGCGGGAAGACGCGCCATGCCGCAGGCACGCAGCCGGTCGCGGCTGCGGCGCACGCGGGGGCACGATCGCATTTGCCGCGCAATGCGCCATGCGGCAGAACCCCGCGCCGGACGCGGGGCCCTCCATGCAAAAGGCGTCGGCCCTGCGGCCGACGCCCCGATACGGAATAAGGCCGCGCAGCGCTATCCCCAACGCTGCGGGGGCCGCGAGGCCCCCGGCCTTCATGCCTTGCTGCTATCTCTTCATGCCGATGACGGTCTCAAGCATGCTGTCGGTGGTGGTGATGGCCTTGGAGTTGGCCTGGAAGCCGCGCTGCGTGGTGATCATGTGCACGAACTCCTTGGCCATGTCCACGTTGGACTGCTCAATGTTGTAGGCGCGGGTGGAGCCGAAGCCGTTGTCGCCGGGCACGCCCTGCTTGGGGTCGCCGGACTTGACGGTGGCGGAGAAGAGGTTGCCGCCCTCGCGGTACAGACCCTGCTCGCACTTGAAGTCATAGAGGGCGATCTGGTAGATGGGCAGGCTCTTGCCGTTGGAATACATGCCGTAGACGATGCCGTTGGCGTCGATGTTCACGTTGTTGAGCACGCCGGAGCCGTAGCCGTCCTGACTGGCGTCCTGCACGGTGGGCGTGACGGAGTTGGCCGCGCTGGCGTAGTCCTGCCGCTCCACGCCGCTCATCAGGCAAAGATTGCCGTAGGGCGCGGCGTAGCGCGTGGAGGAACTGGTGGTGGAGGTGGAAGCCACATCGCCCGCCGAGGTGCCGTTAGGAAAGGTCGTGGTGGTGACGTTGGTCTTGGTGGTGCCGGCGGTGGAGGTCCAGGTGGTGGTCTGGGTAACTGCCGGCGCGTCGAAATCCACTGTCAGGGTGGTGTTGCCGTAATGGCCCGTGACCGACTTGGCCGCGAGGCTGTCGACCGTATAGGTGGTGACGGCGCCGTTGCTGGCTCTGGAAGTCAGGGTGGCGCCGCCGGAACCGTCAGGCGTGACCGTGACGGCGGCGCCGTTGGCATAGCTGATGGTGTAGGGCGTGGTTTCGTTGGTCAGGTTCGTGGGCACGCTGATGGCGCTGGTCAGGGTTGTGGTGGTCTTGGGCCCCTGCACCGGAGGCGTGGGCGACAGCGTGGCTGCCAGGGTGGAGAGGTCGCCCGTCTGCGGCGACCAGTTCATGCCCAGGTTCTTGAGGCCGAAGTCAAGCTCAATCACATGTTCCTGCGCCTGGCTGGTCACGGTGGAGGCGCCGCTGGAGAGCATGGTTTCGTTGACGCTGTTGGCCAGCGGCAGGCCCTCGAAGTTGGGGGCGAAGGTGGGCAGGCCGTTATTGGAAAACTTGGTGGGCTGCCAGGAGGCCAGGTCGTCCGGGTTGAGCGCGGACTGCACGTTGGGGTTGCTCTCGCCCGTGCCGGAATCCTGCGCGGCATAGGTGTAGGCGGTCTGGTTGACCAGCTGGCCGCTGCCGTTGAAGATCATCACGCCCGTCATGAGCACGCCGGCCTTTTCATGGATGAGCGTGGGGTCGGTGCTGTAGAAGGACTTCTCGCCCGAAAGGGTTTCGTTGACGGGGTCGTACACGCCGCTGTAGGTGCGCTTGTCCTCGCTGGGGGGCATGGTGACCACATACTCGTACATGGTGTAGCCGGCGGGCAGCCCGTCGATGTCATAGAGCTTGGTGCCGTTGGCGTCGCCCATCTCGTCGGCGATCTTGTCATAGTAGACCGTGAGTTCGTGCGTGGTGCCGCCCTGGTCATAGACCTTGATGCTGGACTGGGTCGCGTAGGCCGTATCGGGCATGGGGGGCTCGTTCTTGGCGTTCCACTGTTCAAACAGGGCGGTCATGGGCCGCTCCGGGTTGGTGGTGTGGTCGCTGGTGCTGTCGTTGGTCAGGCCCATGGTGAAGGTGACGTTGGTGGTCTGCTGGGGGATGACGTTCCAGCTGTCCAGCACGATGTCGGTAGGTGAACCCGTGCCCACAAAGGCCGTCTTGGTGCTCTTGGTGGTGCCCAAGTTGGTGGAGCCGTTGTTGAAACTGATGGTCTTGCGGTTATTCACCTTCCAGCCCTGGAGCACGTAGCCTTCGGGATTTTGCAGTTCGCGGTCGGTGTTGAAATAGAAGTCGCCCGCGCGGGAGTAGAACATGTTTTCGCTGTTGGGCTTGCGTACCTTGAAGAAGCCGTTGCCGTCGATGGCGATGTCGGTGACGGAGTTGGTGGACTCGAAGGAGCCCTGCGAGAAGTCGCCGATGAGGGCGTAGGTGGCCGCGCCCTGGCCGATCTGGGTATTGCCGCTCACGCTGCCCGCGCCCACATAGAGGTAGTCGCAGAAGTCGGCGCGCTGGCTCTTGAAGCCGATGGTGCTCACGTTGGCGAGGTTGTTGCCCACCACGTTCATCTTGTTGCCGTGCACCATCAGGCCGGAAACGCTCGTCCACATGCTGGCAGAAAGACCGCTCATGTTCTTCTCCGTATCGTGAAAGGTGTTGCTGCAATCCGGGGCCGGCCTGCTGGGGATAGGGCCCGCGCCCGGCAATTTTGTCCGTTCTTGCCTTTGCTGCCCATAGAGTTGCACTTGCTGTGCCAAGGGAAATTTTTGCCCGGAGCCTTCGCGGCAGGCGTCCTCCCGGCCGGGGGAGAGGGGGGCGGCGCAAGCCGGAATCTTCGTTGACGGGCAGGGCGGGCGTTACGGCGACAGACAGCGGAGACGCTGCCCGAAGCGGTTTCGGGCAGCGTCTCTGCTGTTCGTTCGGGGAAAACGTTTGTTAGGAGCCTGCGCTGAGGGTGTCCTTGCTGCCGGAGGCGGCATTCGCATCGCCCGCGGCGGTCGTGACCTTGGGCTGGCTGACCTGCCGCACATTGGCCAGTTCCATAAGCTGCCCGCCGTCGAGGCCCAGGCACACCGTGCCGTTGTTGTTGACGACGCCGGTGACGGTGGCGTCCACCACCTGGTCGGCGAGCACCGCCTCGCCCTGGGCGTTGAGCAGGGAAAGGTTGACCGAGTACACGCCGTCGGGGGCCAGCGTGCCGGAAGTGGTCTTGCCGTCCCAGCTGAAGGTGTAGGTGCTGCCGGCGGACATGGGGGGCAGCTCCTCCACGTAAACCACGTTGTTGGACGCGTCGCGCACGGTAACGGCGCCGGTGGCCGTGGTGTCGGCCGGGGCGTAGCGGAACTCCGTGATGGTCATGGTGTTGTCGGTGAGGTTCGTAACCTTGCCGATGGTGTTGCCGCTCACCGTGACCTGCTTGCCGATGTACGAGGTGGCGTTGACCATCTGCTGGTTGTTGGTGGCCGTGGTCAGGCCGCCCATGCTCTCGTTGAGGTTCATGAGCTGCTCAAGGCTGGAGAACTGCGACATCTGGGAAATGAATTCCTTGTCCTCCATGGGATTCAGGGGATCCTGATACTTGAACTGCGTGACCAGCAGCAGGAGGAAGGATTCCTTGTCCAGCTCGGAACCGTGCTTCTTGCTGAGCGCCGCATTGAATTCATTGTTCGTCTGCGTGATGGCGGCTGACGTGATGCTCATATGTTTTCTCCCGACAGGCGGTTGCGTCTAGGCGACCAGATTCAGGGCGCCCGCGGCATATATTGCCGTTTCCCCGGAAGAATGCACAGGCTGTTCCAAAGATGAAATTGTCTTATTTGACGACGTGTTGCGCGCAGCGGCGAGGGTGCGCAGCCGGGCAAATTCTTCCCGCCGGGCCTGCTGTTCCTGCTGGAAGTTGTGCTGGTCCAGATCCTGCCAGAGCTGATTCTGCTCGTCCTGCGACTGGAGCTGCACTTCCACCTTGTCCACCTTGAGGCCCTGTTCCTCAAGATTGACGCGGATGTAGTCCAGCTGGCGCTGCAGCATGTCGGCGGTTTCCGACTTCTCGGAACGGATGAGCGCGTTCACCTCTCCGTTGCGCACGGTCAGCGTAACCGTGAGCGAACCCAGTTCCTGCGACGTGAGCTGCAGGTCCATGCGCTTGCCGCCGTCCCTGAGGCTTGACAGCATGGCCTGCGTGACGTCCTGCACGGCCTGGCGGTTCAGGGGCGCGGTCTCGGCAGCCGTGCGCGCGGCGGAGCCGGCGGGCTGCTGCGGCTGCATGCCGCCAAAGATTGCCTGGCCGTCGCGGGGGGCGGCAGGCTTTACGTCGGTCTTGCCGAGTATGTCGTTCCAGCCGGAGGCGTTCCTGTTGTCCTTGCCGCCGTCGCCGGCGGCAGTGCCGTCATGACGGCGACCGCCGCTGTTGAGATCGGCAAAGTGCGGCTGCTGCGCATCGGGCACGATGCCGTCGGGCTGTTGCTGCGCGGCAAACTTCGCGTCCTGTTCCGCCATGCTCTGGCCCAGCCGACCGTCTGCGGCGGCCTGTTGCGCTTCTTCCTGCGCCCCGGCAAGAACGTCTTCCAGAATCTCGCGGGAGCGCTGCTGCACGGTGCGGTCAATGTGCATCTTGCTTTGCATGGCCTCGCGGCTCTGCAGCTCGCCGGCCTTGCGTTCCTTTTCCGTGCGGGCGCGCGCGGCGCTGATGCGTTGCTGCAGCGTGGTCGAGAGGGCCTTGTCCAGCGTTTCCTGTTCTGCCTTCCGCCTGTCGAAGAATTGCGAGGCCGGGGCCAGCAGCGCGGCGAGCTGCCCGTTCAGGAGACTGATGGATTCATTGCCGCCGAACGCGTCGGCCAGGGACGCCAGTCCGGCGGAATCCAGGCCGAGGCCGCGCCCCAGCGAGACAAGTTCGCCGCGCGTGATGTCCAGCGAGCCGGAGGGGTCGAGCTGCCCGGCGAAGGAGAGCAGCATGTCCAGAGCTTCCCGCCCCCGGCCTTCCATGATCAGGGCCTGCATGTTGGTGTTCAGGATGCCTGAAGGGTCCACCTGCCCGAGCAGGGCGGCCATGTTGTTCCTGTCCTCGTCGCTGAGCAAGGGCGTGCCCGCGTTGCCCTTGACGCCGGCCATCACCTGGGCAAGGTTCGCGCCGTCGGGCAGTTCGGCAAGGGCCGTCAGGCGGGCAAGGCTTTCCGGCGAAGCGCCGGCCTTGAGGAGTTCGTCGCGCAGTTCCTGCAGTTCCTGCTTGGTAAAGCAGACTTCGTCGAGCGTGTAGGTAACGCCGTTGCTGCTGTTGCGGGAGTAGGGCGTCTGCACCTGAACGGCTGAACGCAGGGCTTCAGTGTCCGCGCCGGCGGAAGAGGCCTCGCTGTCGCGGTCTTCTTCCTCGTTTTCCCGCGTCAGGGCATCGTTGATGGCATCCAGAAAATCTTCGGTGCGTTCATCATCAAGAAATGCGGTGTTGATGGATGGGACCGTCAGCATCTCACTGATATTTGTGGGAAGAATCTGCATGGTTCGCTCCTTGCGGCCCTAACAATTCAAGGAACGTTCCAAAAAAAATAGAATGAACAATTTTAGGTAATTGCCGAATTGTGCGGATGCCTGCCGGGCAGTATTTGCCTGCCCCGGCATGTGGGGGGGCAGGGCTTATGCCGCAGCGGCGAAGAGGGGCGCCAGCGCGCCGAGACGCGTCAGGGCCACGCTCCAGCCTTCGCGGTCGAAGCCGGTATTCTGCAGGAACATGTGCAGATGGCCCGTGAAGAGGCGGAGGATGCCCGGCTGGGTGCGCCAGAAATTTTCGGGCAGGCGGCTGCCCTGTCGGAGACGGGCGGCACAGACGGCGCACAGGCGGGAGAGATGCTCGGCGATGTTGCGGACGAGCCGGGGATGAACGGCCGCAAGGCGGGCCAGCCGTTCCCGCAGCAGGGCTTCCTGCCGGGGATTATAGAGGTAGAGAAATACCGCCTGCCACAGGTCTTCCAGCAGGGGGCGGCAGGCCGAGGGCGGTGCGGACGGGCTGCGTGTCAGGGTGTGCAGGCCCAGAGCGTCGCGTCCGGTGCGGTACAGGGCCAGTCCGGCGGATGCGGCCGGGGCTGCGTCCGCCGGACTGGCCGCAGGATGTTCCAGCAGGCGCAGCGCCGTTTGCGCCACGGGCAGGGGCGCAAAAGCCCTTTTGCAGTAGAGATGCGCGCGGTTGCACTGCCAGCAGCCGACGCAGCTCATGTCCGCGCGCAGCACCCACTGGCCGGGCGCGGAAGGGCCGGTTTCGCGGGCGTGCACGGGCCCCATGGAAAGATTGAGCACGGGGACGCCCAGAAAATCCGCCAGATGCATGGGGCCGGTATCGGGCGTGATGCACAGGTCCAGCGTGCGCATGAGGGCGGCCAGACGGCCGAGCGACAGCTTGCCGCAGCAGTTGGCGTCACGCAGGCCGGAGCGCCGCGCCACTTCCGCGCCCAGTTCCGCCTCGGCGGGGCCGCCCAGAAATACCGGGGGCGCGCCGTTGGCGGCCAGACGCACGGCAAGACGCGCCCAGAACGCGGCGTCCGGCCGCTTGGCCTCTTCGCTGGCGCCGAGCACAAGGCCTACGCGGCGCGTGCCGGCAGACGCGGGCCGGGCATGCCCCTCCCTCGAAAGATCCGGCCCCGGCGTCAGGTCCAGCTGATGCAGATCGGCCCAGTGGAAGGCGTTGTTGCGGTTGTTCTGGGTGAGCGCGGCGCGGTAGAGCTGCCAGAACCCCCGGATGTGCAGGCCGTCGGCATCCGCCACGGGGCCGAGCTTGCAGGGGGCCTTGAGCCTGCCCATGCAGGCGGCGGCCACGGGGGCGCTGCTCAGGTTGATGGCGGCGGTATAGGAGCGGCAGGCCAGCGCGTCGCAGTGTTCGGGCGTGAAAAAGACGGCCTTGGGGGTCAGCGGCATGAGCTCCCTGAAAAAACGCGGATCGGCCACCACCCACAGGGGGCAGTCCGGATGAAGGCGTTGCAGATGGAGCAGCAGGGGGAAGGTGAGGATGAGGTCACCCATGCGGTGCAGTTGCAGCACCAGAACAGGATCAGCGCCCATGCCTGCGCCCCGCCGGTGTCGTGCCGGGCGTGCCGTAGACCGCGCGCATGTGCTCCAGCATGGTTTGCAGGCGGTGGGCCCATGTGTGGCAGGCCAGCACGCGTTTGCGGGCTGCGGCGACAATGCGGCGGCGTTCCTCGGGGTGCGCGAGATAGTAACGGGCCATGTCCGGCGCTTCGTCCGGTTCGCGATAGCAGGCCATTTCCTGCGGCTCGAAGAGGTTCGCCATCTGTTCGCGCCAGTCGGTAAGCACAAAGGCGCCCGCAGCGGGCACGTCAAACACCCGCTGGTTGACCGCGCCCTTCATCTGCTTGCTCGTGCAGTTGAAATTGACGGCTGAGCAGCCGTAAAACAGGGGCAGCTCGGAATAGTAGTTGATGGCGTCGAGATAGCGCGGCTGCAGCGGCTCATGGCGGAATTCCACTTTCCATCCGGCGTCGCCCACAATCAGGGGGCGCAACGGCAGCAGTCGCCGCACGCAGCCGTTGCGGTACATGCGGGTGGCCTGCCAGGTGATGGCCGTTTCATAGGCCAGCCTGGCCTCATTGTCCGGCAGGGCCGCGTAGTGCCGGTAGACGTCGGGGTAGGCGCTGCGCAGGAAGCCGGCCACGGAACGCTCGTCGCTTTCCATAAATGCCTGCGCCGTATCCTTGAACGCCAGCAGCAGGGGGCGGGGGAAGCGCCCGTTCTTCATCCTGCCGCCCACCTTGTAGAGCATGGAGTTGCCCACAAAGGAAATATCCGCCTTCCATGCGGCGGGCACGTCGGCGCTGCGCGCGGGGGTGAAGCGGGCCGGATCCGTTCCCAGCGGCAGGTAGAAGACGTGCTCGAAGCCCGCTGCGCGCAGGGTGGGAATGTTGTCCATGTCCCAGGTGAAGAGGGCCGTCCAGGGACTGACGCATTTGGAGTACAGGTGGATAATCAGATGGGGGTTATCCACAAACCACGAGGCCAGGGGCAGCTGCAGGCGCGCCAGCAGATCCATGAGCACGCCTTCCACATCCACGCCCATATGGTTGAGCGTGATGCAGCAGTCCGGCTTGAATGCGAGCACCTCTTCCAGCAGGCGGCGCACGAAATCCGTGCAGCCCACCTCGTCGTCGCCGACGAGCACCATTTTGTGGGGAATGTCCAGTGTGCGGCAGGCCCCTTCCACTTCGCCCATGAGGAAGTATTTGCTGGCCAGCAGCAGCACGCGGGGCCGGGAGTCCACAAAGCGCGGCCCTGCGACGCGGCCCCAGAAATTGAAACGGGCGCTGGCCTGCAGTTCCTTTTGCAGGCCGCCGTAGTACGCCCGGTCAAGGCGCAAGTAAAAGGGCAGGGCCAGCGGCAGCAGGGGCAGCCCCGCATGCGCCATCTGCCAGCGCGTCAGGCAGGAAAGGGCGGCGGCGGGATCTTCTTCCGTCACCAGCAGGACGCGCTCCCGTTCCGCAGGGGAAAGCGTCGCCAGTACGCCCGTGCAGGCCTGGAGGCCGGTTTCCTTTTCCACCACGGCCACGGGGCCCGCAACCGTGTGCAGCAGCAGGCGCAGGGCGTGACCCAGCCCGCAGCCGAGCAGCACGGGCAGGCACTTGCGCTCCAGGGCTTCCGCCTGCGCGGTGACGGCGGCCGTTTCACGCTCCGGGCCGCCGGGCCGCAGCATGTAAAATTCCCGTCCGCCGCACTGCACGGCCACGTCAGCAGGAAGCGCCCCCCGGTGCTCCGGCGCGTCGGAAAAGATCGCCGTGAATGCGGGCCGTGCGTCCTCTGTCATGCCATGACGCCTGTCGGGGGCTTTTTGGGTTCCCACGGTTCTGCAATGATGTCGTCGCCCTCCAGACGGAAGGCCACGCAGGTCTGCCGGTCGTCAACGGTGGCAAAGGCGCGCCCGATGGAGATTTCCACGCCGGGATAGACCGTCCCCGGGCAGATGAGGCGGCAGTTCCGCGTGAATTTTTCGTCAAGGTACAGGGTGTTCCACAACTCGTCGCGGCGGAGGATGAGCCGGCGGCGCTGTTCCCGCAGCGAGTGCAGCTTGCGGCTTGCCTCGTTGGCCTCGGGCGGCAGATGACCGGCAATGGCGTTCAGGTGGGTGATGGTTTGCGACTGCCCGGCGATAATGCTGTCGATTTTTTCCAGCTGACGAATGAGGTGGGGGGCATAGCCCATATAGATTTTGGTGGAAATGCCCGCCCTGTTGCCGATCTGTTCGCCCACATAGACGCTGCCGTAGGCGTTGATCACGCCGCCGTAGAGCTTCTCGTGCACCACCATGTTGCTGCCGGCGTAGACCGTGCAGTGCAGGCAGTTCTTCTTGACGACCATGTTGTCGCGGGCGCGGGCCTCCACCCGTTCCAGAAAGAGGGCCAGCAGTTTGCCGCCCGCGTCGATCTTGCTGTGCCCGCCGGCGCCGCCCCGCGCGCCGCCGTCAATCATCATGTCGCGGCGGGAGCGCGCCACGCCGCCTTCCACCATGCCCAGAATGCGCACGCTGTTGCCCTGCACGGAAAAGCCCGCGCGCACCGAGCCGTGCACGGCCATATTGCCCACAAAAAAGATGTTGCCGGTTTCAAAGCTCACGTCCTTGCGCACGTTGAGCAGATTTTTGACCGTTATCCTGCCGTTCAGGTAGAACACATAGCCGTTGACGGCAGACAGGAGAAAGTTGGGATAGGCCGGATCAATGCGGGTATTGGTCCCCATGGGGAACTCCGGCCGGGCGAGGATGAAGCGGGGGTCGCGCTTTTCCGTGACCTGGTCGAGCGGCACAAGTTCCGCCAGAACCTGGCCGTTGATGGCGTTCTGCACGTATCCCAGGCTGTACACGTCGGAGGTTTCGCCTTCTCCGCCGGGCTTCAGATTGAGATAGTCAAAATCGGGATTGAAGTAATGCCGCAAGTAATACTGCAAGGCGCACCGATCCTTGGGCTGCATCAGTCGGCTGCATCCGGGATATAGCCCTTCAGTTCCTCTTCATTGTCAAATGTGGGGAAAAGCCCTTCGATTTCGGCTTTGCGCAGCAGGGCGGCAACGTGGGGCGCGGGGTTCAGCAGCACCAGCCGACGCCGCATGCCGCACCCCTTGGTGTTGACGCTGACCAGTACGCCGAGGCCGGACATGTCCGCCTTGCCGACCGAACTGAGATCCAGAATGACCTGGCGGATATTGGGCGCGAAGAGGTAGGCTTCAAGTTCCTTGGTGAACTGCGCCACATCCGGCAGGCACATATCGCCCGCATAACGGAGTACTGTGACATTGGGATGCGATTCCGCCTTCAGTTCAAACATGTCCCGGAACCTCCGCTGCACGCCGCACATCAGCGCGGGAAGAGCTCGGCAGAGTCCAGCCAGACTGTTACCGGCCCCCAGTTGCACAGAACCACATCCATATCCGCGCCGAATATGCCTGAAGATACGCTGACTTCACATTGTTCGTCAACCAGGCGAGCAAAATCGGAAAACATGTCCGCGGCCCAGGCGGGATCGCCGGCGGCCGTAAACGACGGGCGGCGGCCCTTGCGGCAATCGGCGTACAGGGTGAACTGGGGCACGAGCAGCAGGCTGCCGCCGTACTCCTTGAGCGAGGTCTGGAATTTGTGCGTCAGTTCCCCCTCGCCGGGAAAAATGCGCAATTCCGTCAGCTTGCGGGCCATGCCGTAAAAGGCCCTGCTTTCGCGGAAAAGCGGCCCGTCCCCGGCGCCGAAGGCGACAAGGGCCATAAGCCCCACGCCGATGGAGGCCACGACCGCGCCCTCAACGCTGACGGAGGCGTGTTTCACGCGCTGCGCCAGGATGCGCATCAGGAGCCGCTCCCCGCTGCCGTGGCTTCCGGCGTCGCGGATGCTGCCGGCGCAGCCGCACGGCCTTGCCCGTTCCCATGCGCGGTCCGCTTGCGTTCCTCTTCCTCGCGCAGTATCCTGCGAAGCACCTTGCCCACGATGGTCTTGGGAAGCTCATCCCGAAACTCCACCAGGCGCGGCACCTTGTAGCCCGCGAGCTTTTGGCGGCACCAGGCGATGACCTCCGCTCTGGTCAGCTCCTCTCCGGGGCGGACCACCACATAGGCCTTGAGCGTTTCGCCCCGCAGCCCGTCCGCAATGCCCACGCTGACGGCCTCCCGCACCTTGGGATGTTCCAGCAGCACCTCGTCCACCTCGCGGGGGTAGACGTTGTAGCCGCCCACGATGACCATGTCCTTCTTGCGGTCAATAATATAGAAATACCCGTCCTCGTCCATGGTGGCGAGGTCGCCTGTGTACAGCCAGCCGTTGCGCAGGGCGCTGGCGGTTTCGTCGGGGCGGTTCCAGTACCCGGCCATGACCTGCGGTCCGCGCACGACGAGTTCGCCCATCTTGCCGGGCGGCAGGGTGGCCGTGCCGCTCTCCATATCCACGATGCGGGCGTCCGTGCCGGGCACGGGCATGCCGATGGAATTGGGGCGCTGCCCCTCCTGCCCGAGGGGATTGCAGTGGGTGATGGGCGCTGCCTCGGTAAGTCCGTAGCCCTCCAGAATGGACGCGCCCGTCGCCTCCTGAAAACGGCGAAAGGTTTCGCGCGGCAGCGGCGCGGAGCCGGAAACGCAAATCCTGATGCTGCGCAGGTTGAAGGCCGCCAGGTTCTTCTGCTGCAGCAGAGAACTGTAGACGGAGGGTGCGCCGGGAAAGACCGAGGGGTGGTGCCTGTTGATGAGCCGCAGCACATCCTGCGGCACGTAGCGGGGCAGGGGCAGCACCGTGGCCGCCAGGGCCACAGGGATAATCAGGCCTGTGGTCAGCCCGTAGACGTGGAAGAAGGGCAGCAGGGAGATGAAGACGTGTTTCTCCGCAACGGTGGCGTGGATGATATCCAGCACCTGGCGGCAGTTTGTGCCCAGGTTGGCGTGCGTGAGCGTGACGCCCTTGGGCAGGCCCGTGGTGCCGCCCGTGTACTGCAGCATGACGGGATCGCGCAGGGGATCGGCCACCGGCGCGGACCAGCGTTCGGCCTTGTCGCAGAAGTGTTTCCAGGCGTGCACGTGCACGCCGTCATAGGGGATGGGCGTTGCTGTGGCGCGGCGCTCCTTGAGGCGGTAAAACCAGTTGAGCGGAAAGGACAGCGCATCCTCCACGCCGGTGATGATGAAGTTGCGCAACGGCAGACGTTCGCGCAGGGCGGCGATGCGCGGCCAGAGGCGATCCAGCAGGATGATGTGCTCCGCGCCGGAATCGCCGATGTTGTCCATGAGCTCCTTTTCCATATACAGGGGGTTGGTCATGACCACAACGGCCCCGGCCTTGATGACGCCCCAGAAGGCCACCACCGTCTGCGGCAGGTTGGGCAGCATCAGGGCCACGCGCTGCCCCCTTTTGACGCCCATGCGCTTCAGCGCTCCGGCAAAGCGTTCCGCCTGTTCGCGCAGACGGGCATACGTGATGCGCGTATTCTGGAAGATGACCGCCGGGCGTTTGGGACAGGTTTCCGCCGCTGTGTCCAGCAGCGCATAGAGCGGCTTGTCCCAAGGTTCGGTCACACGCGGAACAAAGGCGTCGTAATGGGCAAACCAGGGGCGATCGCAGTCGGTGTTCATGGCGTTCCTTGTGCAGTAAGAGTATGCCGCCGTTGCTGCTCCGCTTTCGACCGGGGCGGGGCGGCGCGGGCAAAGCCCGCGTCTCAGCAGGAGGTGCAGACCGCCGTCACCACAGCATAAGCCTTGATGCCCTCCGCGCGGCCGGTAAAGCCGAGATGTTCCTCTGTTGTGGCCTTGAGGTTCACCCTATCGGGGGGCAGGCCCAGCAGCCGGGCCACATTCTTCCTGATTTCATCCCGGTACGGGGCCAGCAGGGGAATCTGCGCCACAACGGTCAGATCCGCATGCCGGGGCGTCACCCCGGCCTCGCGCGCCAGGTCAAGCGCCTGGTGCAGCAGCACGGCCGAGGAAATGCCTTCATAACGGGGATCCCTGTCGGGAAAATGCCTGCCGATGTCGTCCATGCAGGCGCAGCCCAGCACGGCATCCGTCAGGGCGTGCAGCAGCACGTCGCCGTCGGAATGGGCCAGCACCTCAGGCGCGCCGGGAATGGGTACGCCGCCTATCTTCATGGGACGCCCCCGGCCGTAACGGTGCACGTCGTAGCCCATGCCTGTGCGCGTCTCCGGTGCGGAAGCCCTCTCCCGCAGCAGTTCCATATCTTCGGGACGGGTGATTTTCACGTTGGCGGCCTCCCCCGGCACGACGCGCACTTCACGGCCCAGCGCCTCCAGCAGGGAGGCGTCATCCGTCACGGACAGGCCGGCCTCCACGGCGTGCGCATGGGCGGCCCGCAACATGTCCAGGGCAAAGCCCTGCGGCGTCTGCACGGCCGCAAGGTCGGCGCGCGGCAGTGTGGACGCGACGCGCCCGTCGGCAATAATCTTGATGGTGTCCGTCACGGGAATGACCGGAATGACGCCTTCCGCCCCTTCCGCCAGCGCGGCGCACACGCGGCGCACAAGGTCAGGACTGATGAAGGGGCGCGCCGCGTCATGCACGAGCACATGCCGCACGCCGGGCGGCAGGGCCGCCAGCCCCAGGCGTACGGAATCCTGCCGCAGCGGCCCCCCGGCCGTCGTCAGCCAGGGCAGGCCCAGATCGTCCCGTCTGTGCAGGTCGGCAAGCAGCGCCCCTGCCTCTGCAAGCTGTTCGGGCGGGAAGACGAACACAAGCCCGCTCACGGCACAGCTGCGGCTCATGGCGCGGGCTGAATGCCAGAACAGAGGCGCGCCGCGCCACGGAAGAAACTGTTTGGCCGTGCCGCCCACGGCGGCGGCCAGGCGGCGGCCCTGACCGGCCGCCAGGATCAGCGCCCATGGCTTGTGCGCAGCGGGTCGCGCGCTGAACTGTTCCTCATTCATGGCGAACCTTTCGGAATATTCGTGCCGCCTCCTGACGGGAAGCAGGGCGCAGCCTTTTCAGTCAAGACCGCGCCCCCGGACACAGGTGGGAGCCGGACGGTAAGCCGGGTTCTGTCCGCGCGGTTGGCCGCGCGTGACCGTCATTCCTCTAGGAGCGCGGTTGCCCGCGCCCTCAAGCAACCTACCCGGAAGGCATGGGCCGGGCCGGCCGCCTTCCCTATTTGGTCTTGCTCCGAACGGGGTATGCCGAGCATGCCGCGTCGCCGCGGCATCTGGTGGGCTCTTGCCCCACCGTTTCACCCTTACCGCGCCTTGCGGCGCGGCGGTTTGCTTTCTGTGGCGCTTTCCGAGGGTCGCCCCTCCTGGGTATTGCCCAGCGTTCCGCCCTGTGGAGCCCGGACTTTCCTCCCCGGGCCTGCGCCCGCGGCGACGGTCTGTCCGACTCCCGCCTGTGCGGCCGCGCGGGGCGCGGCCGTGATGCGTCGCCCAATCAGGCGTCGGCTTCCTGCGTTTCTTCCGCTTTCGGTGCGTCCTGGGCTGCGGCCGCCTGGGGAACCTCATCCGCAGCGAAATGCTCGCACCAGAAGATGAGGCGCTGGCAGTTGGGGCAACTCAGGATCTGCTGGCCGCGCTGCAGTTCAATAAAGGACTGCGGCGGCACGGCGATATGGCAGCCGGAGCAGACGCCGTCCTTCACCGCAACGATGACGGGATGCTCCAGCCGCTTGCGGATGAATTCATAGCGCATGAACACGGGCTGGGGAATGGTCTTGCTGACCTGGGCGCGTTTGCCGTTCAGCTCTTCAAGGGCGGCATTGCCTTTCTGCAGCTTTTCTTCCAGACCGCCGCGCTTTTCTTCCAGTTCGGTCTTGAGTGCGTCGTACGTGCTGTTGATTTCCGCCAAAGCGTCGTTCTGGTACTGCAGTTCCTCAAGGAGCGTCGTTTTTTCCTCCTCGCGGGAACGGTTGACCCGCTCCATGCTGTCCATCTCGCGCATCATGGCGTGGTATTCACGCTGGTTGCCCACCTGCATGAGCTTGTTCTTGCTTTTCTTGATGCGGGCGGAGTCGTCATCGATTTCGAGTGAAAGGCGTTTCTGCTGGTCCTGCAAATGCGAGAGCTTGTCGAGAATGTAGTTGCGCTGTGTCTCGGCGGCGGCAAAGCGCTGTTCAAGGTCATTCAATTCGCCGGGGGCGCGCTCCAGTTCCTGCTTGACCGCGTGGATGGCGTCGTCTACCTTCTGCAGTTCCACAAGCTGTCTGATCTGTTCAAAGTATACGGCATCGCTCATGCTGAGGTCCTCCTCTGAAGAAACGGCTTTTTGTTACAGCGCAACGGGGCGGAAGGGCGAAACGGAGGGCACAAAGAACACCTCCACGTCCTGAAGCCGCTGCTGCAGCAGACGGCTCATGCGGCGCATCATTTCCTCCTCAAGGCTGTGGTGCCCCACATCCAGAAGGCAGATGCCCGCGCCGAGGGCCGTGTGATATTTGACGTCGCCGGTGATGAACACCTCCGCCCCGGCGGCCTGCGCCTCCGCCAGCAGGGAAGAGCCCGACCCTGTGCAGTAGGCCACGCGGAGCGCGCGCCGCGGTTCCGGCCCGCAGGCGACAGGGCCTGCAAGCGGCGCATGCCGGGCAATCAGGGCCGCGATCTGCTCGACGGTCATGGCCTCGGGCAGGTCGCCCGCAAGGCCGAAGCCCAGGGGCAGAGCCCCCTCCTGCGCGGGGACCGTAGGCTCCAGCACGCGCAGATTGCGCAGGCGCAGCTCTTCCGCCAGCCAGCCCGCCGGGCCGCGACTGTTGACGTCCAGCGAAGTGTGCGCCGCATACAGGGGCACATCGGCCCGGAACAGCAGGCGCAGAACCTCGTGATAATCGTCAAGGCGATTGGGCAGGGCGGGCTTGAGCGCCAGCGGGTGGTGGCTGAGGATGCACTGCGCCCCGGCGTCCAGCGCCTTGGTGACGGACGCCGGGGTCGGGTCCAGACAGACGGCAAGTTTTGTCGCCTCCTGCCGTCGCGCGGCCACCTGCAGGCCGGAGGCATCCCATGACGCAGCTGCGGAGAGTGGTGCGATTTTTTCTATTGCAGTAACTATATCAATGAGTTGCATAAAATTCCCCGCCATAACAAAGGCGCTTTCCTGCGTTGGCAGAGAAAGCGCCTTCAAAAGCCCCGGCGAAAAATGGTACGAGTTTTTGCGGCAATGCTGTTTCGCGCCTTGTCTTGCCCTGTTGCCGCAGCGGAATATCCGCCGTCAGCAAAAGGTGTTCCGTGAAACGGAGAATATAGTTTTAAGACCTGCGCTTGTCAAGAAAAACGGCGCAGTCCCTCACTATTGGCCGCGCAGGTAGCGCACGGCGTTGACAAAAAGCAGCGTGCCCGGCGGGTCCAGTTCTCCGCGGGTCCAGCCGGGGTGGTTGGTCACGTGGTGAAAGGCCTCGGGGTGCGGCATGAGGCCGAGCACATGGCCCGTCGGGTCGGTCAGCCCGGCGATGGCCAGGCTGGAACCGTTGGGGTTCAGCGGGTATTCCTGCGTGGGGCGGCCGGTGGCCGGGTCGGCGTACTGCAGGGCGATGCAGTTTTCCGCCTCAAGGCGGCGCAGGCAGTCCTCGTCGCGGGCAATGAGCTTGCCCTCGCCGTGCCGCACGGGCATGGCCAGCAGGGGCAGGTTTTTTGTGAAGACGCAAGGGCTGGCGGGATTGGGCAGAAGGTGTACCCAGCGGTCTTCAAAGCGGGCGGAATCGTTGTGCCCGAGCGATACTTGGCGTTCGAAGCGGCTGCCGCCCAGCGCGGGCAGCACGCCCAGCTTGACCAGCAGCTGAAAGCCGTTGCAGATGCCGAGAATCAGCTTGCCCTCGTCCAGAAATTCCCGCAGGCTGTCCAGCAGGGGCCTGCCTGCGGCATCCTTGAGATACCGCCAGCGCATGGCCCCGGCCTGGGCCGCGCCAAGGTCGTCGCCGTCCAGAAAGCCGCCGGGAAAGATGAGAAAATGATAGTCAGCCAGGCGAACCTTGCCCCCCGCCAGATCGGAAAAATGCACGACGTCGGCCCTGTCCGCCCCGGCCAGCCGCGCCGTGTGCGCAGTTTCCATGTGCGAATTGGTGCCGTACCCGGTGATGACCAGCGTGTTGACCGTACCCATGCGGGGAAAGCCTCCTTGGCTTGCGTCGCGGCCCTCCGGCGGAGGCGGCGCGCCCTGCGCCCGTGCCGTGCAGCAGGGCGCATGCTGCCGTGCGGCGTCAGGCGACCCTGCAATATGAAAAGGGATTTGTACCTTACGTGGCTTGTTTTGCTTAGTCAATGCTGGTCAACGAGGACAATTTGGACTATGCTTGTCGGGATGTGGTTTTTCAGGCACTACGGCTCGAGGTGGAGGGCATGAAGACAAAATACATTTTCGTGACGGGCGGCGTGCTTTCGTCGCTGGGCAAGGGGCTGGCGGCCGCGTCGCTGGGGGCGCTGCTGCAGACGCGCGGACTTTCGGTGACCATTCAGAAGCTGGACCCGTACATCAATGTGGATCCCGGCACCATGAACCCCTTCCAGCACGGGGAGGTGTTTGTTACGGATGACGGCGCGGAGACGGATCTCGATCTGGGGCACTATGAGCGCTACCTCAATGTGCCCATGTCGCGCAAAAATAACACCACCTCCGGCGCCATCTACAATCATGTCATTGCCAAGGAGCGGCACGGCGACTATCTGGGCGGAACCGTGCAGGTCATCCCGCACATCACCGACGAGATCAAAAGCATGGTGCTCTCTCTGGCCGAAGGGGAAGACGCTCCGGATGTGGCCATCATCGAGATCGGCGGCACCGTGGGCGACATCGAGGGCCTGCCCTTTCTGGAGGCCATACGCCAGCTCCGCTCCGAACTGGGGCGCGACAACTGCCTGAACATCCACCTGACGCTGGTTCCCTATCTGCGCAGCGCCGGAGAGCACAAGACCAAACCCACCCAGCACAGCGTCAAGCAGCTGCTCTCCATCGGCATCCAGCCGGACATCATCCTCTGCCGTTGCGAGCAGAGCATCCCCGAGGATCTGCGCCGCAAGATCGCCCTGTTCTGCAATGTGGATCAGGACGCGGTCTTCACCTCGGTGGACGTGGGCAACATCTACGAGCTGCCGCTGAAATTTTATGAGGAGGGCTTTGACCAGAAGGTGGCCATCATGCTGCGGCTGCCCGCGCGCAACGCGCATCTGGAGGCCTGGGAAAAGCTCATCAGCGACTGCGCCAACCCGCGCGGCAAGGTGACCATCGCCATTGTGGGCAAGTACGTGGACCTGAAGGAGGCTTACAAAAGCCTGCACGAGGCGCTCATGCACGGCGGCGTGGCCAACCGCGTGGAAGTGGAGTTGCGCTACGTCAATTCCGAAAATGTGACGGACGACAACGCCGCAGAATGCTTCAAGGGCTGCCACGGCATTCTGGTGCCCGGCGGCTTCGGCTACCGCGGCGTGGAGGGCAAGATTGCCGCCATCCGTTACGCCCGCGAGAAGCGCGTGCCCTTTTTCGGCATCTGCCTCGGCATGCAGTGTGCCGTCATTGAGTTCGCCCGCCATGCGGCAGGCCTGGAAGACGCCAATTCCGAAGAGTTCAGCCCGCTCTCCGAGCACAAGGTCATTTACCTCATGACCGAGTGGTTCGATTTCCGCACCAAGAATGTGGAGCGGCGCGACGCCGGCAGCGACAAGGGCGGCACCATGCGCCTGGGCGCGTACCCCTGCAAGGTGGTTCCCGGCACCAGAGCCTGGGAGGCATACAGGAAGAATTTGGTGGAGGAACGCCACCGCCATCGCTATGAATTCAACAACGCCTTCAAGGAGTTGCTGGCCGGGAAAGGCATGCAGTTCAGCGGCACGGCCCCGGACGATTCCCTGGTGGAAATCATTGAGTTGAAGGATCACCCCTGGTTTTTGGGCTGCCAGTTCCACCCGGAGTTCAAGTCCCGGCCCATGGCGCCGCATCCGCTGTTCCGCGAGTTCATCGCCGCGGCCAAGAAGCAGGCCAAGGCATAGGGCGCGGCCGCGCCCCGGTCCGGAAGCTTCGGCGCATGCGGCCGGGTCGGATGGCCAAGGAGAAAAGGGGAGGGCGCAGGCCCTCCTTTTTTTATGCTGGCATTGTGAAAAAATTCTGGAACATGTGCAACTGCTGACTATTGCATAATTTTTGCTGTTATGGCACAGTCCTTGTAAATAGAAAGAATTTTTTCGGCGGCTGTCCGGACGCTCGCGGATGCTTGGGAAGCTGAAACATCGCCCCCGGGAACAACATTCCGTCATCGCGCCGGAAGAAGGCGGCGGCGCTTCCTGACAGCCTGCGCCCGATGAGGCAAAATTTCTACAGGACAACAGCGACAGATGGCACTGGAACTACGACAGCAACTCAAGCTCACACAGCAGCTGGTGATGACCCCGCAATTGCAGCAGGCCATCAAGCTGTTGCAGCTTTCACGGGTGGAGCTTCTGGAAACAGTGCAGCAAGAGCTGCTTGAAAACCCCTTTCTCGAAGAGTCGTCCTCCCCGGCGGAAGAGGCCCCGGCCTCCGAAGAGACGCGCGAGCCGGTGGCCGAGGATGCGTACGACAGAGAGGTCGCCAGAGACGCGGACTGGGAAGACTATCTCGGCGAGTTTGCCAGCACGCCGCGCCTTGTGCAGCCGCGCGAGTATGAGGTTGCGGAGGATATTTCTCCCCTTGAGGCCCGCTATTCCGCCAAGCCCACCCTTGAAGCGCATCTCATGTGGCAGTTGCGCCTTTCCCAGCTCACGGAGGCGCAGAAAGAGATTGGCGAGGTTATCATCGGCAACCTCTCTTCCGGCGGCTATCTGCAGGCCAGTCTGGAGGATCTGGCCGAGATGGCGCACGCCACGCCCGACGAGGTGCGGCCCGTTCTGGAACGCGTGCAGCTGTTCGACCCCGTCGGTGTGGCCGCGCGCGACGCCCGCGAGTGTCTGCTCATCCAGATTCGGAACCTGCGCTATGACCGCGATCCCATATTGCTGGAACTGGTGCAGTCGCATCTGGAAGACCTGGAGGCCAAGCGCTACAAGCCGCTGCTGCGCAAGTTCAAGATAGATATGGAGGAACTCAGGGAATATCTGGACATCATCCAGAGCCTTGACCCTTTGCCGGGCGCCAGTTTCGGCGGCGGCGAACCCACCTATGTGAGCCCGGACGTGTTCGTCTACAAGATGGGCGACGATTTCGTCATCCTGCTCAACGACGACGGCCTGCCGCAACTGCAGCTTTCCTCCCTGAGCCGGATGGATCTCGGCGGCTCGGACAAGGAAAAGGAATACTGTGCGGAAAAGCTCCGTTCCGCCTCGTGGCTCATCAAGAGCCTGTACCAGCGCCAGCGCACCCTGTACAAGGTGATGGAGAGCATCGTGCGGCACCAGCGCCCCTTTTTCGAGGAGGGGGTCACCAAGCTCGCGCCGCTCATCCTCAAGGACATTGCCGACGATATCAACATGCATGAGTCCACGGTGAGCCGCATCACCACTAACAAGTACGCGGCCACGCCGCACGGCATCTTTGAACTGAAGTTCTTTTTCAACAGCGGGCTGGAACTGGACGACGGCAGCCAAGTGGGCTCCGAAAGCGTCAAGGCTCTGATCAAAAAATTCATCGCCGAGGAGGACGCCAAAGCCCCCCTGAGCGATGAGCGTATCGGCGAAATGCTCAAGGACAGCCTGAAGGTCAACATTGCCCGGCGCACTGTGGCCAAGTACCGCACCGCGCTCGGCATTCCCTCGTCTTCCAGGCGCAAGGAGCATTTCTAGAACTGTGCTGCCGCGCACAGCGCCGCAACGGCGCGGCAGGCGTTCTGATTGTTGCCGAAGCTGTTTACCCGGGAGGAAACATGAACATCTCTTTTGCCTTCAAGAATTTTGAAGCCTCTGACCATCTCAAGAAGTACGCCCGCCGCCGCATGGAAAAGCTGGGGCGTTTTTTTGGCAAGTCCTCCGGGCTGGAAGTTGCCGTCGTGCTCACGGTGGACAAGTTCCGCCATCGCTGTGAAGTGACTGTCACCGGCGAGGGCTTGCATATCAATGCTTCGGAACAGACTTCAGACATGTACGCCGCCATTGACCTGGTGACGGACAAGGTCGAGGCCCAGATCAAGCGGCAGGTTTCGCGCGCCAAGTCGCAGCGCCGTCGCGCCCGCAATACGGAAGTGGATGTCTTCTCCTACAACCTCGATACCGGGGAAAGCGCGTCGCCCGAGCTGGCGGAAGGTTCCGACCGCCTTGCGGCCAAGCCGCTGCACCTTGACGAGGCGCTCATGCAGCTTGATTCCGTTGGCGGTGAGTTCCTGGTGTTTTTCAACGCCGAGAACAACCGCATCAATGTGGTGTACCGCACCAAGGTCGGCGGCTACGCCCTGATTGACCCCGTGCTTTGAGGCCGTGGCGGCAGGGCCGGAAACTCCGGCCCTGCCGCATGCGCCCGGCCCGGTCTGCTGTGGAACACGGCTGCATGCCGCAACGATAGCCGTCTCTATGTAGAGGACAGCCATGACAGATTCCGCGCGCGCTTCCAGTGCGCCCGCCCCCCCCGGCGGGCAGGTCTGCATCGTCACCGGTCTCTCCGGCGCGGGGAAAAGCACCGCCCTCAAAGTCTTTGAAGACATGGGGCACTTTGTTGTGGATGGCCTGCCTGCCGGCATGGCGTCGGAAATGGTGGACATGATGTTCCGCCCGTCCATGGCGCATTTCAAGGGCATCGCCCTGGGCATGGACCTCAGGCAAAGCAATTTTGTGGACGAGATCACCGAATGCCTTGCCGAGCTCGCCGGCAAGAACATCCGCCCCATGCTGCTTTTTCTGGAAGCGGACGGTCAGGAGCTTGTGCGGCGCTATGCCACCACGCGGCGGCCGCACCCGCTGGAACGCAAGGGATTGGGGCTGGAGGCCGCCCTGTCGGCTGAACGCCGCAGTTTGCGCCCCCTGCGGGAGATGGCCGACCTTGTCATTGATACAACGCGTTTTTCCATCCATGACCTGCGACGCGCCATTCAGAAGCGCTGGGGACATAATCGGGGCAAACTGCGGGCCATCAGGGTCAATGTCATTTCTTTCGGCTTCAAGTACGGGGTTCCCCGCGAAGCGGACCTGGTCTTTGACCTGCGCTTTCTGCCCAATCCCTATTTCGTTGAGGAACTGCGGCCCCTCTGCGGCAGGGACAAAGCCGTGGCGGACTATGTGTTCCAGTCGCCCCAGAGCGTGGAATACCGCGACAAGCTGCTGGATCTGCTGTTTTTCATGCTGCCCCTGATGGAGGCGGAAGGCCGGTATCGCGTCACTGCGGCCGTGGGCTGCACAGGCGGGCGGCATCGCTCCGTGGCCATGGCCGAAGAAATATGGCAGGCGCTGCGTCAGGCGGACTATCCGGCCTTTCTTGAGCACCGGCATCTTGAACTTGGTTGAAAAAGCTGGCACGGTCAGCGTGTGAGGAAATGCCATGACGACGGATGAAAATGGGCAGGCTCAGGTCGGGATTATTGTGGTTTCGCACGCCGATTACGGTTCGGCCATGCTGCGGACTGCCGAATTCATCCTCGGGCAGCAGAGCGATTGTTGTTCCATCAGCGTTGATGTGGCCCATGAGGTTTCAGAGACCGTGCGCCGTCTCACTGACGCCGCGCAACGGCTGGACAAGGGCGCGGGCGTCATCATCCTCACGGACATGTTCGGCGGCACACCCACCAATCTGGCCCTTTCCCTGCTGGGCACGCACAGGGTGGAAGTGGTGACCGGCGTCAACCTGCCCATGCTGCTCAAGGTGTTTACCTCGCGTTCCACCACCTTGGACGAGCTGGCCCGCATCGCCGGAGAAGCCGGGGCCAAGGGCATTGTGGTGGCGGGCAGCATGCTGCGCAACAAGGCGCGCGACAAGGCCGAAAATCGCGGCGACAAGGGCGGAAGCTGAATATGTGGTTTCGTGTTGACAACCGCTTGGTGCACGGGCAGGTCATTGAGGCCTGGCTGCCCTACACGGGGGCCAAACATCTTGTTGTTGCCAACGACGAGTTGGCCGCAGATCTGATGCGGCAGCAGATCATCAGCCTGGCTGTTCCCCAGAGAATCACGACGCATTTCATCCCGGTCGGCGAGCTTGCGCCTACGCTGACGGCCTGCGGGGACGAGTGTTTTGTTCTTTTCGCCACCTGTAGGGACGCGCGCCGGGCCTGTGATGCGGGCGTCTCCATGAATGTGCTGAACATGTGCAACCTGCATTACGCGCCCGACAAGCTGCAGGTGCTTCCGCATGTGGCGCTCTCCGCCGAGGACAGGGAAGACCTCCATGCGCTGCGGCAGCGCCTTGTGCAGCTGGATTTTCGTTGTGTTCCCACCGAACCCCTGCGAGGTCCCCATGAGCTGCTTTTCTGAACTGGTTGCGGTTGGGGTTCCCTACGCTTTTTTTTTGTGCTGGCCGGAGCGGCGCGTTCCACCTGCATCATTGGCCTGGCGGACAGGCCCCTTTTTCTGGCCCTTGTTGTCGGCTGCTGCACGGGCGACTGGACGTCGGCTCTGGCCCTGGGCATTATTACGGAACTATGCTGGCTTGATGTACTTGAGCTCGGCAGCGTTGTGCCGCCGTATGCCGGCCTGAGCTTCCTGCTGGCATTCCCTCTCTGCCATTATTTCGGGCTGGTCAGCCCCGGAGAGGCCCTGCTGCCCCTGCTGCTTTCCCTGACGGCCGCGTGTGCGGCCGCGTGGCGTGAGCGGCGGCAACGGCTTGCGCTCAATCCGCTCATGGATGCCGTTGCGGATGCCTGCCGTACGGGCCGCGGCATGTCGCCGGGCCGTGCCGTGCTGCTGGCCGGCCTGCGCCGGGCGGGGGAACAAGGCCTGCTGTATGCCGTGTGTTTTGGCGTGATCGCTGCGGTGCTGGCAGAACTGCAGCGGCATGAAGCGCTGCCCGCCCCGGACACGGTTTCCTGGTCGGCGTTGTTTGGCGCGGCTTTGCTCGGCGCGGTGCTTTCCCTGCGGACGCGCCAGGCATATGGCGTTCTGCTGGCGGCGCTTTCCATGCTCGCCCTGTGCATCTGGGCGAATCTCTGAAAGTCGCAGCCGTGTTGGTGAGGATGAGGCGGAAGCATTACAGCTGCGCGGCGACGTCATGGGAGGTTCCCGGGCTTCCAACAGGCGTTGGACTTCTGGGGTGCAGTTCTCGTTGTTCCATCACGGTCCCCCGGCAAGGCCGGAGGATTCTTTTCAGGGCGATACCATTGGTGTCCCAAAGCGTTCTCAAACCGTATCCTGGTGTTGTACGCTGTGAGGGGGACAAAATTCGTCTATGATATGCCTTGCTGAAGGGAAAAGGGCATGCAAGTCCTTTGCTTCCCCAAGCTGTAATTCTTCCATGCGAAACCCCGGTGAAACTGTGCAGCCCACAAGGCTGTAGGCGCTCCCCCCGGCCGGAGTGGCGCCAAACCATGAACCACCGGGGACGGTGTACTGCATGAGTTGCCCGGCGCATATTTCCTGCCCAAGGAGGATTTCCTGCGCGTCACCGGCAGGCGTTATCAGGACAAGCCGCAGTGGACCACCAAGATAAAAATGCCACATTTCGTCCTGCGGGATGCGATGCAGGCGGGAATATTGGCCTTCCTTGAGCAGAAAGAGGATTGCAGTGCTGACAGGGCGCTCACAGTCTCGATATGTTATGCGGACAGATGAGGTATAGGTGCGGCGGTAAAAACCGCCTTCGGGATGTGGCGTGAGGCTGTAGCGCTCAATGATTTCTATGTCTGTCATGGCACATGCTGCTTCAGGTTTGATCTGACCGTCGGCTCTGTTTTGGAGAGGGTTGCCCGATGAGTTGCGCTGTCCGGCCTTTTCCATCCGGATGTTCTTGCCGTCAGGCCGTATTTGCATGGGCGTCCGTTCGCAGCAGGAGATGCCCGGCACGCTGCTGTCGGGCATCTCCTGCGCATCGTTACTGACAGAAGGGGATTTTCAAACAAATTTCACGAAGTCAGGCTTGCGAGGGGCAGCTTTGGCGGGGGCAGCCGCAGGATAGCCGATGACGCAATGCCCAATGCCCTCGTAATTACCGTCAATTCCCCACGCCTTGAGCAGAGCCTTCCCTGCGTCACTTTCAAATTCTTCTCTGGCCCGGTGAATCCAGCAGCTGCCCAAACCCAGGGCGTGTGCTGCAAGCATCAGGTTGCCGATGACGAGGCTGCCGTCATAGACGTACGTGGGACGTGCCTGGTCTGCCAGCACAACCATGCACACCGGGGCGCCATAGAAGGGATCGCTGTTGACGCCCATGATTTCGGCATTCATTGAGGAAAGCTGGTCACGGACAGCCTTGTCCTTGACCACGATGATCCGGCAAGGTTGCTTACCCATGCCGGAGGCAGCATATGTGCCTGCCTCAGCGATTTTCTGAAGCAGGTCATCCGGAACCATGTCAGGCCTGAATTTGCGGCAGCTGCGACGTGTTTTCATGGCCTCAAGAACAGCATCCATTGCAATCCTCCTGTGTCCGTGGGGAATAAACATTTACCCTGTGTTCGTCTACGTTATGCGGTTATTTTTAACGATAGCAAAAGAAGACGCATCTCGTTTATTTCTTCAACCATATCATTTGCAAATTGCTTGTTCCCAAGAACATCATATATGAAAGTTATTGAATATTCTTCAACATATTGAGATTTAATTCTGTAGTCTGTGCTCATCTGTTCTGAAATTATACTTATCGTTAGTCCATCAATGTCCTGGACATCACCAAATCCATATACATCGCAAATTCTTGATTTTCCAGATTCTAAATTATCTACCTGCACAGTGCCGATGAATTTGGAATCGGAAAAACTTGGACGCTGTTCGAAATGACTCGAATTTGTTTTGTCTGTTATATTAGAATATGAATTTTTCATTATATAGATTCAATCTGTATTAGTAACTTATTCCATATTTAAACAGTTTTGGACGAAATTTGACATGCAGCGGCATTTTCTGAAATTATAGTTGCCTGCTCCTGTCCAAGCTGTCCCGGCCGTACCAGCTTTTCCTTTGCGGGGAATCCTGCATCATATGTCGCAAACTCCTCAGGATTCTGTTCTGCAGCAAAATATCCCTGCGGAGTCGCGTATTCTCCTGTTATTCCATCAAAGTAACCTGCTTCCAATTCCTTACATAAGAAGAAATCAGCTTCCATGCCTTCCGGCAATCCATGATACCTGATGCCGCGTGTCGATGCGACCACAAATCCGCTTTTTCCGTAGAAATCAATGTTTCCCTCAAAGCATACAGCCTTGTAACCAAGTTTTGCAGCCTTTTCCAGAGAATAGTCCAGAAGCAGCTTGCCATACCCCTGTCCCTTCAAGTCATTGGCGATGCAAATCGGCCCCATCGTCAAGATAGGCAGTTGCCTGCCATCATCGGCAGCAATGCAAGTTCTCATGAAGATGTTTTGTCCAATAATTCTGCCATGCTTTTCCATAACGAAATCAAGGTCAGGCATAAAATCAGGATCACTCCTCAACTTCATCAGCACAAAATGCTCTGTACAGCCAGGTCTGTACACATTCCAAAAGCTCTCTCTGACGAGATTTTCAACTGTTCGATAATCATTAATGTTTTCTAATCGGATAATCACGTCATTTGTATTCATTTTATTCCCTCAGCAAAAAAAGGGCAATATTTTCTATAATTATTTGCCGGAAGCGAATGTTGCATTTATTTTTTTGTATGTGTATTTTCTGTATCCTCTGTATTACGATGCGCATGCAATACGTCGAAGTTTGACGCTCCTTTCGCCTTGCGGGGAAAAACACCGCCTGCAGGCTGAGGAGCGCCAACGGTATTTGCGGAATGCGCCGCGTGAAGCAACGTCCGTTTATGGCAGGCATAAAGCTGCGGCGTCGGGATTGCTTCCGGTTTCTTCATGTGCTTCATGTATTCAGAAAGCGTCACAAACCTGCGGCATCCGCTGGCCCGAAGTTCTCGGACAATCCGCGGAAAGTCGTTGACCGTTCTCTCATGGATGTCATGGAAGAGAAAAACACCGTGACGTTTTTCTGCGGTCTGGCAGGGAACAAGGGCAGCGTAACTGCGCGGAAGGCGTTTCCAGTCCCGGCTGTCGTGCGTCCAAATGGCGATTTCCATGCCCTGCGCATTGGCCGCCTCCTCAACGTAGGGAGTATAACTCCCGTAAGGCGGGCGGAAAAACTTGGGAGTGACCCCCAGCTGTGCAAGAGCGGCATTGGTCATGGCCAATTGGCTTCTGATTGCTTCGGCCGATGCCCGGCCGAGATTGGGATGCGACCAGCTGTGGTTGGCCACTTCGTGCCCCTCTTGGCGTTGCCGTTTAATGATGCCCGGAAAATTGAGGACATTTTCGCCAAGGACAAAAAAAGTTGCCTTCACATTTTCGGCCGCCATCATATCCAGCAGATGCCCTGTAAACCTTGAGGGGCCATCATCAAACGTAAGAGCACAGAGGCCGGGTTCGTCCATCTCTGCCAAAAAGTCGTTTGGAGCATAGGCGTAGCTGTATGTAGCAAGCATGAAAAGGCAGAGTATGCCAGAAAGGAATATCTTCATTTATTTACTCGTAAAAATAGTTGAACAGTGCCGAGTTATGGATAACATCTGCATATTTCAAAAACGTTTTTGCCTTCAATCACACGTGGTATGCATTGTCAGCATCTCAATATCACGTCGTATCAACTGTCTCACTGTGTGAAATCCCCAGTCCCTAGCTGGTTAGCGGTATGTAGTTGTTTCAAGGCGTCCTACACTCCGAAAGTCCGTATTTCTGAATACTACAACTTGTACGTCTGTGTGGATGATCTTTTGTATATTTTAGTATCTATATATTAATCCATATTTTGTATGGAGTTTTTGCAGAGAACCATCTTTTTTCATTTCATCAATAACGGTATTGATAAGTTGAAGCAAATCTGCTTGCCCACGCCTTATCAATACTCCTATTTCGCCGTGTGTAAAAGGCTTGTTAAGCAGGGGTGCAGCTAGGCGCTTATCTATTTTCTCATAATATGGTGCTTCT
Source organism: Desulfovibrio desulfuricans (assembly GCA_015062205.1). GTDB lineage: Bacteria > Desulfobacterota > Desulfovibrionia > Desulfovibrionales > Desulfovibrionaceae > Desulfovibrio > Desulfovibrio desulfuricans_D. Next base: position 70,015 of record SUVB01000008.1, read on the forward strand.
GTGATTTCAGTAATCATCACATCTGCTTTGCCTTCGGCCACCTGTGCGGGAATTTCCTCATTTTTTGGATGCACAATAATTCTTGCATGGGGTAATTTTTCACGTGCAAACTTCTCGTTAAGTCCACCGGGATTCACCATCACACGTACTGTGGGCTTGTTCAGGTCGGTCAGACTTTGAAATTTGCCAGCATCTTTTTTGCGGCAAAGAATGGTCTTTCCATTGACAAGATACCCGTCACTCATGTCCATCGTTCTCTTACGCGTATTAGTGATGGTGATGCCGCCTATGGCAAAATCGAAAAGTGTGCTGTCAAGCACATCGCCGGTTAACGTGGGCCACGATGTTTGTATATATGTAATGGGTACGCCAATATGCTCGGCAATCCTTTGAGCGACTTCCAAGTCAAATCCCCAATAATCACCACTTGTTGGCTCTCGATACGTCAGAGGGCGATAGTCGCCTGTTGTGCCTACAAGTAGTGTCCCGCGTTTTTGTATTGCAGTTAAACTTGGTTCTGTATAGGTAGATTCTTTATTGATAGTACAGGCATGACCAGCAGCGCATAGAATCAAAATTGCAACAAAAAGGTATAAACGAAGGTATTTCATGTCTACCTCAGGGGAATGATGACAAAGTGTCTCAACCGTACCATTGTCTCAAATTCGATACTTCTTAGTTAGTTATCAGATAGTCTCTCGCAATCCGTCACGAAGCATATCATTTGCGGTGTGGCTTCACGTCGGAAATTACGCAGATCCTCGTTGAGTCCCTGCATTGTGCCGCTGTTGCCTTTCGTGCTGTACGCACCGAGTTTATCCTCCCAATCATCGACGCTCTTGATGGTGTCCTCGATTTCGTCCGCCTCGAGGTTGTACATTTTGCCATAATGCCCCAGTATGGCGCGCACGAGTACGCTCAGATTGGTTTGCGCAATCTTTTTCCTTTGCTGATTGTCGTCCCCTCTGGAAACAATCTCTTCGACTTCCGGCGGATCGGCCTTCTGCGGCTTGGCGTTGGTTTTCGGCGACGTGTGCTGCTGCCCTTCCACCTTCGCATGTCCGAAATTCAGAATGGCGTTCAGCTTCTCCAAAGATATTTTGTGCAACATCCCTGTAACACGTTGTAACAGGTGTAATAGGTTAGGGCAGTACGGAACTTATGGATAGTCATTTTGCGCCACAAAGGAATATGGAAATTTAAGCCAGCTCAAACGACTCACTGCATTAAATTCAGCAATTTTGCCATGTTATAAACATACGGTTGTCTCAATCCGTGAAAGTAAGGGCTTTTCTCGGAGAGTTTCATTACACATTGATGACGAGTGAGTTGCATTTACCGGCTATGCCATTAAAAACGAGCGACAACAGGACTTGCCTTACCTGCTATGGTGGCAGGAGCAATGTCGCCGGGGTGGACGCCACCTCTATTGATCTTATCAGCTCCGTATTTCTTGAGCAATATGTATCTGATGCACTAATATAAAAACTGCAGCATATCTGATTTCTCTGATTACTTGGCATCATCTATTGAATTAATAATGGCCTTCATCGTATCGGTATCTCTTCCGGCCATAGTAATGGCCAGAAAACTATCATCCATGACCATACACATAATCGCCATGCGCACACCTTTTTCGGGTTCTGCATATATGATGCATTGGGTATCATTTTCCTTTTCAATACTGACGACTTTATAAGGAAGGTTCTTCGCAATGGCAGCTGCAAATTCTGCGGCAGTCTTCCCCCCGGCCTTTTGCATTTGAATGCTTACCGAGGAGGTTTCATCCGCCGAGTCAATCTGGCACCCGCCCTGATTCGGTGAGGCTTTCCAGCCATCTGGCACGTCTACCTTGAAACGGGCGAAGTCCGGGCCAAACACCTGAAATGCTGCATATGCTTGAACAGCAAAAGCCAAGCAGCATACGAAACACAGTAAGGTAAAAATGCGTTTCATGTAATTCCTCCGAATGCTTGCGACAGCAGGTTATGCTGGTTGTAGATGGCATACTCTGTATTTCCAAACTATCTCAACTGTAGCACTGTAGCATATTCAGTATTTCTAGCTGGTTAGTTGTATGTGCTTGTCTCAATCCGTCTCAAAAGATATCATTTCAGGTGTTATCCATCCCTTATTGAAGGCTGCGTGATGGTTTTATCTCTTGAGATATACAATTATCAAGCAGCCGTTAGTATTTTTTATGTGAGAAGCTTGATTTATTAATGCTTTTCCCACTCGGAGCATTGCATCAAAAAAGGACTCAATCATTTTGCTGTTTGAGTCCTTGAGTTGAACGAAGGTCAATTTTGTGACCATTGTATTTGATAAAGAAGTCTGAATGTGTATTTTCACACTTTGGACTTCTTGTTATAGTTTACTTACTTAAAATATACTTTTCTGCGTTTAAGTGAAATACTTTTTCTTTTTCTCCTTCAGTTAATTCTAATGAATTTATAAATTTCATCATGTTAGACAAATTTTCATAAGGATAATCTGAACCAAAAATAATGCTATCTATACCAAAAGCCTTTTTAGTGCATTCAAAAGCAAGTTTAGACATATTGCCACTTGTTGTTACAACAACATTTTTATTTTTAAAGTAGTATGAAACTGAATGTTTCATTTTTACTTCTTCATCCCTAATCCATTCAAAACGATTATCAACTCTATCTAATATAAATGGGAAGAATTCACCCAAATGACCAAGAATCATTCTTAAGTTGGGATATTTATCAAATGTTCCATTTAATATGATTCTTAATGATGTTTTCATAGCATCTAGTCCAAAACCAAGCCCCGGTGAAGAATATACATAACCCATATCTTTCATATCTTTATCGTCAGATGCTTGCGGATGGACATAAAATGCACAACCTAGTTCTTCAGCTTTTGCCAATAAAGGAAGATATTTTTCATCATATAAATGTTCATTTTTATAATTAGAATGAGTGTGCCAATATTTAAAACCTAATTCTTTTACACAACGTTCGAGTTCTTTAATTGCCTCATCGATATAAGGAGTTGGCAAAACTGCAGCTCCAAGGAAACGGCCAGGATATTTTTTTATAATTTCAGCAACTGCATTATTAGATTTTTTTGCAAAATATATTGAATCTTTTTCAGGTAATTCTTCTAAGGCAGGAGAAGATGTCATGACACCTATTTCGATGCCATTTTTGTCCATTTCAGCAACTCTTTCTGCACCAAAATTCATCAATTCATCAATAACTGGATACGTATTCGTTACTCCGTCAAAATGAGCAAAGACTTTATCTCTCACCTCTAGAATTTTAGATTTCGGATAATATCTCATTGCATTATCTCTTTTTGAGAGATATTCCATTAATTCCGGTAAGTAATAGTGGAATTCGCAGTCGATTACTTTCATAACATTTTTCTCCTATAACAATCTTTTGTGTATCATATCACCGGTTAGTAGCATCGCGTGATGGGATAGGAAATTCTTGTCTTGTTGACTAAAAACACCTCATTCGTTCATAGATGGCCTTAAAATGTCTGAGATTGTATTTCTATCTCTTTTGCTAATTGTTGAGGAGCCTTTTATCGCATTTTGAGGCGTTAGCTGTGTTCACTAGAAATGTTGATTTTTTGAATGCCTAGCCTAACCAAGCACCTCTCGCGCCAGCAGAGCCTTGTTTTGAGATAAAAAACATCTGTCATCCGTCATCCTCGGGTTTTAACGTCCCACGCACTGACGGCAAGCACGCCACCTCTGGGGAATGCTTAACCTCTGCCCCCTTGATTATCAAGAGCAAATTCGAGCTTATGTGTGTGAATCTTGGTTCTCATCCATCTCTAGGCGGTGCGTAACGTGGCAATTTCAGGTGTTATCCACTCGCGCCATCCCTCACCAGGATTCCCGGTGTCGTGCAAAGCGTTTCACCTCACTCGGCTTCTGGCTCCCCGTAGAGCCTTTTTTCATGCTGAAAGCCCCAGTTCATGATGGCGTAGAAGACGGGCAGCAGATCGCGGCCCATCCCAGTCAGCGAATACTCCACGTGGGGAGGGATCTCGTTGAACTGCTTCCGGCTGATGAGGCCGTCCTCCTCCAACTCCCGCAGGGCCTTGGTCAGCATGGTGTTGGTGATACCGGGGAGATCCTTCTTGAGTTGGCCGAAGCGCACGGTGTCATAGATGCACATTTCATACATCAGCTGAGATTTCCACCGTCCCTGCAGCATGACCAGAAGCGGGGTGACAGGGCAGTTGCCATCCTTGGTCACGATGCCTTTTTTCACATTGACCAGGTATTCCTCATAGCTCATGTACTCACGCTTCATGTTGTTCTTCTCCAAATGGCTCTAGTCGCAAATACGGTTGTTAATATCCCAACATGATAAAATTTCAAACAATCTCTGACCGGCGGCTGGTTGCAGAATTCCTTTGGCTTTCGTGGAGATTTTGATTTCTGGGAACGCCGTCAACTGAATTTCGAACTAGTCCCTCCAAATTTGTTCCAGCTTTTTACTCGCTGTCTCATGCCTTCCACATCCAGTACGCCACAGGCAAAGCCCTTGCGCACCAGCTCCGCCGGCACATATTCGTCGTATTTCTCAAAGATCGGAACTTCTTTTTCATACACCAGTTCCAACGCGTCGAAATCCTTTGTCGCTTCCTCACAGATGATCTCATAAAACTCCGCTTCGCTCACCTGAATGGTAAACTGCATATAGTACGGGCGGGAGCAGTGCATTCCCTTCAAGCCAAGCCGCTTTCCGCAGCGCAGATTCAGGAACCGTTCCATAGCGAGAAAAGCGTAGGTTCCGACCCAGGGGAACAGCGCCCACATTTTGCCGCCCAAATGAACGAGAGGCCTTTCCGCCATGAGCGATTTCCTGAAGGTTTCCCGGGCGTCCGCTAAGCGACAGATCGCGTGCGACATCAGATAGGGGTACTGCTTGTCCTCGCTCAGCACCCGGTACATTCTCTCCAAAATATGGGTATGGATATCGCCTGCCACGTCGCCGAAGTAGGCGGGAATATTGCCCTTTACCAGAGTGCAGAAGACCTCCCGCCGCTTGTGATCAACTTCCTCTACCACCCAGACACGGCCGGCAATGGCGATCTTGTCGCCCACAGGTGGCGGCTTTACGATGGCGCCCAACTGTTCAGAGCCGGAGCGAACCGCATATTCCACGTTCTCCTGAAACACGGCGTAAAACTTGTAGTTGTTTACCATCCGCTCTCCGGCAATCCCGACAATCAGCCCGCTGTTTTCCGTACGGTTGATGTGGTCGATCTCAAGGAGGTGGCGCAGGAGCAACCGATAATCGTCCTGAGTGATCAGATGAAAACAGCTGAGCGTCAGCACACGGGAGGCCAGCTCGCCCGGCGTCATCTCGCCGTGGGAGGCCAGGGTACTCATGGTCTGATGGTACAGCAGGCTGTAGGGCAGGCGGTCCAGCCGGGGCGGTTCCACGAAGCGCTCTTCAATATAGAGCTGCACCAGGGCGATGCCCTGGATCAGATACCAGGGGATGCTCTCGGGCAGCATGGCCCGGGCCTCCTGGTGATCCTCCCGCATCACAAACCACATCTCCGAGGGATCGCCCCGGCGCCCGGTGCGGCCCATGCGCTGAAGGAAGCCGGAAACGGTAAACGGCGCGTCGATCTGGAAGGCCCGCTCCAGTCGCCCCACGTCGATGCCCAGCTCCAGTGTCGCCGTGGCACAGACAGACATCAGGGAGTCGTCGTCCTTCATCTCCTCCTCGGCGCCCTCCCGGTAGGAGGCGGAGAGATTGCCGTGGTGGATGAGAAAGCGGTCGGGCTCGTGGTTGGCCTCGCAGTACTGCCGCAGCTGCTGGCAGACGCTTTCGCATTCCTCCCGGGAATTGATGAACACCAGGCATTTTTTGCCCCGGGTGTGCGCAAAAATATAGCCAATGCCCGGATCGGCGGCTTTCGGTGCCGTGTCGGTGGGCGCCTCCACAGGCGGGGTGTCTTCCGGGAGGAGTTTTCCTTCGTCCGCCTGCGGTGCGGAATTATAAAAATGCTCCATGCTCAGCCGCCAGACTTCTTTGCCGCCGTCGAATTTCGGGATGACCGTGTCCCGGCCGCTGCCCGCCGCCAGAAACCGCCCAGCCAGGTCTGGGTTGCCGATGGTGGCAGACAGGCCGATGCGGCGAGGGTCGCAGCCCGCCAGCTTGCAGAGCCGCTCGATCAGGCAAAAGGTCTGCAGGCCGCGATCCGCCCGCAAGAGGGAGTGGATCTCGTCGATGACGATAAAGCGCAGGTCACCGAACAGAGACGTGATCTCCATGTGTTTGTTGATCATGAGAGATTCCAGGGATTCCGGCGTAATCTGCAAAATGCCGGAGGGCTTTTTCAGCAGCTTCCGCTTCCTGGATTGGGCCGCGTCCCCGTGCCAGCGGGTCACGGGGATTCCCTCATCCTCGCACAGCTCGTGTAAGCGCCCGAACTGGTCATTGATCAGCGCTTTGAGAGGCGCAATATACAGAACGCCCACAGTCCGGGACGGGTGTTCGTCCAGCAGCGTCAGGATTGGGAAGAAGGCGGCCTCGGTCTTTCCGGAGGCGGTGGAGGCCGTCAGCAGCACGTTCTCGTCCGTGTTGAAGATGGCGTCCCCCGCCGCGTTCTGCACCGCCCGCAGACTTTGCCAGCCGGAGCGGTAGATGTAGTCCTGAATAAAGGGGGCATAGCGCTCAAATACGTTCATATCGTAAACTCCGCAAAGCCCGCGCCCGTTTCATCCGAGACAGCTTCCGATTTGGCGTAGCTGAATTCCCCGGAGGAAAGCAGATCGGCAATGCGCATCTTCGGATTCTGGTACAGTAGGTCCAGCAGCTCGATGAAGTCCCGGATCACCTCGCGGGGCGTGATGTTCTGATCCGCGCCGATGCGCCCGTACTCGATTTTTATGAAATTCGCCAGATCCTCCGTGGTGACGCTGCGGGAATACCCGTACAGTCCTGCGTGCATCTCCGAGAGCTTTTCGCACAGCACCAGCATCTCCTCGGCGGTCAGCGGCTCCAGCCGGATCACCGGCGCCAGCAGATCCCTCGCGCCGGGTTTGGAGAAGCGCCCCTCCGCCAGGCGGGAGCGCAGCGCCTCGTAGCTGTAAATGCCCCGCCGCTTGTCCTCCAGGGCCTGGGGCGTAGCGCCCATGAGGATGCCGAGATATTTCGCCTTGCCCTGCAGGGCGTCGTTGTACATGGTCAGCATCTTCTCGTAGTTATACTGCCGGGTGATCGAATTGGGGATCTTGTAGATGTTCACCAGCTCGTCGATCATAATGAACACGCCCGTGTAGCCTGCCAGACGGAAGAAGGCGGCAAAGAGCTTCAGATAGTCGTACCAATCGTCGTCGCTGATGATGATGTTGACGCCCAGGGCCTCCCTTGCCTCGCTCTTGAGGGCGTATTCGCCCCGGAACCAGCGCACGACCTTTGCCTTCGTCTCGTCGTCTCCATTCACATAGGCGCGGTAATAGGCAGACAGGAGCTTGGCAAACTCGAAGCCATGTACCAGCTCGCTGACGGAAGCCGTCACGGCGTAGATTTTTTTATCTGTGACGGAAGGCAGGGCGGGATCGTCGGGGCTAAGCCCCGTCTCTTGGATGGACTCATTCTGCACCGCGCTGATCCAGCGATCTAGGATCAGCGTCAGCGCGCCGCCCTCCGGCTTCGTTTTTGTCGATAAATTGGAGATCAGTTCACGGTAGGCGGCAAGCCCCTGTCCCTTCGTTCCCTGCAAGCGCCGTTCGGGTGAGAGGTCGGCGTCCGCCACTATAAAGCCCCGATCCATCACATAGTTGCGGATGGTCTGCAGCAAAAAGCTCTTGCCGCTGCCATAGCGGCCCACGATAAAACGGAAGGACGCGCCGCCCTCCGAGATAATATCCACATCGTGCAGCAGGGCTTCAATCTCGTTTTTCCGACCGACGGTGATATACGGCAGGCCGATACGCGGCACCACGCCGCCCTTCAAAGAGTTCAGCACCGTCTGCGCAATGCGCTTCGGCGCTTTCTTATGTTCATCCATTGCTTGTTCCTCCAAGTAATTCCGCTAACTCTTTGAAATAATCCTCTATCAGCGTCAGCCGATCGTCCTCACAGGCCACAACGGTATCGCCGATCTCATCAAACAGGGCTTCATTGATGAAATCCGCCGCCATGGACGGCATCAAATGATTGCCCTTGAGAAGTCCCGTCACATCCTCACCGTGCAGGAGCGCGCGGACGATCTGGATCTGTACGGTATCCAGCGGAAGCTCAGGTGCGTTCTTTTCTGCAGGCGTCACGACAAGCGCTTCACGCTCGTCCAGTTCTTCCTCCGTCAGCAGGCTGTCCCGTGTTACGAGCGCATCTCTACGGATTCGCTCCAGATCGGAGAGGTCGATGGTGATCTTTGGTCTGGAGGCTTCCATCACGGCCTTCTTGTCCTCATCAATCACCGCGTCGATGAAAGGGATCGCCCAAGCATCCTCCGGCTTCTCCCTGAGATAGCGTCCTGTTTTCAAATAGCGGCGCAGCCGTGCGTCTGTCTCATGCAGAAAGCCCTGCAATCTGGCTTTGTCATAGGACAGTGTTTCAAAGCTGCGCACAGTCCAAAGCCCGTCTTTGCACCAAAAGCTCCGGCACTCGTTGAGTACATACTCTCTGTCCTCCGACCGTTTTTGCGCATAATAGACGGCGTTGGAAAGCGGATACCAACGGCGGGTCTTCTTTTCGCCGAAGCAGAGGGCAAACAGCATCTTTTCCTGCCGGCGGTAGGCGGCGGCAGAGCGCCACGCCTCGCTGAACAGATGCCGCCCTCGCGCAGGGTCAAGCTTGATGACCGGCGATTCGGCAATCTTCTTTCCGCCAAGCACACAGAGAGCTGAGAAGAGCTCATCCTCTGAACATGTCTCCGGCTTCCGCAATATGGCAAGGGACTCGTCCCACGCCATCAATTCCGGGTCTGCATACTCACGGACAACCTTCGGAGGCAAGTCATTCATCACCGCATATTCCAGCATCCAGCGGCGGAGATTACTCCGCATTCGCTGATCCCCAATGCCGGAATCCAAATATCCAACCTTGAATGCAGTCAGCTTTTCAAGGGCATCTTCCGGTGAGTCCGCCCCCACGCCGTTCAGCAGCTCATAGAGATAGATGTAGGCCGCAGAGGCGGCGATCGGCTGGAACTCGCCCCTGCGTACAGCGGTACGCCAGGTGAAGTATCCGCGAAGCTGCCTCGTCGTCAGGTCATGATAGGTAGGAAAGTAGCGGACAAAGCTGCCGCCTGACCATGGACAGTCATCCTCATAATCCTGCATGAACACGGCCTGTCGGTAGAAGTTGTTAGCTCTGGATTCGGCGGATTCCCTGTCATACTCAAACAGGCGGCGCAGTTCGCGCAGCTTTTTCGGAAGCTGCTCCTTCACAGTCTGGTAACTGCTGCCGGAAAATGGCAGGGCCGTCTCTTGAAAGCCTGTTCCCTTGGTTGAAAGCTGCGAGTCAAGGACAATGGTGAAGCCGTGGGGCGTTTCGGAGGCGATTGCCTGATCCAGCAGATGAAAGACGATCTGCGGCTCCGTTCTTTCGTCGAAGCAAACGCCAACCCATTTACTCCCATGCATCCGGATCGGTGGCGAGAGGTACGACTGTCGGGACCCTCCAAGGCTGCCGCCGCATTTTAGGTCGCAGCGTTGGATCTCTGTGCCGGTCTCAGTATCCCATTGCCGCATGAGAAGGGCGACCCACTTCCCGGTCTGTGGGTGACACAGAACAGAAAAACCCGGAAAATCCGACCACTTATGCTGTTCTTGCATCTTGTATTTCTCACGGGCGTACGTCGTCAGCTCTGACAAATCCATGAACGCACCTCCTCTGCCCATGATCGGCATAATAATTATACTATATCTTATTTTGAAATCAAGTACGCAGAAGAAATGTACTTGGTATACTTCACGATACCTCAGCCTCCTCGAGGGGACGTGGGTATTCCACCCGTCGGCTTCCGTCTCTTCTAGGCCGCGAAGGGCCTCCCTTACTGCCATATTGATTGTGGCAATAAGGCCGTTATTGCCATACAAAAGCGATATGGCAGTAAGGTGGGGAATACCCTCAAAATGCTCTTGAAAGCTGGCAGCCCCAAACGCAGGCCCGAAAGGGCCGATTTTTGGCAAAATCCGCGGCCGGGATTTGCCCTTGAGGCTCGTGAAACGGACTGCCGGTTGGAGCCGCCGGGCATGAAAATCTGGCTTTGCCCAAACCGGCATCCGGGTGGGGCTGCCCGGTCATGCGGTTTTTCCACCCGCGAGGGCGAACCTGGACAGCAGAAATCGTGGGCTAGCCGCCCAGAATGAGCGATTTTGGAATGACCAGATGCAGCGCCCGGAGACGCGATTCTGATTGTCCAGAAGCAGCCCCCGGTGGCTGCTCCACAGGGGCCGGCAGCACCACAGATTGCCCCCCTGGCATGCCCACAAGGGGAGTGGGGTGGCCTCGGCAGGCCCCCTGAGAAGCATGAGGCCGAAGGCGCGCCAGCTCGGCGAAACCTCGCCGTCACGGTTCCCGCCTCCGTCCGCTCAACCCTGCAAAAAGGCAGGCTTTCCCCCCCCCGCCTCTCTAGAGGGGCGGGCAGGGACGGCGGGGAGAGCCAAAAGGCGGATTCCATGGGAAGCGTTCGGATAAGACGGGGGGCCACGGGGGGGATCCCCCCGTGCGGCATCTTCTCTCTTCGCCGGCACACAGTATGGCGAAGAGAGAAGGGGGGGCTGTTCTTCCGGTCTGCTGAAACTGGCCCTTACTTCGCTCTGTTCTGATACGCGGCAATTCTCTTTGCCACGTTGTCCTTGAGGTTGTTGTAATAGAAAGTGTAGTCGTCTTCGTGGAAGCTCTGCGGTCCAAAGAAATCGGCTACCGCAGTCTCTCCGTATTGGGTGTTTGTCATGATCACGCCGCGGCTGAGGACCACTTTCGCGTCCGCCCCGATGTCGGAAATCTCGTAAGCGGCGGTTTCTTTGTTCAGCATAAGCGAACCCATGTTTTCTCTCGCCGGTGCGTATGTTTCATCGAGCCTCCAGTTCAGAGGATTGATGCTGATGGCGTTTGGCAGCACCACCACGTTTCGGGCGTTCTCCTTCACGTTCTTTGGCCCTTCAGTGTTCCAGCTGATGATAACGCCCGTGTCGCTCTCGCCGGTCGCGAACTTCAGGTGCGGGTTGGCCTTGAGGTCGTCCTTCGTAACAGAATAGCCGATGACATAGGCGGCCACCATACGTTCATAGTACTCGGGATGGGCTTTGAAGTAGTTCTTCAGCGCATGCTTCGTTATGGCCGCGCCTTGGCTGTGGCCGGCGATGATGAATGGACGGCCCTGGTTGCAGTGCGTAAAGTAGTAGTCGAGTGCGGCAGTTATGTCAGCGTAAGATATGCCGGAGAGTGCCGCGTCAAGGTTCCCGGTCTTCTTCGAGACTTCCCCCGCGTACCGCATGCCGGCCTGGCGGTAATACGGCATGAACAGATTGGTGGAGTTCTCGAAGACGCTCGCATTCGTCACGTATTCTTCCTGCACACCAAGCAGCATCTCAGCGTTGTTGAGCGTTGCGTAATCGGGAGCTCCCTCTTTAAAGCTCGAGTCAACGTACACCGTCGAGTAGATGTAGAACGTGTCGGCATCCTTGGTGATCTTCGGAAGTTTGTGCCAGCAGGAAGCCTTGGAATAGTCGGGCGCATTCCCCGCGCTGCTGGCCTCTGCCGGCGTGCCGGCGCAGTCCATCAGGCTAATGACCATGACGCAGACTGCTGCCAATGACCAACTTTGTTTCATCATATGCATTTCCTCCATTCATAAAAAACTATCGAGATTTCGCAGGAGAAACGAAAGGTGGAAACGGTAACTGGGCGATGTTATTCTGGATTTCATAAAGAATAATCGCATTATGTTGCAATTTTGTCAGTTGCAAAAAAAAAACGCCAACGCATTGATTTCTTTTGATGGAGTGATTTATCTCACAATAATATGTTGGGTAAAAATCGGCAGTCATTCTGCAACCTCCCGAACTCGCCCCCCCCCAATCCTTCCGACTCCATTTTGGAGCGAAATCGGGGTGGTCGCGTCATTGGGATACCGTCACCTTGCCGAGGGGGTCCACCCGCGTGACAAGATGCACGGGGAAAATCTCCTCCCCCGCGCAGCGCAGTTCCGCGTTGAGTGAGAACACC
>SUVB01000009.1 GCA_015062205.1 Desulfovibrio desulfuricans
ACGGCTCGCCGGGCTCGCCAACGGCGATTCCGGCTTCGCCGGAACCCTTCGGGCAGCATCGTTGCTGTCTGTCGCCGTACGGCTCGCCGGGCTCGCCAACGGCGATTCCGGCTTCGCCGGAACCCTTCGGGCAGCATCGTTCAGCCGGAGCAGAGGGCCTTTGCACGCCACCCCGCCCCGGCAACGCGGCAACAGCGCGATGTGCGCCGTGCGCATTAGGCCATGACGCCGACCTGACTGAAGCCGCTGTCCGCGTACACCACCTGCCCCGTCACGGCATGGGCGAGGTCGGAGGCCAGGAAGGCGGCCACGCCGCCCACATCGGCGGTGGTGACGTTGCGGCGCAGGGGGGCATTGCGTTCCACAAGCGTGGTGATGTCCTTCATGCTGGACACGGCGGAGGCCGCCAGCGTTTTGATGGGCCCCGCGCTGATGGCGTTGACGCGGATGCCCTGCGGCCCCAGGTCATAGGCCAGGAAGCGCACGGAACATTCAAGAGCGGCCTTGGCCACGCCCATGATGTTGTAGCCGGGCACCACCTTGGTGGAGCCGTAGTAGGTCATGGTGAGGATGGACGACCCCTCGTGCAGCAGCGGCTCAAAGGCGCGGCAGATACCGGTGAGGGAATAGGCCGAAACGTCCAGCGCCAGGCGGAAGCCCTCGCGCGAGGTATCCACAAAGCGTCCGCCCAGGTCTTCGCGGTTGGCGAAGGCGATGGAGTGCACCAGAATGTCAAGGTCGCCCCACTTTTCCTTGACAAGATCGGCGGCCTGCCGGATCTGGGCGTCGTCACAGACATCGCACTGGAAGGTGAATTCGCCGCCCAGTTCCGCGCTCAGGGGTTCCACGCGTTTCTTGATGGCGTCGCCCACATAGTTGAAGGCCAGACGCGCGCCCTGTTCCTTGAACGCGTTGGCAATGCCGAACGCAATGCTTCTGTTGTTGGCCAGGCCCAGGATGAGGGCTTTTTTCCCTTGCAGCAACATATCTCCTCCTTGAAACGACAATGTGGTGCGAGAGGCCGCGCACAACTGCACATCCGCGCGGGCCGCAGTCGAATTATTCCGCAAGAATGCTGTAGGCTTCCCGGTAGCGCGCCGCTGTGGCTTCAATCACATCCCCGGGCAGCGCGGGCGGCGGGGGCTGCTTGTTCCATGGCTGTTTTTCAAGCCAGTCGCGCAGATATTGCTTGTCAAAGCTGGGCTGTCCCCGGCCGGGTTTGTACTGGTCCGCAGGCCAGAAGCGCGATGAATCGGGCGTCAGCACCTCGTCGATGAGGTGCAGTTTGCCGTCGATGAAGCCAAATTCAAATTTGGTGTCCGCCACAATGATGCCGCGCCCGGCGGCGTAGGCGCGCGCGGCTTCATAAATGGACAGGGCGGCGTGCTCCGCCTGGGCGGCGGTGTCCGCGCCCAGAAGTTCGGCCGCTTTGGCCTTGCTGATGTTCTCGTCGTGCTGCCCCAGTTCCGCCTTGGTGGACGGCGTGAACAGCGCCGGTTCCAGCTTATCCGCCTCGCGGAGGCCTTTCGGCAGCGCATGGCCGCAGACAGTGCCTGTGGCCTTGTAATCCTTCCAGCCCGAGCCGGTGATGTAGCCGCGGACAATGCACTCCACAGGCAGGGGCCTGGCCTTGCGCACCAGCACGGCGCGGCCGTCGAGTTCCTCCTTCCATGGCGCCAGGGCCGCCGGGAAGCGGCTGACGTCGCTTTCCACCAGATGATTGGGGATGATGTCGCTGAAGCGCCGCATCCAGAACAGGGTAAGCCGGTTCAGGATGACACCCTTGTAGGGAATGGGCTCGCTCATGATCACGTCAAAGGCCGACATGCGGTCCGTGGTGACGATAAGCAGGGTCTTCTCGTCCACATCATAGATGTCGCGCACTTTGCCCCGCGAGAGCAGGGGGTAGACGCTGATATCGGTTTTGACCACGACTTTCATGATGGCTCCTGAATGCGTTGTTCGCTGTGGAAACTATCTGGAGGCGCGCGCCTCCACGGAGCGGGCGTGGGCCTCCAGGCCTTCAAGCCGGGCAAGGGCGGCGATGGATTGCATGTTTTGCTGCAAAAATGTCCGGGAGGCCGCAATGACGCTGGTCTTCTTGCAGAAGGTCTGCACTGAGAGCGCCGAGGAGAAGCGGGCCGTGCCCAGTGTGGGCAGCACATGGTTGGGGCCGGCGAAGTAGTCCCCCACGGGTTCCGGGCTGTGCCGCCCCATGAAGACAGCCCCCGCGTGTCGGATGAACGGCAGTACGCTCCAGGGTTCGCGGGTGCAGATTTCCAGGTGTTCCGGGGCGGCCATGTTGGCCACGGCCACGGCCGTGCTGAGGTCGGGCGTCACCACGATGGCCCCCCAGTCTTCCAGTGAGCGTGCGGCAATGGCGGCCCTGGGCAGGGTTGCGCATTGTTTTTTCAGTTCCTGCTGCAGCGTCTCGGCCAGCCGGGGGGCGTCAGTGACGCAGATGGCCGAGGCCAGGGGGTCATGCTCGGCCTGCGAAAGCAGGTCGGCCGCCAGCCAGACCGGGTCAGCCGAAGAGTCGGCCAGAACCAGAACCTCACTGGGGCCGGCGATCATGTCGATGCCCACCATGCCCTGCACCAGGCGTTTGGCCGTGGTCACATAGATGTTGCCCGGCCCGGCGATGACATCCACCGGGGCCAGGCTCGCCGTGCCGTAGGCCATGCCCGCCACGGACCAGGCCCCGCCCACGCGGTACACTTCGTCGATGTCCAGCAGATGTGCGGCGGCGAGAATATGCGGGTTGACGCTGCCGTCCTTGCGGGGCGGCGTACAGACCACAATGCGCGGCACGCCCGCCGCCTGTGCGGGAATGGCGCTCATGAGCAGACTGGAGATCAGGGGCGTGTTGCCTCCCTGCCCGCCGGGCACATACAGGCCCGCCGCGTCCACCGGGGTAACCTGCTGGCCGAGAATGCTGCCGTCCGGCCGGGTGAGGAACCACGATTTTTCGCGTTGCGCCTCGTGAAAGGTCCGGATGTTGGCGGCGGCGGTGCTGATGATGCTCCGGCTTTCGATGGAGACGGAGGCGGCCGCGCGGGCGATTTCCTGCGCGCTTACGCGCAGGGGCGGGGCGAAGTCCGGGCAGTCGAATTTGCGCGTGTACGCCACCAGGGCGTCATCTCCTTCCGCGCGGACAGCGGCGATGATTTCCTTGACGGCGTCTTCCACGCCGTTGCCGGGGTTGTGCCGCGCCCCCAGCCAGCGGGACAACTCAGGCCATTCCTGCTCATGTTGCAGCGTCAGAATTCGGCATGTCATGGTGCATTCCTCGTGTCGGATGAAGGAATATACAGAAGCGGCGAAGGAATGTCGAGGCTGGGGGGAACGCCCGGGCTGCGGAAAATTCTGCGCATGCGACATGGGACGGAACGAAGCCTGTGCCGCCTGCGCATGCCGTCCCGGCATTTCCCTGTGCCGAAGCATCACGGCATTGCTGCCGCTCTTGTGTTGTGAAAATATATCGGTCGCATCGCGGAAAAGTGCAACATTTCAAAATGACTGGAAAATTTCTCGTATTCAGGTAATGATTTGTTCCAATACCGATGGCGTTTATCATGTTGTTCTTGCATTCATGCGTAACTTTCTTGTACAACATGTAAAAATACCGGAACAGGAGAATTCCCATGGATGATTATTTCAAAGAAGCTTTTGAGCTCGCACGCGCGCAAGCTGGTGTGCGTGTCATGAATGAAAAGGAAATTGCGGCATTTGTCGCCAAGGTTGCTGCAAGTCTGAAAGATATTGCAGGTGATGGTGAATGTGCGTGTGAGCCGGATATTTCTACAGCAGGCGCAAAGAAATCCATCAAGGAAAAGTCCGTTACCTGCCTTGTGCGGTAAGAGCTTCAAGATTCTTACCGTGCGCCACCTTTCACGGCACGGCCTGACGGCTGAGGAATACAAGGCGAAATATGGGTTGAAAAAGGGTACGGCGCTTGTCTGCAAGTCGTTGCAGCGGGAACGCCGCAAGAAGATGCAGGATATGAAACTTTGGGAGAAACGCCGCAAAACCGGTGCATAGCCGGCGCAAATTGCAGCAGCAGACAGCGCCCGCCGCAGGCAGGGCGAAACATGGGTATGGATATCTCGTTTATTGTCACCCTCTGGGAGGGGCAAAACCCCCAGCTTTAGCTGGCGGCTTTAGCATGGTGGTGGTAAGCTCGGAGGCATGGACACCTACCAGCACGGAGCTCACAGCGTTTTTTCGATCCATCTGCACATTGTGTGGAT
>SUVB01000010.1 GCA_015062205.1 Desulfovibrio desulfuricans
AAAACGTCGTTCTGATGATAAGGAACCTAAAGCGCGGATTTCATCTTGGCTCGTCGATAATGAAGCCGGATACATGACAGCATTCTTCCCGTTTTGATCAAACTTTTCCTTGACACCAAGGGGCGGGATATACATGAAATATGCCTTCCCTTTCCATGGCATAATTTTTAGCGGCCCGGTTCGGCATCGCCGTTGCCAAGGGATGCAGTTTGCGGCATAGTCCGGTTCCGCATTCAGTCCGGGACCCGCCAGGCGAAGCCGGACCGAACCGGCGACAGCAGCGGGGAATTTTGCGTCTGCGCAAATTGGTATAAAAACTGTTGCGCAGTATTTTTGTCAGCACGCCGGGCAAACCCGGCCACAGGTAGTCTGCCATGGTTACGTCTCTGCCCCGCATCATTCTGGTGGGCCGCCCCAACGTGGGCAAGTCCACACTGTTCAATCGTCTTATCCGCAGCAACCGGGCCATCACCCATGACCGGCCGGGCGTCACCCGCGACCGCATGGAGGGAATCGTGCGCCGCAAGGGCATGTTCCCCTTCGGCATCGTGGATACGGGCGGCATCACGCTGGATGCGCATGCTGCGGTGGTGGAGGGGCCGGAAGGCATCCGGGGGTTTGAGCGCGACATCCTCGCGCAGACGGAAGCCGCGCTGGCCGAGGCCGACGCCGTGGCCCTTGTGGTGGACGGCCGTGACGGCCTGCTGCCGCTGGACGAGCATCTGGCCGCCCATGTGCGGCGCAAGGGCCTGCCCACGCTTTGCGTGGTCAACAAGGTGGACGGCGCGGAACACGAGGATGAGCTCACGGCCGAATTTCACAGTCTGGGCTTCCGCCTGCTGGCGGTTTCCGCCGAGCACGGGCACAACATCCGCGCGCTGGAGGAAGAGCTGGCCGCCCTGCTGCCCGAATCCGCGCCCGGCGAGGTGCCGCCCCCTCCGGCCCTGCGGCTGGCCATGCTCGGGCGGCCCAATGCGGGCAAATCTTCGCTTATCAACGCCATTTCCGGCCAGGAGCGCATGATTGTCTCGGAGGTGGCGGGCACTACGCGCGACAGCGTGGACGTGCGTTTCACCTGCGACGGGCAGGAGTACGTCTTTGTGGACACGGCGGGCGTGCGCCGTCGCACGCGCATTACCGACAGCGTGGAGCGCTACTCCGTCAACGCGGCCATCAAATCGAGCACCAAGGCCCACGTGACCCTGCTGACTCTGGACGCCGCCGAGGGAGTCAGCCAGCAGGACAAGCGCCTCATGGACATGCTGAATACGCGCAAGACGCCCTTCATGGTGCTTGTCAACAAGTGCGACCTGGCGCCGCGCGCCTCCCTTGACCGGCTGAAAAAAAACGTGGCGGAAATGCTGGCCTTCTGCTCCCATGTGCCCGTACTGACGGTTTCCGCCCTGACCGGCGCGGGCCTGAAAAAGATTCTGCCCCTGGCCCGGCAGATCCATGAGGAATGCGCCGTGCGCGTGCCCACCGGACAGCTCAACCGCGCCATGGAGGAAGTGCTGGCGCGGCATCAGCCCCCGGTGGTCAAAAGGGTGCGCGCCAAGTTTTTCTATCTCACGCAGGCGGAGACCCAGCCGCCGACCTTTGTCTGTTTTGTGAGCGACGCCGACCGCGTGCCGGAGAGCTATGCGCGCTATCTGGAGCGTTCGCTGCGCAATCTCTTCGGCATCCGGCACGCGCCCATGCGCCTGCATTTGCGTTCCAGCCACAAAAAGGACAGGGCCTGAGCCCTGTTGACCGTTCCCCGACGGCCTTCCCGCACGGCGGGCGCTTCGGACCATCGGGAAAATTTTTCGCTTGACCCTATAGCCGCTACAACCTGTATTGTGAGGGCAAGGCATGCGCCCCCGCGGACGCATGCGGCGTGCAACAAGGAGTATCGGCATGAGCGGTGCAATGGGTCTGCGCCCCTGTGGGGCCCGACATCCCGAGGGAGATGTCTGTGAAAAGGGTGACGCCTTGCGCGCGCGGCAGGCAGCGGAGGCCGCCTGCGGGCCTGCGCGGCAGCGGGACGGCCGGGCCGGCGGCGGAGCTTTTTCGGACGGTCCGGGCGTCGGAAAGGACGATGCCGCGCATCCCGCCGCGCCCGACGACACCCCCGCCTGCGGTTGCGGGTGCGGCTGCCGCGCGGAACAGGCGTCCGGCAGCGCTGCGGTCAGTGTCGATTACCGCATCCCGGCCATGGACTGCCCGGCGGAAGAGGCGCTCATCCGCAGGAAGCTGGAAACCGTGCCCGGCATTGAGAGCATGGAATGCAACCTCATGCGGCGGGTGCTGACGGTGCGTCACCGCCTGCCGTCCACGAAAGCCGTGGAGTCCGCCCTTAAAGACATCGGCATGCCGCCCGAGACGGCGGATGCGGACCGGGACCGCGTCACCGTCTTTGCCATCGAGGGCATGGACTGCCCCGTGGAGGAAAGGCTTGTGCGCGACAAGCTGGCGGGCATGCCCGGCGTGGTGTCGCTGGAATTCAATCTCCTGCAGCGCACGCTCAGGGTCGCGCATGCGCCTGCAGCCCTGCCCGCCGTCGCCGCCGCCCTTGACTCGCTGGGCATGGGGGCGCGCATGCTGGCGCCCGACGCCGCGAGCGCCCCGGCCGCGCCCCGCATTCCGTGGGCGCGACTGGCCGTGGCCGGGGGCTTCGCCGCGCTGGCCGAGGCGCTGGACCTGCTGCTGCACTGGCAGAGCGGCCTGTGGGGGGCGGCGTCCGTTCTGCACAGCCTGCTCCGCGTCGCCATGCCGGCGGCGTCCGTGGCGGCCATAGCCCTCAGCGGTCTGACCACGTACAGGAAGGGCTGGCTGGCGGTGCGCAACGGCAATCTAAACATCAACGCGCTCATGTCCGTGGCCGTCACCGGGGCCGTATGCATCGGTCAGTACCCGGAGGCCGCCATGGTCATGGTGCTGTTCAACATTTCCGAGGCCATCGAGGCCATGTCGCTGAACAGGGCGCGCGACGCCGTCAGGAAGCTGCTGGCGCTCGCGCCGGAAACCGCCGTCGTGGCGCAGGACGACGGCTCGTGGGCGGAGAGGGACATTCGCCTGGTGGCGACGGGCAGTCGCGTGCGCGTGCGCCCCGGCGAAAGGATAGCGCTGGACGGGGTGCTGGTGGCCGGGCATTCCGCCGTCAATCAGGCCCCCATCACCGGCGAAAGCCTGCCGGTGGAAAAGAATGTCGGCGATGTCGTCTACGCGGGAACCGTCAACACGACAGGCTCCTTTGAGTTTGAAACGACTGCCGGGGCCGCGCAGACCACCCTGGCCCGCATCATCCACGCCGTGGAAGAGGCGCAGGGCAGCCGCGCGCCCGTGCAGCGCTTTGTGGATGCGTTTGCCCGCTGGTACACGCCCGCTGTTTTCGCCGTTTCCCTGCTCACGGCGCTCGTGCCGCCGCTGGTTCTGGGCCGGTCCTGGACGGAGGCCGTGTACACCGCGCTGGTCATCCTGGTCATCGGCTGCCCGTGCGCGCTGGTCATTTCCACGCCCGTCAGCATCGTGGGCGGCATGGCCGCCGCCACACGCTACGGCATCCTGATCAAGGGCGGCATGTTTCTGGAGCTCGGGCGCAAACTCGGCTGCCTCGCTCTGGACAAAACCGGCACACTCACCGGCGGCAGGCCGCGGCAGACCGACTTCATCCCGCTGGGCGCGGCGGACGCCGCCCGCGCGTCGGCGCTGGCCGCCGGGCTGGCCTCGCGTTCCGACCATCCTGTTTCCCGGGCCATTGCCGAGCATGCCGCCGGGGCGGACATTGCCCCGCTGCCCGTGGAGGACTTTGCCGCCGTGCCGGGCCGGGGCGTGACCGGCATTATTGACGGCGAACGCTGGCACCTGGGCAGCCGCAGGCTGGCGGAGGAACTGGGAACGGATTCCGCCGGGACAGCGGAGCTCGCGCGCGGGCTGGAGCGCGACGGCAAGACCGTGGCCGTGCTCGCGGGGCCGCGGGGCGCGGCCGGGCTGTTTGCCGTGGCCGACACGCTGCGGGAGAGCAGTATTGCGGCGGTGCGCGAACTGCGGGCTCTGGGCGTGCGCACGATCATGCTGACCGGCGACAACGCGCAGACCGCCGCCGCCATCGCCCGGCAGGCGGGCGTGGATGAGTGCCGCAGCGAACTTTTGCCCGAGGACAAGCTGCATATTGTGGAAGAACTGGAACGGCAGGGGAACATTGTGGGCATGGCGGGCGACGGCATCAACGACGCTCCGGCCCTGGCCCGCGCGCACATCGGCTTCGCCATGGCGGGCGGCGGCACGGACACGGCCATCGAGACCGCCGACGTGGCCCTGATGGACGACGACCTGCGCAAGATTCCGCGTTTCATCCGCCTTTCGCGCGGCACATGGAACATCCTCGTGCAGAACATCGTGCTGGCGCTCGGCGTGAAAATGCTGTTCTTCGCCCTGACCTTCACGGGGCACGCCACCATGTGGATGGCCGTCTTCGCCGATGTGGGCACGGCCCTGATGGTGGTGGCCAACGGCCTCAGGGCCATGCGGCAATGAGCGGGGCCGCCGCAAGGGCGCGCGGCTGTCGGCGCTGCGCACGGGCGCGGGCTTGACAAAGGCCGCACAAAGGCGAGAATTCCGGCCGGAAAAATCGGAGATGCACCATGCCTCACCCGCATACCAGCGTCGTTTTCAAAACCTACGCCTGCCTGCTCCTGCTCACGGCCTGTTCCTATGCGCTGATGTACGGGCCGCAGCCCATGTTCAACATTATCAGCGCGGAGTTGGACGTTGACCGCGGCCACATAGGCCTGCTTGTCAGCGTTTTCATGCTCTCCCTCAGCATAGCTCCCCTGTGCGTGGGCCTGCTGCTGGGGCGGCTGGGGGTGCGGCGGTCGGTCGTGCTTGCGGCGGCGCTGCTGGGATGCAGCGGCGCGGGCGTCTGGCTCGCCGGCACCTACGAGCGACTGTTGTGCGTGCGCGTCCTGCAGGCCGTTCTGACCCCTGTGCTGCTCACCGGCATCATGGCCTGCATTGCCGCCATGTTCCGCCATCTGGATATGAACCGGGCGCTGGCGGGCTATGTGACGGCCACGCTGCTGGGCGCGCTTGCGGGGCGTCTCGGCGGCGGCTGCGGCGCGGAGATATTCGGCTGGCGCGCGACACTGGTCGCCATCTGCGGGCTTTTTTTCTTCTGCCTGGTGTTTGCGCGGGACATTCCGGCGCAGGCGGGCGGCAAGCCCGGCGTGCACCGCCTGCGCGATTACGGGGTCGTCCTGCGGCAGCCCGGCGTCCCGGCGCTGCTCTTTGTTGAAGCGTGCGGCATCTTTACCTTTGCCGCCATCGGCAACCTCATTCCACTGCGCATGGCGGAACTGGGGCAGGGCGGCTCGGAAGGCTTCATCGGCCTGATGTACCTCGGGTATTCCATCGGCATGGCGGCCTCGCTGGCGCTCAATCCCCTGAAGCGCCTGTTCGGCACGACCGCCCGCCTGCTTGTGTTCGGCGCGGCGCTCTTCACCGCATCCCTGCTGACGCTTCTTCCCCCGCTGGTGTGGACCCTTTTCGGCGGGCTGTGGTTCATCGCCCTCGGCGAGTTCATCGTCCACTCCCTCGCGCCGGGCCTCATCAACCACCTGGCCACGAAATCCGGACAATGCGACCGCGGCATGGTCAACGGGCTGTTTCTTTCCTGCTATTATTTCGGCGGGCTGCTGGGGTCCTGGCTGCCGGGGCTGCTGTATGCCCGCTGCGGCTGGCCTGCCTGCCTTGCGTGCATGTTCGGCGCGCAGCTGGCCTCGCTGGCGGTGATTACGGCGCTGTGCCGCCGCAGGCCGGAAATCGGTTAGGCTGTCCGCAACTGTGCCGCGGCATGCGGCGCAGTTTCCGGTCACGGCAGGGGTTCCATGGGGCAGTTGATTTCCAGCCCGTGCCGGTGCAGGTATTCGCCGCCCCAGGCGTACATGGCCTCCAGCACGGGGCGCACGCTGCGGCCGAAATCCGTGAGGGCGTATTCCACCCTGGGCGGCACCACGGGGTAGATGGTGCGCGTGACGAGGCCGTCTTCCTCCATTTCCCGCAGCTGCTGCGTGAGCATCTTGGGCGTGGCGCAGGGCACGGCCTTGCGCAGTTCGGAAAAGCGCTGCACCCCGCGCATCAGCTTCCAGAGAATCAGCGTCTTGTACTTGCCGCCGATGAGCGCCAGCGTCGTGCCCACGGGGCAGTGTTCCGCCGCGGGCCGCGCGCCCGTGCCGCAGCGGCGGGACGACCTGTTCATGGTTGCGCCTCCGATGCGCCGCCATGCCGCGGGGCCGGACGGCGCGGCCGTCGCAGTTCCGTGCGGCAGCCTGTATGGTATCTTTTAGGGTACTTTGTACCTTAAAAATATATTCTTGCGTCAGAGAAAGTTATAGTTGTAAGAATAGCCGTAGTCAAACGCGGCCTGACGCCCGCTGCGGCGGAAAAATGTTCGCCGGGCGGAAGGCGGCGGGGCGGAACGGCGGGTGTTTTTGACCGCGCCCCTCGCGCGGAGGATGCATGAAGAGGGAAGTGTTTGATGTCACCACCGGCATGAGCTGCGCGGCCTGCTCCAGCCGGGTGCAGAAGGCTGTGGCCGCGCTGGACGGAGCGCGGGACGTCAACGTCAACCTGCTGAAAAACAGCATGACCGTGGCGTTTGACGAGTCCGCACTCTCTGCGGAGGGCATTGTGGCCGCCGTCACGGCGGCGGGCTACGGCGCTTCCCCGCGCGGGGGTGCGCAGGGGGCGCAGACGCCGAAAAACACCGCTGCGGAGGATGAACTGCGGCGCATGGAGAGGCGGCTTGTCGTGTCCTTTGCCTTCACCTTGCCGCTGTTCTACCTTTCCATGGGGCACATGCTGGGGCTGCCCGTGCCCGCCTGCCTGCACGGACCGTCCAATGCCCTTGTCATGGCCTTTACGCAGTTTCTGCTCACCTTGCCCGTCATATTCGTCAATTTCCGCTATTACCGCGTGGGGCTGAAGACCCTGTTCGCGGGCGCGCCCAACATGGACTCGCTCATCGCACTGGGTTCCGGCGCGGCGGCGGTGTTCGGCGTGTACGCCATCTACCGCATGGCCTTCGCCCTGGGCGCGGGCGATACGGCCACGGTGCGGCATTTTGCGGAACACCTCTATTTTGAATCCGCCGCCATGATCCTGACGCTGATCACCCTGGGCAAGTTCTTCGAGGCCAGGGCCAAGGGCAGGACGTCGGAGGCCATTGCCCGGCTTATGGATCTCGCCCCCCGGACGGCCACGCGCCTGCGTGACGGCCGGGAAGAAACCGTGCCGCTGGAGCAGGTCGCTGCCGGGGACATGCTGGTGGTCAAGGCGGGCGAGCATGTGCCCGTGGACGGCGTGCTCGTCGAGGGGCGCGGTCTGCTGGACGAGTCCGCGCTGACCGGCGAGAGCATGCCGCAGGAAAAGCAGGCCGGCGACGCCGTGACCGGCGCGACCATCAACGCGTCCGGCCATTTTGTCATGCGGGCCGTGCGCGTGGGCGAAGACACGACGCTGGCGCAGATCATCCGTCTGGTGGACGAGGCCACCTCGTCCAAAGCGCCCATTGCCCGGCTGGCGGATACCATCAGCGGCGTCTTTGTGCCTGTGGTCATCGTCATTGCCGCGGCCGCCGCCGTCGTGTGGCTGCTGCTGGGGCACGATGCGGAGTTCGCCCTGTCCATCGGCATTTCGGTGCTGGTCATTTCCTGCCCGTGCGCGCTGGGGCTGGCTACGCCCACGGCCATCATGGTGGGTACGGGCCGCGGAGCCGCCAACGGCATTCTGCTCAAGTCCGCCGAGGCCATAGAAACGGCCGGCAACGTCACTGCCGTGGTGCTGGACAAGACCGGCACGCTCACCGAGGGCCGCCCCACGGTCACGGATGTGCTGCCCGCGCCGGGCGTTGCCGCCGACGAGGCGCTGGCCGCGGCGGCCGCGCTGGAAAAGCTCTCCGAGCATCCGCTGGGCGCTGCCGTGGTGCGCGAGGCCGAGAACCGCGGGCTGCCCTTTGCCGCAGTGGCGGACTTCGCGCAGATTCCCGGTCAGGGCATTGCGGGTACGGTGGACGGCCTGCGCTGTCTGGCGGGCAACGCCCGCATGCTGGAGGCTGAAGGCGTGGAAAACCGCCTCGCTGCCGAGGGCGCGACCCTTGCTGCCGAGGGCAAGACGCCCCTGTACTGCACGCGCGGCGGCGTGCTGCTCGGCCTTGTGGCCGTGGCGGACGTCATCAAGCCCACCAGCCGTCAGGCCGTGGCCGAACTGGAAGGCATGGGCATGGAGGTGGTGCTGCTCACCGGCGACAATGCCGTCACCGCCCGGGCCATTGCCCGCCAGGCGGGCATCGGCGCTGTCAAGGCCGGGCTGCTGCCGCAGGACAAGGAGCGTGAGATTCGCCGCCTGCAGGAGCAGGGCAGGAAGGTCGCCATGGTGGGCGACGGCATCAACGACGCCCCGGCCCTGGCCCGCGCGGATGTGGGCATTGCCATCGGCGCAGGCACGGACATCGCCATGGAGTCCGCCGATGTGGTGCTGATGCGCAGCGATCTGCTGGACGCCGCGGCCGCCATCCAGCTCAGCAGGGCGGTCATGCGCAACATCCGGCAGAATCTGTTCTGGGCTTTCTTTTACAACAGCGTGGGCATTCCCGTGGCGGCGGGCGTGTTCTATGCGGCCTGGGGGCTGACGCTCAATCCCATGATTGCTGCCGCCGCCATGAGTTGCAGCTCGGTCAGCGTGGTCAGCAACGCCCTGCGCCTGCGCCTGTTCAGGCCGCGCTTTGCGGCAGCGGCGGCCCCGGCGGTCGGCGCCGCATCCCCGGCTGCCGTGCGGCCGCAAACCCTGTCCACATCCAATGAAGATGCAAGGAGTACGACCATGAGCAAGGTAATGACCATTGACGGTATGATGTGCGGCCATTGCGCCGCCAATGTGGAAAAGGCCCTGGCCGCCGTTGCCGGCGTTTCCTCGGCGAAGGTGAACCTGGACGCCAAGGAGTGCGCGGTGGAATGCGCCGACAGCGTGGCCGAAGAGGCCCTGCGCAAGGCCGTGACCGACGCCGGGTACACGGTGGTTGCCGTCCGGTAGGCGCGGTGTTGCGCCGCGCCGCATGTTCGCGCCCCTGCCGGGTGCGCGGCCGACGCCGCTTCCCGCCGGTCTGCCGTCCTGCCGCGGGGCGCGTTGCGGGCCTGCGGGATTTTTTTTACCCTGCGGCTGCGGTTCGTCGGCGCGGCCGCCGACATGTTGCGCGGGGCGCGACGGTCCGGTTGCGGCAACGGGCGCGGCGGCATTGCCGTGGACGACACTGAAACCGGGATGAACTCATGCGCCTCTATGCATGCATCTGCGCCATCGCCAGGGATGAAGATCCGGAGGATCTGAAGGAGTGGCTCTGGTATCATCTGGGGCTGGGCTTTGAGCGGGCAATCATTTACGACAACAACAGCCGGAAGCCCATAGCGGCGACGCTTGCGGCGGAGGTCGCCGCCGGGCTTGCGGAGGTCGTGCCTTTCCCCCAGCGCGAGGCTCCGCAACTCTCGGCCTATTTTCATGCCCTGCGGCAGTGGAAGGGCCGCTGCCGCTGGCTGGCCTTCTTGGATATTGACGAGTTTTTCGTGCCCTTGGCCGCACCCGCTCCGGGAACCAAAGGCCGCAGCAGGGGAGGCGTGCCGGACGTCCGCGACATCCTGGCCATGTACGAGCCTTTTGCCGGCATTGCGGCGCACTGGCTGGTGATGGGCTCATCCGGACATGTGCGCCGCCCGCCGGGCGGGGCTGTGCGCAACTATCGTCAGCCCTGCGGCTGGAGTCCCAGTACAAGAGTGTCGTCCGGCCGGAAAAGGCCCTGCGCCCCTTGTCGCCGCACCATTTTGCCTTTACGCCGGGAGCATGCGCCGTCAATGAGGACGGCTTTCCCGTGACGGAACACCTCAGCTACCCCACGGCGCGCTTTTTGCGCATCAACCATTATTACTACAAGTCACAGGAAGACTATGCGCGCAAAATCCTCAGGGGGACGGCCACGCCGCTGAAATCCGGAACGCGGAAAATGGACGCGTTTTATGCCCAGCTCAACTGCCCCACGCGGACGGATGATGCGGCGTGCCGCTGTGCGGCATGCGGCGAAGCTCTGGCGGACCGTTCACCTGAAGAGGTGCGCCGCATGCTGTGCGCACCGGCCGAGAAGGATTTGCTGGGCTATGTGACGGCAGCCGACGCGCTCGCAGCGCAGCGGCCGGATGATGCGCGGGAGCAGCTGCGTCTGGCCCTGCGCTACCATGACGTGCCGCCGGAGCTTGTCCGCATGGCCGCTTCACATGCCGTTCCTCTGCCGGAATGCCCGGCGCTGGCGCGCAGCGACGATATGGCGGCCCTGCGTGCGGCTTGGCTGCGGGCCGAGAACCTGCGCGCGAGCGGGACGGAAGGGGAATTTGCCGCCCATGCCGTGCAGGTGCGCATTCTGCATTCCCTGAAAAAACTGTACGACGGGCTGGGGCTGCAGGCACAGGCCGGGGCTGTGGCCGCGTTCGCGGCCGACGGATGACGGGGCGAAGAACTGCAGAACGCCGCGCGGCCTGCGCGCGCCTGCCAAAAACGGAATGAGAGGAGCATGTCATGCTGTTCAGGGAACTGCGCCGGAAAAAGCAGCAACTGCCGGAGGAGGCCTGCAGGGCCATCCTTGCGCGGGGCACTTCCGGCGTGCTGGCGGTGGCCGGGGACGGCGGCTGGCCCTATGCCGTGCCGTTGAGCTATGTGTATGACGGGGAGAGGATTTTTTTCCATTGTGCCCTGAGCGGGCACAAGCTGGACGCCATAGCGCGCGACGACAGGGTCTCGTTCTGCGTCATCGACAGGGATGACGTGCAGCCGGAGACGTACACCACCCATTTTGCCAGCGTCATTGTCTTCGGCCGGGCGCGGGTGCTGGATGAGCCGGGGGAGAAGCGGCGCGCCTTGGAGAAACTGGCGGCGCGCTACTCGCCGGAGCAGGAAGAGGGGCGCGCGCGGGAAATCGGCCGTCTTTTCGACAGGGTGTGCATGCTGGAGCTGCGCATTGAACACATGAGCGGCAAGCAGGCCAGGGAGCTTGCGGAGAAGCCGCGGGCCTGACCGCCCCGGGGCGGCGGGACTCCCTCCGCCGCAGAGGGGCTGTGCGGCGGCGCTTCCCGACAGCCGTTGCGGACATCCGGTGTTTTCTTTCCCGCAAAAAGCGGGTAGACTTGCGCCGTTCCACCCTGCGGCAGAGCGGATCGGCCCGGACAGCCCGTCCGCTCCGGAGGCTGCATGAACAACCGCCGGCGTCGCGGCCGGGCGGGGGAGTTGCGCATTCTCCGCAAAGCGGAGGCGGCGCGTCCCCGGCGTTTCGGAACGTCGGATGAATCTGCTCTAGCGTATCGGGAGAGGTTATGGATCCTTACAATGCGGGCTGGCTGTCGATTCTGCCGCCGGTCATCGCCGTCGTGCTGGCGCTCAAGACCAAGGAAGTGTACTCGTCGCTGCTGGTGGGCATCCTCACCGGCACCTGTATCTATACCGTGGGCATGGGACACGGCAATGTGGCGGTGGGCAGCGTGGAAGTCGCCTTCAAGACCATGGTCAGCAAGTTTGACCTGAACATCGTCATGTTCTGTTCGCTGCTGGGCGCGCTGGTGTACGTCATCGCCCTGGCGGGCGGCGCGCGTGCCTACGGCAAGTGGGCCACCGCCCGCATCCGGGGCCGCCGCAGCGCCATGTTCTCCACCTCGCTGCTGGGCGCATTCATCTTTATTGACGATTATTTCAACTGCCTGACCGTGGGCACCGTCATGCGCCCCATCACGGACGCCCGCAAGATATCGCGGGCCAAGCTGGCCTACATCATCGATTCCACGGCGGCCCCGGTGTGCATCATCGCGCCCATCTCCTCCTGGGCGGCGGCCGTGGGCTCCAACCTCAAGGCCACCAACGCCTTCGATAACGAACTGGCGGCCTTCACGGCCATGATTCCGTGGAATTTCTATGCGCTGCTGTGCCTCTTCCTGGTGGCGCTCGTCTCGCTGGCCCGTCTGGATTTCGGCCCCATGCTGGCCGCCGAGGAAAAGGCGCTGCGCGGCAGGGACGACACCATCCAGCGCGGCGACAAGGACGTGAGCCTGGCCGCCAACGCCAACGGCACGCTGTGGGACATGCTCGTGCCCATCCTCTCGCTGATCGTTTTTGCCACACTGGCCCTGCTGCATGTGGGCGGCTACTGGGGCGACGACCCCAAGTTCCACTCCCTGGGCGCGGCCTTCGGCAACACTGAGGCGGGCCCTGCGCTGGTGCTGGGGTCCTTCGGCGCGCTGGCGGTGGCGCTGGTCATGTTTGTGGGGCGCGGGCTCCTCTCCCTCAAGGCTTTCATGGAGGGCATGCTGCGCGGCGTGCAGGCCATGGTCCCGGCCAACCTCATTCTGGTGCTGGCCTGGGGCATTTCGGGCGTATGCCGCGACCTGCTGCAGACGCCGCAGTTCATCAGCACCCTCGTCAGCCCGGAGACGGCCTTCGCCGGCGCCATGCTGCCCGCCGTCATCTTCATCATCGCGGGCTTCCTTTCCTTTTCCACCGGCACGGCCTGGGGCACCTTCGGCATCCTGATTCCCATCGTGGTTTCCGTGGCGCAGGCCATTGATCCCGCGGCGGGCAGCCCGCTGGTGGTCATCTCGCTCTCCGCCACGCTGGCCGGTTCCGTCTTCGGCGATCACTGCTCGCCCATCTCGGACACCACCGTGCTCTCCTCGGCGGGGTCGGGCTGCATCCACATCGAGCATGTGTCCACGCAGCTGCCCTACGCCCTTCTGACGGCGGTCTGCGCGCTGACGGGCTACATCGTGGCAGGGCTGACCTACAGCCTGCCCCTGAGTCTGGGGGCGGCCCTGCTGCTGCTCATCGCGGCGGTGTGCCTGCTGCACTGGAGAAATGCGCGCCGCGGCGCGCCCGCACAGGCGGCCTGAGGCGGAAGCGCGTACCGGTTCCTGATGCGCGCGGACTATCCGCGCCGCATGCCCCGCAACCCTTTTACAGTGAAGACAGCCATGCTTTTTGCCGCCCGTGACGCCGAAACAACGCTTGCGTGCCCCCACTGCGGCGCGCCCCTGCATATCGCCCGCACCTGCCATGAGGTCTACATGCACTGCCCGGCCTGCGGGAAGAAGTTCCCTCTGGCGGACTATATCGCCCGGGCGGACGACGCTATGGAGCGCTTTCTGGAAGGGGTGTACTGCGACCGGATTTAGGGCCTGCGGCGGACGCCCGCCCGCCGCCTCCATGGAATCTGCAGGAAGTGCGAAAACAGGCCCCCGGCAGTGCCGGAGGCCTGTCGCCCGGAAGACGCGGCGGCGCGGGTTCACTCACCCGCGCATCAGGCATTTTCCGGCCAGCAGCCCGCAGGCCCAGGCCCAATGCAGGTTGTAGCCGCCCAGCAGGCCGGTGACGTCCAGCACCTCGCCCGCGAAATACAGTCCCGGCTGCAGGCGGCTGCCCAGCGTTTCCGGGCGCACTTCGTCGGTATCCACGCCGCCCGCGCACACTTCCGCCTTTTTCAGGCCGCCCGCGCCGCAGGGCGTCAGCACATGGCGCTGCACGGCGTCGGCCAGCGCGGCCCGCGCCGCGCGCGAAAGCTCCGCGATTTTGCGTCGCGCCGTTGCTTCCGGCAGGATGGCGTCCACGAGCCGCTGCGGCAGGTGCCGGGCCAGCAGGGCGCGCGGCGTCTGCCTGCCCGCCGGCATGGCGTCGAGAAGCGCGGCCGCGTCCTGTCCCGGCAGGAAGTCCAGCTCCAGGCTTTCCCCCTCCCCCCGGAACAGTGAGACCTTGAGGATGGCCGGGCCGCTGAGCCCCTCGTGGGTGAACAGCAGGTCGTCCACCCAGCTGCGTTCGCCCAGCGTGACGCGGACGGGCAGGCTGACGCCCGCCAGCGCCTTCAGGGGATCTTCCGCCGCGAGCAGCAGCGGCGTCAGGGCGGGGCGGGGCGGCAGAACGCGGTGTCCCAGCAGTTGCGCCAGGCGGTAGCCCGCGCCGCTGCCCCCCGCCTGCGGACAGGCCGGGCTGCCGAGGGCCAGCACCAGGTTCGCGCCCTGCCATGAGCCCGCGGGCGTCCGCACGAGAAAACCGCCCCCTGCGGCCCGGGCGTCCGTCACCGGCGTGTTGCAGAGAATGCGGCAGCCGCGTTCGCGGCAGTCGCGCAGCAGCGCTTCTGCCAGCCGCCGGGCCGGAACCGTCAGGAAGAGTTGCCCGTGGCCGCGTTCCTCAAAAGGAAGCCGCCAGCCGTCGATGAGCCGCATGATGCGCTCCGGCGGGCAGTCGGCGAGGGCAGGTCGGCAAAAACCGCTGCCCTGCGCGCCGTGGCAGAGGTAGTCCGCCGGGCTGACGTTCCGGTTGGTGAAATTGGCCTTGCCGCCGCCGCTGACGCACAGCTTGCGGGCGGGCGTCGCGCCGCGTTCCAGCACGACCACACGCAGGCCGCGCCCGGCGGCTTCACGCGCGCACATGAGGCCCGAGGCCCCGCCTCCCAGCACCAGTACGTCCACGGCGCTGCCCCCCTTCCCGGGGGAGCTCCCCGCAGGGCGCCGGGGCCGCGCCGCAGGCGCGCCGCAGTCCCGCTTCCGCGGGGGTTCACCGGGGCGTTTGGGACATGCGGGGCGCGGGCCGCGCGCGTCGCGCGCCGGATTTGACAGCATTTCGCGGGCGGCGCTATGTTGAAACTTTCCGGACATGCGGGCAGGGTATCCGAGCTTCGTGCGGCTGCCAAGTCCCGCCACCGCCGCGTCCGTCACGGCGGGTGCAGACGTTGCAGCAAGAACCGCACCGCCAATGCCGGGGTGACCATGCCTGTTGTCGCTTCTTCCTATGTCGCACCGTGGTACGTGCGCAACGGCCACGCCAACACCATGTGGCCGGTACTCTTCCGCCCTGTGCCGGCGCTTTCGCCCAACGTGCGTCGGCTGCGTCTGGACACGCCGGACGGGGATTTCCTTGATGTGGACCACCATCCGGCGCTGGGGCCGGACGGTGCGGAGCTGCCCTTCGGCAGGGGGCGCGCCGTTGCCGTTGTCGCCCACGGGCTGGAGGGCAACAGCCGCCGCAAATACGTGCTGGGCATGACCGCCGAACTGCGGCGTCTGGGCCTCGAGGTGCTGGCCTGGAACATGCGCTCCTGCTCGGGGGAGGCCAACCGCACCGCACGCCTGTATCATATGGGCGAAATTGAGGATCTCGGCACAATTGTGCGCTATGCCGAACAGTTTGACCGTCCCCTGCTGGCGGTGGGCTTCAGCATGGGCGGCAACCAGGTTTGCCGCTATCTCGGGCGCGGTCCGGTTTCGCCCATGGTGCGGGCCGCCGTGGCGGTGTCCGTGCCCTGTGACCTTGCGGCGGCCGCCCCGGTCATGGACGGCCCGGCCTGCCGCGTGTACATGTGGTATTTTTTGCGCACGCTGCGCGCCAAGGTGCGGGAAAAAGCCGCGCGCTTTCCCGGTTTCCCCTCGGTGGAGGGCGTGGAGCGCATCCGCACCTTCGGGGAATTTGACGGACGCTTCACTGCGCCGGTCTTCGGCTTTGCCTCGGCCCGCGATTACTGGGAGAAAAATTCGACCGTGGACGATCTGCCGCGCATCACTGTGCCCACCTTGTTGCTGCAGGCGGCGGACGATCCCTTCTGTGCGCCCTCATGCTACCCTTGGGAGGCGGCGGAGCGCAATCCGCATCTGCATCTGGAAGTGGCTCCGCACGGCGGGCATGTGGGCTTTGTGCTGCCGGGGCCGCGCTATTACAGCGAGCGGCGCGCCGGGGAATTTGTGCGCGGACTGCTGGAACAGGGCGCGCTGTAGCCGCCCAGTGCGGACGCGCCTTCCGGACGGCGTTTGCGCCATGCGCGCCGCCCGGCGGAGAACTGCGGGCCTATCTGCCGCCCCGCGCGGCCGCTTTTTTCCTGGTCAGTGCCGTGGGCGCGGCCGTGAGCGGGTCTTCCGGCCAGGGGTGTTTGGGGTAGCGGCCGCGCATCTCGGCCCGCACGGCGGGGTAGCCCTCGCGCCAGAAGTGGGCCAAGTCGCGCGTGATCTGCAGGGGCCTGCCCGCCGGGGAATTGAGGCGCAGGGTCAGGGGCACGCGCCCTCCGGCGATGCGGGGCGTTGCCGTGCAGCCGAAGAATTCCTGCAGCTTGGCGGCCAGCCACGGCCCGCCGTCATCCCCGTAGACAACGGCATGCACGGCCCCGGACGGGGCCTGCCAGCCTGTGGGGGCCTGCCGTTCCAGCACGCGGACAAGACGCCCCGGCAGCAGACTGCGCAGGGCCTCCAGCAACAGCCCCGCGTCAATCGTCGCCAGCCCCGGAGCGCGCCCTGCGTTCACAGCATTGTCCTGCGCCTGCGCGAGCGCCCGCGTCAGGGCCGGGGCCAGCCAGTCGTCCAGCGAGGCCAGCAGGGCCGCGTCGCCCGTGTCGGGCCAGTCCTCCCCTTCCAGTTCGCGCAGCAGAGCCACGCGGGCGCGCCACTGGCGGCAGGCCGTGTCCCAGGGCAGGCAGGCGAGCCCCCGCTCGCGCACGTGGTTGCAGAGGGCCGCCGCGCACTGCTCGGGCCGGGGGCGCGGCAGGGGATTGTCCTCCAGCGTCAGCGCGCCCAGCAGTACGCGCCGCCGGGCCGTCACCTGGCCGGATTCCGTCACGAGCACGCTGTCTTCCCGGCGCAGTTCCCCCCCAAACAGCGCGCGCAGCGTCTCCTCCTCCAGCGCGGCGGCCAGCCGGACGCGGCCGTGCGGCGCGGCGCCGTCCGCCGCTGCCACGGCCAGAAAGGGGCTGCGGGCAAGAGGGTCGTCATGCGCCAGACGCACGGCCCGGCCGGAACGCAGCAGATAGGGAACGTCGCCCGTTCCGCCCGCCCCATTCCCGGCGCTCAGGCCCTCTTCCCGGCGCATGGCGACCTGCTCCGGCCAGGCTGCGGCCGTCAGTGCGGCCAGGGAGGCGCTGTCCCGCAGGGCGGCGGCAAAAATGTCCGGCGCAGGGCATGCCGCATCCTTGCCGGACGTGTGTTGCCCCTGTCGTTGCGCGAGCCGCCGCGCCAGACGGCGAACCCGTTCCCGCGGACCGTCTCCGCGCCGGGGGGAGCCCTCGCGGCAGAGCCAGTCCAGCCGCCGCAGCAAATCGCACCCCGGCCCCGCGCCGGGCGCGTCCGCGCGGGAGTGGCCGACGGCCGGGCGGGCCGGGAGGTCGCGTTCTTCCAGCAGGGCGGCCATGCAGGCGGCCAGGGCGGCGTGGCCGTTGTCCTCGCCCCAGAGCAGCAGGCGCGCCGTGCGCGGCGCAAGAGGCAGGGCGGCCATGCGCCGCCCGAGTGCCGTGGGGCGAAAGCGCGCGTCCAGCGCGCCGACGGTGTGCAGGCTTTGCCGCGCTGCGGCGAGATGCGCGGGCGGCGGCGGGGTGAGCCAGCGCAGCGCGGCGGGATCGGGCGCGCCCCAGACGGCCAGCTGCAGGGCCAGGCCGGAGAGATCGGCGTCGAGTATTTCCGGGCGGGTGTGGGGGCGCATGCCGTGTTCCGTCTCTCTGGCCCACAGGCGGCAGCAGACGCCCGGCTCCACCCGGCCCGCGCGTCCGGCGCGCTGGGCGGCCCCGGCCAGGGAAATGCGTTCCGTCACCAGCCGGGAAAGCCCGGCGGCCGCATCAAAGCGCGAAAGCCGCGTCAGACCGCAATCCGCCACCAGGCGCACGCCCTCAATGGTCAGCGAGGTTTCCGCAATGGATGTGGCCAGCACCACCTTGCGGCGGCCTGCCGGAGCGGGCGCGACGGCGCTGTCCTGCTCCCGCGCGGGGAGGCGGCCGTAGAGCGGGCGCAGTTCCGCATCCGGAGGCAGCCTGTCTTCCAGCAGGGCGGCCAGCTGCCGGATTTCGCCCTCGCCGGGCAGGAAGGCCAGCAGGCTGCCCTGTTCCGTGCGCAGCAACCGCACGATGACGTCGGCCATATGCCGCCACAGCGCCCCGTACCCTCCGCCGGAAAGCGCGGCCTGCGCGGGCGGCGGCGCATAGCGCAGTTCCACGGGGAAGGCCCGGCCCTCGTGGGCGATGACGGGGCAGCCGCCCAGAAGCGCGCTCACGGCTTCCGTATCCAGCGTGGCGGACATGACCGCAAGCCGCAGATCGGGGCGCAGGGCCGCCTGGCTTTCC
Source organism: Desulfovibrio desulfuricans (assembly GCA_015062205.1). Lineage (GTDB taxonomy): Bacteria > Desulfobacterota > Desulfovibrionia > Desulfovibrionales > Desulfovibrionaceae > Desulfovibrio > Desulfovibrio desulfuricans_D. Next base: position 18,140 of record SUVB01000010.1, read on the forward strand.
AGCGCGAGCGCAAGGCCCGTATCCGCCGTGAGGGAGCGCTCGTGAAATTCGTCAAAGAGCACGCAGGCCGTGCCGGGCAGTTCCGGATTGTCCTGCAGCATGCGGGTGAGCACCCCTTCGGTGACGACCTCAATACGCGTGCGCGCGCTGACGCGGCGTTCGTCGCGCATGCTGAGCCCCACAATGCCGCCCGGCTGCTCGCCCATGAGGGCGGCCATATAGCGCGCCAGGGCGCGGGCGGCCACGCGGCGCGGTTCCAGCAGGAGGATGCGCCCTTCCGCGCAGCAGGGGGCCGCGAGCAGCCACAGGGGCACACGGCTGCTTTTGCCCGCGCCCGGTTGCGCGCTGAGCACAAGCCTGTTGCCCCGCGCGAGCGCATGCAGAACGGCCGGACGCACGTCGTCCAGGGGGCAGGGGGGCAGGTCGGGGAGGGGAGGGAAATAGGCGCGCATGGCGAAACAGGGCTGGGGTGAACATGTGGAAATGACGCCGCTTTTTTGCTGGCAATTCCCTACGCGTCAGTGTATTGACAGGGAAAGGTCATGCACGCGGGGGAAACAGTCATGCAGTTGAATACCAGCGGCATCATCGGCCAGAGCACCACCCTGGCCGAAGTGTTCAAAGTTCTCGGCAAGGTTGCGCCCACAGACAGCACTGTGCTTGTAACCGGAGAATCGGGAACCGGCAAGGAATTGCTGGTGCGCGCCCTGCATGCCAACAGCCGCCGCGCGGAAAAGCCCTTTGTGCCCATCAACTGCGGGGCCATTCCCAAGGAACTGCTGGAGAGCGAACTCTTCGGGCATGAGAAGGGGGCCTTCACGCACGCCATCCGCTCGCGGCCGGGCCGCTTTGAGCTGGCCGACGGCGGCACCATTTTTCTGGATGAAATCGGCGAGATGGATCTGAGCCTGCAGGTCAAGATTCTGCGCGTGCTGCAGGAAAAGGAAATCGAACGGGTGGGAGGCTCCGGCTGCAAGAAGGTGGATGTGCGCATCGTGGCCGCCACCAACCGCGACCTTGAGGCCGAGGTGGCGGCGGGGCGCTTTCGCGAGGACCTGTATTACCGCCTCAACGTCATCCCCCTGCATCTGCCCCCGCTGCGCGAGCGCGGCCGTGACGTGCTGCTGCTGGCCCGGCATTTTCTCAACCATTTCTGTACCAAAAAATCCCGCCCGCCGCTGGGGCTGGACGAAACCGTGCGCCGTATCCTTTCGGCCTACGCCTGGCCCGGCAATGTGCGCGAACTGGAAAATTTCATGGAGCGGCTGAGCATCCTCGTGGACGGCGATGTGGTGCACATGGAGGATTTGCCGCCCAAGATCCTGGACAATGTGGGCGATGTGGGGTCGCTGCCACCCGTGGACGAAACGGAAGAAACTGCCGTGACGGCCGCCGTTTCGGCGGCGGATGCGCAGCCTGCGGCAGCGTCTCCGGTTCCCGGGGCGCCCGAAACGGAGGGAGCGGGGGCCGCACCGGCCCCGGAAAACGCGGCGCCCGCGCCCGCCGCCCCTGCGCGCGGGGGGGAATTCTTCTGGCCCGACCTGCGCGTTCTGGAGGCGCAGGGGCTGAATCTGAAGGATTTTCTTGACGCCGTGGAGAGTCGCCTTATTGACGAGGCCCTGCAGAAAGCCGAAGGCGTGAAGAATCAGGCCGCCGAGTATCTGGGCATCAAGCGCACGACGCTGATTGAGAAGCTCAAAAAACGCAATTTGTGAAGGTATGGAATTTGCATTGATGAGCGCTGTATCGGAAGAAACTCTCGTTCAGTATCCCATGCCATGTTTTGCGAAGTGCTGTCGTGAAGAGAGATTCGCCTGCCGTCGCCCGACGGCTTCATAGCCTGCTTACGGCGCAGGGCTTGCGCCGCGCCGTTTTGCGGCTCGCGCTGCTCGGCGTGTTGCTGCCGGCCGTGACGCCGGCGGGCGTGTCCGCCGTTGCGTGGGCCGCCGAGCAGGGCTTTACCCTGATTCCTGCGGCTGCGGCGGCGGAAATGTCCCCTTCGCGCCCGTCCGACCGGCAAAGCGTTTTCGGCAGGGTGAATCCCGGCGGGCCGGAAAACTGGCCGGAAGACCAGGGCCTTTCCACTGCAGGCATTCCGACGTCTGCGCCCGGCGAAGCCTCCCCTGCGGATGCGGGGGGGCAGGCTGTCCCCCTCCCGGCGGCGGGGGGTGCGGCGCAACAGGCCGCCGGTCAGCCGCAGCCTGACGCCGCGTTGCAGCAGCCCGCTGCGCCGCAGCAGAATCCGCCGCAGAGTCCCGCTCCCCCGCCGCAGTCGGTCGCCGCAGAGCAACCGTCGGCGCAGCCGCAACCGGTTCCGGCGCAACCCCAAGCATCCGCGCCACCCGCCGCGCCGCAGGCGTCGCCCGCCGCAGGCGCCGCTTCCGCTGCAGGAACTCCCGCAGTGCAGGACGGGGGCAGGCATGTTTCCGCCCCGGTGAGCGACACGGTGGTGGGCGTTCCCGGCGAGGCGCCCAAACCGGCCGCCGAGGAAAAGCCCCCGCGTCCCGTCATCTACGTGGACGAACAGGGCAACCCCGTGCCCAAGCCCATGGACCCGGCAGCCCTGCTGGCCGATGTCGAGAGGCTCATGGCGGAGCGCAAGTATGAGGAGGCGCTGCCGCAGCTTGAGGAACTGAAGAACGAGCCCGCGCTCACGCCCGAGCAGCGCGAAAGGGTGCTCTATGCCATAAGCGATTGCATCTGGGCCCAGTATGCGGATAATCCCGTGGCGGGCTTTGAGCCCATCGTCGCCTCCACCAGCGAGGCCATGAACGCCAACCTGCGTTCCCTGCGCGTGCCGGATGCCCTTCTTCGTCTGGGGCTGGCCAATGTCAACGTGGGCAATCTGGCCGACGCCGGGGGGTACATTGTGGCGCTGTACCGGCGCTATCCCGATTTCCCCGGCGTGGCGCAGGGCTTCACCGCTCTCGGCAAGGAGCAGGCCAGGCAGCGCCAGGATGCCAGGGCGGAACAATCCTTCTCCATCGTTCTGGACAAGTACCCGGAATCCTCCTACCTGCAGGAGGCTTCGGTGGGGCTGGCGCGCGCGCTTGCCGCCCAGAAAAAATTCGACAAGGCGCATGTCATCCTTGACTTTATCAGCAAGCGCTGGCCCCGGTACTATATCGACGATCCCTCCTTCATTCTGCTGCAGGCGGACAATGAGGAAGCCCGCAAGGAACCCTTGGGAGCCATAGCTCTCTACTGGCTGTACTACAACCTTGTTCCCGGCCAGGAGGGCAATGACGCCATGCTGTTCAAAATGGCCGACATGTACAGCACGGCGGGCAACGCGGCGGGGGCGGATTTTCTGTACAATTTCGTGCAGCGGCGCTATCCCGGCACGCCCCCGGCGACGCGGGCCGGGTTGCGGCTGGCGGAGGGGGGGATTTACGATTCGCCCGTTGACTACGAAACCATGAGCCGGGTGTTCGCCTCCCGGACGGGCGTCAATCTGTCCAAGGTCTACACCGACTTGGCCGCCGCCTCCCAAACCGCCCCCGATTCCGTGCTGGCGCGTCTGAAGGAAGCCATGTGGCTGTACTGGAGCAAACGCTACACCGAGGCCATGGGCATGGCGGCCGACTTCATTGACGGCTACCCCGAGAATCCCAACGTGCCGCAGGCGCGCGACATTATCTGGATGGCCTTCCGGAAGGAACTGGCCAATTCCATGGCTGAAAAGAACTACGGCCGCATTCTCATCCTCTGGAACGGCTTTCCCCTTGTGCGCGAGCGCTACGGCAATATGGACCCCGCCATGCGCTTCGCCCTGGCGCAGGGACTGATGGAGCGGGGCGAGGAGAGCGGCGCGCTCTCCATGCTGGCGGGCTTTCTCAAGCCGACCATGGATCCCGACTACGGCGAGGCGGCCTTTACGGAATTTTTCAACCGCTATCTCAAGGCCGGGCAGTGGGGCAAGATACTGGATCTCGGCAAGCTGGTCGCCGGCTGGCCCATGAATCCCCAGCTGCGCAATCAGCTGGATTATGCCATGGCCCTTTCCGCGCAGAATCTCAACCTCAGCGGCCCGGCCCTCGCCATGTGGCGCAAGCTGGCTGACAAAAAGGACATCCCGCTGTACCAGCGGGCCTACGCCACGTATTTCCTCGCCCGTGACGCCGAGGCGCGCAAGGACATTCGCGACGCCTACACGCTGAATCTCAAGGTCATCGAACTCTTCACCCTGCTGCAGGACGAGCGTTCCGACAAGGCGGACCCCCAGCGCATCAAGGACGCCATGGTGGCGCTCATGGATATCTGCGAGGTGGGCAACCGCATTCCCGAAGCGCTGGAATGGGTGCGCAAGTACAGCGCCTACGCGCCGCCGGACTCGCCGGAATATCCGGGACTGCGCTTCCGTGAGGCCCGCCTGTACCGCAAACTGGGCGACGCCTCGCGGGCGCAGGCCCTGCTTGAGAACCTTGCCCGCAAGTATCCGGATTCTCCCTTCGGCAAGGCCGCTGCGGCCGAACTGCGCACGTTCGAGGTCTCGCGCGACCTGCAAAGCTACATGCCCGGCGGCTCCGGCTCCCCACAGGCGGGAACTGCGGGGCCGCAAGGGGCCGCAGCGCCGACACAGGGTAATGCCCCCCAGCCCGCGGCGCCCGTCCAAAACGGCGCGCCTGCCGGGCAGTAGCCCGCGGTATTGCTGCCGGAGGCGGCCGTGCGCCGGTTTCGCAGTCGCCGTTGTTCCGGGGCGGCGCGTTGCAAACCGCCCGGCCATGATTTATCCTGATGAACAGGTTGCGACCCTTTCGACAAACGCTTCGGGACAGGGGGAAACAGCATGAACGCAGGAATGCGCATTGTGTGCGCGGCAACACTGGCGTTGCTGCTGACGGCCTGCGCCGCCGGAACGCAGCGGGGCATGCAGGGGGCGGCCTATGTTTCCACGGCAAGACCCGGCATCAGCATGCAGGCCAAGGAGTTGCCGCTGCTCGCGGGCGGCGAGGGCAGTTGCAGCCTGACGTGGGCGGGGGGACTCTCCGGAACGCCCGTGCGCGTCTGGCTTGCCGCATACGGCAAGGGCAGGCCCGCTGAGCCCCTGGCCGTGGTGGCGCAGGCCGATCTGCTCTCCGGCTGGTACTGGGATGGCGACAGCAGCAAGCCCTTCAGCGTGGACAAGGGCGTTGAGGTGCTCGGCGATGTGGGCTTTCAGGCCTGCACCTATATTGTGGAAAGCGGACGCGACCCCTTTGCCGTCCTGGCCGGGGTGCAGGAAGACGCGGCCCCCGTGCGCTGGATCGCCCGCAGCTTTGCCGCCCGCTGCAATTTCAACGAGAGCAAGCTCGTGCTGGAATACCGCGAACCCCTGCCGGAACATCTGGCCGCCGCGCCGCATATCGCCATCGGGCAGACCGACTGGCTGCGCGCCTTTGAGCAGCGCGCCCGGGACGCCTTCGTCGTGGGACCCGCGCCCGCAAACCGGGAGGGCATAGCCCGCGCCTATGCCGCCGGCGTGCGCTGGCGTTATCTGGATCAGCGCTTCCTTGGTACAGTTTCGCGTTACGAGCCGATTGCCCGGTACTGAACTTCCGACGCCGACCGGTAACGGCGTTTTGCGGCGACCCGGAAGGGTACGGCGGCCGGGGCCGCCGGGACGGGGTGCCGCGCCTAGGAATGCACGCTCTGTCCGCACCGGCGGGCGGGGCGTTTTTCTTCCGGAAGCTGCGCAGGGGCGCCATCAGAACCGGCGCGCGAGGCCCGGCCCTGCGCGGACGGAGGGGCCGCCTCCGGGGCCTGGGTCGCCGTCAGAGGGGCGGGCAGTTCCGTTAGGGCGTGCGCGCCCGTCCACGGGGGCAGGCAGGCGAAGACGTGTCCGCCCGGCAGGGTGACGCGTAGCGCGTGCAGGAACAGGGCGCCCCCAGCAATGCTTCCGCGTTCCTCGACCGATCTGCCGCAGGCCGCCGCATGCCCGTACTTGCCGTCGCCCAGCACGGGATGTCCCAGTGCGGCTAGCTGCGCGCGTATCTGATGCGTGCGGCCTGTCAGCAGGCGCACCAGCAGCAGGCTTTCCCGCCGGCCGACGCGCAGCGGGCGCACCAGGCAGCGGGCTTCCCGGCCGTTGTTTCCTCCATCAGCGACCACGCGCATCTTTTCATAGCCGTCCGCCTGCGCCTTGCGCAGCGTATGGCGCAGCAAACGCGTTGTCGCGTACGGCCAGCGCCCGCACACCCATGCCACATATTCCTTGATGAGATTGCCCTGCCGCAGGGCTTCCTGCGCGGCGGCCAGCGCTTCGTAGGAGGCCGCCGCCAGCAGCACGCCGGAGGTGTCCTTGTCCAGCCGGTGAACAGGGGCAGGAAGGAATGGGGCGTCGGCGTAATGGGCTGCCAGACGCGCGCTCAGGCTGTCGGCATGGCCCGTTCCCGGGTGGACGGGCAGCCCCGCAGGCTTGTTGAAGGCCCACAGGAGCCCATCCTCCCCGATGCGGGGCGGCAGTTCCGGCAGGGGGACGGCGTGTTGCGCCTGCGTCATGTGGCCGTGTGGGCCGCTTTCGGCAGCCATTTTGAGGGCAAAGGGCGGCAGGCGCACCACATCGTCTGTCCGGACGCGGGCAAAAGGCTTGCAGCGGCCGCCGTTGCAGCGCACCTGACCTGTGCGTATCCAGCGGTGCAGCAGGGCCGGGGGCAGATTGAGCCGCCGCTGCAGGAACTGGAGCAGCTTCTGGCCGCTTTCTTCCTCGCGCACAGGAGCCTGTTGCGGCACTACGGGGGGGAGCCCGGAATGTTCGGGGGGGAGTGTGTCGTCCGGCATGCCCTGCAGCTTGGCGGAAAGGCCGCCCGGCGTCAAGCTGCGGTGCGGCGCTTGCCTCAATGCGCGTGGGGCGCGTTGCCCAGCGGGTGGGCGTGCGTGTGCGCATGCGTGAAGGAGGGCGCGCAGGCATTCAGGCGGCCCCCGTCAATGGTCAGGTAGCTCCGGGAGACGCGGGCCAGGAAGTCCCAGTCGTGGGAAATGGTGATGCGGGCCGTGTCCAGGCCGTCCAGAATGTCGATGATGCGTTGCCGGGCCTCGTTGTCCAGATCGTTGGTGGGTTCGTCCAGCAGCAGGGCTTCGGGCCGCATGGCCAGGACGGCGGCCAGCGACACCAGCTTTTTCTCGCCGCCGGAAAGCCGGTGGGTGAGCCGGTGTTCAAACCCGGAAAGGCCCAGGGCGCGCAGCGTCTCCAGAGCGCGCTCCCGCGCGGCGTCTTCCGGCATGCCCAGGTTTAACGGGCCAAAGGCCACGTCCTCCAGCACGGTGGGAAAGAAGAGCTGATCCTCGGCGTGTTGGAGCACAAAGCCCACCCGGCAGCGCAGGGAGTGGAAGTCCTTTTCCTTTTCCAGCGGCGTGCCGTGAAAGAGCACCCGGCCGCGCTGCGGGCGCAGCAGGCCCGTGATGCAGCGGAACAGCGTGGTCTTGCCGCTGCCGTTGGGGCCGTACAGGCCGATGTGCCGGCCCGGCAGCAGGGAAAGGCTGACGTCGCGCAGCACCTGGCGCGAGCCGCCCTCCGCCCGGTCATAGGCAAAGGACACATGCTCAAGGGTGACAATGGCGGCGCTCGGCCCGGCTGGGGAGGCGTCAGGCATAGGTTCCTCCAAGAAATTCCGTCGCCAGCACGCCGGCCGCGCCCAGCAGCAGCGCCAGCGCGAAGCAGAGATCGCCCGCGCGGGCGCGGAAAACCGTCACGGAGCGGAAGCGCCCGGTAAAGCCGCGCAGCAGCATGGCCTCATGTACGCGTTTGGCCCGCGCATGGCTGCGCACCAGCAGCAGGCCCAGCAGAGAGGCCAGCGTGCGATAGGTGCGGGCGTCCGTGCGGGGGCGGAAGCCGCGCAGTTTTGCCGCCGCCAGCAATACGCGCCATTCCTGCGCGATGACGTGCACGTAGCGCGCGGTGAACAGAAAAAGAAAGACCAGTTTGCGCGGGCAGTGCAGGCGCTCCAGGGCGTGCCCGGCTTCCGGCGCGCTCATGGAGCAGGCCAGCGCCAGAAAGGCGCAGGCGATGGCGTTGGCCTTGAGGCTGACCAGCAGTGAAAGGCGCACGCCCTCGGCGCTGATGCTGAACAGGCCCCAGCGCGCCAGTTCCGCGCCGGGCGTGGTCAGGGGCGTGACGCACCAGAGGAAGAGCACGAAGACATTGACCGCCGCCAGCCGATGCAGCAGGGGCCGCCGGCAGGGGCGGGCCAGCAGCAGCAGCAGCGCGCCCAGGGCCAGGCCGGCCCCGCAGGCGGCAAGACCGCGCAGGGGCGAAAGGCAGAGGGCCAGCCCGCCTGCGCAGGCCATGCGCACGCGGGGATCAATATGCTGCAGGAAGGAGGGGCGGAAAAGAGCCTGGTCAAACACCTTGTGCGCCTACCCCCGCCGCCTTCTGAAGTAAAGGGCCGTACCCGCCAGCCCCACCAGCCAGCCGATGCCGCCGACGATTTCGGTCATGCCGGGGCGTCGTGTGCGCAGTTCCGCCAGTTCCCGGCGTATGGGGCCGAGTCTGGCCTCCAGCGCCGCATCCATGACGGCGTACAGTTCTTCCGGCGTCGGGCCTGCGGCGGCGGAACGGCCGTTTCCGGGCAGCGGGGCCGGTTCTGAAGCACTGCCGCCCGACGCGGCCGGAGATGCCTTCGGGGCTGCGGCAGGGGAGTGCTGCGGGGCGGCTGTGCCTGTCAGTTCTTCCGGCTCCATGCGCCACTCGTTGCGGTGTCCCTCGCCCGCGTCAATGCGGATGCGCAGGCCGTGCCTCCTGCCCGCCGCAGGCGCGGGAAAGCGGAACAGGCCCTTCCCGTCTGTCCGGCCTTCCAGCAGGGTTTCGCCGGTCACGGCGTCGAGTACGGTCACGCGCCCGCTCCGCACCCTGCCGCCGTTGCTGAAGCCGGATTCCGTCACCACCTGCGGGCCTTCCGTCCAAGCGAAAATGTTGACCCTGTGCGCCGATGCGCTGCCGGGCAGGGCCAGAATCAGGGCCAGTGCAAAAGCGGCCGCCGCGCGGCAGGCGTTACGCATGGCGCACCTCTCCGGCGTGTTGTTGCGGCGCGGGCAGCATCTCCGGGCGAACCCGGCGGATGAAGTCCACGGTGAACATGGTGATGACGCCCTCGGCCAGCATGACGGGCGCATGCGCCAGAAAGAGCAGGCGCGCGGCGGCGGCGAACCCCTCCTCACTGAAGGCCAGGGCGGCGGCCGTCAGCAGGGCCGCGCCGCCCACGCCCAGCGCGCCGCCCAGAAAGGCGGCGACGCGTCGCCCGGCGGGCGTGGGCCATGCGCGGCAGAGCAGGCGGAAGAGGCAACCCGCCGCCACACCGGAAAGGCCCATCGTGCAGGTATTGACGCCCAGCACCACCAGTCCGCCGAACTGGAACAGCAGGGCCTGAAGCGCCAGCGCCGCCAGAATGGCGGGGAATGCCGCCCACCCCAGCAGCACGCCCAGCAGCCCGTTGAGGATGAGGTGAGCGCTGCTGATGCCGATGGGCACATGGATAAGCGAGCCCACAAAGAAGGCCGCCGCCAAGATGGCCGCCGTCATCAGCCGGTCGTCGTCCAGCCGGCGCAGGCCCATGGCCGTTCCGGCGGCGGTCAGGGCATAGCCTGCGGCCAGAACGCCGGGGGAAAGAACGCCTTCGGCAATGTGCATGGCCTTGTTTCCTTGTCGGGGTGGTGTCGAACGTTTTCCGCACGCCGCCTGTCGCCGCCTGAGGGTGCGGGCGGTGAAAGTCCGCCGTCCGCGCCGTTATTTGGCTTTGGGCGCGGCGAAGTACACCCAGAGCACCGCGCCGAGTTCCACGGGCTTGGGCTCGCCCTTGTACTCCATCTTTTCGGAAGCCGTGGTCAGGGCCGCGAAGCCCCACCAGCCCGCCCAGGGGGCCGCGACGGTGAAGACGCCGTCGGCGTCGGTCTTCACAACCTGAGTCACATAATAGTCGTTGGGTGCGGCGTGCTTTTTGTCCCTGTTGTAGCATTCCACTTCCACAGTCGTGCCGGGCGACGGCTTGCCGTCCACCAGCACCCGCCCCCGAAAGACATTGCCCGCGTAGTTGGCAAAGGGACGGGTAAGGGGCACGATTTCTGTTTTCAGGCCGAGCGGCGTGTCCCAGCCTTCCTCTTCGCCGAAGGCGGCCACCACTGTCTTGGTGTAGTGGATGATATAGGCGTCCTCCGCGGGCTCGAAGTAGGGCTCCGGCTCCACGGCAAACTGATAGACGCCGGGCTTCTTCACCGTGTAGGCCGCCTGCCAGGCCTTGTGCCCCATAAGCGTGCCGGAGGCAAGGGCGGGCTTGAGGTCTTCGGTTGCGCCGTCGTGCGTGACGGTGACGGCACGGGGAGCGGCCATATTCATGCCGTGAAGCTCCATTGGGTGGGCGAAGGCGATGTCAAGCCGCAGGGCGGCCTCCTTCTTGTCAACGACGGTGGGCGTGGAGGGAATGACCATGCCGAAGTGGGCCTGAGCCTGCGCGGCCCAGCAGAGCAGCGCGACAAGGCCGGCGCAAAGTGCTTTCAACATACGGGTTCTTCCTGGGTTTGCGTGGGGCCGTAGCCGGACAGCGCATCGTGCGCGAGTTGCTTAGTAACACATTTTATAAAGAAGTAGCAAGCATCATGTGCGGAAGGGCGCCGTCAGAAGAGCCAGCCGCCCTGCGACGGGCAGCCGAGTGTTGTTGCATCTCTGCCGCCGTCGGACTGCGGGCATGGAAAAGCCGAGGTTCCCGCAGCCGGGAGTGCATGGCGGGGCCTGCAGTTTCTTGATGCGGCCCGGAAAATACCGCCGTGCGGAGGGGCCGCAGGCCACAGGACCGGGAAAGGGCGGGACGCTGCGCAGTCAGGCAGACGTATCCGGCCGGCAACCGGGAGGCGTCCGCTCTGCCCAACAGGCTGTCAGACGGTGAAAATCGTCAACGGAAAGCATTTCCGGGCGCAGGGTCGGGGCAAGCCCCATCGGCGTCAGGGCTTCCGCGAGCCACGGCAGCCCGCTGTGCCGGAAGATGCCGCCCAGCTGCTTGCGGCGTTGCTGGAAGCACACGCGCAGCAGTTTCGCCAGCAGATCCGGGCGGGCGGGGCGGCGCTCCAGCGGCAGGGGGGCAAAGGACAACACGGCGGAATCCACCTTGGGCGGCGGGCTGAAGGCCCCCGGCCCCACAAGAAATTCCAGGCGGGGCTGCGCGAAACTCTGCACCCAGACGGAGAGCCCGCCGTACTGCCCTGTGCCCGGGCGCGCGGCCAGGCGCTGGCCCACCTCCTTTTGCACCATGAAGACGGCGCGCCGCCAGCCCGTGGCCTGCGACACCATATCCCAGATGAGGGGTGAGGCCACATTGTAGGGGAGATTGCCCGCGATTTTCCATGGCTGTTCGGGCGTGATGCGTCGCCAGCCGAAACGCAGGGCGTCCATAAGCGCGGCCTGCGTATGCGGCCCGGCCAGGCGTTGCCGTTCGGCCGCCCAGTACCGGTCCTTTTCCAGCAGCAGCAGACGCCGATGGGCCTGCGCTTCAAGGGCCCGGGTCAGCGCGCCGGGGCCGGGGCCGATTTCGATGACGTCGTCGTCTTCCACAGGCAGGAGCAGGGCCGCAATGCGTGTGCAGATGTCATCCCGGCGCAAAAAATGCTGCCCTAGGCTTTTCTTGGCGGCGGGGGGGCGCCCCCCTGATGCGGCTGTGCAGCGCATGGCTCAGGGCTGGTCAAAGCGGTCAAAGGTCATGACAAGCCCTGCCCTGCCCTGTGTGGCCGAGCGCAGCGATGTGGAGAAGCCGAACAGCCTGCGCAGGGGGGCCGTGCCCCGCAGAGCTTTGCGGCCGTTATGGTCTTCCATGTCATCCACCTTGCCGTTGCAGGAGGTGAACAGGCTGATGGCTGCGCCCAGAAAATCTTCCGGCACAGTGATCTCCACGCGCATGACCGGCTCCAGCGCCACGGGCGCGGCGGCGGCCAGGGCCTTGCGCAGCGCCTGACCGGCAGCCATGCGACAGCCGGGAACCGTGGTCAGGCCTTCCCGCCGCTCCACACCGGTCAGCGTCACGGCCACGTCCTCCACGGGATACCCCGTGAGGTCGCCGCACTGCAGGGCGTCGCGCACGCCTTCCAGCGCCGCCTCAAGAAAGGCCGGGGGCAGCAGTTTGCGGGCTTCCGCCGCGTCGGCGGGCAAAAAGTCGCCCGTGGTCACGCTGTTGCCGCGCCCGCGCGGCAGCGGCGCCACACGCAGGGAGACGCGGCCCTGGTGATGTTCCTTGCCCAGATCCCGGTCAAATTCGGCTTCGGCCTCCGCCTCCCGGCGCACGGTTTCGCGCAGCACCGCTTGCGGATTGCCCGCGCGGGGGCTGATGCCGTATTCGCGGCGCATGCGTTCCTGCAGCACGTCCAGATGCAGCTCGCCCATGCCCGAGACCGTGCGCGCCCCCGTCTCCGCATCCATCTGCACGTGCAGGGTGGGGTCCTCCTCCGCATAGCGGGCGAGCGCCTCGTCCAGCACCTTGCCCTCATCCGCGTTGCGCGGCTCCAGCGCCAGGGTGAGCACGGGCGCGTATGCCGCGATGCTCTCCAGCGTCAGCTGCCGCGCGCGGGCCGTGTAGGTCTCGCCCGTATGGGCGGAGCGCAGGCCCACCACGGCCACGATGTCGCCGGCGCGGGCCTCTTCGATCTGCTCGCGCCGGTCGGCGTGCAGGCGGCAGAGGCGGCCAAGGCGGTCATCAGTGTTGCGGGCCGTGTTGCGCAGGCTGTCACCTTCGTGAATGCGGCCGGCGTACAGGCGCAGGAAGGCCAGTTTGCGGCCGTTCTCCATGAGCACCTTGAAGACCAGCGCGGCGGCCGGGGCGTCCGCGTCCGGCGGCACGGGGACGTCCCTGCCGTCAGCGTCGCGGGCCACGGGGGCGGGCACGTCAGCGGGGGAGGGCAGCCAGTCGCACACGGCGTCCAGAACCGGCTGCACGCCCATGTTGCGCAGGGCCGAACCGCAGAGCACCGGGATGAGCGTGCGCGCCAGCGTGACGCGGCGCAGGGCGGCGTTGACGTCATCCACGGTGAAGCGGGCCTCGAGGTAGGCTTCCATAAACACGTCGTCCGCCTCGGCCAGCTTTTCCAGCAGGGTTTCACGCCAGGGGGCGGCCAGGGCGGCCTCCTCCGCCGCAAAGGGGGCACGGCGCACGGTCTGCCCCTGGTCATCCGCGTCGAACGTCAGCGCCTCCTCCCGCACGAGGTCCAGGACGGCGCGGAAATCCCCGCCGTGACCCAGCGGAATGGCGACGGCGACGGCATTGGCCTGCAGACGCGTGCGCATGGCCGCGAGCACGGCCTCAAATTCTGCGCCCGGCCTGTCCATCTTGTTGATGAAGGCGATCTTGGGCACACCGAATTCCTCGGACTGCCGCCATACGGTTTCGGACTGCGGCTCCACCCCGCCCACGGCGCAAAATACGCCCACCGCGCCGTCCAGCACGCGCAGGGCGCGCTCCACCTCAATGGTGAAGTCCACATGGCCGGGCGTATCCACAAGGTTGACAAAACAGTCGCGCCACTGACAGCTGGTGCAGGCGGACATGATGGTTATGCCGCGTTCCTGCTCTTCGGGCATGTAGTCCATGGTGGCCGCGCCGTCATGCACCTCGCCCATGCGGTGTATCTTGCGGCTGTAGAAGAGCATGCGCTCGGAAAGCGTGGTTTTGCCCGCGTCGATGTGGGCAATGATGCCGATATTGCGGATGCGCCGGAGAGACGTGTCGGACATGGCATGCTCCCTTCCCCGTAGGACCGGATGTTGTATGAACCACGAAAAGAGGGGCTACAGGCATGACCCGCAACCCCTTGGAATTCTTGGTGGGCAGTACAGGACTTGAACCTGTGGCCCCCGCCTTGTAAGGGCGTAAAACGAGCGCCTAACTATTTATAAACATTACAATTTTTTAGTATGCAATGCGTCCAAAATGTGTGCAGATAGCGCCGTTTCCAGCCGCCTGATGTGTGCAGAAATGTGTGCACACCGGCCGCCAAATCGTCCTATCTGCACGGCACGCCCGTGTCAAGATATGGTGGGCATGGCTTCACCTCCTTTCTTCCGTTGTTTTGCGCCGCGCAGGGATTGCAGGAGATGAAAAGTTTGGGGCAGCGGCGCAGCCGCCGCCGTTCATAACCGCTTGCGCCAGGCTGCTGGCTATGGCATCGTGGGGCCGGAGGTGTCGGCATGAGCCAAAAGACCTTGCATATTGCCTATGACGGCCCGGCGCTGGACACGCACGAAATGGATGTGCGGGAATTGGCACCGGCTCTTTTGGCTTTTTCTGACATGTTTGAAGAGGCTAATGCCGTTCTCAATGGCGACAGGGCAAAGATAAGCCTTAATGTCAAAGGGTCTTTCAAAACAGGTAGCCTTGGCGCCCAAAAGAAAACGCCAACAACCGATTCCTCCATATGCCGGTTTCTCCTGACGTTTGATACGTCGATAGGGCTGTGTCGTCATCACCCCCAAGGGGTGATTGTGGGTTGCAATCGAAAATAATAGCATCACCCCGCAGGGTGATGGCCCAAGCGCGGAGCTGAAGGCGAGAAGCTGCAGCATGGAGGGCGACCTCTTGACCACGGTGACGCCCAAGCTGTACACGCCCTGCGGCAGGAGAATCTGTGCCGGGTTGTCCTTGTTGGCGTTGACGAGCCCATGTCCGAGTCGGAGCCCATGGCGAAATAGTCGTTGATGGTGCCGGAACCGGGGGCGGGCGTGGAGCTCATGCAGAGCATGTTTTCCACACCGTTGATGTTGGTTCCCAGTGGAGGCGTTGGTCTCTGCCGGGGCCGGGGTAGGAGGCCGTGACGCTCACCGTTGGAGGAACAAGATCGGGGTACTGGCAGTGGGCAGGACCGGCGTGCTCACCAGGGTGATGAGGACGAAAATGACTACCGGGGCATGCCCTCGCCCGTGCTTGCCGCCCCGCGCTGCGGAGGTGGCATTCACAACAGGGGGCGCGTCCCTCAGCTACATTCTACGGCAGTAAGGCAAGAGGTTTCTTGCTAACCGAGTGCTAACCGAACGTGAAATTTTGGAAAACCTCGAAAACCCGCATCAGACACCGATTACGCGACTGGTTAGCAATAGGTTAGCATTTAAAAAGAAAAGGCAGCTACGATTTTTATCGTAACTGCCTGATTTCTTTTGTGGCGTCCCCAAGCGGATTTGAACCGCTGTTGACGGCGTGAAAGGCCTTGTCCTGGCGCATGTGGCGCAGGGCCGCGCCGTTGCCCACGGCCTCAAGCTCCCGCATCATGGGGGCCATCCATGACTTGAAGATGCCGTTGCGCAGGGCGGAGACGGAGTTGCGCGCCCCGTTGAAACGCTTGGATATGCCCACCATGAGCGCCTGTATGGCGTCCATGCCGGAAAATCCCTGCGCCTTCACGCCGTCCACAAAGTCGGACGCCTCCTTGAAGCGCATGGCGGCAAAGGCCTGCCGCCGCACGCGCATGGGCCGCCTCGTGCCTGAGGGCTTCCGCCGCGCTGTTCCACGCTGCGGAAAGGTTCTGCGGGGAAGCCTGCCCGGCCGCCCTGAGCCGGGCCTTCTCTTCCAGCAGCATGTCCACAATGTCCAGCGCCTCGCTTTCCGTGGCCCCGTTTCTGCGCAGGGCCGTGACGCAATCGCTTTTGCTGATGGTCGGCATGGGTGGTCTCCTTCTACTGTTTGCCGTATGGCGTCGCCGCCAGGGGAGAGATTAACTTTTTCAATGACAACCATTCCAGGATGTGCTAGACTTCTAAAAACAAGGAGATAGCACATGCACTGTCGGAAATGCGGCTCTGAAGCATTTGTCAAAAATTGCTTTATGGCTGGAGCTCAACGTTATAAATGCAAAAAATGCGGATTTCAGTTTACGAGAGAAACGCCACACGGCAGGCCAATGAAGGATAAAATTCTCGCACTTGTTTTATATTTATCTGGATTATCAATGAATGCCATAG
>SUVB01000011.1 GCA_015062205.1 Desulfovibrio desulfuricans
ACAGCGGCAGTATGTCGCTGAACAGCAGGGCCGAGGCGGCCGAAATGATCAGGCCCATGAAGATGGGCATGCCCAGCAGGAACATGACCACCATGACGAGGAGGGCAATTTCAAGCGGACTCACGGCTACCCCTCCTCATACTTGACCAGGTCGGCTAGGGTGCCGGCCTTCCAGTGCTTGTAGTACTGCTCAATGATGCGCCAACTCATAAGCACGAAACCGCCGGGAATGATCATTTCCACATAGGCCTTGACCACGCCCAGCGTGGGCGAAATTTCGGGAAATTCCAAGCCTTCCTTGATGACTTCGACGCTCTGGAGGGCAATGAAGATATTGAAGCCTATCCAGATGGCGTCACAGATGATGCGGAAGAAGAGCTTGGCCGACGTGGGCAGCTTCATGAACTGGGCGGTGATGCGCACATGGCCGTTGCGCTTCACGCACAGGGCCGCGCCCACGTAGACGCTCCAGAGGAACGTGAGGCGCGAGAGTTCCTCGGTCCATGCCAGCGACGTGCCAAGGATGGCCCGGATGATCACCTGCGTCGTCAGGCAGCAGATCATCACCCCCACCAGCGCGGCGCAGGCGTACTCCTCAAAGTTGTCGTAGAGCTTGCGTAGAAAATGCATACCGACTCCCCAACCTGAGAACAGAACAAATCCCGGCGGGGCGCCCGTGGGCGCGCCCGCCGGGAGGGCAAACACGGTTACTTGGAGATGATCTCCATGGCTTCGGACACGAGGGCCTGGCCGCCGACCTTGTCGTAGAACTGGGGCCAGATGCCGCGGGCAGCCTTCATCCAGGCGTCTTCATCCTTCAGCTTGCTGAAGACCATGCCCTTTTCCTGGCACTGCTTGAGGGCCAGAGCGTCCTGCTCGGCAGACCACTTCCATTCGTGCATGGCGGCCTCGTGAGCGGCGCGGTCGATCAGCGCCTTGGTCTGGGGATCAAGCTTGCGGTACCACTTCTCGGAAACGAGAATGGGGCCCACCCACAGCAGATAGTGCACGTCGGTGATGTACTTCTGCACTTCCCAGAACTTCTGGTCGCGGTTGACGGCGTGGGGGTTCTCCTGACCGTCGATGACGCCCTGCTGCAGGCCGTTGAAGGTTTCGGACCATGCCAGGGGATGCGGTTCCACGCCCCAGGAGCGGAAGGCCGCCAGCTGCAGCTCAACCGGAGGAACGCGGATCTTCAGGCCCTGCAGGTCGCCCATCTTCTCAATGGGCTTCTTGGAGTTGGTGATGACGCGGTAGCCGCCGATGAGCCAAGCCAGAGGACGGGTCTGGCTTTCCTTGACCACTTGGTCGGCCAGCTTGTTCATGAAGGGCTTGTTGTTGAGCAGCTTTTCAGCGGCGGCCAGGTTCGGGAACTCGTAGGGCAGATAGAGCGCGCCGGCGCTGGGGGCGAAGGGGGTCAGGTTGCCGCAGGCCAGCACGGCCAGCTGAATCTCGTTGGAGCGCAGCTGTTTCACGTTGGCCTGTTCGTCGCCCATGGAACCGCCGTAGAAGGTCTTGACGGTGATGGCGCCGCCGGATTCCGTCTCCACGATTTCCTTGAATTTGTTGATGGCTTCCACATGCAGGCTGCCGTCAGGGTTGGCCGTGGCCGCGCTGATGGTCATCTTCTTGTACTCCGCCGCCTGCGGCACAGCGCAGGTGAAGAGCAGCGCCGCAGCGAAACTCAGGACAAACATCAGTTTTTTCATGGTTTCTCCAATGCACTGGTTGGGGTGAAAGATGCTTTTTCTGCCACCAGGGCCGCGGGCTTCGCCCGACAACCCGACGCGGCGGGCCTGCAGCAGGCCCTGCAACCTGACCGCGTACTGCACATGCCGAATCCCTTCTGCGTTTGCACGGGGAAATACCGTGGACCGCGCGTCCCGGCATGACGGCCTGTGCGGATGTCTACTGCAAGGCAAAAAATGTGCCTGTTGTGAAATCCGGCGCAAAGCTTTTCGCAGGCGTTGGCATTGCACGGGATGCCGCAAAAATAAAGAATTATATCAACATGTTATAACAAAACATCGCGGACAGTTTTTTTCAGCATGTATTTTATCAAGAATAATAACAATTAGCTTATTAAGGTGACAAAATTAGCTTTTTTATGGGAGAAAACGCTTATCGTGTGAATTATTAGGCTTTTTCAGTTAAAGAAAACAATTATTATTTACATAAATGTTTGGTAAACAGCTATGTATGTTTTTTTGCAACAGATGGACGATAATCTTTTTATTTTGTAATACAAGTATGTTATATATAATCTGCAGCAAGATATGTGCAAAAATACACAACTATGCACAATTGTCGTGTTTTTTTGCATCAACAAAACGGCGGAACCGGAAACCACTGGGGTTTCCGGTTCCGCCGCCTGATTTCAATTTCGCAAAGCAATGCTATTGCGCCAGAGCGCGCAGCCTTTCCATGCGCTGCTCGTCCAGAGTCACGCCTTCCAGTGCGTAGGGTCTGCCAAGATAGCCGTACTTGGGCTGCCCCATGCGGTGATAGGCCAAAAGCTCATACTCGATGTTGGGACGGCGCGGAATGAATTCGCGGATAGCCAGGATGTCGTCCTCGGTATCGTTGAAACCGGGGACCACCGGCGTACGCACGCGCATGGGCAAATTCGGAAATTCTTCGCACACCTTCTGGAAGTTCTGCAGAATGAGCGCGTTGTCCACTCCGGTAAATTCCTTGTGCTTGTCGGCATTCAGGCTCTTGATGTCAAAAATCAGCTTGTTCAGGTGCCGGCAGGCTTCGCGCAGATGCTCATAGGGATAGCAGCCGCAGGTCTCAATACAGGTATCAATGTGGCGATGCCGGGCCTCGCGCAGCAGGGCGTTGGCGAATTCATGCTGCATGAGCGCCTCGCCGCCCGAGAGCGTCATGCCGCCGCCCGACCGGTTGTAGAACACGCCGTCCTGTTCCACCTTGGCCAGCACCTGCTCCACGCTCATGGTCTCGCCGTAGGCGCTTTCCGCGCCGGAGGGGCAGGCCCGGACGCAGGCAAAGCAATGCTCGCACTTACGGCTGTCAAAACAGATAAGGTCATTGACGAGCGTCAGCGCGCCGGTCTTGCATGCCTGCAGGCAGCGACCGCACACCTTGGCCGTGAGACAGCGCGTGGGGTTGAAGGCGTGCTCCGGCTTGAGGTTCTGCGACTCGGGGTTGCTGCACCAGCGGCAGCGCAGCGGGCAGCCCTTGAGAAAAACCAGGGTGCGTATTCCCACACCGTCATGCACGCTGAATTTCTGGATATTGAAAACTATGCCCTGCACCTGTGCGTCTGTCATGGCGGCGTCCTTTGGCTGCGGCCGGGTATGCAAGGCGGGAGGGGTGGCCCCTCCCGCCGGTCAACACGTCTGTGGTTGCCGGGAGGGATTGCCCCTCCCGGCGGGATGCGGAGACCGAAGGCTACACGCTGGTGTGTTCCGTACGGTCGATGATGTCGTTCTGCAGGTCGCGGGACAGGTCGCAGAAGTAGGCGCTGTACCCGGCGATGCGGACCAGCAGGCTGCGGTAGTTGTCCGGCTCCTTCTGGGCGTTGAGCAGGGTCTGCTTGTTCACGATGTTGAACTGCAGGTGCCACAGCTTCAGATCGCACCAGGTGCGGATGAGGTTGACGATCTTCTGAGTGCCTTCGTCGCCGGCCACGCTCTTGGGAGAGAGCTTGATGTTCAGCAGACGGGAGGCGCGGTTGATCATGTCGTAGTTCTTGGACTTGTAGTTGGAAAGCAGCACCGCGGTGGGGCCGTTCTCGTCGGCGCCGTGGGAGGCGGAGGAACCGTCGGAAAGGGCAGTCCAGGCATGACGGCCGTTGGGCATGGCGGAGATCACCTTGCCGAAGGGCACATGCGAGGTGATGGGCACGTAGCGCACGTCCACATGCACGCCGCGTTCCTTGGTGCTCTTTTCAGCCTCGATCTGGGTGAAGCGGTCCACGTCCTTGGCGATGCTGTCGGCATAGGGATCGTCGTTGCCGTAGCGCGGGGCCTTGCGCAGCATTTCGCGCACGGGCTCGAAGCCCTTGAAGTCGGCCTTGCAGGCGTCCAGCACTTCCTTCATGGTCAGGCGCTTGTCTTCAAAGACCATCTTCTTGACGGCGGCCAGGGAGTCCACCACCGTGCCGTAGCCCAGGAACTCGAAGTACGAGTAATCCACGCCGCCGGGGATTTTCTCGGTGTGCAGGTCAAGGCAGTTCTCCATGCAGAGGTTGTGCAGCACGGAAGAGAGCGGCGCGGCGAAGTGCATCGGGCGCAGCTTGTCCACCACATGCTGCTGCTGGAAGGCCTTGCGCAGCAGGTTGAGGTGCTGGGCTTTGTAGGCTTCGTAGAACTCTTCCCAGGTCTTGAACTTCGTGGGATCGCCGGTTTCCAGGCCCACCAGCTCGTCGCCGTAGTGCAGCATGCGGCCGTTGTAGAGGGTCATCTCCAGGGCCGTGGCGAAGTTCACGTACACGCAGCCGGAGGTGTAGGTGTCGCGGTTGGGCATGCGGGTCTCGGTGCAGCCGGACACGGCGTAGTCCAGAGCTTCGCGCACGGGGCAGCCCTTGAGGGAGTTCAGGAAGACCACTTCCTCGTCATTGATCAGCTTGGGGAAGCCGGAGCCGTCCTTGATGGTCAGGGCCACTTCGCGCAGGAAGCGCTCGGGCGAACGGGAGTGGATGCGCGCGGCGAGGTCGGGGTAGTTCAGCGGGAACTCGCGCTTGGATTCAAGGAAGAGGTAGGAGAGGTCGTTGGTGGCGTCCATGCCTTCGGGGGTCTGCCCGCCGATGGTCACGGCCTCCCAGTGGGCGTAGCCTTCCTGGAATTCCACGCCGGTGGGGTTGATGTAGAGGTCGATGAACTGAGCCATGTCAACCCACATGCATTCCAGCAGTTCCTTGGCTTCGTCGCGGGTGATGCGGCCTTCCTCAATGTCCTTCTTATAATAAGGATACAGGTACTGGTCCATGCGGCCGTTGGAGATGATGGCGCTGGCCTTCTGCTCGATGCGGGAGAACATCTGCACAAACCACTGGCACTGCATGGCCTCGCGGAAGGTGCGGGCGGGATAGGCGGGCACGCGCTCGCAGATTTCGGCAATCTGCAGCAGTTCGGCCTTGCGCTTGGCGTCATTTTCCTTGGCGGCCAGGTCGCGGGCGAGGTCGACGTGACGCTTGGCCCAGATCATGATGGCGTCGCACACGATGACCATGGCGTCCAGGAAGGGTTTCTTTTCCCAGAGGTCTACGGAGTTGTTGAGGTCGAGCTTGGACAGGCGCTCCTTGGCTTCGTTCTGGATGTCGATGAAGCCGCGTTTGAGCACCTTCTCGTAGTCGGGCACCCACTGCAGGGCGGAACGGTAGGAAGAGGTTTCGCTGACCACAAACTTGGATTTCAGGCCGCGCTCGTCCACATAGGTGACGTTGCGGATTTCCTTGGGCAGGACCTTGTTCAGGTGTTCATGGTAGGTCTTGCCTTCCCAGTAGGGGGCAATCTCTTCCATGACGATCTTGATTTCTTCCTTGGAGATCTGGAAGGGGCTCTTGTCGCGGTGTTCCAGGTCGGCCAGCACTTCGCGGTAGAAGTCGCCGTCGATTTCAGGATAGAGAATGCCGTAACGGCCGAGCTGGCCGACGCGGCCGGCCAGCAGCTGGTCGGGCGTGATCCAGACGGTGATCTTTTCGGCCACGTTCTTCAAGGCCTTGGCCCAGCGCAGGGTGAGCAGTTCGCCCTCGGTCTGGCGCATGGATTCGGTGAAGTACTTGGCGCGCTCCACATCCACGTGGGGCAGGGTGAACTGGTTGCGTTCGAGAATCTTGTAAACGCGTTCGCGGCCCTTGCGGTCGACCTTCTTGCTGATAACGCGCTCTTCCTGGGGGGACATGCAGCAGCTGCACTGGCTCATAATAAAACTCCTGACTGGGTGTTATGTTTCACAAGGCAAGCCCGCGCTGTGGAGCGGACGCCCCTCTTAGAGCATCATCCATGCCAAACGATCAACATCGTAAAATAATTAACCATATTTCAAATATCCCGTAGTTGGGAATAATTCTGCTTTGTTGTAAAAAAACAACCATTTTTATGATAACTATGATTAATTATTAAATAAAACAAAAAAGTGTTTTTTTGCGACTATGCAAAAAAACACTTTTTCACAATCTCCCCGTCGCCTCCCTGCGGCAGGCACAGCCCCTGCGGCCTGCGAACCAGTCCGCGCAGCGGGCCTCCATATCCGGGGCATAAGCGGCAACCGATCCGATATCGCGGCAAGGGATCAGGTTTTGCCCACACTCCAGCCGCAAGGACGAATGGGATTACGAACACCGCCGGCAGCGGCAAGACAACGGCTTGGGACGGTTAAAAAAACTCGAACGCGCATCCTACGACAGCATGGTATTGCGTGGCTTCAAAATCCAGTTGCGCCACTTGCCAATTTTTTTTCCCCCACGTTCTTATTATTGCTTTGCTCAATCTGGTGCGCGTTCCAGCCTGATTCGTCAGCCATGAGCGACCATCCGTCTCCGTTCGCAACTAGGTTAGGATTGGCAGGCGTAAGCCGTCCCTTCCAGCGTTCGGCAAAGGCCGTATTCTCCCCTACGGGCTGAACGGCGTCTTGCCCTATCGCCACAAATTCAGCGTACGGCCACCACACGGAACGCAGGCGCTGCCGCCCGAGGCGCAGACAGTAGTCCTGCGCGGCGGCTTCCCCCATGCCCGGGTCAAAGCCGCCGAACACATCCCATGTTTCACGCCGGGTGAAGAGGCACAGCGCGTCCAGCGCGTCCACAGTGCGCGCAAGGACATTCCAGGCGAACCAGCCCGGTTCGTTGCGCGGCAGGCCGCACAACAGGGGACGCAACTCGCCGCGGGCGTCAGTCAGATACCCCCCGTGCAGGGTGGTGTTGTCGCGGGCAACCAGTTTGCCGCCCACGGTCCCCACATGCTCCCGGCACAACGCGGCTACCAGCTCCTCCAGCCAGCCTTCCGTCAACGGGACAAGGCCGGAAGCCATAAAGCCCAGCACCGCACCCCCCGCCTTCGCCGCCCCCAGTCGCAGGCGTTCCGGCCCGGAAGCCCCGGGCGGGACGAGCTGCAGGGCAAGCCGGGAATCAGCGGCGGCAAGCCTCCTTGCCCGCGCCCGTTGAGAGAGAGATGCCGCATCATTGTACAGGACGAGCATTTCAAATGCGGGGTAGGCAGTCCTGGCAGTCAGCGCGGTGTAGGAGGCTTCAAGAAGCGCCAGCGCGTGTTCCCCGGTCATATCCAGGATCAGGCTCACCTGCGGCGGCGGGGACGGCAACGCAAACTGCGGGCGCACATATTGCGAGGAGGGGAGCACGGACGCCGCGCCCCCTCCTTCGGCGTCAAGGCGAGCCTGCACGGCCTTGCGCGCGCTTTCCACAATTTCTTTTTTGGCATTGACGGTCAGCGAGGCGCTTCCGCCGTGCACCCGCCGGTGGTAGAGCACATGGGGCGTATGCACAAAACATGACGGCGGTTGTCCATGTGTGAACTGCAGTACCATGTCAAAGCACTGAGAGCCGGGGAAGCCTTTGCGAAATCCTCCGATATCCCGCAGTCGTGCGGCGTTGAACACGCTGAAGCGGCTAACAATGTCATTTGCTAACAGCAATTCTGCATCCCATTTGCCATTCTTGAAATGGGGATGGAAAAAGGAGCCTTCATCATTCACCTTGTCTTCATCGGAATAGAGCAGCAGCGCGTCCGGATGGCGCGCAAGGGCATCGGACATGCGGGACAGGGCATCCGGGGCAAGAAGGTCGTCCTGATCCATCAGGGCTGCCCACGGATGCCGCGCCATGCCGAGGGCGGTATTGGCGGCAGCGGCGATGTGCTCGTTCTCCGCGCGCCAAGTGACGCGGATCCTGCCGTCGCGGTGCATATAGTCTTCAAGCAGCGGGCGGACCGCCGGGTCTGTGGATGCGTCGTCGGCCACGCACAGTTCCCAGCGCGGGCAGTCCTGGGCGAGCACGGAATCCAGCGCGGCCGCGAGGTGTTCCGGGCGCGGGTTGTACACGGGCATGAGGATGGAGAAGGCCGGGCCGTCCGGCGCGGTTGAGGGCGGCATGGCCCTGCGCCGGGGCGTATCCACATTGTGGAGCCAGAGCGTATAGGCCCAGTTGGAAAGCGGCGGCAGCGACCAGTGGCGGGCCATTTCCCAGAATTTCTCCAGAAATGGCTCATACTGGGTCTGCCGAAAGTCTTCGGCCCTGAAAAGCCATTCCGCATACTGGGACGCGAAATCCTCCATGCCGATTTCCCTGCTCCACTCCAGCATGGATTTCGCCGCGCCGAGGTATTCCCCCCACGGCTTGCAGAAGGAAACCAGGTCGGCGAGCGCGGCTTCGGCTGTGCGCCGGTCGCGGCTTCGGCAGGAATCCGCATACAGGGGAAGCGCGACATCAGGCCCGTAGTACAGCTTGCGCAGCACAGTGCGCAGCTCGGCACACAATTCCGGGGATTCCGCCTTCTCAATGAGTGCATGCCATCCCGCCTCCCACAGGGGATGCTGCTCCAGCAAGTCGCGCAGATCGGCAAAAGAGGCGCGGGCGGCTGCCGCGTCCAGGCGGCGTTGCAGGGCGGACGGCAAGGCGCCCTGCCATGTCTGCCACGGGCTGACACGCAAGACCATCCCGTCGTTGCGGCAGTGGATATGCCAGTCCGGGGTCAGCAGATTCCGGGTATGGTCCACGAAATAGTCGGAATTTTCCTGCTCATGGGCATGCCGTCCCGGCGTCCGGCTGGTGTGGTGGATGACGCGGGAAGCCGGGTTGACGGTCATCCTGCGGCCCTGGGCAAAAAGGCGGGCGCACAGGTCCACATCCTCAAAACCATTGATGTAGTGCTCGTCAAAGAGGCCGGCTTCGAGGAAGAGCGAACGTCGCATCACCATGCAGGCCGCCGTGATGATCTGGAAGAAACGCCGCCTGTTCACCAGGGGGGAGGCGGCGGGGATGCCCTCGTACAAATGCCCCACCTTGAATGTGGGGGATACAAACACCCCGAGGTGTTGCACCGTGTGCCCGAAAGGCTCGCGTGCGGGGTAGAGCAGCACAGGGCCGGTGGCGGCGATGTCGGGGAATGCGGCAAAATCCGCGATGAGCGGCTCATACCAGCCCGGCAGCAGTTCAGTGTCGTTGTTCAGGAAAACCAGGTACTCGCCGACGGCCATGCGCGCGCCCATGTTTGACGCCGGGCCGAAATTGCAGTTTTGCGCGCAGCGTTGATACCTGAAGCGGCTGCCGAAAAGACGCTGCCCCAACTCGGGGCATTCTTCCCCCGTGGCGTCTGTGGAGGCATTGTCTATGACGATGACCTCGACGGATTTTCCCGCCACTGTCTCCGCCAGGGTGGCGAGGCAGGTTGAGGTAAAATTCCACTGGTTGAAGACAGGGATAATGACGGAAGATTCCATGTTTGGAGAAACAGACATATGCCTATCTGCCTCCGGATTGCTTCATATCAGGACTAGAGTCTGCAATACTACTGAATATGGTTATAGATAATATTAGTTGTTATCGCAAGCAGTTTCCGCTGCAAGCACGCCAAACCGCATCACCTACAACGGCGCCCCCACAGTCCGGCACAGGGACAGCGGGGTTCTCCGGATCGCTCCCTGCTGGTCTGCCCAAAAGGCTCCGGGCAGACCGCAAAACCTGTCGGCAAGCCTGCCGGCCTTACAAAAACAGACAGCAGCGCCGGCGGCGGGGGCAGAACGCCGCCCCGCCGAAGACTGTGAAAACACCGCGCGGCGCCTAATCTTTTTGTCCGACCGTCCGTTAAGACGTGCAAGGCAATCCAGCAGACGCCTCGGCCACAAGGAGCGTAGCCGCATGTCCTTCATTTCTTCCGTCGCTTCGCCGGCGACCTTCAATGCATGCACCGCCGCGTCGACGCCGGGCCGCATTCCCGACGGCCCGGCCGCATCGGCGGGCGGCAAGCCCGTCAATGCGTTCCGTCGCATCCTTTTTCCCGGCCGGGGGCATGCCGCCCGCGGCTGCGCCCTTCTGGCGTCCGGCGCGGCGACATCCCTTCGCAACGTCCACCTGTAGCGGGAGACACTCATGGACATGGAAGCCCTTCTTCTGGGAATTGTGAACGCCAATCTGGCCAGGAAGGCCGTCGCCTCCTCGCAGGCGGAACGGGAAGACCGCTCCATGCCCGAATCCACGCGGCGGCCCTTTGAAAGCCGCATGCGGGCGGACGCCGCCGTGGCCCGCATGGCCGCACAGAACATGGAAGACGCCAAGGTCATGGTCAACGTGGCCCAGACCGGCGTCACGGCCATCAAGAGCCGGCTTCAGGCCATCCAGGAAATCCTGACGGACTGCGCCCTTACCGACGGGCTGAGCGCCGAGCATCTGAGCGGCGCTTCCGCGAGCGTTGCCGAGCACATTGACGAAATACTACGCCTGGCCGGCGACACGGCCTTCAACGGCATGTCCCTTTTGGACGGGCAGAATTCCGTGGTGCAGATACAGGCGGGCAACAGCGTGCGGAAGCAGAAGTTCGCCAACCTGCTGGACAGTTCGCTGAGCACGGTTCTGGATCCCAACTCCTCGAACATGAACCTGAACAGGCTCAGCACGGAGCTGGCCTTCAACGACCAGGCCGGGGCACAGGCCGCGCTAAACAAAATCGGCGACTACATCGCGCGCATGCAGAACCTGGAATCGCAGTACGCCTATGACTACAAGTCACTGGGAAACATGAGCATCCTGTTCGATGAACAGGCCGATATCCTTGACAACGCGCAAAAGAGCACAAGCCGGACAACGAACACGGCGTCCGCCCCGGAAAGCGACAGCGACTACCTCCAGCAGATTCTGGCGTCACTGGGCAATGCCTCCATCATCTCAAACGCAACCTAGGCGGGAAACGTCCATGAATATTGCGCCGGAACTGCACATGGCCGCGGTCATGAGCTCTCCCTACGCCCGCAACGGCGCATACCGGCAGGCGGGGCTGAACAAGTACAAGCGACAACTGGCGGAAACGCGCACCACGCTGTTCCAGATCCAGGCGCTGAAGCTCCTCTCCGGCGACGCGGACAAGAATGCCGAGGCGCGGCGGGAATTCATCCTCAAGCGCGTCACGCGCGAATTCTGGACCAATTTTGTCGTGCGCGGCGAAGAAACCGGCATGCTCCTCAAGTTGCAATCCTGCCTGCGCGAAGAATTCGGCGACGATCTGCAGTTTTTCTACCCGCCGGGCGATACGCAGATGATCATCCTCCACGAAGGGGAGCACGGCCCCGAACCGGTGGCCCCGGGCAGACAGGCGTGCATCATCAACCGCGCATGGCAGATAGCCCGCGACCTCGTGGCCGAACACATGTGCTGACCCCTCCGACGCGCACCTTCCGCCCCCCCCCCGCTGCCGCGCGATCCGGCAGATTTGCGCGCGCTCCCGACACAGGGTATACAGACCCGAAGGAGGCACTCATGAGCGAACAGACAGCGCTCGACGGCGTCGTCAGCTGGCTGCGCCAACAGCACGACCATGTTATGGATGTGGAACGGCAGGCCCTGGCCCGCCTTGACGCGGGCGACACGCCCGGGCATAACGCCCTGATGCGCCAAAAGGCCGAGTTGCTGGCCGCCCTGGCCGAAAACGCCAAACCCGTGCTGGCCGCCCTGCCGGGGGAGGCGCGCTTCAACTTCTCCCTGGCGCTGGAGAAATTTTCGGCCGGCGCGCGCACGGCCCTGCAGCTCAATTCCGTATTTTACATGTCGGCCCTGCTCTATCCGGACGATCACAAACCCGGCCGGCCGGACAACCTGACCCTGTGCATCGACCGCATGGAGCGCGAAGGGCCGGACTTTTACCCGGAGTAATCCGGGCACGCAAGGAGCTTTCCCATGAAACGCCTTCTGCCTGGCGGCCTCCCCTTGTCGGCCCTGACAGTTCTGTGCCTCTGGGGCGCACCTGTTGTGGCCGTGCCCGCAGCGGCCGACAGCGCGCCTGCGGATAAATTCACCACCACGGATGCCGACAGGAACGGCAGCCTCTCGCCCGAGGAATTCAAGGCGGCCTTTCCCGGCATGCGCGACGAAGCCTTTGCCGTTATCGACAAAAACGGGGACAAGGCCATTGACCGTGCGGAATGGGATGCTTTTGTCAAGAACCACTCCGCCGGAACCATGGGCCACGGCAACATGGGCGGCATGCCGGCCGGGGGCGGCAAGCCCGCGCCCAAATGCGACGCCGTGCCGCTGGTGACGCCGCCGGATGGCAAGTAGGCGTCTCCCCTTTCCCGCGCCGGGGCGGCCCGCCGCGCGTCGCATCGCCCCCTTCCCCGATCTGCTGCTTGAGGCGGGGGAACGGGCACGGGCGGAAGAATGGACGGAGAAGCGGGCGGATGCCGGGCGTACCGGTGCGCTTCGGCCGCCGGTGGGACAGGCCGCCGAAGACGATACGGCAACGGCCGCGCAGGCGACCGCCTCCCCCCCCGCAGACGCGCCCGCGCAGCCCCTCTTTGTGCCCATGAGCGCGCAGGAACTGCGCACTCTCGGCTGGGACGGTCTGGATGTGCTGCTGATCAACGGCGACGCCTATGTGGACCATCCCTCCTTCGGCGTCGTGTTGCTGGCGCGCTGGCTCATCCGCCACGGCTTCCGTACGGGCATTGTGGCCCAGCCGCGCTGGGACACTCCGGAAGACCTGCTCGTCATGGGCAGGCCGCGCCTCTTCGCGGGCGTCAGCGCGGGCGCGCTGGACTCCCTGCTGGCCCACTACACCGCCTTCCGCAAAAAACGCCACGATGACGCCTACACCCCCGGCGGCAAAGCCGGGGCGCGTCCCAACCGGGCATGCCTGGTCTATGCCAATCTGGCGCGGCAGGCCTTTCCCGGCCTGCCCGTGGTGCTGGGCGGCATTGAGGCCAGCCTGCGCCGTGTTACCCACTACGATTTCTGGACAGACGCCCTCAGACGCCCCATCCTCATGGACGCCAAGGCCGACCTGCTCATCTGGGGCATGGGCGAGCGCGCCATTGTGGAGTGCGCCCGGCGGCTGGACAGGGGCGGCAACATGCGCGGCATTCCCGGCACAGCCTGGATGGACAGGCTGGACGATGACGGCCGTCCCGCCGCCCTGCCCGCCGAGCTCGCCGATGAGCCATGGGTGGAACTGCCCTCGCATGAAGCCGTTCTGGACGATGCGACGCAACTGCTCCGCCTCACGCAGGAGCTGGAGCGGCAGGTGCACCGCCTGGACGCATGGGCCTTCCAGCCCGTAGGGCGTCGCGCCGTGGTGCTGGCGCGGCCCGCGCCGCCCCTCTCCACGGAAGAAATGGACGCGCTCTACAGCCTGCCCTTCACGCGCAAGGCGCACCCCCGCTATACCCTGCCCATTCCCGCCGAAGAAATGCTGCGCACAAGCATCACCAGCCACCGGGGCTGCGGCGGCGGCTGTTCCTTCTGCTCGCTGGCCCTGCATCAGGGCAGGCGCATCAGCTCCCGTTCCGCGCGCTCCATCCTCGCCGAAGCCCGCAGCCTGGGGCAGCAGAACATGCGTCGGGGCAAGGGGCCCGTCGCCATTTCTGATGTGGGCGGCCCCACGGCAAACATGTGGCAGGGGCACTGCGCTCTGGACCGGCGCAGCGACGACGCCCCCCCCGAGACCGAGGCCCCGCGCGGGAGCGTCTGCCGTCGGGCCAGCTGCTGTTTCCCCTCCGTCTGCAAGTCGTTCATTACGCCGCAGGGCAGGCATGTGGAGCTGCTGCGCAGCATGGCGGCTCTGCCGGAGGTGAAGCAGGTGCGTGTGGCCAGCGGTGTGCGGGCAGATCTGGCCTTGCGCGATCCTGCGGCGCTGACGGCCTACACGGGCGAATTTACGGGCGGGCAGCTCAAGGTCGCCCCCGAGCACTGCGCGCCCGCCGTGCTGACCCTCATGCGCAAGCCCCCGTTGGAGACCTTTGAGGCATTTTTGGCGGAATTCACGCGGCAGAGTCGCCTGGCCGGAAGGGAACAGTATGTGGTGCCCTATCTCATGAGCGCCTTTCCCGGCTGTACGGACGAGGACATGTACGCCCTGGCCCGCTGGCTGCGCCAACGCCGTTGGGCCCCCCGGCAGACGCAGTGCTTCATCCCCACGCCGGGCACCATTGCCACGGCCATGTTCTACTGCGGCCGCAACGAGGCAGGGGAAGCCATCTATGTGGCCCGTACCGATGCCCAGCGCCTGCGGCAGCATCACATTCTCATGCCCGCCGTGGATGCCGCCGCGCTGTCCGGCGGCAGCCGCCGGGCCTCACGCCCCGAAAACCCGCCCCCGCCGACCGTTGCCCTTTCCGAACACGGCCGACCGCACGCCCGGCGGCATCGGTTTTCGCCCGCAGAGGAACGCTTTCGGGAGGCCGCGCAACAGACGCGCCCGCCCCGGGCTGACAGACGCCGGGACGTCCCTCCGGGCCGTTCCCGGCGGGGAGAACGCTGACCATCAAGGAAAGCCCATGCACGACGTTGAAGAACGGCTCGCCCGCCTTGAGGAGTTGACCTATTTTCAGGATGAACGCCTCAAGGCCCTGGACGCCGCCCTCACCGCCCAGCAGGCGCAAGTGGACAGGCTGGAAAAGCATCTGGCTGCTGCCGCTGCCCTGATCCGCAGCCTGCGCGACCAGATCGGCGACAAGCCGGAGAACGCCCTGCCGCCGCATTTCATGCCTGAACGCTGGTAGGAAATAAGACGCCGACGGCGGGCGGGGAATCGCCCGAGCCCGCTGCCCCACGTTCACCAAGCGGGATGTCTGCGCGGTCCTTTCCTGCTGTGGCGGGCTGAGGACAACGCCGGTATTTTGCGCAGACGGCGCTTTGCAGACAAAAAGATGCAGGCGCGCCTTCGCGCGCCTGCATCTGCAATGTTCCCCACAAATACGGTACGCTTAGAACCCGAAACCGTCGCTGTTGGCGCCGGAGGAACCGAACCCGAAATCGTCGGGCACGGCGTTTTCCTCGGGCGCGGCAGCGGCGGCCTCGCCGCCGTCTGCAGCGGCAGCCGCCCCGGCGGCAGCGCCGCCCACAACCATGCCCTTGAGGCCGTCCTTGATGGCGTCCTTGATGGTCTCCATGAGTTCGTCATGGCTGATGGCGACCTTGCCCTGGAATTCGGCGATCTGGCGACGCAGGCCGCCCATGTCGGCATTCATGGCCTTGATCTTGTCTTCCAGTTCACCCACCTTTTTGTCGAGGGCGGCGGCGCGGGCCTCGGCGGGTTCCAGTTCACGCACGCGCGCTTCAAGGGCGGCGTTGGCGGCGGTCTGGGCGGTCAGGCTGTCCTTGGTTTCGCTCATGGCGTCGAGCACCTTGCCGCACAGGGTCTTGGTAAGCCCGTCCATGGCGGTCAGGGAGACATTATCGCCCAGAATGCTGCGGCCGGTGCTCACAAAGGCGTCCCAGGACTGGCCTTCCACCCAGGTGAGCTCGGCGAATTTGGGATACCAGCGGGCCAGCCAGGCGGCGGCAAAAGGCCCCACGGCCTTGGCGCAGCAGTCGCAGGGCACGGAGCGCCCGGCCACATAACCGGCGATTTCCTTGATATCAGCGCCTTCCTTGCCCATGACCAGGGCAAGCACGGTTTCCACGGGAAAAACTTTGCGGGATGTATCGGACATGGCGGCCTCCTCCTCGGAGAGCGATATGTGTTCAATAAGCGTTCGCTGATTGCGCGACCTTCAACAGCGGCCCGCGGCGTCCGGCCGGGGCCGGAACCCTCAGCTTCTGCCGTACATGCGGACGTACACCAGGGCCACCGTGCGGTACACGAAGTGCCCAAGCTTGGTCCAGGGCAGATAGGCAAAGAGCATCCACACGAAGACCAGATGCAGGTAGTACACCATGAAGGCGAGCGTCACGCAGTCCGCCAGGCGGAAGCACTGGGAGAGCACGCCGGTGAGGGCCACGGCCCAGATGATGCCCAAGAAATACCAGTCATGCCAGCTGGAACCGTGGTTCTCCTTGTCCTGCAGGAAGCGGCGCACTGTCAGCACGGCGAGGCCGGCCAGCAGCATGAGCGCGCCCAGGTTGGCCAGCAGCTTCACCGGGAAGGTCAGCGGCATGGGGGTTTCGATGCTCACCACGGGCCAGACCTTGCCGATCCAGTGGCCCCCGGCCACCACGGCGGTGACAAAAGCCAGGATGCAGAAGCTGTAGACCAGCAGCAAATGGCCGAACTGGCGATTGTAGCGCGTCTTGCCGGTGTCCGGGCCGGCTTCGCAGTCGCTGAACTTCTTGTGCGTGATGACCTCGTCCCACAGCACGTCCCAGAGATGCCAAAGCCAGCACTTCTGCTTGCCGATGACGGCCAGCTTGCCCTCGGGCTTGAAGGACTTCCACAGTTTCACCGCGCCGCGCCCGATGAGGAAGAGCGCGCCGAAAAACGTGAGCATGAAGATGGGGTCGATGGTGTAGTCGCCGTAGAAGATCTGCCCGAAGACAATGCGGCCGTCGGCCGTGCGGGGGAACCACGCGCCCACGATGCTTGCGCGGATGGCCCAGACCACAAGCCAGAGCAGGGCCGGAACGGCGAAGAGCACGGGCAGACCGGAAGGACTGCTCATCAGCTTGCCCACGCAGGTGGGCTCCACCAGGTCACGGTAGATGACGTTGCGGGCCGCGCTCATCATGTCTGCGGGCTTGGCGCCGCGCGGACAGAGGTCGGAGCAGTTGCCGCAGTTGTGGCAGAGCCACAAGTCGGCGTCACCCATGAGCTTGTCCTTGAGGCCCCAGGAAGCCCACACCATTTCCTTGCGCGGATAGGGCGCATTTTCCGGAGAAAGGGGGCAGGCCACGGAGCACGTGGCGCACTGGTAGCACTTCTTGAGGGATTCGCCACCAGTTTCCTGCAGCTCCCTGACAAACTCCACATCAGGTTTGATTGCACATTGAGCCATTGCAGCCTTCCTCCTACATGCCCTTGAACGGGTTGGGGCCCATTGCCATGATGCGGTCCACAAAGCTGTCTATCAGGGCGGGCACCTTGTCGTATTCGTCAATGGCCACTTCAAACTGTTCCACGCGTTCGGGCTGCACGCCCAGGCGGTTGAGCGTCTCGGCGATGTTTTCCTTGCGGCGGGAGCAGATTTCGGAACCCTTCACAAAGTGGCACTGGTAATCGTCGCCGTACTTGCAGCCCAGCAGCATCACGCCGTCAAAGCCCTTGCTCATGGCGTCGGACACCCAGATGGCGTTGACCGAGCCGAGGCAGCGCACGGGAATAATGCGGCAGTAGGGACTCCAGGGATGGTTGCGCGCGCCCGCCATATCCAGGGCCGGATAGGCGTCGTTTTCGCAGGCCAGGATGAGGATGCGCGGGCCTTCGTTCTTGAAGTCCTTGGGCACCTGCACCTCGCGGATCATGGAGCCGATCTGGTCGATGTTGTAGTTGGCGAAGGAGATGACGCGTTCCGGGCAGGCGCCGAAACAGGTGCCGCAACGGCGGCAGCGCGCCGGATTGGGCTTCGGCGTGCCCTTTTCGTCGTCGTCCAGCGCGCCGAAGGGGCATTCCTCGGTGCAGCGCTTGCACTGGGTGCAGCGCACGAAATTGAACACCGGATAGGAATTGTCGCCCGAGCGGGGATGTACGGCCACGCCGCGCCCGGCCGCCTCAATGCACTGGATGGCCTTGAGCACGGCGCCTCTGGCGTCTTCCTCGCAGGCGTCCATTGTCAGGGGCTGACGCACGCAGCCCGCGGCGTACACGCCCGTGCGGCGCGTTTCATACGGGAAGCAGATGTAGTTGGAATCTGCAAAGCCGTCAAAGAGCTGCAGGTCGGGAAAGTCAGGTCCCTGGCGATACTCAAAGCCCACCGTCACGTCCTTGGCCGTGGTGGGCACCAGGCCCGTGGGCAGCACGACCAGGTCCACGTCCAGGTCGAAGTCCATGCCCAGCAGGGTGTTTTTGCACTCCACCACCATGTGGCCGTTCGCCTCGCGCACGGCGGTCACGTCGGCCTTGGTCATCATGACGCCCAGGCGATCCTGCATTTTCTTGTAGAAACGCTCAAGAATGCCCGGAACGGTCATATTTTTATAGAGGATAAACGCCTGACAGGCATCGCCCGTCTTCTCGCAGACCGTATTGGCCAGGCGCAGCATGCCCACGGAATTCACCGCGTTGGAGTACTGCAGGTGGCGAATGCTCTCAAGGTCTTCCTTGACGAAAACCTTCTCCTCCGCCTCGTCTTCCGCCTTGGCTTCGGGCTGCGCCTCTCCCGCAGCGGCGGCCGTTTCCGCGGCTTCCTCCGCCGCTTTCTTCACGGCATCCTCGGCCACGGTGGTATCCAGCACAAAAGCGATGCGCCGTGCGTTCACCTCTCCGGCCACCAGCATCTTGCCGAATGTGGCCGCGTCCACCACCTTCTCACTCTGCCCGAGGCCCAGGGGCGCAAGGAATTTCTTGTCCAGCGGAACCCAGCCGGTGGCCAGCACCACGGAACCGACTTCCACGGTCTGCGAACCGGAAGGCGTGACAAAGGTGGCCTTGTATTCGCCGGGCTGGCCTTCCAGCTTTTCCATGTGCGCGTTCAGATGTACGGAAATCTTGCCGTCACTGGTCACGCGGCTGATCTTGTCGGCCAGGTTGGTGGGCTGCTTGTCCGTCCAGGGCGACGCCAGGGGCGAACCCGTGGGAATGTTGTTGGCCGCGCCGCCGAGCCTGTCGGCCTTCTCCACCAGCACGACCTCATAGCCCGTGGCCGCCGCCTCCGCAGCGGCGGTAAGGCCCGTCCAGCCGCCGCCGATGACCAGAATGCGCTGCGTGCCGGTGATGGCCGCCGAGTCGGGCGGGGTGCTCTTCTGCAGCTTGACCACGCCCATGTTCACGTAGTCGCGGGCCATGATGGTCAGCAGCTCAGGGGCGCAGGTCGGGTCCGCCGGGCTCTTGTCCGGGTTTCTGTAGGCCTGCACGCACTGCTCGCGCAGGTTCACATGCTCCACCTGCACCGGCAGGCGGTACAGGTCGGCATCCACACGCGGGGAAGCGCCGCACAGCAGCACGCCGTCCAGTTCCTGCGCCGCGATGTCGGCCCTGATCTCGTCCACGGCCAGGGCCAGCACGGGGACAACCTTGACCACCGGGGTGAAGTCGCCCCACTTCTGCGTGGTCTGCTCGGCCAGAGCGGCCACATCCAGGCCGCCGCCGATATTCTGCTGGTCAAAATAGACGCCAATTTTACCGGCCATGCCGCCTACCTCCCTTTCACCGTTTGTACCGCCTTCAGGGCGGCGGCTGTGCCGGACTGCGCGGAGCGCATCACGTCAAGGGGCATGCGCGCGCACCCGGCGGCGAAAATGCCGGCCTCCTCGCCCCCGGCGATAAAGCCGTCTTCGTCCAGCGGCAGGGGCAGGGGCGCGTTTTCACCGGCCAGCGAGGGCTGCATGCCCGTGGCCAGCACCACAAGGTCGTAATCAAGGGTCAGTTTTTCGCCGCGCACGGCGTCTTCAGCCGTGATGCGCACCTTGTTGCCGGGGGCTTGCACGGCGTCGGCGACCTTGCCCTTGACAAAGCGCACATTGGGCAGGGCCTTGACCTTCTCAAGCACCTTCACATAACGGCCCGGCGCACGCAGGTCGATGTAGTAGACCGTAATCTGCGTTTCGGGGCTCTGCTCGGCGATGTACAGGCACTGCTTCAGCGTGGCCATACAGCAGATGTACGAGCAGTAGTTGAGGTGATTCCGGTCGCGCGAGCCGGCGCACTGCACAAAGGCCACATGCAGGGGCGTCCTGCCGTCGGTGGGACGCACGATGCGGCCGCCCGTGGGGCCGAAGGGCGAGGCCAGACGCTCCAGCTGCATATTGGAAACGCAGTTTTTGACCGTACCTGCGCCGAGGTTGGTCAATCTGGTCACGTCATACGGCTTCCAGCCGGTGGCGATGACCACCGCGCCCACGCTGAAGTCAACCTCGCGGGGCTGCTCGTCCACGTTCAGGAACTTGTCGCCGGCCACACGCGCGGCGTCCGCCTTGGAAAGGGCCTCCGTGTCCAGCACATAGCGGTTGGGGAAGGCGAAGGGCATGGCCTTGTACAGGGCCTTGCGCGTGGACAGGCCGAAATCGAAATCATTCTCCACTTCGCCCTGCAGGCTGGAGGCCAGCAGGCTGAATTCCACATTATGCGGGGCCGTATGGCGCGGATTGATGCGCACCCGCACATTGTAGTCGCCCTTCACGCCCGAAAAGCCGACCACTTCAGCCTGCGTGAAAAATTTGATGCGCGGATTCTTCCTGATGCGCTGGAACTGGATTTCCAGACCGCAGGAGGGGGGACAGAGTTTCGGAAAATACTTGTTGAGCTGAGCCACACGCCCCCCGAGCCAGGGCGTTTTTTCGACGATATAGACGTCATGGCCCAGTTCCGCCGCTTCAATGGCGGCTGTGAGGCCTGCAAAGCCGCCGCCCACGACGAGAATGGCATTGGACATCCTGGATATCCTCCTGCGTTGTTGCATAGCGGCTGAAGAAGGAAACGGCCTCCCGCCGCGAAAAAACGGCACAGCCTTGCGGCCGCCCCGCCGACGCCGCATGTGCTGCGCCGGACTCCCGATGTCGAAGGGGCATGCCCGATGGGGGCGTGCCCGTTGCCGGACGCCCGCCGCATGTCCGCCGCAGGCGGCGAACCGGATCGGGCGCCGGCGCAAGGCGCAAAAAACCGCTCATCCCATTGCGGCCCTGCCGCTCCGGCGCGCGGTTTTTACTGCCGCAACAGCGGGCGTGCCGGCCTTTGCAGCAGAAGAGGGGGCGGCCTTGCGGCCGCCCCCATTTGGCATCAGAGCCGCCGACTAGTCGGGGATGATCTGGAAGTAAGGCCGCTTGAAGATCGTGGTCTTACCGGTAGCGGGGTCGAACTTCGAGTTCACGAAGCACTTCCACTTGCTGTCGTCCAGGCCCATGAAGTCGGCGCGATAGTAGAAGCCGGGATACCGGGTCTCTTCGCGGAAGGCGATGTGCTGCATGTGCAGACGCACCGTCCACAGACGATGGTAGTTTTCCCAGCAGCGCAGCAGTTCGTGCAGGTCGCGGGCGGCCAGTTTCTTGGAGTCCTCCTCCATCATTTCCAGCAGCCAGAAGCCGGTGTCCAGCAGGGCCTTGGAAGTGGTGTAGTAGGTGCCCACGCCGCCGCCGTATTCATCGGTGGCCTTGATCAGGCGCATCATGAAGTTCTTCGGCGAGATGTAGTTGGGGTTCACGACCGGATCGGTGGACGCGCCCTTGAATTCCTGGAAGGTGTAGTACGGGCCGTAGATTTCCTTCTTCAGCTCGTCGGCGCTTTCCTTCAGGGTGGGCTTAAAGTCCTTGTGATCCACAACCCAGCGGATCATCTGCTTGCCGGCCAGACGCCCCTCGGCGTGCGAACCGGAGGAGAATTTGTGGCCGGAGGCGCCCACGCCGTCGGCGGCGGTGAACAGGCCGTTGACCGTGGTCATGCGGTTGTACACCTTGCCGTTGTCGGCCTTGATCTTGTAGTCGTCAGGCACCCACTTCTCGTCCGGGCCGGAGGTCCAGATGCCGCAGCAGCCGGAATGCGAGCCGAGCAGATAGGGCTCGGTGGGCATGATTTCGGAACCGCGCTCTTCGGGAGCGGTGTTGCTGGCGGCCCACAGGTTGGCCTGGCCGACGCACATGTCGAGGAAGTCTTCCCAGGCCTCGGCCTCGAGATCCTTCTGCTCCTCTTCGTTCATGGTGGCGAAGGTGTTCAGCAGGGCGGTCTTGGTGTCCATGTAGATGGGGCCGCGGCCTTCGCGCATTTCACGGAGCATCATGTGGTTGCGCAGGCAGGTGGGGATGACTTTGCCCTTGGCGTAGCCGCGATCCTCGTAGGGTTTCAGCATGGCCTTGTTGGTGGCGCAGTAGTCTTCACCCTTGGCGTTGGTGGCCTTGGCCTTGAACAGCAGGAACCACGCGCCCACGGGGCCGTAGCCGTCCTTGAAGCGGGCGGGCACGAAGCGGTTTTCCATCATGGTCATTTCCGCGCCGACCTGAGCGCACAGCGTGTAGGTGGAACCGGCGTTCCACACGGGATACCACGCGCGGCCCATGCCTTCACCGGTGGAGCGGGGGCGGTACACGTTCACGGCGCCGCCGCAGGCCACCAGCATGGCGTTGGTGCGGAAGATGTGCACTTCGTTGGTGCGGGTGCTGAAGCCCACGGCGCCGGCGATGCGGTTGGGGGTCTTGGCGTCGAGGAGCAGTTTCACGATGAAGATGCGCTCCATGTAGCGCTCTTCGCCCAGGGCGTTCTTGGCAGCCTCGGCGACGATGCACTTGTAGGATTCGCCGTTGATCATGATCTGCCATTTACCGGAACGCACGGGGCGGTCGCCCTTGCGCAGGCTCTTGCCGGCGGCCTTGGCGTCGGCGCCGTTCAGATTGTGGACGCCGTCTTCCTTTTTGATCCAGCAGGGCAGGCCCCAGTCCTCGAACAGATGCACGGAGTCGTCCACGTGACGGCCCACATCGAAAATGAGGTCTTCACGGACGATGCCCATGAGGTCGGTGCGGACCATGCGGACATAGTCGTCGGGGGTGTTGTTGTTGTCGTTGCCAATGTAGGTGTTGATGGCGGAAAGGCCCTGCGCCACGGCGCCGGAACGCTCAAGCGCGGCCTTGTCGCACAGCATGATGTTGGTCACGCCGTTGTCTTTGCCCCAGCGGGCCGCCTCGTACGCGGCGCCGCAGGCGCCCATGCCGCCGCCCACGATGAGTACATCGACATCGTGTTCCTTCACAGTGGGTTCGGCCAGAGCGATACCTTTGTTCGCTTCATTCACAGGAAGCATCGGCATAGTAATTTCTCCTTTCGCGCACGCTGCGGCTAGCAGGTGAAGGTTTTGTCAGCTTCGGTCACTTCAAACTTCTTGCCGAGCACGGTCTGGGGTTCGGCCACAGCGGTCTCGGTGTAGAGCTTGGAGTCTTCCAGCGTAGCGTCGCCCTTGAGGTCGTCAAAGGGCTTGATGGAGCCTTCAGGCGTGGTGCGAATGGGGAATTTGAAGCGTTTCACGCTGCCGTTGCGGAACTTGACCGTCCACATGATGGAGTCGGCCGAACGCATGGGGATACAGGTACCGCCCATGGGGGCGAAGTCCGCGTAGGGACGGGCGGTAATGGCGCCCTGGGGGCAGATTTTCACGCAGGAGTAGCATTCCCAGCAGGCGTCGGGTTCCTGGTTGTAGGCGCGCATTTCCTTGTCGTCCAACACCATCAGGTCGTTGGGGCAGATGTACATGCAGGCCGTCTTTTCGCCACCCTTGCAGCCGTCGCATTTGGACGGATCGACAAACGTCGGCATACGTATCCTCCAAGTCGTAAAATTGTTACAAAAACCCGCCTGGTTCGGCGAGGCGCGCGGCACAACCTCTTTGCCGGGCTTGGCCGAGCGCCTCCACAACGAAGGTTGGGCGTATGGCTTGCGCATTTAATAACAAGCAGATGCCGTTTGCGTCAAGCCCCCTCTGCAAAATTTCGTGGAAACCTG
Organism: Desulfovibrio desulfuricans; assembly: GCA_015062205.1. Classification (GTDB taxonomy): domain Bacteria; phylum Desulfobacterota; class Desulfovibrionia; order Desulfovibrionales; family Desulfovibrionaceae; genus Desulfovibrio; species Desulfovibrio desulfuricans_D. The sequence goes on from SUVB01000011.1 coordinate 23,478, forward strand.
ACTGGTTGTTTGCTCATTCTCTGCACAAAATCAAGCGATTATTTTTTGTGAAAAAAATATTATTTTCAGGGGGGGGCAAGCCCCATGCGGCAATTCCGCGCGGCCCCGTCCCGAAACCGCGCGCCGCGACACGGGCGACTTGCAAGAGAGCGCGTTTCAAGCTAACACGCTTGGGCGGATGCGTCCGCTTCTGCCGCCGCAAGGGGGGCAGACCGGCATGCCGCCCCTCCCATCCTTAACAAACCTACAGCCGACGGCAGGATGCCATGACCGACAGCTCCAACGATTTTCGCACCGCAGGCCCGCGCAGGCCGAACTCCCCGCGCAGACGTGAAGGCGCCGACGCCCGCGCGCGCAGGCCGCTGCGCGACGTGGTGTGCGAGATTGACCGCGACATCCTGCGCTTGCTGCTCCGCCGCACAAATCTGCTGACCAAGATGCGCGGCTCCAAACCCAGGCTGGAAGCCGCCGAGGAAAAGGCGCTCCGCGAGGCTTGGGAGGCGGCCGTCGCGCGCGTCAGCCGCGATGCGCGGCTTTCCGGGCATTTTTTTTCGCTCATGCAGGAAGTGGAATTCCTGCCGCGTCCCGCCGCGCACGACGAAGCGGACATCCCTGAAGGCGCGGCGGCGCGGGAGCCGCAGCACACGGCCTTCAACCTCGCCCCCGCGCCGAAGCCTGTGCGCCTGCGCCTTGCGGCCCCGCTGGCCTGCCGGGCCACCCGCGCGTGGCTCATGCTGGCGGCGGCCTCCGGCCAGGCCCTGCGGCTCGAACCCTGCCTGATGAATGATCCCATTGTGGACTGCGTGAAAATGCTCAACCAAGCCGGGGCCGCCCTCACCCGCGAGGACGACGGCGTGACGGCGCGTCAGGCCGCGCCGCTCGGCGCGCCGGACAAGGTGCTGCACGCGGGCGACAGCGCCTGGAATTTCTTCCTGCTGCTGGGGCATTATCTGGGGCGGCCGTCGCGCGCCAAGTTTACCGGCGAGGCCGGACTGAAACTGGCGAATTTCTCGGCCGTGCGACACTTCCTGCCCACACTGGGCGCGCGCCTTGTGCCCGTGGTTCCCAAAAGCGAGGGGCTGCCCGCACGGCTGGAGTGCTCCGGCATCCTCCCCGACAGCGTTTCCCTGCCTGCCGACGTTCCGCCGGAGTTGGCCGAAAGCCTGCTGCTGGCCGCTCCCGGCTATGAACAGGGCCTGACCCTCGACCTGGCCGCCCATGCCGAGCGTGAACATATTCTGGCGCGCGCGATGCCCATCCTGCGCGCTGCCGGGGCGGATGCCCATGTTGAGGGCACGGCGGTCCGCGTGCATCCCGGCCCGCTGCAGCTGCCCGAACGGCCGGAATTGGACATGGAGCCGGAACTGGCCCTGTTCCTGCTGGCGCTGCCCCTGGCCCTCGGCGGAGAGGTGCGGCTTGCGGGCCGCTGGTCCACGCTGCCTGCGGCCCGCGCCGGCTGGGACGCCCTGCAACGCTGCGGGCTGGATCTGCGCATGCAGGGCGCGGACGTGCTTGCCCGCGGCAAGGCCCCTCTGAAAACCCTGCCCCGATGGGAGCCGCCTGCGGACTTCCCTGCCGCATGGTCGCCCCTGCCCCTGGCCCTGACAGCCTGCAGCGCCCTGCGCTGCGGCGAGGCGGCGTTGCCCGTGCTGCCCGCAGGAACCGACATGGTCACGGCGGAAAGTTTTCTGCACGCCGTCGGCCTGGAGCACGACGGAACCGGCATATTGCGCAAAATTTCACAAGACAGTCCCCGTCCCGCCTGGAACGCGCCCAATCCCGTCTGGGCACTGGCGCTGGCCCTGACGGCCTGCGCAAGCCCGCACCGGAAGCTTGGCAACCCCGGCGTCATGACCGAACTGTATCCGGCCTTCTGGGCCCTGTACAACAGCCTGCCGGAGCCGGGCGCCCGCAGCGCGCACAAGGCCGAAGAGCCGGCAACGGCGACACGGCGGCGCATCATCACTGACGTGGTGGCCGTGGCGCCGCCGGAGAACCGGGACGACGAAGACTAGAGCGCAAAAAAGGACCGCCGGGGCGGTCCGAAAACGGGAATGCGCTGCCGGAACCCGCGCAGGACGGGCTGCGCGGGCCGACCGAAGCGCTATTCCTGTGTGAAGCGGTAGATGCGCACCGCAAGGGGCTGCATGCTTTTCCGGTTCATGGCCGAAACCACAAAGGCATAGCTTCCTGCCCGTCCGGAGGGAGGGCATGGCCCGCGATAGTGACGCGTCAGCCCTCCCTCGGGAATGACGCCCGAGCCGTCATGCTCCCACGAGCCGCCGCCAAGGAACAACTCCTGCGCGTCACCGGTGAATTCCGTAAGACGTACGTCGTAGTACTCGGTGCCTGCGGGCGCATCGGCAATCTGGATCTCCGGCGAAATGCGGGAGCAGCGGAGCACGTCGCGCATGATGACGTTCACGGTCATGCCGTCGCGGGGCGCTTCCGGAATTTCATTTTCCTTGGATGCGCAGGCGGGCAGCAGCAGCGCCGCGCACAAGGCGGGAACAAAAAAACGGCAGGCTCTGCCGAACACTTCACAACGCATCAGGGCCTCCATACTGGCAACTTCTGTTCAACGCCACGGAAAGCATACCCGATAGTCCAACCGAATACAACAACCGGGAGTCAGTTATGTCCATTCTTGCCGACAGTGTCGCGGGCTACATGCAGAACGCTTCGTGGATACGCCGCATGTTCGAGGCCGGGGGCCAGCTCAAGGCCCGCTACGGCGCGGACAAGGTGTACGACTTCAGCCTGGGTAATCCCGACTTGCCCGCGCCGCCGGCCGTGGCCAAAGGGCTGCGCGAATTCGCCGCGCACGCGGAGGAGCCTTTCGCCTTCGGCTACATGCCCAACGGCGGTTTTGCCTGGGCGCGCGAAAAACTGGCGGCCCACCTCAGCAAGGAACAGGGCGTGCCCCTTGCCGCCGATGCCGTCATTCTGGGCTGCGGCGCTGCCGGCATGTTCAACGCCTTTCTGCGCGCCGTCATCAATCCCGGCGAGGAGATGCTGGGCATCGCCCCCTACTTTGTGGAGTACGGCTTTTACGTGGCCAACCACGGCGGCACGTTCCGCGCGGTCATGAGCAAACCGGACACCTTCGCCCCGGACATTGCGGCGCTGGAAGAGGCCATCGGCCCCAGGACGCGCGTGCTGCTCATCAACTCGCCCAACAATCCCACCGGGGCCGTGTACAGCCGCAAGGAGCTCCAGGCCATTGCGAGTCTGCTGGAAACCAAGAGTCAGCAGTACGGCAGGCCCATCTGGCTTGTGGCGGATGAGCCCTACCGCTTCCTGGCCTATGACGGGGCGGAAGTGCCCTCGGTGCTGCCGCTCTATCCCTATGCCGTGGTCATCAGCTCGTTTTCCAAAAATCTTTCCCTGCCGGGCGAGCGCGTGGGCTATGCGGCCGTTTCGCCCCTGCTGGACGAAAAGGACGAACTCATGGCCGCCCTCGCCCTGACCAACCGCATCCTCGGCTTTGTGAATCCGCCTGTGGTGGGCCAGCACATCATGGCCGCCGCGCTGGGCAGCCAGGTGGCCCTTGAGGTCTACGCCGCCCGGCGCAAGGCCATGGCCGAAGTGCTGTCCGAAGCGGGGTATGAGTTCCACATGCCCGCCGGGGCCTTCTATTTCTTCCCCAAGGCCCCGGGAGGGGACGATGTGGCTTTCGTCAACGCGCTGCTGGAAGAGCGCGTGCTGGCGGTGCCCGGCTCCGGCTTCGGCTGTCCCGGCTACTTCCGCCTGGCCTTCTGCGTGGAAGAAAAGGTCATCCGCAACGCCGCCGAAGGCTTTGCCAAAGCCCGCGCCAAACTGTAGCCCTCGGTCGGGGCGGCCGATCGGCGCCCCGGCTGTCGGAGATAATCATGCCTATTGTTTCCCTGTTGCGCCGCTGCGTCTGCGCGCTGCCGCCCGCAGCCCTCTGTCTCTTGTTGCTTTCCCTGCCCGCCATGGGCAGGGACATCAGCGTGAACGACGCCGCGGCCTTGCTCAGGAACCCGCCGGAAGGCCTTGTCATCGTGGATGTGCGCACCCCGGAGGAATTCCGTCAGGGGCATCTGCCCGGCGCGCAAAACCTGGATTTCTTCGGCGCTTCGTTTGAAAACCGCATTCGCGCCCTGCCCGGGGACAGAACAATCCTGCTTTACTGCCGCACGGGCAACCGCTCCGCCAGTGCCTACGACATGATGGAACAGGCGGGCGTCACCAACATCCTGCATATGCGCGAGGGGCTGACCGGCTGGCAGAAGGCCGGCCTGCCGCTGGAAAAATAACGCAGACGCATGGGCGGCAGAGCCGCTGGCACAAAATCTGCTTGATAAGGGGCGGAGAGGAAGTTTTTTCCTTTCCGCCCCTTATGTTTTCCACCCGGTTCAGGCCGTTCGCCAACGGCCCCGCAACCGGGACAGGCAGATTCCGGAACGGGCGAAGCCCCCGCGCAAGGGGGCGGGCACGGTCCGCCAACGGGGAAATATTTTCCCGACCGCGTTGGAGGCAGACCATGAGAGCGTCCTTATACATCGGCGCCACCGGCATGAAGGCTCTTGGCGACGGCATGAACGTCATCACCAACAACCTCGCCAACGTCAGCACGCTCGGCTACAAGCAGCAGGACATCCAGTTTGCCGACATCTGGTATGCGCAGCAGGCCAACATGGGCGACTGGTGGAACGCGCAGGAGAACTCCCGCGTGGCGCTGGGGCAGAAGGGCGAAGGCGTACTGGTCAATGACGTGCGCACCATCTTCCAGCAGGGGGCCTTTGAATCCACCAACACGGTCACGGATCTGGCCATCAACGGCAAGGGCTTCTTCCAGGTCAGGGACGGGCAGGGCCGCGAATACTATACCCGCGCGGGCGACTTTCGCCCGGACAATCAGGGCGTCTGGCGCAACCCCGAAGGCCTGGCGCTCATGGGCTACCAGCTGGGCGCGGACGGCGCGCGGGGCGGCCTGGCCGAAGTCACGGTGGACAAGTTCTCGCTCATGGCGCCCAAGGCCAGCACGGAACTGAGCATGCGCTTCAACGCGGGGCAGGGGCTGGATCATTCCGCCAATGCAACATCTCCGTACTTCAGCCTGCTCACGCAGTACAATGCCGCCGTCAATCCGCCCATTTCCAACACGGCCAGCGGCTACAGCCAGGGCATCACCCTCTACGACGCCGAGGGCAACGCGCGGCAGGCCACCATCCATTTTGACGGCGCTCCCTCCAGCCTGCCGGGCAGCGTTGTGGAATACGTCATCACTGCCGACGGCGACATCCCGACCGGCGGCGATGCGGCCGAAAACCCCGACGCCGCACAGAGTCAGAGAGGCCCCGTCATGGCCGGCACCCTGACCTTCAGCCCCGACGGACAGCTGAAGGACATGTCCGCCTACACGCCGAGCAACGGCAGCGGCATGGACGATCAGGGGCACATCGACCTCAGTGCATGGTCCACGGCGGCGCTTTCCGCCGACGGGCTGCCCCAGATGGACATCTTCGGCTCCACCGTTTCCGTTGATCTGGGCATCCGTGCCGCCGGCGGGTGGCAGAACGAGGGCACAGCCGCCGATGTGGGAACCAATCAGAACGCCCTGGCGGGCATGGGCGGCACAGCCGTGGTAAGCATGGACGCCACCACCAACTACGTTTCCTCCTCACCCGTCACGCACGAATTCACACAGGACGGCTACCCCGAAGGCCTGCTCAACGACGTCAGCATCAGGTCGGACGGCACGGTGGTGGGCCGCTACTCCAACAATCAGAATCAGGAACTCTGGCAGATTCCCATCTGCCGCTTCACAAGCGAATACAACCTGCGCCGCGAAGGCAACAACCTCTTCGCGTACACGCCGGAGTGCGGCCAGATGGAAATGGGCGTGGCCGGCACGGAAAACTACGGCACGATTGCGGCCTACAATATCGAACAGTCCAACGTGGACATGGCATCCGAAATGGTTGACATGATCATCACCCAGCGCGGCTTCCAGGCCAACAGCAAGGTCGTGACCACGTCCGACGAAATGCTGAAGCGGGCCATGGAGCTCAAGCGGTAGTCCGGGCGCGCGCCCTGTATCGGCATGCCGTGCGGCGCGCCGGGCGAACTCCCGTCCGGCGCGTTTCTGCCTGCGGCGAACGCGTCCCGCTTCCTCCGCTCGAGGGACGGCATATTGCCCAATGCGCTGCCGGGGCGTATGCTGGGACAACGGCCGCCCGGCAATACAGACGCCGGGCATCGTCCCGCATCCCGCTTCCCCGGAGTTTCCATGCTGCCCCAACACCTCGTCGCCGGAACCACCGAACTTTACGGCGTCATCGGCTGGCCCCTGGCCCAGAGTCTCTCCCCCCTGCTGCACAATACGGCCTTTGCCGCGCTGGGCATGCCCGCCCTGTACCAACGCTGGGAAGTGCCGCCGGAAATGTTGTCCGCGTTCACGACAGGCGTGCGACTGCTGGGCATCCGCGGCTGTTCCGTCACCATCCCGCACAAGACGCGGCTGCTGCCCCTGCTGGATGCCGTCAGCCCGCTTGCACGGCGCGTGGGCGCGGTCAACACCCTGTATTGGAGGGATGAAGCCCTGTGCGGCGACAACACGGATGTTGCCGGCTTCATGGCCCCGCTGGAGCGGGAAGACCTTGCCGGGAGCCATGTGCTGCTGCTGGGCGCGGGGGGCGCTGCCCGGGCCGCAGCCGCCGGGCTGACGTCACTGCCGGAAGGGCGACGCCCGGCCGCCGTGTACGTGGCCACGCCCTCCGACAGATCCCATCTGCCCCTGGCCGAGGAATTCGGCCTTGTTCCCCTGCGCTGGAACGACCGGCACGAACCGGCGGCCCGGCTCGTCGTCAACGCCACGCCGCTGGGCATGCGCGGCAAGGCCGAAACGGAAAGCCCCTTTGATTTTTCCCGCACCCCTCCCCTGCCGGGGGAATGCCCCCTTGCCTATGATATTGTGTACAATCCGCCGGAAACGCGTTTTCTGCGCGAAGCCCGGGCTGCGGGCCGCCGCTGCGTCACGGGGCTCGCGATGTTCTTCAGCCAGGGGAACGCGCAATTCCGCCTCTGGACAGGACGCGACCTGCCGCCACAGGCGCGGCAGGCGCTGGAAGCGGCGCTCAAAGGCTGAAACGCCGCCTGCCCTTCCGGCGGATGCGAACACCCCCCGCCAACCTCTCACCACTGGAGCACCCATGCGCATTCTTGTCCTGCACGGCGTCAACCTGAACCTTTTCGGCCGGCGCGACCCGGCGCAGTACGGCACGGCCACCCTGGCGGACATCGACGCCGCGCTGGACAAACTGGCGGCCGAACTCGGCGTCGCCGTCGAACATTTCCAGACCAACCACGAGGGCGTCATGGTGGAGCGCATTCACCGGGCGCTCGACGAGGATGTGGACGCGGCGGTTATTAATGCCGGGGCCTGGACGCACTACAGCCACGCCATTGCCGACGCGCTGGCCGTGCTCTCCGTGCCGGTGGTGGAGGTACACATGTCCAATGTGCACGCGCGCGAGGCCTTCCGGCACGAGTCCGTGCTGGCGCGGGTCTGCGCGGGCAGCGTCTGCGGTTTCGGCGTCATGAGCTATCTGCTCGGCTTTCGCGCGGCCTGCGCACTGGCCAGGGGCGACACCGGCACAGGCAGTTTCAGGTAATCCACTCTAACTACAACGAAATATTTCTGTTGAAGCACATCTGGATTTTCACTTTTTTTCGATATATGGTCGCCTCAAACTCTGCGGATGCAACAGTAGCGACCACTGTTGCGCAATGCATGCGACATTTTCGACGCGCTGGATTTTTCTCTTCCCCCGCGCTATGAAAGGTCTGTGGCGTAACAGCCGCGTTTTTAACAGCCTCTAACCAGAGAGTCCCCATGAATGACGCCATTGACATCAGCCGAATGCGCGACGCCGGCTTCACGGCGGAAGTAGAGGCGCAAAGCGGTCAGAACATAACCGCCTGTTACCAGTGCGGCAACTGCACCGCCGGCTGTCCGGCAGGCTTCGCCTACGACATGCAGGTCAGCCAGATCATGCGCGGCGTGCAGCTGGGCCTCAGGGACAGCGTGCTCAACTCGCGCTCCATCTGGATGTGCCTGTCCTGCGCCACCTGTAGCCAGCGCTGTCCCAACAATATTGATGTGGCGGCAGTCATGGAGACCTTGCGCCACATGGCCCGCAAGGAGGGGCGCGTCACCGTGCCCAAGGTGGAAAAGTTCTGGTTTTCCTTTCTCAATACGGTGCGCGCCTTCGGCCGCAGCTATGAAATCGGCACCATGGTCCTGTACATGATGCGCTCTCTGCGCGTCTATACAGACGTGGACCTGGCCCCCACGGCCCTGGCTAAGGGCAAGCTGGGTCTGCTGCCGCATCTGACGCCCGGCGGGGCCGAACCTGTGGAGCGCATCTTCCGCCGCTATAAGGAACGCGCCCGGCGCGAGGGGGTGCGGCCATGAACTTCGCCTACTATCCCGGCTGCTCCGCCAAGGGCTCTTCCAAGGATTATGAACTCTCCACCCAGGCCGTGTGCCGTGCGCTGGGCATCACCCTGGAGGAAATTCCCGGCTGGAACTGCTGCGGCTCCACCCCGGCCCATGCCGTGGATACGGAACTTTCCGCCGCGCTCTGCGCGCGCAATCTCGACATCGCGGCCCGGCAGGGGGCGCAGTTGTTGCTCACGCCCTGCCCCAGCTGCCTTTCCAATCTGCGCGCGGCCTCCAAGCGCATGGAGAGGCCGGAATTCCGGCAGCGCGTCAACGAACTGCTGGACGAACCGGCGGCCGAAGCCTTCCCGGAAGTCACCTCGGTCATGCAGGGCATCGCCCGGCAGGTGGACATGGCCAGCCTGACCGCCCGCGTGCAAACGAGCCTCAAGGGGCTGCGCCTGGCCGCCTATTACGGCTGCCTTATGAGCCGCCCCGCAGAGCTCATGCGCTTTGAAGACCCGGAAAACCCCATGCTCATGGAAAACCTGCTCGCCGCCTGCGGCGCGGAAATGGTCGACTTCCCGCTCAAGACAGCCTGCTGCGGGGCCTCGTTCGGCATTCCCGAGCGGGCCATGACGGCCCGCAACTCCGGCCGCATTCTGGAACTTGCCGTCCGTCTTGGCGTAGACGCCGTCATTACGGCCTGCCCGCTCTGCCAGATGAATCTGGATCTGCGGCAGGCGCAGGCGGGCCGCGCACGTGCGACGCGCTTCGCCATGCCCGTGCTCTACTTCACCCAGATGCTGGGGCTGGCCCTGGGGCTGCCGCACAGGGAACTGGGCCTGAACAAACTGGCCGTCAGCGCTGACGGGCTGCTGAACAAGCTGGACGACCTGCGCCGCGCTGACGCCGCCGCAGCCGCTGAAGGAGGCCGGTCATGAGAATAGGCGTCTTCATCTGCCACTGCGGCAGCAATATCGCCGGCACCGTGGACTGCGCCAAAGTGGCGGACATGGCCCGCGCCTACCCCGACGTGGTCTATGCCACCGACCCCATGTACACCTGCGCCGAACCGGGGCAGGCGGCCATTGAGGCGGCCATCCACGAGCACAAACTGGACGGCGTGGTGGTGGCCTCCTGCTCGCCGCGCATGCACGAGCCCACCTTCCGCCGCACCGTGGAACGCGCGGGCCTCAACCGCTACATGTTCGAAATGGCCAACATCCGCGAGCACGTCTCTTGGATCGGCAAGGACATGGAAGCCAATACCAACAAGGCCGCCGAGCTGGTGCGCCTGGCCGTGGAGAAGCTGCGCAACAACATGCCGCTGACGGCCAAGCAGTTTGACGTGAACAAGCGCGTGCTGGTCATCGGCGGCGGCGTGGCGGGCATTCAGGCCGCGCTGGACTGCGCCGAGGGCGGCGTGCCCGTGGTGCTGGTGGAACGCGAGGCCACCATCGGCGGCAAGATGGCCAAGCTGGACAAGACCTTCCCCACGGTGGATTGCTCGGCCTGCATTCTCGGCCCCAAGATGGTGGACGTGGCCCAGCACCCCAACATCACACTGTACGCCTGCGCCGAAGTGGAGGACGTGTCCGGCTATGTGGGCAACTTCACGGTAAAGATCCGCAAGTGCGCCACCTATGTGGACTGGAGCAAATGCACGGGCTGCGGCGCCTGCACCGAAAAATGCCCCAGCAAAAAAACGCCCGACGCCTTCAACGAGCTGACGGGCACTACCACGGCCATCAGCATCGCCTTCCCGCAGGCCATTCCCAAGAAGGCCGTCATCAACCCGCAATACTGCCGCCAGCTTACCAAGGGCAAATGCGGCGTGTGCGCCAAGGTCTGCCCCACCGGAGCCATCCGGTACGACATGCAGGACGAGATTATTACCGAAGAAGTGGGCAGCATTGTGGCCGCCACCGGCTACGACCTCATGGACTGGACCGTCTACAGGGAATACGGCGGCGGGGCCTATCCGGACGTCATCACCTCCCTGCAGTACGAGCGGCTCATGTCGGCCTCCGGCCCCACGGGCGGGCACATTGCGCGGCCCTCCGACGGCAGGGAGCCCAAAACCATTGTCTTTGTGCAGTGCGTGGGCTCGCGCGACAAATCCATCGGCCGTCCCTACTGCTCCGGCTTCTGCTGCATGTACACGGCCAAGCAGGCCATCCTGACCAAGGATCACATTCCGGACTCGCAGTCCTACGTCTTCTATATGGACATCCGCGCGCCGGGCAAGATGTACGACGAGTTCACCCGCCGCGCCATGGAGGAGTACGGCACGGAATACATCCGCGGCCGCGTTTCGCAGATCTACCCGGACGGCGACGGCCGGCTGAACGTCATGGGCGTGGATACCCTGCTGGGCCGCCAGGTGGAAATCAAGGCCGACCTCGTGGTGCTGGCCGTGGGTATCGAGGCCGCCAAGGGCTCGCCCCGGCTGGCTGAAAAACTGCGCATCTCCTACGACAGCTACGGCTTCTTCATGGAGAGCCATGTCAAGCTCAAGCCCGTGGAAACCAATACGGCGGGCGTCTTCCTGGCAGGCGTGTGCCAGGGGGCCAAGGACATCCCGGCCTCGGTGGCGCAGGGTTCCGCCGCCGCCGCAAAGGTGCTGGCCCTCTTCGCCAAGGACAAGCTTGAAAGCGACCCGCAGATCGCGCAGGTGGACATGCGCCGCTGCGTCAACTGCGGCAAATGCATACGCTGCTGCCCCTTCGGGGCCATCAAGGAAACGGAATTCCGGGGGACGAAGTACGCCCAGGTCATTGAAACCGTATGTCAGGGCTGCGGGTTGTGCACCTCCACCTGTCCGCAGGGAGCCATCCAGCTCTCGCACGCCACCGACAACCAGATTCTCGCGGAGGTCAACGCCCTATGTCAGTGCTAGACGGTAAAGAACTGCGGATCGTGGGCTTTCTCTGCAACTGGTGTTCGTACGGCGGGGCGGACACGGCGGGCGTGGCCCGCGCCACGCAGCCCACGGACCTGCGCATCATCCGCGTGCCCTGCTCGGGCCGCGTAGACCCGCTCTTTGTCATCAAGGCCCTGCTGGGCGGCGCGGACGGCGTGCTGGTTTCCGGCTGCCACCCGCGCGACTGCCACTATGCGGCGGGCAATTTCTACGCCCGCCGTCGCCTGGAAGTGCTCAAGCAGTTCCTGCCCGTGCTGGGCATTGATGACCGCCGCTTTGAATACACTTGGGTGTCGGCCTCCGAAGGCCAGCGCTGGCAGCATGTGGTCACCCTGTTCACCGAGCGCATCCACAAGCTCGGCCCCGCGCCGCAGCTGGAGGACGCCGAACCCCTGCTCAGGGTGGCGGACATGGCCCTCACCGCCCTGCGCCCGCTGGGCACGGGGCAGAAGACCGCGCTGGACGAGCTCAAGGCCGCCGTCAAGGCGAAACTGCCGGAACTGGACTGCGTCATCGGCTGGCAGCAGGGGCGCGACGCCGCGCACACTGTGCCGCTGTTCATGCGCACGCCGGAGGATGTGGACAAACTCGTCTGGGGGCCCTTCAACGTCAACAATCCCGCCGTGTACCTGCCGTCCTTCAAGGGCAAAAAGGTGGGCATCGTGGTCAAGGGCTGCGATTCGCGCTCCGTGGTGGAGCTTTTGCAGGAAAACCTCATCAGACGCGAGGACGTGACCATCTTCTCCCTGCCCTGCGAGGGCACGCTGGACATGGCCCGTGTGGACCAGGAACTGGGGCGCTACAAGAGCATCGACAAGGTGGAATATGACGAGGCCGGCGTCACCGTCACGGCCGACGGCACGGCGCACCGCTTCTGCATGACCGACTGCGCGCAGGGCAAGTGCTACGGCTGCGCCATGCCCTCGGCCGTGCTGGCGGATGAGAGCTTCGGCACGCCCGTGCAGGTGACGCCGGGCGACGCCGCGCCGCCGGAACTGGCGCTGCTGGATTCCATGACGCTCGCCGAGCGCCTCTCCTTCTGGCGCGGCCAGATGGAGCGCTGCCTGCGCTGCTACGCCTGCCGCAACGCCTGCCCCATGTGCGTCTGCCGCGACTACTGCGTCTCCGACAGCCGTGACCCGCACTGGATGACGCAGGAAGACTCCGCCAGGGAAAAACTCTTTTTCCAGACCATCCACGCCCTGCATCTGGCCGGGCGCTGCACGGGCTGCGGCGAATGCCAGCGGGCCTGCCCCGTGGGCATTCCCATTCTGGCCCTGCGCCAGCAGATCGCCCGCGCCGTGGCGCAGCTCTTTGACGGCTACAGGCCCGGCTGCAATCCGGACGACGTGCCGCCCCTGCTGGGCTACGAAGTGGTGGAAAAGAACATTCTGGAGAGGGACTGGAAATGAGTACAATCCGCTTTGTGACCCCCGACGGGCTGCCCGCGTTTCTGGCCTTCCTCGCGCGGGACGGCCGCCGCGTGCTGGCCCCGGTGGAGAAACCCGCCGTCAAGCGTTCCGTGGTCTTTGAGCCGTGGAGCGAAGGCAAGCCCTTCACTCTGGCAAAGGCCACCGTGCCCGCCAAGGCCGCCGTACTGCCTCAGTGCGAGACGCTGGTGCACTACAAAAAGACCAAGAATCCGGACAATCCCGAGGAAGTGACCCTCAGCCTGGACGACACGCCGGAGGCCGCGCCCACGGTGGTCTTCGCCTGCCGTCCCTGCGACGCGCGGGGCTACGCCGTGCTGGACCGCCCCTTCCTGAACGGCCCCTACGCCGACCCCTACTACAGGGCGCGACGCGAGGCGCTCACGGTCATCACCCTGACCTGTCCCAACGGCTGCGACACCTGTTTCTGCCACTGGACAGGCGGCGGCCCCACCTCGCCCGAAGGCTCGGACGTGCTGATGACGGAAATTGACGGCGGCTATGTGCTCCAGGGCATCACGCCCGGGGGAAAGGAGCTGCTGGCCGCGTCGGGCCTGCCCGACGGCGCCGAACGCTTCTCCGCCGCCGAGGCCGCGCGCAAGAAGGCCTGGGCCTCGCTCTCCCCTGCTCCGGACCTCAGGGAAGCGCCCCAAAAGGTGGCGGCCCGCTTCACGGACATGGATTTCTGGCAGCACTGGACGGAGCGCTGCCTGTCCTGCGGGGCCTGCACCTACTTCTGCCCGGCCTGCTACTGCTTCACCATCACGGATGAGGGCGAGGGGCTGAGCGAGCGGGGCGGACGCCGCCTGCGCAGCTGGGACAACTGCATGTCCTCGCTGTTCACGCGCGAGGCCAGCGGGCACAATCCGCGCCTCGTCAAGGCGCAGCGCATGCGCAACCGCATTTCGCACAAATACGCCACCTACCCTGAGAACTGGGGCGCGTTCTCCTGCACCGGCTGCGGCCGCTGCATCGGCAACTGCCCGGTGGCGTTGGACATCCGCGAGATCGTGCTGGCCGCCGTACGACACGCGGCCGACACAGAGCAAGACAAGCAGGAGCAGTAGTCATGGCGAGCAAAAACTCTTCCGGCAAGGCTTCCAGAAACAGGACGGCCGGGCGCGCGGCTCCCGCTGACACTCCTGTGCAGGGCACGCTTTCGGCCGTGGCCGTGGCGCAACCCCATATGCCGGCGCGGCGGGAAGCCGCCGTCCCGGCGGCCGCAACGGCGGGGCTCCCCGCTGCAAAACCCGCAGCGCAGGTTCCCGCCGCAAGGCCCGAGGCCGCTGCGCCCGCCGTCAGAGAGGCGGCATCCGCCCCGGCAACCCGACAGGAGGCCGCGCCTCCGGCCGCATCGACCGCCCGGCCGGGCCTCAAACCCGCCGACGACGGCCGCATGCTGCGTGAAATCAGCCCCCGCCCCATGATGCGGGGCAATCCCTACAAACCCATGCCCGCCACGGTCGTGGAAGTTATTGAGGAAACCGGCAACATCAGGACCCTGCGCGTGGTTCTGGACGACGCTGCGGCCATGCGCGCCTTCAGCTATGAGCCGGGGCAGGTGGGCCAGCTCTCCGTCTTCGGCGCGGGCGAATCCACCTTTGTCATCAATTCCCCGCCGTCGCAGAAGGACTATCTGCAGTTCTCCGTCATGCGCGCCGGCGAGGTGACGGCGGCCATTCACCGCCTCTCCCCCGGCGACAAGGTGGGCGTGCGCGCCCCTCTGGGCAACCACTTCCCCTGGCAGGACTGGAAGGGCAAGGACATCTTCTTCGTGGGCGGCGGCATCGGCATGGCCCCCATCCGCACCGTCATGCTGCATCTGCTGGAACGCAAGGCCGACTACGGGAACATCAGCCTGCTCTACGGCGCGCGCTCCCCGCGCGACATGGCCTACAGCTACGAGCTGCAGGGCTGGCTGGACAATCCCGACCTCAACTGCACACTGTGCATCGACCAGCCCTTCGAGGGCTGGCCGCACAAGGTGGGCCTCATCCCCAATGTGCTGCTGGAGCTGGCCCCCAAGGCGGAAAACTGCGTGGCCGTGCTCTGCGGCCCGCCCATTATGATCAAGTTCACGGTGCAGGCGCTGGAAAAACTCGGCTTCGCGCCGGAGAACATCGTCACCACGCTGGAAAAACGCATGAAATGCGGCATCGGCATCTGCGGGCGCTGCAACATCGGCGGCCGCTACGTCTGTGTGGACGGCCCCGTGTTCACCTGGAAGCAGCTGCAGGAGCTGCCGCCGGAGCTGTAGAGCGGACGTCGGCCCTCCCGCACTGTTGACAGCGCCGCCCCGCTGCGGCAAGGAAAGGCAGGACGCTGGTGCCCTGCCTTTTCCTGCAGACACGCGTTCACCCCGCAATCGCGAGACAGCCTTTCTCCCGAGGAGAACCCATGAAAGCACTGTGCCTCTTCTGCTGCCTGCTGCTGGGCCTGCCTGCGGCGGCCCAGGCGGCCAACGACAAAATTGACCCTGCAGGCTACATCTGCGCGGAACTTGTCACCCAGCCCATGACGGAGGGCGGCGAGCCGCCCATCTTCACTGCCCTGCAGATCGACGGATACGCCTCCGCCAAGGCGGGCAACCCCGTGGCGGACTCCGAAACGCTGGCGCCCATGCTGGGCCAGGTCTATGCGGCCTGCCAGGCCAAGCCCACGGAGACCGTGCTCTCCGTCTGGCAGGAAGCCCGCAAGACCTTCCCCGCAGCGGCGGAAAGCCGCTGGCGGGCGGACAAGACCACCTGCAGGGACTACGCGGCTGACACCGACAACGGCAGCGGCTTCGTCATCTGGCTGGACGGCTACAACCGCGGCAAGAGCGGCAAATCCGCCTCCGTGCTCAATGATGACGCAACGCTGAACGCCTATTTTGACGCCTGCGCCAAGAAACCCGACGCGCTCATGCTGGATGTGATGGGCGAATCCGCCAGATAGGCGGGAAACGGCCCGCCGCAACGCGGCGGCGATTCCGGACAGAAAGCGGCCGCCACCTCCATGAGGTGGCGGCCGCTCTTTGCATACGGACTGTCCCCTCCGGCCGGACGCGGGTCACCCGCCCTGCAGCCGACGCAGGCAGGCCGCGGCGGAGGGGAAGCGAGCCCGCAGGGCGGCATAGTCCGGCACAAGGCGCGCCCGACCGCCTTCATACAACACCAGAGCGCCCGCAAAGGCGTCCACATCGTCCGGGTCGTGGCTGATGATGACGGCGGGGATGGTCAGCCCCGCCAGCAATTCCCGCAGTTCCTGCCGCAGCCGGCCGCGCAGCAGGGGATCCAGCGCAGCAAAGGGTTCGTCCAGCAGAAGCAGCTGCGGATCGGCGTTGAGTGCCCGGGCCAGGGCCGCTCGCTGCCGCTGTCCGCCGGATATCTGTTCCGGCAGACTGGCGGCCAGATGTCCGATGCCGAGGCGGTCCAGCATGCCCTGCGCCCTGTCCCGCTCCTCACCGCGCACCAGCCGGGCGCACCAGCCCGTGCGCGGATAGGCCACGTTCTGCAGGAGGCTCAGGTGCGGAAACAGGGCGTATTCCTGGAACATGTACCCCATGCGCCGTTCCTGCACAGGCACGGACACGCGGGCCGCGCCGTCGTACAGCGTGCGGCCGCATACGCGGATGCGCCCGGCATCCGGACGGACCAGACCGGCCAGACAGTGCATGGTCAGGGTCTTGCCGGAACCCGACGGGCCAAACAGCACCACATTCTTGTGCGCCCCGCCGACAGCATAGGACGCATCCAGCCTGAAGGGCGCGGTTTTCCCCCTGAATTCCTTGACAATGCGCACATCGAGCATCAGGGACGCCCCCCGCGCGCCAGCAGCAGTTCCGCCGCCGTGAGCAGGCCGACGCACAGGGTCGAGGTCGCCGCCACCAGCAGCGCGGCCCGCGCGTCATTGCCCGCCTGAAAGGCGTCGTAGATGGCCAGGGCCAGTGTTTGCGTCTTGCCGGGAATATTGCCCGCGATCATCAGGGTGGCCCCGAATTCGCCCATGCCCCGCGCGAAGGCCAGCATGACGCCTGCGAAGATTCCCTTCCAGGCCAGCGGCAATGACACGGTGACGAATACCCGCCACTCCGGCGCGCCCAGAGTGCGCGCCGCGTCCTCCAGCCGTCGGTCCACCTGTTCCAGGGCGGCGCGGGCGGACTTGTAGATGAGCGGAAAGACCACCACCGTGGCCGCCGCAACGGCTCCCTGCCAGGAAAAGATGAGGTTGATGCCCGCCTCTTCCAGCCAGCCTCCCAACACGCCGCGCCGCCCCACCAGCAAGATGAGGTAATACCCCAGCACCGTGGGCGGCAACACCAGCGGGAGGGAACAGAGCGCATCCAGCAGGGCCGGCAGGGGCCCCTTCCTGCGCGCCAGCCCCCATGCTGCGGGCACGGCCGCCGCGAAGGAAACCGCCGTGGCCGTGCCCGCCACACGCAGGGAAAGCTCCAGGGGGCTCCACAGCCCAAGGGAATCAACATCCATAACGGCTGTGCTCCGTCACGGTCCGGAAAAGCCGTATCCGGCCAGCACGGCCTGCCCCTCGGGCGAAAGCACGAAATCCAGGAAGGTCTGTCCCATGACGGCGTTGCTGCCCGTGGTTGCCACGGCTATGGGATAGCTCACGGGTTCGTGCCCCTCCGTATTCTTGATCACGTCCACCTTGTCGGCGAACTGCAGGGCGTCGGTGCGGTACACGAAACCGGCGTCCACCTCGCCCCTAGCCACGTAGCCCAGCACCTGACGCACGCTGTTGCCGAAAATATATTTCGGGTGCAGAACGTCCCACAGTCCCGCCGTCGTCAGGGCCTCCCTGGCGTAGCGCCCTGCGGGCACCGATTCGGGATTGCCGAGAGCGATCTTCCTGCAGTTCCCGAGGTCGCCGAGTCCGGCGGGAACGGTTGCGGCCTTGGGCGCAACAAGCACAAGATCGTTGCGGGCGAAGTTCCGGCGGCTGGCGGGGTTCACCACACCGGCGGCCACGGCCTTGTCCATGGTGGCCTGATCGGCGGAAGCGAAAACGTCTACGGGCGCGCCCTCCTGCAACTGCCGAAGCAGCGGATTGGAGGCGGCGAAATTGACATGCACCGTCAGACCGGCATGCTTTTTCTCAAAAAGCGCCGCAAGTTCAGTAAAGGCGTTGGTGAGGCTGGCCGCAGCGGAGACGGTCATTTCAGCCGCCGCGGCAGGAAATGCCGAAACGAGCAGGCACAACAGCAGCAATACGCCGCAAACCGGCGGCATGCGGCGGACATGGCTTTCCATGAAGACTCCTCCATTGCGCGTATGCGCGGTTTCTGTTCAGTATAGTCCGCTCCGGCATGGCGGCAAGAGCATCCCGTTTTTTGCGGAAAACGTGCAGGCTGTACAACAATGGCATCCTTCCTGTATAAAAGAAAAACTGACAGGTATCGGCATGGAAACAACATTTGATCGTGAATCGCTGACCGCACTGCTCCGCACGCTCTCCCCTGAAGACAAGGCGTGGCTGCGGCAGCGCCTTGTCCGGCGCGATTCCGCGGCGCTGCTGCAGGACACGGGCCGCATCAGCGCCCGCGAGCTGCTGGCGGTGGAAACATGGTTGCGGGAACGGGCCGACAAGGCACGCGGCCCGCGCGAAAAGCGCCCCCGCCTGCGCATGTGGCTCATCTTCATGCTGCTGCGTTACGCGGCCCTGCGGCTGGTGGAAATATTCACCCTCAGGCCCGAGCATCTGGATATGGCGGCGGGCGTCATCCATGTGCCGGGCACGGATTCGGCGCCGGGACGCGAGGTGCCCCTGCCCCCCGCCATAAGCCGACGGCTGCGGCGCGTGCTGGACGATCCGGAACAGATTGTCGCAACGCGCGAATTCCTGCGCTGCGACGCCAGCTATGTACGCCGCTGTCTGCAGCAGTGCGGCGCGGCCTGCGGCCTGCCCAAGGGGCTGTTGAGCGCCCGCGCCCTGCGGCACAGCCGCGCGCTGGAGCTGGGACGGCAGGGTCTGCCCCTGCCGGTGGTGGACATGTTTCTGGGACGGCGGCCGGTCGCCGGAGGCCGCGGCGTCGTGCGCTGCGACCCGAAGGAGGCCGCGCGCCAGCTGCGCGATCACTTGCAGAGGGAGCGACCTATGCGGACCAGTGCCCGAAATGTCTTTCAGGGACGCATCGTCGGACTGCGCAAGAGCGGTCTGCTGGTGGAGGTGACGCTGCGCACGGCGGGGGGGCTGCGCCTGACAGCCCTGATCACCGACGAAAGCTGTACAACCCTGGCCCTGACCGAGGGCAAGCCGGTCAATGCCAGCATCAAGGCCCCCTGGGTGCTGGTGCGCCCCGGCCCCCTGCCCTCAGCCTCCGCCGCCCCGGCGGAAAACTGCTTCACCGGCGAGGTGGAACGCGTGCGTATGGACGACATGGTGGCGGAAATTCTGGTGGCGCTGCCCGAGGGCAGCCTGGTCTGCGCCCTGTGCGGCAAGGGGCAGGAGCACCCGGAAGATCTGCAGCCGGGGCAAACCGTCACGGTTTTCTTCAAGGCCTTTTCCGTTATTCTTTCGCTGGATTAGCGCAAATCCCCTTTGAAAGGCATCTGCGCCGGCGGCTGTACGGACGCCGGCGTCGCAACCATGCGGAAAAACGTCGTTTTCCCGCGCTGCTGCCGTTGCGACGAAGAAAGCTGCGGCTGAAGCCAGCAACAATGCAGGCGGCGTACGGGCTGCTTTGTATGCAAAGCAACCCACATCCAGGAGCGGAGTGACGCAAAAAGGTTCCCCACCCCCGCTTGTTCCATATGTTCTGCTGGTTGTGCCCGCGCCCGGCGGCAGGCGGGCTTCCGTCCGGCAGAAACACGGCGCAGGGCTTTGGCCGGCGCCGCGCAGCAGGTGGAATTTTTTGCACCCGGGCATCCGCGACCGGACGCGCCGGGCGCGGGAAACATGCCGATGCTGTACGGTTACGCGCAATTCGGCCGCAGTCGTCGGAAAATCAACGGGCAAAGTTTTTGAACTGTGCTCTCTGCATCTTGACTTACCGCCCGTTTTAGCAGAACAGTTTGAAACCCTGCCTGATGCCCCGGAGCGCATCCGCAAAAAAATTCGGGCACAGCGCCGGGCGCGGGATTTCAGCAGTCCGACGGCAGGGCACACAAGCACAGCGAGGCGAGCAAGACTCATGTCCAAGATTCTGGATTTCACACTGGGATTGTTTTCCAATGACCTGGCCATCGACCTCGGCACGGCCAATACCTGCGTCTACGTCAAGGGGCAGGGCATTGTGCTGCGCGAACCGTCGGTGGTGGCGGTCAAGAAAGACTCGCGCGGCAATAATGTGGTTCTGGCTGTGGGGCAGGACGCCAAGCGCATGCTGGGCAGAACCCCGGGCAATATATGGGCTATCCGTCCCATGAAGGACGGCGTTATCGCGGATTTTGAAGTCACCGAGGCCATGCTGCGGCATTTTATCGCCAAGGTGCACAATTCACGCCGCCTGGTGCGTCCGCGCATCATGATCTGCGTGCCCACGGGCATCACGCAGGTGGAAAAGCGGGCGGTGAAGGAATCCGCGCAGTCCGCCGGCGCGCGCGAGGTCTACCTTATCGAGGAACCGATGGCCGCGGCCATCGGCGCGGATCTGCCCATTCAGGAACCCACCTCCAACATGGTGGTGGATATCGGCGGCGGCACCACGGAAGTGGCGGTCATCTCCCTTTCCGGCATCGTCTATTCGCGCTCCGTGCGCGTGGGCGGCGACAAGATGGACGAAGCCATCATGACCCACGTCAAGCGCAAGTACAACATGCTCATCGGCGAATCCTCAGCCGAAGAAATCAAGATCAAGATCGCCTCCGCCTATCCGCTTGACCCCGAACAGCAGATTGAGGTCAAGGGCCGCGACCTTGTGACGGGCATTCCCCAGAATATCATCATCACCTCCGAGGAAGTGCGCAAGGCCATTTCCGAACAGGTGGACAGCATCGTCCAGGCCGTGCGCATCGCGCTGGAGCAGACCCCGCCGGAACTGGCCGCCGACATTGTGGACCGGGGCATCGTGCTCACCGGCGGCGGCGCGCTGCTCAAGGGGCTTGACCAGCTGCTGCGCGAGGAAACCTCCCTGCCCATCACCGTTGTGGACGACCCCTTGTCCACGGTGGTGGTCGGCACGGGCAGGGCGCTGGACAATTTGCACATTCTCAAGGAAGTGTGTATCGACTAGGCTTTTGGCCCCGCGCGGGTTCTCGTGCGGCTGCTGAAGACGATCCGCGCAGGGCCGCAGTGCCGTTTGCCGCGGCATGCCGCCCGCGATCCTGCCGGCGGCATGCCCGCGTATGGCGCGGCGGTTCCGCCGCCCCCTGATCAAGGCATGCTTTCAGGAGTTTCCTCCCCCCGTGACTCTGCGGCGCTTTCTCCTCCTGGCGGGCGTTTTGCTCATCCTGTTTCTGGGCATGTATTCCTGGAATCAGCGCACACGCATGCTGGACGACATGGCCGCCACGCTGGGGCTGGAAATGACGGGCGCGGTGCTCTCGCCCCTGCGCTCCCTGCAGGACAGGGGCGAGGGCCTTTGGGAGCGCTATTTCGACCTGGTGGGTGTGCGGGAGGAAAACGAACGCCTGCGGCAAAGAATTGAAGAGCTGGAAGCCCGCCTGCTGGCCAACGGCGAGGATCTGGCCGAACTCAAACGCCTGCGCGAACTGGTGCAAATGAACGCGGGCGAGGGCTGGCGCCGGCTGGGGGCGCGTGTCCTGGCCGGACGCATGGGCCCCAACGCCGCGCTGGACAGCATCACCATCAGCCGGGGCTACAGCACGGGCGGACGCCCCGGCACGCCCGTGGTCACGCATCTGGGCCTTGTGGGCCGCGTGTTCAAGGCCAGCGCCCACAGCTCCATCGCGCTGCTGATCACCGATCCCAGCAGCCGCATTGCCGTGTTCTCGCAGGAGAGCCGCGCCCCCGGCATTCTCACGGGCCAGGGCATCAACCGCAAGCTTGAAGTCAATTATGTACAACGCGCCGCCAAGGTGACTCCCGGCGAAATTCTTGTCACCTCCGGCCTCGACGACAAATATCCCAAGGGCATTCCCGTGGCCCGCGTACTCAGCGTGGCCCCCTCGGACTATGACCAGTTCATGGCCATCACGGCCGAACCGCTGGTGGACCTGCACCATATTGAAGAAGTGCTGCTGCTGGAGCCCACCGGCGCGCCCCGTCCGGTGGATTTGGGCGAACCGCCCAAGGAATTCGTGGGGCCGCCCGCGCCGCGGGCCGCAACGCCATGAAGAGACTGCGCAACATCCTCTGGTGGGTCGCCTTCATGATCTGCGCCATTGCCGCGCAGGCCGCCGTGCCCGGCGTGGACGTGCTGACGGCAGGGCTGCTCCTCCTGCTGCAGGAACGGGACTACAAGAACATGCTCTGGCTGCTGCCCGTCTTCATCCTTCTGCAGGAAGGCATGGGCACGCGGGAGTTCGGGACCGCCATCGTGTGGTACGCCACGGTCATTCTGCTGTTCAAGATCGGGCGCTGGCTGTTTGAGGCGGAGAATTTCGTTTTCATCTTCCTGCTGTCCGCCTGCCTGGGCGCGGCCTATTATGGCGTGGCCTGGCTCATGGCCCCCCTGCAGGATTTCGCGTTCAACATGCAGGAGGCCATGAACGCCAGCCTGATGCAGGCCATCTTCCTGCCCTTCGCCTGGCGGCTTCTGGTCATTACGCGCCGTTGGAACACGCATGTTCAGGAGAACTGAGAACCCGCCGCAGCCCGACGCCGGACGCCCGGCACGCAAGGGCATCCGCTCCTGGCTGAAAATCCAGGTGGAGAGCGAAAGCTACCAGCCGCCGCGCGGCGGGGTCATCCTGCTGCAGGTACTGGTGGGGCTGATGTTCTTTGTGCTGGTGACGCGCTTCTGGTACCTGCAGGTGCACTGCGGCGCGGAATTCACCCGTCAGGCGCAGGAAAACCGCCTGCGCATCGAACGCATCTTCGCCCCCCGCGGCCGCATTCTTGACGACAAGGGCAAGGTGCTGGCCGACAACCGCACTGCCTACGGCCTCTCCATCGTGCGCGAAGACTGCCGCGACATCCCGGCCACGCTGGCCCAGATCAGCGCATGGTCGGGCATCCCGCTGCCGCAGATCTGGGAAAAATTCCGGCAGGACCGCTTCAAGGTCAAGCCCTTTGAGCCGCTGCTGCTCATCACGGACATCGAGTTTGACCTGGTGGCCCGCATAGCGTCCGAAATCCACGCCTGGCCCGGTCTGGAAATCGTGGTGCGCACCAAACGCAGCTATCCGGAGCGGGACCTCTTCGCCCATGTGCTGGGCTATGTGGCTGAAGCCAACGAGCAGGAGATGGCGGCCGACAGCGCCCTGGCCATGGGCGACCTGGTGGGCAAGCAGGGGCTGGAGCTGAAGCTGGAAAAACAGCTGCGCGGCCGCAAGGGACTCTACGATGTGGAGGTGGACGCCCACGCCCGCGTGCTGGGCAAGACCCTGCGCGAGGAACCGCGCGGCGGGCACGAGCTGCGCCTCTCACTGGACATCGGCCTGCAGAAGGCCGCATGGGACGCCCTCAACGGCGAGGCGGGCTGCGTCGTCGTCATGGAGCCGCACAGCGGCAAACTGCGCGCGCTGGTCACCTCCCCCGCCTATGACAACAATCTGTTCGCGGCCGGCATCTCCCAGCGGGACTGGGACGCCCTGCGCACCAACAGCCGTTTTCCCCTGCAGAACCGCGTCATCCAGAGCGTCTACCCCCCCGGTTCCGTATGGAAGCTCGTCATGGCCACCATGCTGCTGGAGCGCGGCGTCTCCCCACACGACAGCGTGTTCTGTCCCGGCCAGGTCAAGCTGGGCAACCAGATCTTCCGCTGCTGGCGGCGCGGCGGGCACGGTTCGCAGGATCTGGCGCACTCGCTCATCAATTCCTGCGACGTGTACTACTATCTCATGGGCGAACGCATGGGGATTGACAAGATTGAAGAATTCGCCAAGGCTTGCGGCTTCGGCAGGCCCACGGGCATTGACCTGCCGCATGAGAAATCCGGCCTGGTGCCCTCGAAAGATTGGAAGCGCCGGCGCTTCGGCCGCCCCTGGGCGCGCGGCGAAACGTACAATATCTCCATCGGGCAGGGCTACACCCTGGTCACGCCGGTGCAGGTGGCCGTCTTTGTCTCCGCCCTGCTCAACGGCGGCGACCTGCTCAAGCCCCAGCTGCTGGACGACGCCCCGCGCGAGGTGCGGGGCAAGGTGCCGGCACGGCCGCAAACGCTGCAGTTCGTGGTGGAGGCCATGCGCCGCACGGCGAACGGCGGCACGGCCAAGGTCGTGGGCCGCAAGGATGCCGACATGGGCGGCAAGACCGGCACGGCCCAGGTGGTCAAGCTCAAGATGGCAGCAGGCGACCGCCGCCTGCGCTCCTCCGAGATGGAGTACGCCCAGCGCGACCACGCCTGGATAGCCACATGGGGCGTCAAGAACGACAAGTCCTACGTGGTGGTGGTCATGGTGGAGCACGGCGGCGGCGGTTCCAGCGTGGCCGGGCCCGTGGCCCGCAAGGTCTACGATTACCTCTTCGGCCCGGCGGACAGCGCGGCGGCAAACCGGCCCGCCGCAGAACCGGCGCGGCCCGCGCAAGGCCGGACCGACTGACGGGCGTGACACGGCAAAGGACAGACTGAAGGCAAACGGAACGCGCTGCATGGACAAACGCCTTTTCAGCTACATCAACTGGGGCCTGCTGGCCTGCATGCTGCTGCTCTATCTCGTGGGCGTGGGCAATCTGTACTCCGCCAGCGGCACGCGGGTGGAGACGGGGCTGGCCGTCAGCAGCTTCTACCAGCGCCAGCTTGTCTGGGGGCTGTGCGGCGTTGCCTGCATGCTGCTGGCCATGGTCTTTGACTACCGCCAGCTGCGCAATCTGGCCTGGCCGTTCTTTCTGCTGACGGTCTTCCTGCTGCTGCTGGTGCCCATCGCGGGCAAAACCGTCTACGGGGCCAGGCGCTGGATATCCCTGGGCTTCATGAGCCTGCAGCCCTCGGAGATGGCCAAGCTCTCCGTGCTGGTGCTGGCGGCGCGCCTGCTCGCGCGCGACAGCCGCCCCCTCGGCTGGAAAGACTTCAGCTGCGTGCTGTGCGTAGGGCTTGTGCCCTGCGGCCTGATCATCATCCAGCCCGATCTGGGCACCACCCTGCTCATCCTGCTCATTCTGGGCGGCATGATCCTGTTCCACGGGCTCAAGGGCTATGTGCTCAAAACCTGTTTGCTGGCCGTGCCCTGCCTTGGGGCCTTCATGTGGTTTGTGGGCATGCACGACTACCAGCGCCAGCGCATCCTGACCTTTCTCGACCCCGGCAACGACCCGCGCGGCACGGGCTACCACATCATCCAGTCGCGCATTGCCATCGGCTCGGGCGAACTGTGGGGCAAGGGCTTCGGCGAGGGCACGCAAAGCCAGTTGCGCTTCCTGCCCGAACGCCATTCGGACTTCGCCGTGGCCGTCTTCGGCGAGGAATGGGGCTTTGTGGGCTGCGTGGCTCTGGTCACGCTGTTCTGCCTCTTTCTGCTCTCCATCTTTTCCACGGCCGTACAGGCCAAGGACCGCTTCGGCAGCACGCTGGTGGTGGGCGTGTTCTTCTACTTTTTCTGGCAGATTTTCATCAACATGGGCATGGTCATCGGGCTCATGCCGGTGGTGGGCATTCCTCTACCCTTCATCAGCTACGGCGGCAGCGCCACGGTGGTCAACTTCACGCTGCTGGGCATTGTGCTCAACGTGTCCATGCGGCGTTTCATGTTCAAGGGATAATCTTCTTACGAAAGGGAACAGACCGTGG
This sequence comes from Desulfovibrio desulfuricans, assembly GCA_015062205.1. Taxonomy (GTDB): domain Bacteria; phylum Desulfobacterota; class Desulfovibrionia; order Desulfovibrionales; family Desulfovibrionaceae; genus Desulfovibrio; species Desulfovibrio desulfuricans_D. Next base: position 49,031 of record SUVB01000011.1, read on the forward strand.
GCAAGGACGAAATAGCGTACCTCGGTTCCGACACCATTTACGAAGGCAAGCTGCGCTTCAAGGGCGCCGTGCGCATTGAAGGCCGCTTTTCCGGCGAAATCGTCAGCGACGGCACCCTCAACGTGGGCAAGGACGCCCAGGTGGACGGCACGCTGGACGTGGGCGAGCTGCTGCTTTCCGGCCATTTTTCCGGCGACGTGACGGCAAAGCGCCGCGTGGTGGTCTATGCCTCGGGCGTGTTGGAAGGGCACATCTTCACCCCCAGCCTGCTCACCGAAGAAGGCGGCGTCATTGAAGGGCAGATCACCATGAAAAACCTCGGCGCGCAAAAAAACAGGGACGCCTGAGCCGCATGCGCGCCGTCGCGTTTCCCCGCCGGCCCGCGCCCGCGCAGACGCCGCACGGCGGGAAGGCTTTGGGCAGGCGTCCATTGCCTGTCGCAAAAAAATAGTGCATAATTTCACAGGAAACGTGAAGAAGCCGCGGGCTTTTTCGCGCGGTTCGCTATCGCCACAACGCTTTCTTCAAGGAGGCTTTCCATGGCACAGGATTATTTTCGCGCGCTGAGAGATGTCGCGCTGGTCATCAACTCCAGTCTGGAGCCGCGCGACGTGCTGCATAAAATCACGGAGCAGACCGCCGCCACCATGGGCTGCAAGGCCAGTACCATCCGCCTGCTGGACAGCACCGGCCGTTTTCTGCTGCCCAGCGCGTCCTTCGGCCTTTCGGCCGGCTACATGCGCAAGGGCCCTGTGGAAGTGAAACGCAGCGGCCTTGACGGCGAGGTTCTTTCCGGCAAAACCATCCACCTCAAGGACGCCACCGCCGACGGCCGCTTCCAGTATCCCGAATCGGCCAAGGCCGAAGGGCTGGTCTCCGTGCTTTCCGCCCCGCTCATGGCCGACGGCAAGGCCATCGGCCTCATTCGCGTCTATTCCGACGTGGAACGCGAATTTTCCGCCGACGAGGAAACCTTCATGGAAGCCGTGGCCGCCATTTCGGCTCTGGCCATTGAAAACTCGCGGCTGCACGAGGCCCTGCGCAACAACTACGAGCTGATGAGCAAACACGCCTATTCCGTGTACGAGGACTAGTTCCGCACCAGGCATCAATCCCGCGCGGCCCTTCCTCACGGCCGCGCCCAACAACCGTGGCGGGGCGTCGCCCCTTCCGTTGCAAGGAACTGCGCATATGAAAAAAATCAAAGTGGGCATCAACGGCTTCGGCCGTATCGGCAGGCAGGTGTTCCGCGCTCTGCGCCAGAGCTACAGCGACCGCGTCGAAGTGGTCGCCCTCAACGACCTCTTTGACGCGGAAACCAATTTCCACCTTCTGGAATACGACTCCGTTTACGGCAGGGCGCACTTTGACGCCAAGGTCAACGGCCAGGACGTGACCGTGGGCGACTGGAACGTCCACTGCTTCGCCGAACGCGACCCCCAGCAGCTGACCTGGTCCGCCTACAACGTGGATGTGGTGGTGGAAAGCACGGGCATCTTCCGCAAGGCCAGTCAGGCCGCCGTGCACATGGAAAACGGCGCGAAAAAGGTCATCATCACCGCCCCGGCCAAGGAAGAGGACATCACCATCGTCATGGGCGTGAACCATGACCAGTACGACCCGGCCAAACACAACATCGTGTCCAACGCCTCGTGCACCACCAACTGTCTGGCCCCCGTGGCCCTGGTGCTGCAGCGCGCCTTCGGCATCAAGCTGGGCAACATGACCACCATCCACTCCTACACCAACGACCAGCGCATCCTTGACATGGCCCACAAGGACGCGCGCCGCGCCCGCGCCGCCGCCTGCAACATCATCCCCACCTCCACCGGCGCGGCCCAGGCCGTGGCCAAGGTCATCCCCGAGCTCAAGGGCAAGTTCACGGGCTACTCCCTGCGCGTGCCCACGCCCACAGTCTCGGTGGTGGATTTCTCCGGCATTCTGGAAAAATCCACGGATACCGAAACCCTCCTGGGCACGCTCAGGGAAGCGTCGGAAACGTACCTGAAGGGGATTCTGGCCTATAACGACAAGCCGCTGGTCTCCATGGACTTCAAGGGCGACCCGCACTCCTCCATTCTGGAAGCCCCTTACACCACCGTGCAGGAAGGCAACCTCGTGAAGGTCGTGGCCTGGTACGACAATGAATGGGGCTACTCCAACCGCGTGTGCGATCTGATCTGCCTCATGGGCGAGAAGGGGCTGTAAACCGCGCCCCGACTGCCGGAAGAATATCCTTCCCCGGCGACGATGCGCCCCCGGCTCCGACGGAACCGGGGGCGCCTGCGTTGCGGAACCCCGCGCGGCGTTCCGGCGGGGATTATACGAAATTGTACCCCGCTTCCAGCGCCTGCGCGTTGACGGGAATGAGTTTGGCGTAGTGCGCGTTGACCACGCGCCTGAGCGCCTCCTGCACCACGGCAAGAGGCAGCGCGCCGGTGGCCCTGAGCCACGCGCCCAGCGCCACCATATTGGCCAGCTTCACGTTGCCCAGCTCGTGCGCCATATCGTTGGCGGGCACAAGCACGCTGCGCCGGTTCGCATCCACCAGTTCCGCATCCACCAGCGAGGCGTTGACGATCTGCACGCCGTCGGGCTTCAGGCGCGGCTGGAACTTGGCCAACGAGGGCTCGTTGAGAACGATGGCGGACATGGGCGCGCGCACCAGCGGCGAACCGATGGGGTGCGCATCCAGCACCACGGTGCAGTTGGCCGTGCCGCCGCGCATTTCCGCGCCGTAGACGGGAATAAAGCTCACTTCCAGGCCGTGCTCCATGCCCGCCTGCGCCAGAAGGTTGCCGATGAGCATGACGCCCTGCCCGCCAAACCCGGCGATGATGACGTCCTGATACTTCTCAGACATGGGCCGCCTCCCCTGTGCGCGGAGCTGCAGCGGCCTCCGCGGTTCTGTCCCTGAACACGCCCAGCGGGAACACGGGAATCATGGCCTCGGCTATGCGCCTGCTTGCGGCCACGGGGTCCATATGCCAATTGGTGGGGCAGCCGGAGAGCAGCTCCAGAAATCCGAAGCCCAAGCCCCTGATCTGCGCCTCAAAGGCCCGGCGCATGGCCTTTTTGGCCTCGCGCACATGCCGGACCGTGTCCAGAGCGCAACGGGCGGCAAAGGCCACGCCGTCCAGCCCGGCCATGATCTCGGCCAGATGGATGGGGCCGCCCTCGCGCTCCATGCGGCGGCCGTCGCGGGTGGTGGTGGTCTTCTGCCCCAGCAGGGTGGTGGGGGCCATCTGTCCGCCGGTCATGCCGTAGACCGTGTTGTTGATGAAGATGGCCGTGATCCTTTCGCCCCGGTTGGCCGCGTGCAGGGACTCGGCCATGCCGATGGCGGCCATGTCGCCGTCGCCCTGATAGGTAAAAACCACCGCCTCGGGCCGCGCGCGGCGCACGCCCGTGGCCACGGCGCAGGCGCGCCCGTGGGGCGCTTCCAGCCCGTCCACGTTGAAATAGTCATAGGTGAAGGTGGCGCAGCCCACCGAAGCCACCAGTATGGTGCGCTCGGCCACGCCCAGCTCGTGCAGGGTCTCGCTCACCAGCCGGTGGGCAATGCCGTGGTGACAGCCGGGGCAGTAATGCGTCAGGCGCTCGTTGAGCACCGGGTTCGTATCAAAGACCAGCTTCTCGCCCGCAGCGGGGCGCAGCAGGTCCTCCAAATTCTGAGCGTGCATCAGCGCGCCTCCTTGAGGGCTTGCAACATGGGTTCGCGCATATCGTCGGCGGAGATGAAAAGCCCCGGCATGATGCCGTGCCACAGCACCGTAGCCGGCGTGACGCCGGGCAGGCCGAACAGGGCCTGGCGCACGTCTTCCACCATCTGACCGAGATTCTGCTCCATGACCAGCAAACGCCGCCCCGGCAGGAGGGCGCGCAACGCTTCCGCCGGGAAGGGATAGAGCGTCACGGGCCGGAACAGGCCCACCCGCAGGCCCTCGGCGCGCAGCTGCCGCACGGCGCTGCGGGCGATGCGCGCGATGGAGCCGAAGGCCACCACCACCAGCTCGGCATCGTCCGTATCCGCGCATTCCCAACGGCATTCGGCCTGCATGGCGGCATACTTCCGCTCCAGCAGGCGGTTGCGCTCGGCCAGCGCGCCTTCCGCAAGATAGACGGACTTGAGCAGGCGCGGCCGCGCGCCGGGCCCGCGCCTGCCGTAGCCCTCCATGCGCCAGGGCGCGGCCAGACGGGCCAGCTCTTCCGGCGGCACGGCGTCGGCCGGGGGCACGCGGCGCACGGGCTCCTTGATCTGGCCCACAATGGCGTCACCCAGCACCATGACCGGGTTGGCGTACCTGAAGGCCAGGGCAAAGGCCCGGAACATGAAGTCATAGCATTCCTGCGCGGTGGAAGGGGCCAGCACCAGATTGCGATGGTCGCCGTGGCCGCCGCCCTTGACCGCCTGAAAATAGTCGCCCTGGGAGGGGCCGATGTCGCCCAGGCCCGGCCCGCCGCGCTGCATGTTGACAAGCACGCCGGGAATATGGCTGCCCGCCATGTAGGAGATGCCCTCCTGCATGAGCGAGATGCCGCAGCCGGAGGAGGAGGTCATGGCGGGCACGCCGCAGGCCGCCGCGCCCAGCAGCATGTTCACCGCCGCCACCTCGCTTTCGGCCTGCACGAACTGCCCGCCCCGTTCCGGCAGGAGTTCGGAGAGGGCTTCGGGAATCTCGTTCTGCGGCGTGATGGGGTAGCCGAAATAGCAGCGGCAGCCCGCGTCCGCCGCCCCGAAGGCCACGGCTTCGTTGCCCTTGATGAGGATGCGTTCGTCCGCGCTCATGCCGCGCCCTCCTTTACCTTCGCGCTCCGGAACACGCGGATGGCCACGTCCGGGCACATGATCGCGCAGGAGGCGCAGCCCGTACAGGTTCCGGCCATTTCCATCACCTCATACCCGTGCCGGTTGAACCGGCCCGACGGCCGGAGAATCTGCGCCGGACAGGCGGCTACGCACAAGCGGCAGCCCTTGCAGCGCTCTTCCAGAAACACGACTCTCGACATGGCAACTCCTTGTGTCCGGGCCCGCGCAAGGGGCTGCGCAAGCAGCCCCGGGGCGAACCAGTATGCAGACGCCTTACCTGCTCAGATTACCGTAAAAAGATATCCGCTCCGGCGACAGCCGACCCCAAAAGCCGCAGGGCCTGCACAGACGCGACCATGAAGTGACGGCGGCGTGCGTCGGGCCTGCGGCAGCACGTTCTAACGGATCAGCATGGCATCCCCGTAGGAAAAAAAGCGATAGCCCCGGCGCACGGCCTCGGCGTAGGCCGCAAGCACGCGCTCGCGCCCGGCAAAGGCCGCAACCAGCATGATCAGCGAGGATTCGGGAAGATGGAAGTTGGTCAGCAGCGCGTCCGTCACGCGGAAACGCGCGCCGGGGTACAGGAAAATGTCCGTCCAGCCCGTGAAGGCCTGCACGCGGCCGCACTGTTCGGCCACGCCCTCCAGGGCGCGCAGGCTGGTGGTGCCCACAGCCACCACGGGACGGCCCTGCCGCCGCGCTTCGACCACGGCTTCGGCCGCGCTTTCGGTAATCTCCACGTACTCGCGGTGCATGCGGTGCCCGCGTATGTCATGGCTGCGTACGGGGCTGAACGTGCCGTAGCCCACATAGAGCGTGACCTCCGCCCAGCCAAAGCCCGCCGCCGCCAGTTCCGCGCGCATTTCGGGCGTGAAGTGCAGCCCGGCCGTGGGCGCGGCCACAGAACCGGTCTTGTCCCCGCGAGCGTAGACGGTCTGGTAACGCGCGGCGTCCTCCCTGTCGTCCGTCCGCCTGATATAGGGCGGCAGGGGAATATGGCCGGTGGCCGCAAACGCCCGGGCGAGGTCTCCATCCCAGGAAAGGCGCACCCGCCGGTGGCCGAAGTGGCCCGTCTCCAGCACGGTCACGCTGATGCCCGCGCCGAAGTCCAGCCTTTCGCCGTCACGGATGCTGCCGCCGCAGCGGATGAGGCCCTCGGCCTCCGCATACTGCCCGCCGTGTTTGCCGGGCAGGGCGTGCTCCAGCAGCAGGGGCAGGGGCGTGAGCAGCAGAAATTCCACCTTGCCGCCCGTGGAGCGCGTGCCCAGCAGCCGCGCCTGCAACACGCGCGAGTTGTTGACCACCAGCAGCGCGCCGGGCGGCAGACAGGCGGGCAGTTCGCCGAACCGCCTGTGCTCCAGCGCAAGTTCGCCCGTGCGAGGCATGACGAGCAGGCGCGACGTTCCCCGCTCCTCCGGCGGGAACTGCGCAATCTGCGTTTCCGGCAGTTCGAACTGATAACTCTGCAACAGGAAATCCGCATCCTCAGTGAGCATGGCAGGGCCTCGCGCTGGGCCTTCCGCGGCGGTCTTGTCAGCGCCGGACGGAGAGGCTAGGGTAGTAGGGCATGCTCCGGCCTTTGCGCCGGAGGAAGGAGAGTATAGCCATGCGCCGCCTGCTTGTCATCCTTGCCTTCTGCCTCACCGCCGTCCCGCTTGCGGGCTGCGCCGAGATGAACCTCAAAAATCCCTTCACCAGCGACCCGCTGACGGGCGGGATGGACGCGGGCACAAGCCGACTGCTGGGCCTCTCCGTGCCCCCGGGCATGCAGCTCTATCCTTCCCACGGCCTGAACGCGCCGGATGGCGGCATGGAAGTCTTTCGCGGCAGGGCTGACATGGCTTCCGTGGCCCAGTACATGCACTCCGGCCTGCAGGGACAGGGCTGGAATCTGCGCATGGCCCGCCGCAAGGACGACCGCGCGGTGTACCTCTATGAACGCGGTTCGTCCGTGGCCGCGCTTACGCTGGAAAAGAGCGCCTTCGGCTCCCTGCTGTACATCTGGACGGGCGAACGCCTGCCCGACGGGGCCGCCCTGCCGCAGGACGCCCTGCCCCCGGCCGGCAGCGGCAGCGACGGCTACGGCGCGAGCGGCGGCATGGACACCACGCCACAGCCCGGAGCCGTCGAGACTTGGGGCGACACCGGCACAGTGCAGGAGCGCAACCTGTGAGCGGCCTGAACACTCCGGTCGATCTGTGCACACAGTTTGCCAACGCGCGCCTGCACTTGGGCGTCTGCGGCTCTGTGGCCTGCTATCGCGCTGTGGACCTGCTGCGGGCGTGGCGCGGCATGGGCATCCACGTTTCCGCCACGCTGACGCGCGGCGCGCGGCAGTTTGTCACGCCCCTGCTCTTCGGCTCGCTGGGCGCGGCCCCGGTGTATGAAGACATGTTCACGCCGGGGCAGGAAATTTTCGCCCATCTGGAACCGGGCCAGCACGCCGGGGGCATGGTCGTGGCTCCGGCCTCGGCCGATGCCCTCCGGCGGCTGGCGCAGGGCGCTGCGGACGACATGCTGGCCGCGCAGGCTCTGGCCTTTGACGGCCCGCTCGTCATCGCCCCGGCCATGAACCCGCGCATGTGGGCGCATGCGGCCACGCAGGCCAACGTGCGCCTGCTGCGCGAACGCGGGGCCGTCATCGTGCAGCCGGGCACGGGCGGCACGGCCTGCGGCGACGAGGGGCAGGGACGCATGGCCCCCCTGCACGACATTTTTCTGGCCGCCCTGCGCGCCCTGGCCCCGCAGGACATGACCGGCAAACGCGTTCTGGTGACGCTGGGCCCCACGCGGGAACAATGGGACGGCGTGCGATTCTGGTCCAACCCCTCCAGCGGGCGCATGGGCGGGGCTCTGGCCGTATGCGCATGGCTGCGCGGCGCCGAGGTGACGGCGCTGTGCGGGCCGGGCGTGTCGCTCAGCCTGCCGTGCGGGCTGGAGCGGCGCGACGTGCGCTCCGCGCGGGAAATGTTCGACGCGGCGCGCGAACTCTGGCCCCGCATGGACATGGGCATGTTCACCGCCGCCGTGGCGGATTTTTCACCCAAACCCTTCGGCGCGGCAAAATTCAAGAAGGCCGACGCGCCGCAGGGCTTCAGCGTGGAATTTGCCCCCAACCCCGACATCCTGCGCACACTGGCCGCCGAACGGACGCCGGAGCAGAAAGTGCTGGGCTTTGCGGCGGAAACCGCTGACAACATGGACGCCCTGCTCGAACTGGCCCGCGTCAAACTGGCCGCCAAGCAGGCCGATGTGCTGGCCGCCAATGGCGTCAACACCCCCGGCAGCGGCTTCGGCACGGCGACCAACGCCGTGGCCGTGGCCGACGCCGAAGGCCGCGGGGAAATCTGGCCCACGCGCAGCAAGGCCGACGTGGCCTGGGATTTGTGCACATGGCTTTTGCGCTCGTAAACCCCCTTGCCGCCCAGTGGGAAGGGCGCGGGCTCTCCTGCCTGCTCATGCCCGAGGGCTTTGACGCGCTGACGGCGCGGCAGACCGGCAACACCACGGACGCAGCCCCGCGCCCCGGCGCGACGGCTTCCGGGCCTGCCCGGCGGCCCGGCGGGGAGGTCACGGCAGGGGGGGAACGCCGCAACCGCGCCGACAGGCCGACGCGACCGCAGCATTCCGCCCCGCACGCCCGCGACGACGAAACAGCCGCACGCCCGGCCCCACGGCCGAAAACCGACGCATGGCGGCCCCTGCCGCCGCACGTCTGGCCTGCGCCCTGGCGGCAGCGCCTGGAACAGACCCGCCCCGGCCTGATCCTCTGGACCTATCGCAACCTCGGGCCGGACCTCTGCGACGCGCAGACGCCGGGGCGACAGGAACGGCGTGGCTTTCTGCGGCGTCTGCTGCAGGACTTGGGGCATCCGGCGGGCACGCACACCTTCTGGCCTGTCTGCCTGCCGCCGGCCCCGGACGCGCTCCCCGCCGCACCGGTTCCCGACAGCGACGGCTACCCGGCAAATGCCGATGTCTTCTGGTCCGGGGCGCGCCGCCTCAAGGCGCGCGGCGTGGTGGTCCTGGGGTCGGCGGCGGCGCAGGCGGCGGGCCTGCCCGGCGGGCTCAGGCCGCCGCAGCAGATTTTCCACCACGGTCTTCTGGTCTGGGTGCTTTGGGATGTGGACAACCTGCTGCAGTTCGACCGGCGCTACACCTCCATGCTGGCCTTTTTGCGGCAGGCATTTCTGCCTGTGCTGCGCTAGCAGATGAACTGCTCAGGCAGCCGTGGAACGGCAGCCTGCGTCGTCATTGAGGCGGAAAACCGCGCTGTTTGCGCGCTTCAGCCGTTGCGACGAAGGAAGCTGCGGATGGAGACGCCAACAATGCAACGGCGGCGTGTGGTCTGCCTTTTGTGAAACACACGCTGAATCTGCGTCGGTGTGCAGACGCCGCCCCTGCAAAACTGCGCCCCAAACGCGGGCGCGCAACATAACGGAGGCCCTATGGCCCGCATGCGTTCAGCCAAGCAGAAACTGCGCGGCTACCTTGAAGGCCCGGACTGGCGGGAACATCTGGACGAAATCGCCGAAGGGGGCACGGAAAACGTGGGGCCGCTGTTTTCCTTTTTGCTGCTGGAACCGCGCATGATGCACCGCGCCGCCGTGGGGCTGGGCCGGGTGGCCGCCCGTCTGGCGCAGGAGCAGCCCGAGGCCGCCCGGAATATCATCCGCCGCCTCATGTGGCACCTCAATGAGGAATCCGGCAACATCGGCTGGGGCATTCCGGAGGCCTTCGGCGAAATTCTGGCCGCCAGCGAACCGCTGGCCAGGGACTTCCACCGCGTGCTCATCTCCTACGTCATCGACCTCGGCCGGGACGACAACTACTGCGACAATGACGTGCTGCGCCGCTCCTGCTACTGGGCCATCGGCCGTCTGGCGCAGGCGCGGCCGCAGCTTTGCCTTGCGGCGCGGCCCTGGCTGCTCAAGGGCCTGGAAGATCAGGACATGGCCTGCCGGGGCATGGCGGCCTGGGCGCTGGGGCAGCTGCCGCCCGACCTCATGGACGCCCCGGCCCTGCGCCGTCTGGCCCAGTCCGGCAACAGCGCCGCCTGTCTGCTCTTTGACGGCGACGAGGTCTACGAGAAAACCGCCGCCCGGATGGCCGCCGACGCGCTGGCGCGATAGGCCGGGCAGGCTTGCCGCGGCGCTCGCCTGCGCGGAGCCCCCCCAGCGCCCTCGCGCCGGCCGTCCGACAGTCCGGTTCAGCCGCCCGCAGTTCGGCCGGGCCCTGCCGAACTCGTTGCGGGGGCCGCCTCCTCAATGCGCCCGCAGGGCAAAGTTGACCGTGAAGCACAGGGCTATGCACAGCATGATGACGTTCAGGTCGCGGAACCGGCCCGTGAGCGCCCTGATTCCCACCCAGCTCACAAAGCCGAAGCCGAAGCCGGTCGCAATGTTGAAGGTCAGCGGCATGCTTACGATGGTCAGGAATGCCGGCAGGGCCACTCTGAAATCCTGAAAGCGGATCCTCACAACCTCCTGCATCATCATGGCGCCCACCATAATCAGCGCGGGGGCCGTGGCGTAGGAGGGCACCAGCGCCACCAGGGGCGCAAAAAAGAGCGTCAGGAAGAAAAGCCCGGCAATGGTCACGGCGGTCAGTCCGGTGCGTCCGCCTTCGGCCACGCCCGCGGCGCATTCCAGATAGCTTGTGGCCGTGGTGGCGCCCATGACGGCGCTTGCCATGGTGGCTATGGAGTCAGTGACGAGGGCCTTGTCCAGATTCTCGATGTGCCCGTCTTCGCGGATAAAACCGGCTTTCTGCGACAGCCCGATAAGCACGCCCATGTTGTCGAACAGGTCAACCATGGTCAGGGTGAAGATGATGGAAATGAGGCCGTGATGCAGGGCGCCTTTAATGTCAAGATGCCCGAAGACGTCCACGGGCAGAGGGGGAACCGGGGTGAACAGCTGCCCGTGCGGCAGGGGCGAAACGCCCAGCGCCATGCCCGCGCAGCTCACGGCAATGATGCTGATGACCATGCCGCCCGGCACGCGCAGGGTGAGCAGCGCGCCGGTCAGGAATACGCCGGAAATGGCCAGCAATGCCTGCGGCGTGCCAAGATTGCCCAGCGTCACAAACGTGGACGCGTCCGCAGCGATGATGCCGCAGTTCTTCATGCCGATAAAGGCAATGAAAGCGCCTATGCCCACAACGATGGCGTATTTGAGATCCATGGGCACGGCGTTGATAATCATCTGCCGTATCCTGGTCACGGTAAGGGCCAGAAAAACCACGCCGGAAATAAACACGGCGCCGAGGCCTGTCTGCCAGTCATACCCCGCCGGCCCGCAGATGTAGTAGGCAAAGAAGGCGCTGATGCCGAGGCCGGGCGCGACGGCCACGGGGAAGCGCGCCCAGAAGCCCATCAGCAGGGTGGCGAAAATTGTCACCCATATTGTTGCCGCCACGGCGGACTCTCTGGGCATGCCCGCGTCCGCCAGCATGCCCGGAACCACGAAAATCAGGTAACACATGGCCATAAAACTGGTCAGGCCGGCCAGAAGTTCCCGACGTACGTCGGCGCCGCGTTCAGTAAGATGGAACATGCGGTCAACAAGGGAAATGGTCATGTCGGCTCCTCGTTTCATACTCTGGAATTCCTGTACGCTACAACACGGCGTGATGACAAGGGAAACGCGAAGGCCCGCGGCATCCCGGGCAAGGCAGGCTGCGCCGTGCGGCGCCCCGCGTCCCTTTCCCCTCGACCCGGGGCCTCATTTCCGGCATGATGGGGTTCACGCCGTTTCGCGGTCCGCGCGGCCGCGCCGACTCCGAAGGCCACGGATACCTCTATGAATATACTGCGCAAAGCCCTGGAAAGGGGCATCACTCCCGCCAATGTCGTCACCTACGTCAGCCTGCAGACCCTGCGCCTGTGGGGGGGATTCTGGGGCTCCCTGCGCCTGCGCGCCAAGGCCCGCCTGCTGGGCGTCGAACTGGAACCGGGCGTCACGGCCCACGGGCCCGTAGGCCTACTGCGCTGGCCCGGCGGCCGTATCCGCATCGGCGCGGGCACGAGCATTATTTCCTCTTGGCGGCGGGCCACGGCCGCTGCCCTGAACCACCCCACGCGCCTGCGCGTTTTCGGCCCCGGCGCGTGCATCGACATCGGCCCGGACTGTCAGCTCAGCGGCGCATCCATCACGGCCCGCTCGCAGACCATCCGGCTGGGGCGTCAGGTCATGCTGGCGCCCAACTGCGTCATCGTGGATTCGGACTTCCACGCTCACTGGCCGCCCGAGGCCCGCGCCGTCGATCCGGGCATGGAAAGGGACAGCCCCGTGGACATCGGCGACTATGTGTGGGTGGGCATGAACAGCATTATCCTCAAGGGCGTCACCGTCGGCGAGGGCGCCATCATCGGCGCGGGCAGCGTCGTCACGCGCGACGTGCCGCCCTTCTGCCTGGCCGCCGGCGCGCCTGCCCGCGTGCTGCGCCGCATGAACGGCGGGGGCGCTCCCCTGCCCGCGGCGGGCTGACCCGGCCATGACGCGCCCTTCGCCCACATCGCCCGTGGGGGAATACGTCGCCGCCCTGCTGGCCTCACAGAAACTGGGGCCGCAGGTCACCGGCCACCGCCTGCTGCCCGGCGCGGAAGCGCAGTACGCGCCCCCGCGCCTGCCCTGGCCCGCCGCCGTGGCCCGCCTGCTGGAAGCGCGCGGCATTCGGGGACTGTACAGCCACCAGGCCCTGGCCACGGACCACATCCGCGCCGGACGCCATGTGGTGGCGGCCACGCCCACGGCCAGCGGCAAGAGCCTCATCTACAACCTGCCCGTGCTGGAGCGCTGCCTGCACGATCCTGACGCCCGCGCCCTCTACCTCTTCCCGCTCAAGGCGCTGGCGCAGGACCAGCTGGCGGCCTTCAACGCCCTCACGCAGCCCTGGCCCGAGGACGTTCGCCCCGCCGCCGCGCTGTATGACGGCGACACCAGCGACCACTTTCGCCGCAAAATCCGGCGCGATCCGCCGGCCGTGCTCATCAGCAACCCGGAAATGCTGCACCTCGCCATCCTGCCGCACCATGAACAGTGGGCGTCCTTTCTGGCAGGCCTGAGCTTTGTGGTGGTGGACGAGGCCCACACCTACCGGGGCGTGTTCGGCGCGCATATGGCGCAGGTCTTCCGACGGCTCAACCGCCTGGCCCTGCGCTACGGCGCGCGGCCCGTCTACGTGCTGTGCACGGCCACCGTGGGCAATCCCGGCGAGCTGGCCTGCGCCCTCACGGGAACCGGGACGGACAACGCGGCCGACGCGCCCGTGGTCATCACCGCGTCCGGCGCGCCGCGGGGCCCGCGCCACGTGATCTTCCTCAACCCGGAGCAGAGCGCGGCCACAGCGGCCATTGATCTGCTCAAGGCCGCGCTGGCCCGCAATCTGCGCACCATCGTCTACTGCCGCTCGCGCCGCATGACGGAACTCATCAGCCTGTGGGCCGGGCAGTCCGGCGCGTTCGGGGAGCGCATCTCCGCCTACCGCGCCGGCTTTCTGCCCGAGGAGCGCCGCAGCATTGAGGCGCGCATGGCGTCGGGCGAGCTGCTGGCCGTGGTCAGCACCAGCGCGCTGGAACTGGGCATCGACATCGGCGGACTGGACGTCTGCATTCTGGCGGGCTACCCCGGCACGATCATGGCGACCCTGCAGCGCGGCGGCCGCGTGGGCCGGGCGCGGCAGGAATCCGCCGTCATCGTGGTGGCCGGGGAGGACGCGCTGGACCAGTATTTCGCCCGCAATCCCGACGACTTTTTCAACCGCCCGCCGGAAAAGGCCGTGGTCAACCCGGACAACGAGGTCATTCTGGCCCGCCATCTGGAGTGCGCCGCCGCCGAACAGCCGCTGACGCCCGGCGAGCCCATGCTGCAGGGGCCCGCCGCACGCGCCGCCGCACGCGCCCTTAACGCGCAGGGCCTGCTGCTCCAGACGGCCGACGGCACGCGCCTGGTGGCCTCGCGCAAACGGCCGCAGCGGCATGTGGACCTGCGCGGCACAGGGCAGACCTTCATCATTGAGGATACGGAAGGGCATGTCATCGGTTCGGTGGACGGCTTCCGCGCCTGGCGCGAGACGCACCCCGGCGCTGTCTATCTGCACCGGGGCCGCAGCTACGTCATTGAGGAGGTGGATGCAGGGCGTGCCCGCGTGCTTGCCAAAGCGGCCAGGGTTTCATGGTTCACGCGCACGCGCGGCCAAAAAAGCACAGATATTCTGGAAGAAACCGAGCGCCGCGCCATAGGGCGCGCCTTGGTCTGCCGGGGGCGGCTGCGCATTACCGACGTCATCACCGGCTATGAAAAACGCAGCGCGTCGGGCAACCGCCTGCTGACCGTAAACCCGCTGGACGCCCCGCCGCAGGTCTTTGAGACGGAAGGATTGTGGTATGTCATCCCGGACAGCATCCGCGCCGACCTGGAGGCCCGTTTCCTGCACTTCATGGGCTCCATCCACGCTATGGAGCACGCCGCCATCGGTCTTCTGCCCCTGCTGGTCATGGCCGACCGCAACGACTTCGGCGGCATTTCCACGCCCCTGCACCCGCAGACGGGCCTGCCCTGCGTGTTCATTTACGACGGCCTGCCCGGCGGCGCGGGGCTGACCCGCCAAGCCTTTCCGGACGCGCGCGCCCTGCTGGAGGCCACCTTCCGCGCCGTGGCCGCCTGCCCCTGCGAAGAGGGCTGTCCCTCCTGCGTGCATTCGCCCAAGTGCGGTTCGGGCAACAGGCCCATCAGCAAAGCAGGCTGTCTGGAACTGCTGCGCGGGCTGCTGGCCCCCGGCACGGAGGGGGAGGCGCTCTGCTGCGGGCTGCGCATCAGCCCGGCCCCCGACAGGCTCGCCCCGGAAAACGCGGCCGCCCCGGCGGAGGCCGCAACTGCCGCAGGCAGGCCCGCTGTCTCGGCACTGGACTATATCAACATGGACGCAGAAGAAACGGAAACGCGAAACGGGGAAAAGCCGGGGGAAAGCGGACCGGACGCGGGCGACGCGCACACGGCCGCCCCGGCCCGCGCGCAGAGCGCGCCGTCGGCGCCGAAACCCGCTGCCGCGCCCGACGCCGCAGAAGGGGATATGCCCTTCAACGGCTATGCCGCCGTGCCGCCGCCCGCCCGCTATGTGGTGTTTGACGTGGAGACGCGCCGCTCCGCCGCCGAGGTGGGCGGCTGGAACCGGGCCGACCGCATGGGCGTGAGCGTGGCCGTGGTCTACGACAGCAGGGACGACGACTATTTCGCCTACCGGCAGGAGGAACTGCCCGCGCTCTTCGAACGCCTGCGCGCCGCCGATCTGGTGGTGGGCTTCAACAGCTTCCGTTTCGACTACGCCGTGCTGCGGCCCTTTGCCCCCTGCGATCTGCGCAGCCTGCCCGGTCTGGACCTGCTCCAGCGCGTGGCCGAACGCCTCAACTACCGCCTCTCGCTGGACAATCTCGGCCAGGCCACCCTGAACGAGCCCAAGAGCGCCGACGGCCTGCAGGCCCTGCGCTGGTGGCAGGAAGGACGCCTGGACGACATCGCCGCCTATTGTCGCAAGGACGTGGACATCACCCGCCGCCTCTATCTCTACGGCCTTGAGCACGGTTTTCTGCTGTTCAGCAACAAGGCCGGGGGCCGCGTGCGCGTGCCCGTGGACTTTCGCCCGCGATAGGGGAGACTGGAGCGGATGTCATGGGAACCGCATTCGCCGGCGGGCCTGCGGGCGTTGCGGCGGCAAGCAGCAGCGCGGGCAGGGCGTGCGTTCGCGGCCGCCGTCACTTCAGCTTTTTGAGCGCCTTTTCCATGCCTTCCGGGAGGGGATAGGCGTGCTCCTCGGCGGGGAAGGCCCCGGCGCGGACCTCGCGCACATAGGCCGCCACCGCCTCGCGCAGGGCTTCATCCACCCGGCCGAAACGCTTGACAAAGCGCGGCAGCGGCCCCTGATTCAGCCCGGCCATGTCCTGCCACACCAGCACCTGCCCGTCGCAGCCCGCGCCCGCGCCAATGCCGATGACCGGAATGGACAGGGCCCGCGTGACGCGCTCGGCCAGGGGCGCGGGAACGCATTCCAGCACCAGAGAGAAGGCTCCGGCGGCCTCGATGGCCCGCGCGTCGTCCAGCAGCTGCCGGGCGGCCTCCGGGGTTTTGCCCTGCATGCGAAAGCCCCCGAAGGCGTTGACGGACTGCGGCGTCAGCCCCAGATGCCCCATGACGGGAATGGATGCGCGCACAAGAGCGCGCACGTCGTCGGCAAAGGCCGCGCCGCCTTCCAGCTTCACGGCCTGGGCGCGCCCCTCGGTCATGAGCCGCCCGGCGTTGCGCACGGTTTCCTGCGGCGAGACATGACAGCTCATGTAGGGCATGTCGCAGACCACAAGGGCATTGCGCGCGCCGCGCGCCACGGCGGCGCAGTGCCGCGCCATGTCGTCCAGCGTCACGGAGAGCGTGTCCGGGTAGCCCAGCATGACCATGCCCAGCGAATCGCCCACCAGCAGGGCGTTGACCCCGTCCGTATCGAGCACGCGGGCCGTGCTGTAGTCATAGGCCGTGAGCATGACAAGTTTTTCCTTGCCCTTGGCTTCGCGGAAGGTCAACACAGTGTTTTTCACGGCAGGCTGCCTCCTGAAAGATGCTCCGCCCGCAGGCCGGGGGAGGGGCGGGAGCCCCCGGGCCCGGGCTGCCGTTGCCGGCGTGCCGGGCATCAGCCCAGCCGCCGGCATGAAAAAATGCGCCCTATGCCGCCGGACGGTTGCCCTCATGGGCCAGGGCCATAAGCAAATGACAAAGCTTGGCCGCCGTGAAGTCGGCATGGTGCAGGCCCGCGATGGGGGCCAGTTCCACCACATCCAGCCCCACCACGCGGCGGCCCCGCACGCAGCGCTCCAGGATGAACTGCGCCTCGCGCCAGTTCAGGCCCCCGGGCGAGGGCGTGCCTGTGGCGGGCATCAGCGAGGAATCCAGCCCGTCCACGTCAAAGGTGATATAAATATTGTGCGGGAAATCCTCGAGCAGGGGCTGTTCCGGCAGGCCCACACGGGCCAGGAAATAGGCGTCGTAGTGCGTGACGCCGAAGCGCTCGCGCACGGCGGCTTCCTCGCGGCTGAAGTCGCGCACGGCGAACTGCACAAGGGGCAGACACAGATCGGCCACAGCCCGGAACATGACGCAGGCGTGCGAAAGGGGATTGCCCTCGTAGCGCGCCCGCAGGTCGGCATGCGCGTCGAACTGCACCACGCCGAAGGGTTCGCCGGTCTGCCGGGCCCGCGCCGCAAGCGCGCGCAGCGCGCCGAGGGTGACGGTGTGCTCGCCCCCCAGGATCACGGGCACGGCCCCGCAGTCCAGCGCATGGGCGGCGACCTGCGTGATGCGTTCCAGCACCGTCTCCACCGGGCCGACACAGTCCACGGGCGGGGCGGTATAAAAACCTGACTCACCGGGGGCCAGCCCGCTTTCCCAGGCTTCCAGCTGCTGCGAAGCCGCCAGCAGCGCCGCAGGCCCCGCCGCCGTGCCGCCGCCGTAGGAGACGCTCTGCTCCAGCGGCGCGGGGATGATGTGAAAGGCGGCCTTTTCAGGCGACGCCGGCGCGTATTCCGAAGCGAGAAAATGACCCTGCATGAAAAACCCTGTCCGTACGTTGGCATACAAAAACGGCCCGCTTGGGGGGGCAGGCCGTTTCAGTTGGAGGAGGCTGTCAGCAAAAGAAAGGAAGGTATCCCAGAGTTTGCAACAGGCATGCCAAAGAAGGGACGTGCCATCTCACAAGCTAATATAATGAATTTACAGAATAAAATTTTATTCCCAAAAAGCGGCCTGTAAAAAATGTTTAACTGTTTCCCGGACGGGCCGGATGACAGGGCGCAGCGTGTACAAAAAATTTTCTCGCGGAGCCTGCCGCTACTGCACGGCTTCCCTGCCGGACACGACGGCTGCGCCTCCCTGCAGGGAAACGGAAAGCTTTTCCGCCAGTTCCCTGGCGGCAGGCGTTTCGCGCCATTCCGTAAAGAGCTTGCGCCATGCGCCGAATTCCAGAAAATTCTCGTCAAGCTGATCCTCGTGCACCTGCACCCAAGTATTAAAGAGCTGCATCTGCACCTGGAACAGGGCGCTTTCAAAAACGATGCCCGCCATGTTGCGCGGAATGGTCTTGCCGTCCACATGCACCAGCACGAAATTGCAGACCGTGCGGCGCGAGGTTTCAAAGTCCACTTCCCTGCCGTTCATTTCGTCCGCCATGGGCAGCAGGTGGGGATACAGCTCGCCGATGCGCTCCATGCCCTTGACCGGCACGGCGATGAACAGCGCGGGCTGTCCGTCCCTGCCGAGAGGCGCGTCGGGCTTTTCGGAAATGAAATAGAATCGCAGCCAGTTTTCAAACATGACCGCTTCCAGCACCGTGAACACGGCGTTCTGAAAATCTTCCTGCGCCTTGGGCATGTTTCCCCCCTGATTGTTCCGCGGCCGGACGCCGCCTGCGCCGAAGCAACACGGCAAGCCAGCATAAACGCCCGTTCCGGGCGCGTCAATGCGTAGCCGGGTTCTCTCTTTCCCCGCCGGGGCAGACTTTTTTCTTGCCCCCGGCCCGTGCGGGAATGTACCCTGCCGCTGTTGCAACGCGCTGCGGCAGGGTCGGAGACGCAGCCGCACCCCCCCAGGTTCTGACGCCGGCCCGAACGGAACACGGAGCGAGGAGAGCACGCAATCATGAATATCGTCGCACGCCGTCGGCGCACCCTGTACGGCGGCCTGGTGTGCGCCCTGCTGGGCCTCGCGCTGCTCGCCGCCCCCGCCTGGAGCCGGGAGGCGCGCACGGTCGCGCCCCTGCACTCCGGCCGCACGCTTTCCGCAAAACCCCTGCCTCCGCCCTCCGGGGCCGTATCCATGCCCGACGCCGTGGAGCGCGCCCTGCGCAGCAACCCGAGCCTCGGCTCGCAGGAGGCGCAGCAGGAGGCCTCCGAGGCGGCGCGCAAGTCCGCGCGGGGGGCCTTCGGCCCGCGCCTGGGCATGTCCTATTCCGCCATCAAGCAGAAACGCGACACGTCGCCCGAGTCCACGGCGTCCCGCACGCCGGAGCGAGGCACCTATTCCTGGGCGGTGGAGGTTTCGCAGCCTGTGTTCCAGGGCTTCCGCCTGCTGGCAGCCTACCAGCGCGCCGCCCTGCAGGCCGAGAGCGACAGGGCCGCCGTGCGCAAGGCCGAACTGGACATGACCGAAAGCGTCCAGACGGAATTCCTCAACTACCTGCGCTACGAAGAAAGCGCGCGCAGCCAGCGGGACTCTCTGGCGCGGCTGCAGGACCAGCTGCGCATTACCACGGCCTTCTACCGGGTCGGGCTGCGCCCCAGGCTTGATGTGCTGCAGGCGGAGGTGGATGTGCGCAAGGCGGAAAACACGCTTATCCAGGCGGAAAACAGCCGCGACACCAGCCGGGCAAAGCTGAATACCCTCATGGGCCTGCCCGCCGCCGCCCATGTGGACTACGCGGGCAAGCTGGCCTACGTGCCCTTCCGGCGCTCGCTGGAGCAATGCCTGGAGGCGGCCTACCGACAGCGGCCCGACCTTCACATGGCGGCGCTCTCCGTGGACATTTCGCGCAAGTCGCAGAAGGAAGTGCAGGCCGGCTATTATCCGCAGGTGGAAGCCTACTGGAACATGACGCAGACGGGCAATACCCCCGATCTCCAGGCGGAGGGCGAGCTCGGTTCGCGCACGCAGACGTGGGAAGTGGGCGCCCGCGCCACCTGGGAGGCGTTTCAGTGGGGCACCACCTACTATGCGGACAAGGAGGCCGGTTCGCTGGTCACCAAGATGCGCTACGCGCAGGAAGACCTGAAGCTCACCGTGGGCTACGAGATCAAGTCCAAGCTGCTGGCCGTGCGCGAAGCCGCCAAGCGCATCCATGTTTCGGAGAAGGGCGTGGAACAGGCCACGGAGGCCTACAAGGTCGCCCAGGCCCGCTACAGGGAGCAGGTGGGCACCAACTTCGACGTGCTGGACGCCTCCGCCAAGCTGGCCGTGGCCGAAGCGGAGCTGACCGGCGCGCGCGCCGACTACCTGACGGCGCTGGCGCAACTCTATGTGGCCATGGGCGAGTACCGCCCCGACCTCACGCGGCCCTGAGGCGCGGACGCGCTTCTTCGCGGCATGCCCCCAAAGAACTGCGCCCCTGCCGGTACTGGTGCGGGCGGCGTCGGAACACCGCGCAGGCGCGTCACACGGCCGCGTGCAGCAAAAGATTGTCGCGGTGGATCACTTCGGGGTAGTGCGCGTCGCCGAGAATGGCGGCCACCTCATGCCGTTTCAGGCCCATGATCCTTTTCAGCTCTGACGCGCTGTAGTTGCTCAGGCCCACGCCGAGGGCGCGGCCCTCGTGCAGCACGCGCACCGGCGCGCCCCGCTGAAAGGCCCCTTCCACCCCGCACACGCCGCCGGGCAGCAGGCTGCCGCCCTGATCCAGCAGAGCCCTGGCCGCGCCGGCATCCACCAGCACGGCTCCCGCCGGTTCGGACTGGTAGGCCAGCCAGAACTTGCGGCGCGGAATGGCGTGCCGGGCCGGACGCACCCAGGTGCCGCCCGTAAAGGGCGCGGCCCCCTCCGGCAGTGTTCCCGCGCCGGCGGCGGCGAAAGCGCGCAGTATGACCTGCGGTTCCCGCCCCGGCAAAATCAGCGTGGGCACGCCGATCTGCGCGGCACGGCGCGCGGCCAGCAGCTTGGAGTACATGCCGCCCGTGCCCACCGACGTCTTGCCGCCGCACAGCTGTGCGAGGTCCAGCGAAGCCACGTCGTCAATGCATTCCATGACGCGGGCGTCGGCGCGCTTCTGCGGGTCGGCCTCCAGCACGCCCGGCGCGGAGGTGAGATTGATGAACAAATCCGCGCCGGTCAGATTCACCAGCAGCCCTGCAAGGCAGTCATTGTCGCCGAACTTGAGTTCGCTGACGGAAACCGTGTCGTTTTCATTGACAATGGGCAGCACGCCCCACTGCAGCAATTCGGCAAAGGTGTTGCGCGCGTTGAGAAAACGCTGGCGCGCGCGCAAATCGTCGCGTGTCAGCAGCACCTGAGCCGTGGGAATGCGATACGTGCTGAAGGCTTTGTCCCACGCGCGCATGAGTTGCCCCTGCCCCACTGCGGCGGCGGCCTGCCGCGCCGCGAGCCCGGCTGTTTCCACACTGCGGCCGCCCTCGCGCAACACTGCGCGCCCGGCGGCCACGGCCCCGGAGGACACAAGCGCCACCCGGCGCTGCCCGCCCCCGGCGGCGCACAACCGGACCAGCTGTGCGGCCAGCCCTTCCAGCACCCCGGCGTCAAGCCCGCGGGGGCCGGTCAGCACTGCGCTGCCCACCTTCACGATGAGCAGCCGCGCCTGTGCCAGCGCGGCCGCCCTTTCCTGCCGCCAATCGTCCTTCGGCATCGCCATGCGCGCTCCACAGGCCGCTATTCGCGGGTATAGATCACTTCAATCTCGGGGAAGTCCTCAGGCCCGGCCTCCGCCGCCTCGGCGGGGCGCGCCGAAGGCGCATGGGGACTGTTCTCGTCGCGCACGCGCCACATCTCCCGCGTGAGCGGCTCCAGCTCCAACCCTTCACGCGCTGAAATGAAGAAAATACGCCGCCCGTCGGCCGCGGCCCGGGCGCGCAGGGCCTCCAGGCGCTCCGGTTCCGCCAGGTCAATCTTGTTGATGACCTCAATCTGCCGCCGTTCGGCCAGTTCCGCGTCAAAACGGCGCAACTCTTCGTTGATGAGGTCAAATCCGGCCCAGGGCTCGTCCTCGCCCACATCTTCAATGCTCAGGATATGGACGAGAAAACGCGTGCGCTCCACATGCCTGAGGAAACGCAGGCCCAGACCCTGCCCTTCGTGCGCCCCTTCAATGAGGCCGGGAATGTCGGCAATAACCATGCGCCGATCCGGATCGACCTCGTCAATCATGACGCCGAGGTTGGGCGTCAGCGTGGTGAAGGGATAGGCCGCTATCTTGGGCCGCGCGGCGGAAACGCGCGATATGAAGGTGGATTTGCCCGCGTTGGGCAGGCCCACCAGCCCGGCGTCCGCCAGAATTTTCAGTTCCAGGCGCAGATCGCGCTCCTCGCCGGGCTCGCCCGGCTGGGCAAAACGCGGAGCGCGCATGGTGGCCGACTTGAAAAACTCGTTGCCCTTGCCGCCGCGCCCGCCGCGCGCCACCAGCACCTCGGCGTCCGGCTCGCTCAAGTCGGCCAGCAGTTCCTCGCCGTCCGGACCGGAACCGAAAACCAGGGTCCCGGCGGGCAGATGCAGCACCAGATCCTCGCCCTTGCGGCCGTCGCGCTGCCCGCCCTCGCCGGGGCGGCCGTTCTGCGCCTCGTACAGGCGCTTGAGACGGAAGTCGTAAAGCGAGAGCAGCCGCCCGTCCGCCTTGAGGATCACCGAGCCGCCGTCGCCGCCGTTGCCGCCGTCCGGCCCGCCGCGAGGAACAAACTTCTCGCGCCGGAAGGAAAGGCAGCCGCGCCCGCCCTTGCCGGCGCGCACCTGAATTCGCGCTTCATCCACAAATCGCATGGGGCTCCCCTGCGTCCGTCCGTGATGCAGTCCTCACAATGCTGCCGCGTCCTGAGCGCGCCCCGGCAGCTACGCCATCCCCTCTGCCGCCCGGAAACGGCTCCGACGCACAAACACCAAGAGGGAAGAAGCCTTGCGGCTCCTTCCCTGCATCGGCAAAATCCGCACGGCCGCAGTTAGTCGGCGGCCGTCTCCACATGCACGCGTGTCAGAACGCGGCGCTTGCGGATATACTTTTCAAAGCGCACCACGCCGTCAACCTTGGCAAACAGGGTATAATCCCTGCCCATGCCCACGTTGAGGCCGGGGTACACGGTCGTGCCGAGTTGACGCACAAGAATGTTGCCGGCCAGAACGCGCTGACCGCCGAAACGCTTGACGCCGCGGCGCTGACCCGCGCTGTCGCGGCCGTTGCGCGAAGAGCCGCCTGCTTTTTTATGAGCCATTGTCGCCTCCCTGGGGCACAGTTCCCGTATCGGGAACAAAAATTCCTGCACGGCCGGAACCCGGAACCGACGGCGGGCCGACGCCCGCCGACGCGGCCCGCGCTAGCCGTTGATGCTTTTGACGCGAATGGTGGTGCAGTCCTGACGGTGCCCGCGCAGCTTGCGCGAATCATTGCGACGCCAGCGCTTGAACACCTTGATCTTGGGACCGCGCCCGTGATCCACCACTTCCGCCGTGACGGCGGCCCCGGCAAGATACGGCGCCCCGACCTTGCATTCCGCGCCGCCGAGCATGAGCACCTTGTCCAGGGAAATCTCGCTCCCGGCTTCGGCCGCAAGCTTTTCCACAATGATTTTGGAACCTTCTTCGACGCGGTACTGTTTCCCGCCGGTCTCGATAATCGCGTACATGACAAACCTCCAAAAGAGAGAGGCTTATTTGCCTCATGACGCGGCAAATGTCAAGCGGACCCCGCGCATTTTCTCCCCGGACGCGCAAGCGCTCCCGAAGGTCAGGACGGGTGGCGCGCCCGTGCGGCCGGCGCTTCCCCGCCCCTTGCGCCGTCCCTGCCCTGCTGCTATGCATTGCGCCATGTCTGACGCGCCAACCCTGCTTGATCTTGCGATAACGGGTCTTGCCCACGACGGGCGGGGCGTCGCCCGCACGGGCGGCGGCGCGACCTCGCGCGGCATGGCGGTCTTTGTGGCCGGGGCCCTGCCCGGCCAGCATGTCCGCGCCCGCGTTCTGCGGCGCAAAAACGCCTTTCTGGAAGCAACGGCCGTGGAAACGCTGCGCGCAGCGCCCGATGCCGCGCCCCCCATCTGCCCGCATTATGCGCAGTGCGGCGGCTGCCCCCTGCAGACTATGCCGTACGCCCGCCAGCTCCACTGGAAGCGCGTTTTGGCGCTGGACGCCCTCGCGCGCATCGGCGGCATGGACCGCGCCGCGCTGGATCCCCTGCTTGCCCCGGCGGCGCCCTCCCCTGCGCTGACCCGCTACCGCAATAAGATGGAATACGCCTTCGGCGGCGGCGCCGGCGACGCGCTGACCCTGGGCCTGCGACGCCGCAACGGCAGGGATGTGGTCAGCGTGCCCGGCTGCGCGCTCATGCCGCCGGAGGCGCAGGCCATGGTCGCGGCAACGCGCGAGCTGGCCGCGAACAGCGGTCTTGCCGCCCATGTGCCGCCTGCGGAGCGGCACGGCGACGGACGGACAGCGCGAAGCCATGGCGCGGCCCTGCGCAGACGCACGGGCGAACCGCCCGGCTTCTGGCGTTTCCTCATCCTGCGCCGCGGCCTTCTGGGAAACCTGCGCGCCCCGCGCTGG
The DNA here is from genome assembly GCA_015062205.1 of Desulfovibrio desulfuricans. Classification (GTDB taxonomy): domain Bacteria; phylum Desulfobacterota; class Desulfovibrionia; order Desulfovibrionales; family Desulfovibrionaceae; genus Desulfovibrio; species Desulfovibrio desulfuricans_D. Next base: position 73,127 of record SUVB01000011.1, read on the forward strand.
TGGGCATTGTGCCTTACCGGTCCCGCTTCCGCCGGGCAGCGCGCCTATGTCCGCGACATGGGCCGTGAACTGCTGGCCGCCTTTCCGCATCTGGCCGCCTTCATCCATGAGGAACGCGCGGCGGCAGACGGGCTGGCCTGCGGCGAACGGCGCGTGCTGACGCTCGACGCGACCGGCCGCGACAACCCCGCCGCCGCCCTCCTGCAGCTGCCGCTGGGGGGGCGGCTTTTCACCCTGGACGCGGCCTCCTTTTTTCAGGTCAACACCGGCGCGGCGCAAACGCTGGCGCGTACGGCGGCGGCCCTGCTTGCGCCCCCGAACGGGGATCGGCGGCCCGCCGCGCTGCTGGATCTCTATTGCGGGGCGGGCGCGCCCGGTCTGCTGCTGGCTTCCGGCTGCGCGGCGCTGTTCGGGCTGGAGCAGGATGAACGGGCCGTGCAGCTGGCGCGCCGGAACGCCGCCGCGCTGGGCGCGCCCCACTGTCGCTACCGGGCAGGCGACGCCGCACAGCTTGAGCAGCTTGTCGCCGCCGGCAAAAACTCCCTGTGGGACGGAATACCGCTGCCGCCCGACACGCGCCCCCCACGCGCGGACGTGCTGGTTGATCCGCCGCGGGCCGGACTTGCCCCGCGCGTCCTGTCGGCGCTGCAGGCTCTTGCCCCGGAACGCATCCTCTACATTTCCTGCAATCCGTCCACGCTGGCGCGGGACGCCAGGAGCCTGCAACAAACCCACATCCTGACAAATCTGGCCGCTGTGGATCTTTTCCCGCATACCCCGCACCTGGAATGCCTGAGCCTCTGGCGACGGCGCTGACCCGCCCGGTTCGCCGTCCGGCCTTCCTGCAGCGGCCGCATCTTTTTGCCGGAAGTCATTGACGCGCCATGCCGCCTGTGATAATTTGGACAGCGTTAGAACGGATTGCCGCGGAGGCGCATCCGCGTGGAGGCTCCGTGTCGCTCAAGGATTTTCTCAGGCAGCAGCAGTCCGGCCTTGAGGCCATGTCCAACGTGGGCGTCATCGGCCTGCATCTGGTGAGCGGTCCGGCGGTGGGCTTCGCCATCGGTTACGGGCTGGACGCATGGCTCGGCACGGCCCCGTGGGGCAAGCTGGCCTTTCTGTTCATAGGCATCGGCGCGGGTTTTCTCAACGTCTACCGGGACACGCAGGCGCTGCTGCGAAAAATGGCGGCGCAGGACGCCCGGCGCAGGGCCCTCTCAATGCCGGAGACGGAACAGCCGCAGGCGCGCGACGCAACGGATGGACATGATGCACGGCCTTGACGCCTGGCTCTGGCGGCGCGGCATAGACCACCCGGTCATCCGGGCCGTGCTGCGCAACGAAATTTTGCTCGCTGCGGCCTTCCTTCTGGCCGGGGGGCTGCTGTATGCGGTCACCGCCTGGTTTTTCTGGTTCGGCGCGGGCGCGGCCATCATGGCTTGGACATTTTGGGGACTGGCGCGCTTTTTCCTGCGCAACAGCCTCGGCGAATACAGTTCGGCCTTCCTGCGCGTGGTTATTCTGCGCTGGCTGGGCAGGTTTCTTGTCATCGGCGCGCTCCTTTATCTGGCGCTGGCCGTCTGCAGGGCGCCGGTATTCGCCGTTGCGGGCGGCCTGACTGCCGCCGGGCTCTGCGCGCTCGTCAGTTACGCGCTGGCCGCGCGCAGCCGGACGGAATAATTCCGGAGTCCGCCGCGCGCCGGACACGGCCGGGCGCAGCCGGGACAGGTTATGAGGAATGGCCCTCCGGGCCTTACATCAACGCAGCGCTACGGCGCGTCTCATCCAGGAGGCATGGCTCATGGCAGGTGGTTTGCCGCATCCCGTACTGCTCTCCACATTTATGGACATGGATACCGTCACCATTGCCGGCCAGACGGTGGAATTCAAACACGTGTTCTACTCCTGGGTGTGCATGGCCATCCTGTTCACCGTGGCGTTCATCCTGCGCCGCCGACTGACCCTGGTGCCGGGCGGCCTGCAAAACTTTTTCGAGGCGCTCATTGACGCCATCGAAAATTTCGTCGTCACCACCATGGGCGAGCAGGGGCGCAAATTTGTCGCCCTGCTGGCCGGCATCTTCATTTACATCTTCGGCATGAACCTCATGGGGCTGATCCCCGGTTTCGACGCGCCCACGGCCAATCTGAACACCACGGTCTGCATGGCGCTCTTCGTCTTCGTGCTGTACAACGTGGTGGGCATTGCCCGCTGGAAAGCCCATTACGTCAACCAGTTCACCGGCCCGTCCAAGGCGCTCATCCCGCTGATGTTCCCTCTGGAAATCGTTTCGCACCTTGCCCGGCCGCTCTCTCTTTCTCTCCGTCTCTTCGGCAACATCCGCGGCGAGGAAATCGTCATGATCCTCTTCTTCATCATGGCGCCGCTGCTGGGCACCCTGCCCATCTATGCCCTGTTCCTGCTGGGCAAGACCATGCAGGCCTTCGTGTTCTTCATGCTCACCATGTTCTACGTCAAGAGCGCCCTCGACGGGCCGGAACACTAGGCCGGGAGATGCCGGGCCGCCGCAGGCGGCGCAATTTTGTGGGGAATGGTCGCTCGCGACCCAACAATACAACCGTCCAAGGAGTGTCTCATGCGTAAATTTCTGATGGTCGCCCTGAACACTGTGGCGCTGCTGGGTATGGCCAGCATGGCCTTTGCCGCCAACCAGCTTGACGCCGGGGCTCTCGGCTACACCTGCCTGGCCGCCGCTCTCGGCATCGGCATTGCCGCCTGCGGCTGCGGCGTCGGCATGGGCCTTGGCCTCAAGGGCGCCTGCGAAGGTGTTGCCCGCAATCCTGAAGTGAGCGGCAAAATCACCGGCACCATGATTCTGGCCTTTGCCTTCATCGAATCGCTGGCCATTTACGCTCTGGTCATCAGCTTCATCCTGCTGTACGCCAACCCCTACGCGTAGGGCACGACTTCCGCAGCAGACAAAAAAAGGCGGTCCCTGCGGACCGCCTTTTTTTGTCTGCGCCTTCCCGCCGCATGCAACAGCGCCGCCGCAACCAACGGCAGGCCCCCCGTCTGCAGACGCCGGACATTCCGCCCGCAACGCTCCGCGCGACAGTTCCGACAAGATGTTGCCGCGAAGGATAGCCTTGTCTTTTTGCGCACGATCGACACCACCGGCATGCTGAAGCGCATGTTGCGGAACATTTTCTCTTGCAGATGTTTTTTCCTATATTTTCCGTCAGTCCCTTGCCACAGCAAATGATATTCCTTATTGTAGCACTACGTTTTTGCGTTCAGCAGCATTCTGCATAGTTGGTTGGCCTTTGATGCCGCCGGTCCCCTGCTTGCGCTCCCCGGAACTTATGGTATATACTTTTCTTCACAAGGCAGCTGCTAAGGGCATCCTGCGGCATTTTTGAAGGTACACCATGCTCAATCCGCCGAAAAGCAAACACATTCCCCGAGCCACCATACAACGCCTGGCGACCTATGTTCAGGTTCTGGAAAATTTTGTCCGCGACAATGTGGAGGTCATTTCCTCCAACCCCCTGGCTGAGGCCTGCGGCGTCAACGGCTCTCAGGTCCGCAAGGATCTCGCCTACTTCGGGGAATTCGGCATACGCGGCGTCGGCTATCATGTTCAATCGCTCATTGCCGCCATCACCTCATCGCTGGGCGTTGACCGTGAATGGCGCATGGCGCTGATCGGCGTGGGCAACCTGGGCAAGGCCCTGCTGAATCATGGCGAGTTTCGCGCGCGCGGCTTCAACATTGTCGCCATTTTTGACTGCGATCCCTTCAAAATCGGCGAGATCGTCCACGGCCTCGAAGTGCACTGCACACGCGACCTGAAAAACATGGTTTCCGATCTCAACATTGAGATCGGCATCATCACCACCCCGCCGGAACGCGCGCAGCGCGCTGCACAACACCTCATGGACGCGGGCATCACCTCCATCCTCAACTATGCCCCGGCCCGCATCAAGGTGCCTGAACGGATCAATGTGGAGTATGTGGACTTTTTCCACTACCTGTACTCCCTTGCATTCAACCACCAGCAAAACCGCTGAGCCGTCCCATGCCGCCCGGATGCACCGCGTGGGCGGTCCGCTTTCATGACGCCCTGGCATTTCTGACCCGCCTTGTTCCTCCGAGGGTCGGCGGCACGGGGGCCGATTTTGCAGCCGCAACATGCTGTTTTGCGCCTGTAGGCCTGTTGCTGGGCGGGGTACTGACCCTTGCGGCCTGGCTGGCGCACAGGGCAACGGCCCAAGCGCCCTTTGACGGCGCGCTTGCCGCCGCGCTGAGCGGCTGGGTCTGGCTGGCGCTGGATATCTGGGCCACACGGGGACTGCACTGGGACGGTCTGGCCGATCTGGGCGACGCCGCGGGTAGCGGCGCGTCGGGAGAGGGATTCAGGAACATCCTGCGGGACAGCCGGTTGGGCGCGTTCGGCGCGCTGCACCTCCTGCTGGCGTTCAGCGGGCAATGGCTGGCCGTCGCCGGGCATGCAGCGGCGGAACGCTGGCTGCTGCTGTTGCTTGCCCCGGCCTGGGGACGCGCGGCGGCCGTCTGGCTGGCGGCATGGACGCCCGCACGCGAAGATTCGGCGCTGGGCAGACTTACCTGTGAGGGAACCGGCCCCCGTCTGGGACGCGCCTATCTGGCGCTGGGCGCGGGCATGCTGGCCTTGCCGGCCTGCCTCGGGCTCTGCCCCCTCCGGCAGCTGCTCCTGGCAGGATTTGTCCAGTTTGCGCTGACGCGCCGCCTGCATTGCATGGCGCTGGCCCAGGGCGGCCTGTCGGGTGACTTTCTCGGCGCGTGCATCCAATGGAGCCAGCTCTGCTTCCTGCTGTGCACCTTGTGAGCAGCGCTCCGGCACGGCACGGGGCAGTCGCCGCGTTTTCAGCCAACATACATCCGGCTACCGGAAGGAGGATGCCATGGACTTCAAGGCCCTTGTGGAAGAAGCCCGCACCTGCCGTCGTTTTTATGAAGACAGGCCCCTGAGCCTCAACGACCTGGAATGGCTTGTGGATTGCGCCCGCCTGACCCCCTCGGCCAGAAACGCGCAGGTGCTGCGTTTTATTGTGGTCGGGCCGGGGCAGACCTGCCGGGAACTGTTCTCCCTCACCCGCTGGGCCGGCGCACTGAAAGACTGGGGCGGGCCGTTTCCCGGAGAACGCCCCACAGGCTTTGTGGCCATCCTCACGCCGCAGGATGGCGGGGAGATGGTCGCCTACGATGTGGGCATCGCCGCCCAGACCATCCAGCTTGCTGCAACCAGCCGCAACTGGGGGTGCTGCATCATCTATTCCTTCGACCGTCAGAAGGTCCCCGCCCTGCTGCATGTGCCCGAAGGCATGAAGACGGCGCTGGTGCTGGGCCTGGGAGCGGCCAGGGAGCAGCGCGTCGTGGCCCCCATGCCCGCCGACGGCGGCACTGCATACTGGCGTGACGCGCAAGGCCTGCACCATGTGCCCAAGCGCGCGCTGGACGACCTGATCCTCGCCCGCTATTGACAACGCCGGGGGCGGCCGTGACGCGGCCGCCCCCGATTTGCTTCACTGTCCCGATTCGTCCCTTGGCGCATACCTTGCGAGCCAGCCGTCAAACAGTTCGGCGAGCAGCATATCGCCTACGCCGACAGCCATGCTGCGCGCCTGCCGGACCACCGCCGCATTGCCCGTCAGATCTGCCGTGCGCTCCTCGCGCAGCCGACGGAGCATTTCGGCGTCCGGCGGCCTGCCCAGGGCCGCGTGCAGCCGCAGTACCGCCGCATAGGTACGCTCCTCGGGGAACAGCCACCAGCAGCTCATAAGCAGGTCCAGCGCCTCCCCGGCCCTGCCCTGCTGTTCAAGCCAGTCCGCCAGCAGAAACCAGCCGTCGCGCCACAGGGGCTCCTTTTCCAGCAGCGTGCCGCACACCCTGGCATTGAAGGCGGGCCGGGTCACGGCGCTGTTCAACTCCTGCTGCCGGGCATCCGGCGCGCTCAGCCAGGAATCCAGCGTCGGGCCGAGACGCAGCCGGTAGCCGTCCCCGGCCGCCAGCAAATGCTGGTCAGGCCGCAATGCCCCGCGCCAGCGCTGGAAAAACAACTTGCCGTTGTCAATGTCATGCCGAAACCTGCCGGGAGTCTGACTGGCGTGGTGGTAGATGACGCTTCGGGCCTCGACCCGCAGTTTCAGGCCTCTGGCATGCAGGGCCAGACAAAGGTCCATATCTTCAAAGCCGTTGTGATAGTCTTCGCAAAAGCCCCCGCAGTCTGTGAAAACCTCCTTGCGCAGCATCATGGCCGCGCCGGTGATGGCCTTCAACTCGTGACTGCGGCGCGCCGGCGCAAAGGTTGCGGGCAGGCGCTCATACAGGTGGCCCACCCGACAGAACGGCGTCACAAAGATGCCGCAATGCTGGATCGTATCGTCCGGATAGAGCAGCAGCGGCCCCGCCGCGCCGACCCGCCCGTCGGCCATGACCTCGCGCAGGGGCGGCAGCCAGCCCGGGGTCGCCACCGTGTCGTTGTTCAAAAAGAACAGCAGGCCGCCTGTCGCTGCGGCGGCGCCCGCATTGCACCCCCTGGCGAAGCCCGCATTCTCCGTCATGCGCACGGCCCGGAATGACGGACCGAACAGGCTCGCGCCCAGATTTTCCAGCTCCGTGACCGTGGCGTCTGTGGAATGGTTGTCCACCACAATGACCTCCACGTCCTCCCCGGCTGTATGCTCAGCCAGGGCGTGCAGGCAGGCCGAGGTCATGTCCCAGAGATTCCAGACCGGAATGACAATGGAGACAAGAGGCACATCAGACACGGCGACCTCCCGAAACGGCGGCCGCAGCGAAGCGCCGTGCGGCCGCCGTGAAATTTTGCGCCCAGCAGGGCACGGCCGGGGCGAAAATGTGCGTGTACGACGCCCACACATTGCGGTGCAGCAGGCCGTCCAGCGCGGCCGGGGCATTGCCCTCCTCCGGCGGCAGCGCGCCCATGCCCCGCCCCTTGCACAGCCGCAGGGCATACCGCGGCGGCGCGCCCTGCCAACGGCAGCGCGAGTAGTGGAACTCGTGCCCCTTCAGCTCCAGCCCTTTCGGGAAATAGGGATTGTCGGCCGTCACCGTGCCGCGCACATAGCCCAGCCCCTGCGGCTTGCCGCAGAACTGCGCCGTCACGGGAAAGACGTTGCCCATGGGCCAGAGCCTGCCGTCGCGCTCAATGCCCCGCGCGAGCAGCATGAAGCCGCCGCACTCGGCATAGATGGGCATGCCGGCATCCGCCCAGGCCGCCAGCGCGCGCAGCTGCGGCGACGCGCTCAGGTCGGCCGCGCAGTCTTCGGGAAAGCCGCCGCCAAGGTACAGGCCGTCCAGCGCGGGAACGGCGGCCTTCCCGCCAACTGCCGCGCCGCGCACGGCAGGCCATGCCTGCGCGCCGCCCACAAGCGCAAGGCGCACAAGTTCGGCCCCGGCGCGCTCCAGCGCTTCCAGATTCTCCTCATAGTAGAACCATAGCGCGCTGTCGCGCACATAGCCGATGCGCGGCCGGGGCACAGCATCCCCGTCCGGGGCGGGCACGGCATCCGGCGCGGGCCAGAACGGACCGGCCGCCTCCAGGGCCGGCGCGCCCCCTGCGGCCGCCAGCACCCTGTCCAGATCCACATGCGCGGCCGCCAGAGCTCCCAGCCTATCCAGCGTCGCCCGGGCTTCCGGCGCGAGTCCGACCCCGGCAGAGGCAATGCCCATATGCCGTTCCGGCAGCGGGTTTTCCGCCAGGCGCGGCAGCGCTCCCAGCACGGGAACATCCGTATAGGCTTCCAGCGCGCGACGCAACAGGCCTTCGTGCCGGGCAGACCCCACCTGGTTGAGCACCACCCCGGCAAAGTGCAGGCCCGGCTCAAAGCTGAGCACGCCGCGCACCAGCGCCGCCGCCGTGCGCGTCATCTTGGTGCAGTCCACACTGAGCAGAATCGGGCATTCCAGCACGCGCGCCAGCGCCGCCGTGGAGCAGGAACCCGCCGCGTCCATGCCGTCAAACAGTCCCCGGTTGCCCTCCAGCAGGGCCAGCACGGCTTCCGCCCTGTGCGCCGCGACGCGCTGCAGGACATGCAGGAACTGCGCCCGCAACCGCTCGGGGGGCAGCATGAAAGGATCAAGGTTGCTGGCCGGACGCCCGGCCGCCAGCGAAAGCCAGGCGGCGTCGATGTAGTCCGGCCCTTTTTTGAAAGGCTGCACTGCAAGCCCGCGTGCGCCGAAAGCCTGCGCCAGCCCCAGCGCGAGCAGCGTTTTGCCGCCGCCGCCGGACAGGGCGGAAACGCACAGCCGGGGCATGCGCGCGGGCTCCCTTGCGGTGAGGACTGGCGCGGTATCTTCAGGCATGGGCGTACGGCGCGGAATCAGTGCTTGAACGAGCGCTGGCCGGTAAACACCATGGCCGCCTGCGGCTGCGCCTCGTTGCAGGCCATGATCACCTCGGCGTCACGCAGAGAGCCGCCGGGCTGGGCTATGGCTGAAACGCCCTGGGCCACGGCCACATCCACGCCGTCGCGGAAGGGGAAGAAGCCGTCGGACACCAGCCGCGAGCCCGCAAGCCCGCCGTGGGCCTCCCGCGTGCGGGCCTCAATATCCGCCAGTTTGTCGGCCATGCCCTTGTCTTCCGCAGCCTTCTGCTGCAACTCGTAGAGGGAAAGCCCCAGCTCGCGGAAGGCCAGCGCGTCGGCATACTTGGTATGCGCCTTGTGGATGGCCAGCTCGACGCAACCCACGCGGTCCTGCTCGCCCGTGCCGATGGCCAGGGTGGCGCCGTCGCGCGCAAAAATGACGGAGTTGGAGGTCACGCCCGACTCTACGGCCCAGGCAAAACGCAGGTCTGCCAGCTCCTCCCGGTTCGGCGCGCGCGCGGATACGGAAACGCCGTCCCTGGTGGTCGCCGTGGCGGGCAGAAAATCCTTGTCTTCCAGAATGCGGTTCACAAAGGATTTTTGCACAATAATGCCGCCGTCAGCCAGGCATTTGATGTCCAGAAAGGCCGAGGCGGTCAGTTCTTCCAGGCGGCCCAAGCCGGGCAGCTCCATGATGCGCAGATTCTTGCGGCTCTTGAGAATCCCGACCGCCCCCTCCTCGAAGGACGGAGCCGCCACCACCTCAAAATAATTGGCGGCCACCATTTCCGCCGCCTCACGGCTGAAAGGGCGGTTGACCACCACGGCTCCGCCGAAGGCGGCAATGCGGTCGCACCAGAAGGCCTTGTCCAGGGCGGCGGCCACACCGTCGGCACTCCAGGCCGCGCCGCTGGGATTGTTGTGTTTCAGGATAACGGCGGCCGGGCGTTCGGTGAGGTACTGCAGGATATTGGCGCCGTTGTCCACATCCGTCAGATTGGTCTTGCCGGGGTGTTTGCCGGCCTGAAGCATCTGGGCTTCCGTCAGGGCGGAGACGATGCCGTTGCCCGGTCCGCGCCAGCGCAGCCCGCCGCAGGTCAGCGCGCCTTCCTCCAGGGCGTAGAGCGCAGCCGGCTGATCGGGGTTTTCGCCGTAGCGCAGGCCCTTCTCCTCATTGTCCAGCGTCCAGACGCGCTTCCGGTACACAAGTTTTTCATCGCCCAGAATGATGGTCATGGTGTCAGGGAACGCGTCCTTGCGGACGGTGGAGTACATGGACTTGAGATCCGACATGTGCGCCTCCGGGGTTCTGCGGATAGGAACGGGTAGGGAAGGCCATGTGTAGCACAAAATGCCGCGGACAACCAGCCCCCGCCGGGAGCGAGGCTTTCCCCCTGGCTGCGATACGCGTCCGACACTGCGTTGCGTGGACCAGTTTGGACAATGCCATGATATTTTGCACTATATCCAAGGAGCGGATGACGATGCGCACCCGTCGCCGGGAACAACAATGGTGGGGGGCGCATAATAAACTTGTGCCATTGGTCACCCAATGGTCACCCAAACTGGAAAGAGGATACGCGGAATTTCCGTGTATCCTCTTGAAATCTACTGGTGCCCCGGCGAAGATGCAAATACTGCATCTATCTTATTGAAATTACTAGCGCAAGAAAGTTTAAAAAATCATCGTTACCAGCAATTTTACCAGCAATTCAAAAAAGTGCCGCCTCCTCCATCCACTTGGCAACGGCCATCGCGCACGGTAGAATGGCTGTCATGAAGCACGGAGAATTTTACCCTCTTTCGGAGTGCCTGTCCATCTGGGCGGTCATCAAGCGCTGGCCGCACACCCCCCTCTATGAAATCGAGCGGCTCATCAACGACCCTGACGGTCTGACGCCGTACGAGATCGAGATCCCGTCGAGCGGAACGCCCGACAAGGAGACGATGTATCTGCATCCCATGCGGCGCGGAGAGCTGCGCTTCGTCAGAGTGCATGAATTCCATCAGGAAGTTCGCGACGCGCGCAACCGCCCGGTGGCATCGGACTGCGGCAAAGAGACGGTCGACGAAAACGGCGACCCCATGCTGGTGGACTACCTCTGGTTTCTCCTCGGCGATGTCCTGCGTCTCGAGAAGGAGAATCCTGACTACATCAAGGCGATTCAGCAGTGCGGCAGGCGCGAGCCTGCCGTGACGCCGCCGAGGCCGGCGCAGGCCGAGCCCGCCCTTTCCGCAGGGCGAATGCTGCACGCCAAGGAGGCCGCCGCGATGCTCGGCTGCTCGAAGTCTCATTTCTGGGCGCTCGCCCAACGGGGCGAGATCCCGAAAGGAATCAGATTATCCGCTAAATCCACCGTCTGGCACGAGGAGGACATCATGGCGTATGTCCGGCGGCACGAGACAACGGCAAGGCCATGACGCCCGTCTGAAAGAAGCCATAGCCAGGCGGGCGCCAGCCCGCATCGTAGGGAGTCAAGGGGGGAGGTGTCCATATTGCTCAAAAAATACGGAGCTGATAAGATCAATAAATTGACTTATAAAATCATATAGATATGTAAATGTCGTGAGTGTTACAACAAATTTTTTTATAAAATCAAGGTGAACTTTATGCGATTCACTCATTTCATGCGTGACATGATTTGGCTTATTTTGGGCGTTCTCGTCACTGCCATTTGCATCTTCTCTGTTTCAAATAATTTTATGACAAAAGGTTTTGATGCATCATTTCAAAAAGAAATCACGACAATACGCACTATTGTTGATGATATGATTGACAAAAAAAAGTCAATGTTTCTCTTAGAGGCGAGTCAATTTTCAATTTCTCGTGACTTGGATAAGTTATTTTTGAAACATGATTTCAGTTCATTACAGCATATCACAAAAAATGCTATGTTGCAATGTAATGCAAATATAGCTATTATTGTTGATATTAATGGCAATGTTCTATGCCGTGGGCATTCCAATCAATATGGAGATACCATATATGAATCAGCAATTATAAAAAATGCGCTGTCTGGAAAATCACTAGTAGATATTGTTCATTTAAAAAATTATGGCTTATCAGTGCTAGCTGTATCTCCAATATTTATTGATAAAAAACTCGTTGGTGCGATTGCATTCGGTGAAGCATTTCAAAAGCATGCTTTCGTGGACGAGGTGAACCGGCTGACCGGTTTTGACATGACCATATTTGAAAAGAAAAAGCGACTTTCGACCACAATCGTCCGTGATGGCAAGCGTGCCGTTGACACTGACATCGAGAATTCCGATATCGTTGCCACGGTGCTTGAGAGAGGTCGTTCCTATACTGCCGACGCGAACATTTTGGGCCATGCGTACAAGACTGTCTACTGGCCAATACGGGACTCAAGTGGCGTCATACACGGCATGTGGTTTCTTGGAATGGAAGTGGATGACGTGCAGCGAACCATAACGAGCGTCGCCCTGTCCTGTCTTGTCGCGACTCTTATCATAGCTGCCGTCTTGAGTCTTCTGGGCGGCGCATACATACATTCACTTTTTAAGCCCCTGCACAACAGCGCCTACGTGGACAAGCTGACAGGCGCAAGTAATAGAGCCGGTTTTGAAAATGAAATAGAGCGAATATTCGCTAACGGATGCAGGCCTGGCTGCCTTTTTCTCATTGACCTTGACAACTTTAAAACGCTAAACGACACACTGGGGCATCCCGTCGGCGATGAATGCCTCAAGCGAACCGGCAGTGTTTTGAGGGAAACCTTCAGAAAGACGGATTTGGTGGCACGACTCGGGGGCGATGAATTTGTTGTTTATTCACCAAACTTGGATTCAAAAGATGTTATTGAAGACAAACTCAGGGGCCTTCTGCATGGGTTAACGCAGGAATATTCGGCGGGTTCAGGAACAAGAGTGACTGTCACGGCCAGCATCGGTGTCGCCATAAGCCATGATGACAGTGCGGATTACAAAAGGATGTATACGACTGCAGATGCGGCATTATATACCTCAAAGAAAAATGGTAGAAATTGTTTTAACATTATGCATGCTTCAAAAGATGACTTATAATATATCTCAAAAAAAGTAATACAGCCATTTAAAATGTATTGATGTAGTGATTATGGGCCTGTAACGGAATTTGTGTAAACCTCCGAACAGGGTAAAATCCCGGGAGTATCAGGACAACAGACTCCAGGCATACATTGCCTGTGGCTGCAAACATACTGCAAAGGCATTTTTCGAGCAGTGTGCCTGATCGGACATGGGTAAGTGACATCACCTCTATCCCGACTGCCGAGGGATGGTTATACCTTGCCGGCATCAAGGATTGCTGTTCCAAGGAAATTGTCGGATTTCACATGTCAAGCCATATGGACACGACACTTATATTGAAGGCGTTGAAAAAAGCCTATGAAGCACGCAGGCCGCCCCATGGCCTGCTCCTGCACTCTGACCGTGGAAGTCAGTATTGCAGCAAGGCATATAAACAGCAGCTTGCTGCGTACCGGATGCAATGTTCCATGAGTCGCAAAGGCAACTGCCACGATAATGCTCCAATGGAAAGCTTCTGGGGATTGCTGAAAAACGTGCTGGTGTACAGGACACGGTTTCGCTCTCGGCGTCAGGCAAAAGCAGCCATCACGGAATACATTGAAATCTTTTACAATAGGCAAAGGATACAAGCTGGACTTGGCTATCAATCGCCAGCGGCCTTTGCCAAAAACTTCTGGCGGGGCAAGACGGCACTTGCCGCTTGATGGCGTCTACTTTTGACAGCACCTCAGTGGCTATTTATACAATTTAGGTTTTGATGCATCCCGCGTTGTCCCTACCGCAGAAGAAAACCGTCCCGTAAATACGGCCGTCCGCTACCTCATCCGTGCGCTGCCGTAACCCTAGGCCAGTCCCTCGAGCCTGCCGTACAGCGCCCGCCGTTCCGTCTCCCGGGCGTCGGGGATGGTGAACCGCCCGGCCGCGAACATGCCCTCCGCCTGCGTCTGCAGCACGCCCCGGGCGTTGACGATGCCCCTCTGTTCCAACCCGACACGGGAGTTCCCCATGACTGCGTTTACCGCCCTTTTTGAAAAGCTGCTGAAAGCCCTGGTCATCGTCGCCAACGGCGCCATGCTGCTGCTGGTGTTCGGGCAGGTCATCACCCGCTACTGCTTCGGCTGGACGCCGCACTTCGGCGAGGAGCTGGCGC
>SUVB01000012.1 GCA_015062205.1 Desulfovibrio desulfuricans
GGCTTCATCGAAAGAGGGCTCCTTTTCAACCGGTTTTTTGCGTCATTCGTTGCATTTTCCGTTGAAAAAGATACGACATTTCAACAAGTATATCAATATATTTTAAATAGTTACTCTCTTTTTAAGAGCCGACTAATTAGTTATTATAAGTATAATAAATTCGATGGCGTATTCCTTGTTGTTGAAAAGAATATGGCATTTTATACGCAAGATGGATTTGTATCAAAAATTACAGAAGATAAAGATCGTCATTCGTGGCATGACAATTTTATTTCACAACCTAAGGAATATGATATTAATATTGATTTTGATAAATCAATCACAGCCAACAATGAAATATCCTTTTTTGTTAATCACAAAGTGATGGACTGGAGCGGGCATATCCTTGGTACTATTGGTGTGTACATTCACCTTGACCGGTTGATGTCAAAATTATTTGAGCTTGAGTCGAAATCAGATATATCTATTGCTATTATTGATGATAAGGGATTCCTCCAATTATCAAGTGATCAAACTTCGTTATCGCAAATTGAATGGACTGAAATAGCAGGAAATAGAATTATATTTGATAAATTGACAGAAATAAAAACGAATTATAGTTCATCTAAGGTGGATGAAGCGCTTTTTGAAAATCCTGAGACAAATACCTTTGTCAGTATAAAATATTTGCCGCAATTACAGTGGTTTATTGTTGTAGAAAGAAATATGTCCAATTTTTATAGTAATCTTAAGAAAAATATTTTAATTTCAGCTGCACTTGTTTTTTCTATACTGACTATATTGATAATATTTATTTTGATTGTCCTTAAAAGGGCTGAAGATAATGTCAAACGCGCTGCAGATGAACGACTGCAATATTTTCATAATGCGACAAGATATATGTTCAGCAGTATATATGAAATAGACGTAACACACGATTGCTTTGCTCAGGAAAGTAAAAAACATCAATTTGATACGCTAAAAAATGAAAAGGAAATGCCGTATTCTGAAAGTTTGGGTCTTCTGGCGCAGCGTACCATAAAAAAGGAGTATCAGGAAGGATTTCTAGGGAAATTATCCTGCAATAATATAAAAACTGAATTCAGTAGAGGAAATGAACATATAAGTATTGACTGCCCAGTCTTGTTTAATAATGCTTACCAATGGATCCGTTTTGATGTTCATATTTTTCTGATCGAAGATGGAAAAACAATCCATGCCTATATTTATTCTAGAGATATTAATAGTGAAATAAAAATTCAGGAAGAAGCCTGCACTGATGCGTTAACACGATGTCTTACTAGGGGGGCGACCGAACAACGCATCAATGAAGCAATTTTATTTAACAAAAATGACACGTTTGCTTTTTTTATAATTGATATTGATAATTTTAAAAAGGCAAATGATACCTATGGGCATAGCTTTGGTGATTTCTGTATACAGCAATTTGCTGACGGCATTTGCAAAGCATTTCGGAAAGACGATATTATTGGGCGCTTAGGCGGCGATGAATTCGTTGTGTTTGTCAAATATTCTGATAAGTCCTGGGTTATGGAAAAAGCAAAAAATCTGGTCAGTTCCTTAAATATGGTTTGTGAGCAAGGGACAGCCAAACATTGTATTTCATCCAGTATTGGTATTTCTTTATATCCACAAGATGGTTGTGTATTTCCATCTTTGTACAAGAATGCTGATGCTGCACTTTATGTAGTGAAAGAAGCGGGTAAAAATAATTATATGTTGTTTGAGAATGCTTCTGTATGTGAAATAAGCAATGCTTCAAATGCGCATGCAACGGTTGAGCACCAATAGGCGTTGGTTTGCCGCGTGTCTGTTCTGTGAAAAATCCGTAAAGCAACAAGGCGGGATTCTTCAGGGATCCCGCCTTGTTGTGTCGTGAAGAACCTTTTCCCTTGCAGGGGCTTCGGATATTTGGGCATGCCCGCGTATCGGAGGTTTCTACAGGGCGGCCAGCTGCCGCTTGGCCTCCTCGGCCTCCCGTTCCAGTGCGGCACGGTCCGCCTCAGTCAGGCCGAGGGCCTGGGCAAGACCGTTCAGGTAGCTGCGCTCCATGAAATTGTCCACATCCACAATGAGGCAGGAGAGGCGGTAGAGGTCCTCCCCCTGTTCGCGCGACTGCACCTCCCGCGCCAGGACGGCGGGGTCCACGGTTTCCTGCGTGAAGTGGCGCAGCAGGGCGGAGACGTCCTGCCCGGGGTACATCTGTTGCAGCATCATTTCGATGCGGCCCTGTTCGATATCGTCCATATGTCCATCGGCCTTGGCCGCAAAAATCATGGCGCGCAGCAGCAGCATGCCCGTGGGATCGGCCGCGGCCTTGTCGATCTGCCTATTGCCGCCGAAAATGTCATCCCAGCCGTTGCCCTGGGCGTTCGCCTGTTCCGCCTGGCCGGCGGCCTGCTGTTGTTGTGCCCATTTTTTGTAAAAACTCCAGGCTACCGCCCCTATGCCTGCAAGGCCGGCGGCGTTAACGGCCCCTTTGGGCAGAATCTGGCCGAGAATGGCCCCGATGGCTCCGGCGCCCAGCAGGCCGCCCATGCCGCCGGGGGCTCTGTCGCTGAAATCCCGCGCCTGCCCGGCGAGGTTGCCGAGCACGCCGCCTAGTCCGCCCGGTCCTCCCGTGCCGCCGGCAGCCCTGCCGTCGAAATCGCGGGAAGAAGTCTGCGCCTGCCCCGTCAGTTGTCCCAGAACGTCGCGCAGGCCGCTGTTGCCGAGAATATCAAATAGAGACGCCATATCTACCTCGCTTTGTTGTTGAAGGACTGTCCGCCGGGCGCGTTCGGTTTGCGGCAGGCCGCACGGGCGGCGCCGCCGGACGCGGCGCGGCACGAAATCCGCAGACAGGAAAACTGTACCGCAAACGACGGATTTTTGCCACCGGAGAATGGAGAATGGATAATGGCCTGCATCTTGCATCGATTGAGGCGTCGGAACCGGGCGGTTCCCGGCAAAGGGCGGCTGCCCATTCTGGACGCGGCCGCCAACAAAGGAGCATCCTATGCAACAGGGCATGTACAGCGGCCTTTTCGGCGCACTGACCACGGAACACCGCATGAATTTCATCGCCAATAATTTGGCGAACGTGAACACGCGCGGCTACAAGCGGGAGACGCTGGCCTTCAAGGACACGTTCCCCATCTACGCGCACGACGAGATACGCGAGCCCATCCTGAATCTGCGTTCCGAGCCCCTGTTCCCCGAGCCGCGCAATGCCGCCAGGAACCGCATCGCCGTGTCCAAAATTGATTTTTCGCAGGGCTCCATGCAGTACACCGGCAATCCCCTGGACGTGGCCATCGCCGGGGAGAACGCCTTCTTTCGGGTCAATACGCCGACAGGGCCGTACCTGACGCGCAACGGGGCTTTTGTGCTCAATAACGAGGGCACGCTGATGACCCCGCAGGGCTATACCGTCATGGGGCAGGGCGGGGCCATTCAGATCCCGCCGGGCACGCGCCACATCCAGATCAGCGGCGACGGGCAGGTGCTTGCCGACAACGCTGTCATTGACCAGCTGGCGCTGGTCAGCGTGGACAACCCGCAGAATCTGGAAAAGATGGGCGGCAACCTTTTCAAGCCCCGCGAGAATGTGGAAGTGAACGAGGACAACGCCTACCTCAACGGCGCCCGTGTGGAGCAGGGTTTTACCGAGGCCGCCAATGTGGAGGTCGTCTCGGAGATGGTCAACATGATTGAAGTGCAACGGCAGTTCGAGGCCTATCAGAAGGTCATGCAGACTTCGGACTCGCTGGACCGCGAGGCCACGACCAAGGTCGGCCGGCGGCAGGGGTAAGTGCTTCTGAACGAATAGTCCGCCGACGCCCGCGAGGGCGCGGCACAAGGAGATACCACCATGATGCGTTCCCTGTATACGGGCGCTTCCGGCATGATTGCCCAGCAGCTCAATATCGACGTGATTTCCAACAACCTGGCCAACGTCAACACCACGGGCTTCAAGAAGAGCCGGGCGGAGTTCGAGGATCTCATGTACCAGACCATGCGCATGGCCGGTTCCATCACCGAGGGCGACAACCGGCTGCCGGTGGGCATCCAGGTGGGCTTGGGCACGCGCCCCGTGGCCGTGCACAAGTTCTACACGCAGGGCGACTTCCAGAACACGGGCAACTCCCTGGATGTGGCCATTGAAGGCGACGGCTTCTTTCAGGTGGATGTGAACGGCGAGCTCATGTACACCCGCGCGGGCACCTTCAAGCTGAATCAGGACGGCACGGTGGTGACGGCCAACGGGTACATTCTGCAACCGGAGTTTGCCGTGCCCGCCGAAACGAAGAACATCTCCATATCCTCGTCGGGGCACATCGCCGCCCTGGATTCGCAGGGGCAGGAGCTGGCCGGGGCGGAAATCCCCCTCTACACCTTCATCAATCCGGCGGGCCTGGACGCGCGCGGGCGCAACCTGTTCACGCCCACCGAGGCTTCCGGCGACGCCACGGAAGGCGTGCCCGGCACGGACAACGTGGGCACGCTGGCGCAGGGGTTTCTGGAAATGTCCAACGTGGAAGTGGTGGACGAAATGGTGAACATGATCGTGGGCCAGCGCGCCTATGAGGTGAACTCCAAGTCCATCCAGACGTCGGACTCCATGCTGGGCATCGCGGTGCAGCTCAAGCGCAGCTAGGGGTAGGCCATGTGGCGGAGTGCGGACATACGGGCAGGTGGCGGCGTCTGGGCGGCTCTGCTGCTGTTGCTGCCGGCGCTGGCGCTGGTCTGCGCCGGCGGCGTCGCACCTGTGGCGGCAGCCCCGCAGGGCGGCGTCACCAACGGCGGCGTGTGGCAGGACAGCGACCGCAATCACCGGCGTTCTCCCACTCAGGTGCAGCGCCAGCTCAGCGCCCAGGGGAAGCGCGCGCAGCGCGGCCCCGTGCCGTTGCCCCCCGATGCGCAGGAGGCGCGCGCCGCCAAAACGCGCAGCATGCTGTCTTCCGGCGCGGCTTCGCTGGCCGAGGACGGGCAGACGCATCTGCTGGGCGCGGGCGACTGGCGTCTCAAGGTCAGGGTGGCCGCCGTCACCCGTTCGGACATGGTGCTGCTGGGCGACATCGCCGCGCCGCTGGGCGACATGGATCCGGACGTCTGGAACCGCCTCAAGACGCAGCAGCTCTGGCCTGCCCCGCCCACCGAAGGCAAGCCGCTGCAGGTCAGCCGTTCGCGCCTGTCGCAAGCCCTGCAGCAGGCTTTGGGCAAGGACGTGGCCGGGCGCTGCGTCCTGCCTCCGTCGCTGGTCATTCAGCGCGGCGGCATGGTTTTCTATCAGGAAGACCTGCGCGCCTATGTCGTCAAGAGTTTGACGCCGCAGCTGTCTGCCATGCCCGGTGAGGTGGAGCTGGGCGACTTTCGTCTGCCGGAGTATATTTTTCTCGCCCACGCGCAACAGCAGGTGCAGCTGGAGCCGGGCAAGCTCGCTCCCGGGCGCGTGCCCCTGCGTTTCGCCGTGCAGGAGGCGGACGGAACCGTATTGCGGCGCGTTTCGGGCACGGTCAATCTGACGCTCTGGATAACGGCGCCCGCGGCGGCCCAGGCCATGAACAAGGGGGACGCCCTTACGGCGCAGTCCGTGACCTTCATGAAGGTCAACGCAAGCCAGCTACGCGAGCTGCCTTGGGACGGCAGGGGCGGGCCGTGGCAGATGGCGCGCGCCATCAACGCCGGGGAGCCCATTTTACAGAGTGATCTGGTGAGTCAGCTTACCGTCAAGCGCGGCGACTTGGTAAACCTCATCTACTCCAGGGGCAACCTGCGCATTGCGGCGCAGGCCCAGGCTCTGGCGGACGGCGAGCCGGGCGCGACCATTCCGGTACGCAACTTGCAAACGAAGAAGCAGGTCTTCGCCACCGTCAAGAATGGCAACACGGTGGAGATACATTAGCAATTCCGGAGCTTGTGGGAGGAGAGGACACAATGCAGGCACGTTATATTATTCCCATCCTAGCTATGACGGTTCTGTGCTGCAGCGCGTGCGGCGGAACGCCGCATCGCCGTCCGGCGCTGCGCCAGCCGGTCACCCCGCCGCAGGAATACCGGCAGGAAGCCAACTCGGCCAACAATCCCGGCTCGCTTTTCGCCGCCAGCGAGGGAGACACGCTGTTTGACGACGCCCGCGCCCGCCGCGTAGGCGACCTTGTCGTGGTCAAGCTGGTGGAGAATACCAAGGCCCAGAACAAGGCCGAGACCACGGCCAACAAGAACGGCTCCAATGAATACCAGGTCGGGGCCCTGTTCGGCAGGGAAGAGACGGGCTTCATCCCCTTCCTCAATATCGGGCCGCAGGGCGCGCACAAGAAGCCGCTGCTCAGCACCGGCTCCAGGAGCGACCTCAACGGCACCGGCAAGACCAAGCGCGAGAATTACGTCACCACGTCGCTGGCCACGCGCGTGCTGCGCGTGCTGCCCGGCGGTCTGCTGGAAATTGAGGGAGCGCGCGAGATCCGCGTCAACGAGGAGACGGAGTACATGGTTGTGCGCGGTATGATCCGCTCCCGCGACATCAGCGCGGACAACACCATCCTCTCCACGCAGATTGCGGACGCCACCATTGAATACTACGGCTCGGGCGTGCTGGCCGACAAGCAGAAGCCCGGCTGGTTCACCAGGCTGATGGACAATATCTGGCCCTTCTGATGGCGTTTCGCCGGGAAGCGCCGACGGCCCGTCTGTTTGCAGGCGGGCCGTTTTTGTGCATGAAAATTCCGCTCGCGCCCATGTGCGCCGGCTCATGACGCGCTGCGCGCGCGGCAGGGCCGACCCGCGGATGACGCGCCCTGCCGCCTGGCGCTTCCCTGTCCGCCCATGCCGCCGTGCCCGCGACCGTGCCCCCCGCCATGGCCATGCCCCATGCCTGCAGGCCCGAGCGCATTGCCGCGCGTTTCGGCGGCCGCGTTGTCGCATGTGCCGTGCCCGTTGCGGCCGCGTCCGAAGCCGTGTCTGTGTGTCCGTGTCGTTCGGTGGCGTACATAATGTTGCCTCCTTCAATAGGAATGGTTTTGCCTGCGCGCAGGGCCGGCGCAATGCGTCGGCGTCCCTGGCCGAGCATGCGACAGAGAGTCGGGGAGGAGACATTCATGCTGCGCGCCGCGTCCTCCCGGGACAGCCCCTCAATGCCCACACGGCGCATGGCTTCCAGCATGTCCAGGCCGAGGGCCACGCTGTCCCGGTCCATCCCGGCGTCCATGTCCGCCGCGGGGCGGAACAGGCGGCATGCCGGGAGGTGTTCGATCCCTCGTGTTTTGCTGGGGCGCATGCAATCTTCTGCGTGTGTCTGCTCCATGCGGCGCGTTGTGCGAAGCGCCCTGTGCCGTTGCAGACGTTTGTTATGAAATATATTTTATAATATGGGCGCGAAAGAAGGCAACGCCAAGGGGGGGCAGATTTTTCGTCAGGCGTGCGGCGCACGTCCCCGGGGAGTTCGGGCCACGAAAAGCACATCCACCCGTGCCGCCCCCGCCGCGTGCAGGGTTTCAGCGGCAGCCCGCAGTGTGCTGCCGGTGGTCATGATGTCGTCTGTCAGCCAGAGGCGCAGGCCCGCCGCAGCGGGAGACGCGGCAAAGCTGTGCCGCACGTTGTGGCGTCGGGCTGCGGCCGTGAGGCCGGCCTGGGCGGAACCGGGCACGGGGCGGGCCAGCAGGGCGGGGCGCAGGGACAGGCCGGAGAGCGCGCACAGGGCGCGGGCCAGTTCATGGGCCTGATTATAGCCGCGCCGACGCAGGTGGTCAGGGTGCTGGGGCACGGCCAGAACGGCGTCCGGCCGGGGCAGACAGCCGGCTGCTTCCAGAAGGAAGGATGCCAGCGGCGCGGCCAGGTACAGCTGCCCGTCAAATTTGAGCCTGAGCAGCGCGTGCCGCAGCGCCCCCGTGTACAGCCCGTGAAAGGCCAGTCCCTGCCAGGGTGGCGGCTGTTGGAGACAGGCCCCGCAAACGATATTGCCGCGCTGTTCCGCATCTGCCGCCGGAAGACCGCAGCGCGGACAGCGTGGGCCGGCGTAGGCCTGGAACTCTGTTGCGCATTCCGGGCAGAGCGGCGCAACGTCCGCCCCGTTTTCCGGCGGATCGAAGGGGCGCAGGCAATGCGCGCAACGGCGCTGGGCCAGTCCCAGCGTCCGCCGCCACCGCGTCAGCGGGAGCGGCACGCGCGGCCCCAGTCCTGCCCCCAGGCGTAGAGTCCGGCCGTAACGGCGGGGCGTGCCGTCAGGTCGCCCACCGTTTCCACGCCGCGCAGCAGGCGGGTTTCACGCAAGGCGGCGTCCAGCGGGGAGAGAAAGAGCCTGAGCGAACGCAGTGCGCCGCTGAAAAGCTGCGCGCCGTGCAGGCGGCCTGCGGTCAGGACGGCCAGCGCGGGGCGCGGTTCCCCGCGGGGGGGGGAGCCGCCGCAGCGTTGTCGTTCCCAGAAGCGTTGCGTTCTGTCCACAAGAGCCTTGAAGTGCGCGGGCAGGTGGTAGAAATAGATGGGCGAGGCGAAGAGCAGCAGGGAAGTCTCGCGGATGGCGGCAAAGAGCGCTTCTGCGTCGTCCCCGCCCTGACCGGAGCCGCGCCCCGTCGCCAGCACGCAGCTGTGCGGCGGCTGCGCGCAGGCCCCGCAGCCCGTACACGCTTTCACGGCATGCTCGCGCAGGGCCAGCACACGCGGGCGCGCGCCGGCGTCGGTCAGCCCCTCGGCGAACAGGCGGGCGGCCGTGTCCGAAACGCCCCCCGCTCTGGGGCTGCACAGCAGCACGAGGGCCTGCGTCATGCCCGGAATTCGCCGCAGAAGGGATTGTTCCGCTTCTCGTCGCCGATGGTGGTGGAGGGGCCGTGCCCGGGGTAGGCCGTCGTGTCCTCGGGCAGTGCGAAGAGCACCGTGGTGACGGCGCGCAGCAGCGTGGCGTGGTCGCCGCCGGGGAAATCCGTCCGGCCGAGGGAACGGTAAAAAAGCGCGTCACCCGTGAAGACAAGGCGTTCGTCCGGAAAGTACAGGGAGACGCCGCCCGGCGTGTGCCCAGGGGTGGACAGCACCTCGCAGTTCATGCCGCCGAATGTGGTCCTGCCCGCAGGCATGGGCTGCGACGGGAAGGGCGGCACAAGAGGAAACCCCCAGATGCCTCCCTGCCCGGACTCCGTGGAGGCCAGACAGTCGTCGCCCGACGGAACGTAGACGGGCGCGCCGGTGGCCCCGGCCAGGGCCGCCGCGCCGTAGACGTGGTCGAAGTGGCGGTGGGTGATGCAGATATCCGTCAGTGTGAGGCTGTGGGCAGCCAGATACTCGAGCATGGGGGCCGGGTCGCCCCCCACATCCACAGCTACGGCCTGTGCGGCGTTGTGGATGAGGTAGCTGTTGGTCTGAAGCGGACCGAGGGGAAAATCGGCAACAGGCATGGGAGTTCCTTTGCGTTTTTTGCGGTGCGCATGACTGCGGGGTGCGCCGCGCACCCGCACTGTGCGGAAGAAGTTTAGCGTGGAAGGCGGGCGGGGGCAAGAAGTCCCGCTTCGTGCCGGCGCGTCTTCCGCGCGGACCCTGCCCCTGCCGGAACGGCGTGACGCGCGGCGGCAACTGCCCGCCGTTGCCGCCCGCAAAAACTGCGGCGCGGCGGGGCCGTATTCTCGGGATAATTTCTAGACAAGCGCTGCAGCCCACACTACACTTGCGCCATGAATGCATCTTCCCATCCGCTTGTGCTGGCGCGTGAAGACCTTATGGACATGGAGGGCATGCTCTGCGGGCAATTGTCCTCCTTTTTGTCCTTTAGCGGGCATGCCCTGTATTTCCCCACCGACGACGCGCCGGACGGGCCCCGGCTGCTGCCGCGCGAACGGCGTTTGCTCCTGCCGCTGCCCTGGGAGGGGCGTCTGCTCGGCGTGCTCATGCTGCACGGCGTCAGGGCGCGCGAGGCCCGCCCCCTGTTGCGCTTCCTGCCCGCCGTGGCGCAGCTCTGCCTGGGCAACATGGCCCGCGCCAGGGCCATGCGCACGGACGCTCTGACCGGCCTTGCCACGGAGGAGTGTCTTTTTTCTCATATGGAAGATGCCGCCGGGCGGCTGCGCGACTGGCTGGAAGCGCCGGGCGCAGAGGACGGCGGCCCCGCGCCGCTGCACTGGCTGTGCATGGGGCTGGTGCTGCTGCGTCTGGCCAACGGGCCGTCCATTGTGCGGCGCGGCGGGCATAAGTTTGCTGAAAACTGCCTGCGCGAGCTGGCCGAAGCCTGCCGCGCGGGCCTGCCGCCGGACGTGACGGCGGCCAGGGTGGGACGCTGGGAATTCGCCCTGCTCTTTCCCGCGGGGGGGCGGGGGGCCTGCCGCAAACTGGCCGAAGCGGCTCTGGCCCGCATGGATGCCGTGCGCATGACCTATCCCCTGCTGAAGACGGCCGTGCAGCCGCGCCTGTGCGCCGGGCATGCCCTGTATCCGCAGGACATGCTGGGCGTGGAGCTCAAGCTGGACATGTTCGACCAGGCCCGCCGCTGCATGGACAGGGCGCGCCTGGCGGCCGACGTGGCGGAGCAGCGCGTGCGGGCCGGGCAGGGGCCGGGGCGTCGCGTCATGCCCTTCGCGCGCATTTTGCAGGAAGGCGGCGTCGTGCTGGAAAGCCTGCCCCTGGGGCGTGTGCGGCTCAGCGTGGGGCGTCAGGCCAAGGCCCGTGAAGGGATGCGTTTTGCCGTGTGGAGCGACGCCCCCGCAGGGGAGGGCGGCGCACCGCGCTACAGGGGCGAGGTGGTGATCCTGCGCACGCGTGACACGGATTCCGTGGCCGAGGCCCTGCATCTTGCGGACGCAGCCCGTCTGCCGGAGCCGGGCGACAGGCTGGCCCTGCTGGGCGAGACGCCCGTGCTGAGTCCCGACCTCAGTTCCGCCGGGGAAGAGGATGACGCGCTCTGGCCCCCGCGGGGCATGACCGTGGAGGATGTGTCCTCCCTGCCGTCCCCGGAGTTGCCCGCAGCCGTGGAGGATGAGGAGGATGAGGCCGGAAAGGGCGCGTCCGTCCTTGTGGCGTCGGCTGCCGCAGCGGCTGCGGACCACGCGGACGGCCTGTGCGGGCATGGCGATTTTTTGAACCGCTTTGCCGTGGAGGCGGAGCACTGCCGCCGCTTCACCCTGGCACTGCTGCGTCTGGAGGCGGGCGACGCCGGGCAGTCTGCCGTGACTGCGCCCGCGTCCTCCGCTCTGGATGCGGTGCTGGCCCTGTGGCGGGTGTCTCCCGCCGCGTCGGCCGCACAGGGAGGCAGGGCGCCCATGGTCGGTCTGTACGGCAGCAACAGCCTCATTGTTTTTCACGCCGAGCGGACGGCAGACGAGCTTGCGCCCGTGTACGCCGGTCTTTCCGACGCCTCGCGGGCGCGCAGCGTCTCCATTGCCGTGGGGCTGGCGGGCTACCCCTTCCTGCGCTACCGCAGGGGGGAAATGCCCGACTGCGCCCTGAAGGCTCTGGAATACGCCCGGCTGCTGCCGGAGCCGAAGGTCGGCGTCTGCAATTCTCTGGCGTTGAACATCAGCGCCGACAGGCGCTACAGTCTGGGCGACGTGTTCGGCGCGGTGGAGGAGTACAAGCTGGCGCTGCTGGCCGATGAGGGCAACGTCATGGCGCGGAATTCGCTGGGCGTGTGCATGGCCGCGCTGGGGCGCAACCAGGAGGCCCGGCGCTATTTTCAGGAAGCCCTGCGCCGCAAGCCGGACAAGGCCGCGCTGGAGCAGATCTGCTACAATCTGGGCACGGTCTGCCAGAGCCTGGGCGAACGCCGCGCGGCGGCGCGCTACTACCGGCAGTGCATCAAGCTCGCGCCGGAGCACCTTTTTGCCCACATCCGCCTGGGGCAGCTGTGCGAAGCGGGCGGGCGGCGGGCCGAAGCGCGCCGCTTCTACGAGAAGGCGGCGGCCATTGAGGACGCGCGCCCCGGAACGCCCAGCGCGGCGCGGCGGCATCTGGCCCGCGTGGCAGCCCGGCAGCGCCGGGGCGGCGAAGCCCGGGAACTGCTGCACGAGGCGCTGTCGCGCAATCCGCGGGATGCGGCATCCATGCTGCTGCTGGCCAATATCTATCTGGACAGCAAGGAAGATCCGGCCATGGCGGAACTGCTGGCCCGGAAAAGCGCGGGACTGCGCGACAGGCCGGAGGCCTGGCAGACCCTGGCCCGCGCCCTGCGCGCCCTCAACCGCGAGGAAGAGGCGCGCGTGGCCGAAGCCCGCGCCGTGCTGTCATAGCAAAGCCGCCCTGAGCATCCTCTCTGCAGCCGGGGGCGTTCCGGGCCGCGCAGGGTTGCGCGGACGCGGCTTTAGTGTTGCGCATCGCCTGGGCGGGCCTGGACCCATTCAGGCCATGCTTTCCACTTCACCCGCCGCAAGCACGCGGCCTTCCGCATCGTACAGCGCCGCAATCTGGCCGGGGGCCGTGGGAAACTGCGGTTGGTCCAGCGTGATGCGCAACCTGCCGTTCTCCAGCGCCGCCCGCGCCGGGGCAGGGCGCTGACGGTGGCGCAGGCGGGCCAGCAGCCGCGCGGGCCAGAATTCCGGCGGCAGGAAGATGTTGGCAGGGCCGGTGACGCAGGATGTCATGCCCAGCAGGGCGCGCGGGCCCACAATGAGCGTATTGGTCGCACAGTCCTTGGCAAGCGCGAAGAGCGGCTCACTATGGGCGATGCCCAGTCCCTTGCGCTGCCCCTCGGTATAGCGCCACAGCCCTCTGTGGCGTGCAATTTCCCGCAGGGAGCCGTCCGCCTCGCGCAGCAGCACAGGCCCCGGGCCGGGCGGCGTCACGCCGAGCGCGCGCCAGTGGCGTTCCAGAAAGGGGCGGTAGGCGTCGGCCGCCGGGCGCCCCGGCGCGGCGCCGGGCGGAGCGAAGCAGATGTCCTGGCTCTCCAGGGGCAGGGGCACACTGAGCCCCGCATCGGCAACCAGCGCGCGGCTTTCATCCTTGCTGCGGCCGTACAGGGGGAAGAGCGCGCGGCGCAGGCGTTCGCGCGGCACAAGGCTCAGAAAATAGCTCTGATCCTTGGCGCTGTCTGCGGCGGCGGCAAGCAGGGGCGCGGCATCCGGCCCCTCCGGGCCGGGCGCGAGACGCGCATAGTGCCCGGTGGCCAGCGCGTCCGCGCCGAGCGCCCGCGCCGCGTCCAGCAGCGCCCCGAACTTGACGGCGCGATTGCAGAGGGCGCAGGGGTTGGGGGTGCGTCCGGCGGCATAGGCGGCGGCGAAAGGCGTGAGCACTTCGCGTCGGAACACGTCCCGCAGGTCCGCCACATGCAGGGGCGCGCTCAGCGCCGCGCAGGCCTCGTCCAGCCCGTCAGGCGGCGCGTCGGGCCCGTCCGGCAGGAAGAGGCCGTGCAGGGCCAACACCCGGCAGCCCGCCTCCCGTAGGAGAAGCAGGGCGGCCAGGCTGTCCACGCCGCCGCTTACGGCCACGGCGACGGTGCGGGGGGAGGGTGTGTGCATTATCCCTTCAGCAAACGGTACCGACGCAACGCGGCATGGCCGCGTTGCGCATCCGGTCGGCTATTACAGAATCTGGTTCAGGAACTGGCGCAGGCGGGGGTGGCGGGGGGCGGTAAACAGGGTTTCGGGCCTGCCCATTTCGACAATCTGGCCCTGATCCATGAAGATAAGGCGGTCGGCCACGGTGCGGGCGAAGCCCATTTCATGGGTGACGCAGACCATGGTCATGCCTTCCTCGGCCAGCCCCACCATGACGTCCAGCACTTCGCCCACCATCTCGGGGTCAAGGGCGGAGGTGGGTTCGTCAAAAAGCATGATGGAGGGCTGCATGGCCAGCGCGCGGGCGATGGCCACGCGCTGCTGCTGCCCGCCGGAGAGCATGGCGGGATAGACGTTGGCCTTGTCGCTGATGCCCACTTTCTTGAGCAGGGCCAGGGCGCGCGTCTCGGCCTCTTCGCGGCTGAGCTTGCGCAAATGCCGCGGGGCCAGGGTGATGTTCTGCAGCACGGTCTTGTGCGGGAAGAGATTGAACTGCTGGAAGACCATGCCCAGGTTCTGGCGCATTTCGTTGATGTTGTTCTCGTCGCTCTGGATGTTCTTGCCCTGCACCAGGATGCTGCCCCTGTCAATCTGCTCCAGCCGGTTGATGGAGCGCAGCAGCGTGGACTTGCCGGAGCCGGAGGGGCCGATGATGACCACGCGCTCGCCGGGTTCAATGGTCAGGCAGACGTCCTGCAGGGCCGGCAGGGAGCCGAAATATTTCCAGACGTGGTCGATGACGATGGCGGGTTCCGCCGCGTTTTCCGGGAGATTACTTTGCGTCATAGTAATTCAGCCTGGATTCCATGATGCTCACGGCCTTGGAGAGCAGCAGGGTGATGATGAGGTAGAGCAGCGCCACCATGGTGTAGGTTTCAAAATACAGATAGGTGGTGCCCACGAAGCTGCGCGCGCGCTGCATGATGTCCGGCACGGCCATGATGGAGACAAGGGAGGTGTCCTTGAGCATGGCGATGCATTCGTTGCCCACCGGCGGCAGGATGGTGCGCATGGCCTGGGGCAGCACCACCAGCCGCATGGTCTGGTAGCGGTTGAAGCCCAGGGAGCGGGCGGCTTCGGTCTGGCCCTTGCTGATGGCCGAGATGCCGGCGCGGAACACCTCGCCCATGTACGCGCCGTAACAGAAACTGATGGCCACCACGGCAGAGGTGATGCCGCTGACCTGCACAAAGCGCGAGAGCGCGTAGTAGATGTAAAATATCTGCACCAGCAGGGGGATGCCGCGGATCACTTCCACATAGGTGGAGGCGACCAGATTGATGACGCGGTTGCGCGAGATGCGCCCCAGCCCCGTGATGAGCCCCAGGGGCACGGCGCAGCAGATGGCCAGCAGGGTGATCTTGAAGGTGATCAGCACGCCGTCCGGCAGGTAGAGGAGGATGCGCAGATACGGCTCGGGCCAGAGAACGCACAGGGCGCACAGCGTACAGACCGCGCCGGCCAGCGCGATGGACCACGCATTGATCAGCCGCCACTCGCGGGGGTCGGGGATGGAGGCCCCGTCCGTGACCATGACGATATTGGCCTTGCTGCCGTCTTTCTTGTCTTCCATCACAGTCCCTTTGGGGCACGCGGCGCTGTTCGCGGCGCGCCGCCTGCCCGCACCCTTGCTGTCAGTATCCCTTTGGGCGGTCCATGCGGAGCGGGAGCCTCCGCCCGGAGGACGGCCGCCGGTTCCGGCCCGTTCCTTTCGGGAAGGGAAGCGGCAAGCCCGGCGGCCTCCTGCGCTGCGGCAGGCTTACTTCTTGCCCATCCATTTTTCGAGGAGGCGGGCTTCCTCGCCGGAGGCCCGCACGTCCTTGATGCCCCTGTTCAGTTTTCCCACCAGATCCTTGCGGCCCTTCTTGACGGTGAAGCCGTAGTATTCCTTATCTTCCGTGACGAAGGCGATATGGATCTTGCCTGCGGTGTCCTTCTTCTTGTTGACATAGTACAGGGCCACGGGGTCATCGCAGATAACGGCGTCCAGGCGACCGTTCATCATGTCCTGAATGGCCAGACCCACGTCGTCGTATTCCTTGAGATCCACGGACACGCCGGACTTGCGCATGACAAAGACGCCGGTGGTGCCGATCTGGCCGCCCACCTTCCTGCCCTTGAGGTCGGGCAGGCCCTGGATGCTCTTGCCTGCGGGCAGCACCACGGCCTGCGCCACTTCGTAGTAGGGATCGGAGAAATCGAACTGCTTCTTGCGCTCTTCGGTAATGGTGGTGGCGGCGGCCACAATGTCGTACTGGCCGGTGGCCACACCGCCGAAGATGCCGTCCCAGGCGATGTTGCGCACATCCACCTCGAAACCGGCGGCCTTGGCCACGGCGCGGATGTAGTCAATGTCGAAGCCCACGGGCTGTTTGTTTTCGTCAAGCAGTTCCATGGGCGGCCAGGTGCAGTCGGAAGCCACCACATAGGTCTCGGCGGCGATTGCCCGGCCGCACAGGAGGGTCAGCGCCAGCACGGCGGAAAGAAGATAGCGGGACATGGTTTCTCCTTAGGGTTGCGCGCGTCATCGGGCGGAAAAGCCGCGTACTGCGCTGCCGTCGTCGTCCGTGGTTCCCCGCCTCGGGGGCAGGGCCGCAGGCCGCACGGCGGCATTGTTGCAAAAAGTGGAGCCGGGCGCGTTGGAGCAGATCCCCTGTCTGCTCAGGCGGCTGCAAAAAAACTGCGCCGTAACTAGGCGGGAAAAACGCGCTTTCCCGCGCTTCAGCCGCTGCGACGAAGGAAGCTGCAAATGAAGCCGGCAACGCTGAAACAGGGGCGGCGCCTAGGTTGCGTTTTGCAACAACGCAACCCGAACCTGCCCTAGTCGGCCTTGCCGAGCCATTTTTCGGCAATCCTGCGGTCTTCGCCGGATTCCTTCAGCATGCGGATGCCCTTGTTCAGCTTTGCCACGAGATCCTCGCGGCCTTTCTTGACCACAAAGCCGTACGATTCCTTTTCCTGCGTCTTGAACGAGATGTTGAGCTTGCCGGCGGTGTCCGCCTTTTTGTTGACGTAGTACAGTGCCACGGGGTCGTCGCAGATGACGGCGTCGATGCGGCCCTTGAGCATGTCTTCAACGGCCAGGCCCACGTCGTCGTATTCCTTGAGTTCCGCGCCCACTGCGGCCTTGCGGAGGACAAAAATGCCGGTGGTGGCAATCTGGCCGCCCACCTTCTTGCCCTTGAGGTCCTTCAGGGAGGCGATGTGCTGCCCGGCGGGCAGCACCACGGCCTGCACCACCTCATAGTAGGGATCGGAGAAGTCGAACTGCTTCCTGCGCTCCTCGGTGATGGTGACGGAGGAGGACACGATGTCATACTGGCCGGTGGCTACGCCGCCGAAGATGCCGTCCCAGGCGACGTTGCGCACTTCGATCTCAATGCCCACGGCCTTGGCCAGGGCCTTCAGATAGTCGGGAGAGTAGCCCGCAGGCTGTTTGTTTTCGTCAAGCAACTCCATGGGCGGCCAGTAGCAGTCGGCGGCCGCGACATACTTTTCCGCCGCGCGTGCGGGGGCGCAGAAAAGGGCGAGGGCCAGCAGGCCGAGGGAGAGACGACGAAGCATAAGCATCCTCCATGGTTGAGCGTGCATACCCGCCCGCAGCGTCCTGCGTCGTCCGGCTGCCCCGTGGTCGGCTGTCCGGAAGTTTTCGGAGCGAAGCGGCTCACGGGGCCGGGCGGCATCCGGATAAGTGTCGTCACTTGTAGCGTCGGGCGGCGTCGCCGTCAAGGGCGCGGCGGCGTGCGCCCTTGACTACCAGCTATTTCCGGGGGAAGGGCCTTCCTCGTCGTCATCGGGAGCCGGGGCGGCGGGGGCGGACGACGCGATGCGCGTAAAGGAAGGCGCGGCCGGCCCCTCGCTCTCCGCATCGTCATTTTTGTCGTCGCGCAGGGCCTGCTGCAGGAACCAGTCCTCGCGGATGCGCCAGGAGGCCGCCGCGGTGTACGCCGGTGAGGAGTAGCCCACCGAAAGCACGAGGGTGCGCCGGGCGTGCTCCTGCAGGCGGATGAGCAGGGGCGTGAAATCCGCGTCGCCGGAAAGAATGATGAATTCGTCGAAATGGGTGGAGTGGGAGAGGTCGTCCATACAGTCCATGACTAGGTGGATGTCGGTGCTGGTCTTGCCGCGCGAGGTCAGGGGCGGGCAGTCCACAACCTGAAAGGCGCTGCGGATGAAGGAGTTGCGGAATTCCTGGTAGCGCTGCGGGTTCAGGTAGCACATGCGCTTCAGGATGCGGCGGCGCACGCCTTCGCCGTAAAGAATGCGCAGCGCGTGGTTCTCTATCCAGCGCACCCAGCGGTAGGGGGTGGAGCCGAAAGCGCGGGCGGCCTCGGGATCAATGTCCAGAAAGCGAGTGTAGATGTTGTCGAAGTCAACATAAAGAGCGCTGTACACTTCGTCAAAACCGGTAAATTTTGCCATAGATAACCTCATGTTGAAAAAGTGAAACAAGGCAGTATATTTTGCCCGTCCCTCCAATGCAAGTTTTTTGCCGCCCTTGAATTTATGCGCGGCAGCGGCTACATGTGGGGAACAGACTGGAGGAACTACCGTTGCCGTGCAGACACTAGCAGCTTGCATCAACCGCCGGGCGGCGGAAGTCAGGGAACGCCTTGCGGCCGTGCGGTCCGCTCCCGGCGGGGAATTGTGGCATTCCTGCCTGTTCTGGTCCTTCTGGCTTTCACTGGCCAGTTTCCCCATAGGCTACGGCGCGCGGGAAGTGCTGCCGCTGGTGAGTTTCGTCTTCCTGTTGCTGTACTACCGGGCGGACTGGCAGCACAGCGTCCTTGCCGGGCTGCGCGTGCGGCCCCTGTTCTACTGCCTGTGGGGCATGATCTGCATCGGCGTGTTCCTGTCGGAAAACGTATGGACATCGCTGCTGCACGCGGGGACGGGCATCAACAAGGGCTTCATCCTGCCCTTCATCGCCATGGAGTGCGCGCGGGACGAGAAGGGCCTGCGCCGCCTTGTCTGGGCCTGTGCGCTGGCCTGTTTCTGGGAAGGGCTGGACGGCCTGTACCAGGCCATGACCGGCGCGGACGTCCTGTTCGGCTATACCCGCAATGCGGGCAGGCTTACGGGCAGCCTCGGCGATTATACCGTGGGCAACTACATTGCGCTGGCGCTCATTCCTGCCTTTTCCCTCTGGTTCATCCTGCGTCGCGTCCTGTCGTCCGCGGCATCGGCCCTGCTGTGGGTCGCGGTTCTCTGGCCCGCGTTCTTCCTGCTGGCGGGGGCTTCCAGCCGCAGCGGGGCGCTGGCCGTGGCGGCGGCTGTGGGGCTGTGGGTGGCGATGCGCGGCCGCCGTCTGTGCGGCAAGCGGGTGCTGTTCTCTCTGGGTGCGCTTGTGAGTCTGCTGCTGGCTGTGCTGGTGCTGCAGGGACGCATGGACGTGCAGGCCGTGGAGGGCGACGGCCGCTGGAGCCTGTGGCGGCTGGGCTGGAGCGTCTTTCTGGAACATCCATGGTTCGGGGCCGGGGCCGGGCGCTACAACGCAGCCTTCCGCGAACTGGGGCTTACGCCGGCATGTGACGCCGTTACCATCAGCCATCCGCACAACCTCTATCTGGACATGCTCTACGCCCACGGCTTGGTGGGTTTCACGCTGGGCATGATCTTCCTGCTGGGCTTTCTGTGGTGGGGCTGGCGGCACATCCGGCCGCGCCTGCGGAAAGAAATGGCGGAGGGCAGCCCGCGCATCTACTGGCGGCTGACGGCCTGGTTCTGGCTGGGGTATGCCGGATGGCTGGTCAACGGCATCTTTGGGCACGACTTTTACCGCATCTGGTGGCTGGCGCTGGCCATGAGCCATCTGGGCGTCATGATCGGCGCGGTGGCCGGCGGGCTGGCGGCGGAGCGCGGCCGCCGGGATGCCGCCCCGCCTTCAGGCGGGGGCGCAGGGCCGGGGGACGGCGCTGCCGCGCGGGAAGGGGACGGCAACCCCGCCTAGGCGGGCGTCTTCCGGGCGCTGCAGGAGGCTGCCGGCGCTTCTGCCCGGAGTGGCCTATGCCCCCTTTTCCGGCGCGCCGTACTCTTCAAGCATCTCCTCGAAATGCTGTCTGCCGTGCGCGCGCAGCATTGCCAGCGCCTCCTCCCTGGTGGGGATGCGCCCCTTGCAGCGCTGGTTCTGCAGGCGGTTTTCCGGGCAGTACCCCAGCTGCACGCAGTTGGGACCGGCCCCGACAAAGAGATCGGGCGCGGCCTTGCGGCAGAGGCGCAGCATCTTCCAGGCGAGGTCGCGGATTTCGTGCTGCGCGTTGCGGCAGCAGCGGATGGAGAACCAGTCCAGCAGGGCGTGGGCGTTCATGCCTATGATGGCCTTGAATTCCGTGGCCTGGGGCTTGAGGTAGCGCAAGTCTTCCTCCGGCAGGCCCGCCGCGAGCCCGGCGTCGTACCACTGACAGGCGAGCCCGGCCAGATCGCGGCCGGAAAGCGTGCAGCAGTGCCCGTCCGGAAGGGTGACTTCGGCCCCGAAGTCCGCGACGCTGCGCGGGTAGACCACGCTGAAGGCGCGCTTGCCGCCCAGCTCCGCCCGGCCGGACTTGATGAGGTAGGAGGCAAGGCGCTTGCGCACGAGTTGGGTTTCCGTCACGCGCGAAAAGCCCTCCACGCCGAAGAGGAAGAAGTCGAATTCCAGCGCGGCCCTGTGCCCGGATTCCAGGATGTTCTGCACGATTTTGCGGGAATAGGGCGAGGCCGCAATGTCTTCCAGCGAGCGTTCGCTGCGCACGAAGCGCGCGGCGATATCCGTGTAGATTTTGCCGCCGCCGGCCAGCAGCATGACTTTGCCCGTGCCGGTGAAGTTTTCGTCGAGCATGTTCCACCTCCCGCAGTTCCGGCCCGGAGGCCGTCAGGGCACGATAGATGAAAGCGGCGCTGCGGGCAAGCCGTCCGCCGTCGTCAATGCCTGTGGCTTCCCGGTGCTGATCACATTCTCTGAAAGCACGCGCGTTGCCGACCATACGTGGCGCGCAGGCGAGCTTCTCCACGTCACGGGACGCCTTGACAGGGCGGGTGCGGCGGGCGCACAGTGACGAACGTTCCGCCCCCCGCCGGCAACAACGAGATTCGCATGCAGCGGCCAGACCCTTCCAGCATCCCCCTCACGCCCGGCGTGTACATGTACAGGGACAACCGGGGGCGCATCATCTATGTGGGCAAGGCCCGCATCCTGCGCCGCCGGGTGCTCTCCTACTTCCGGCCTGAGGGCCTGCCCGCCAAGACGCGGGCCATGCTTTCCCACGCCGCCGCCATTGAATGCATCACCACAACCACGGAAAAGGAAGCCCTGCTGCTGGAGGCGAGCTGCATCAAGCGGCACCGCCCCCACTATAATATCGTGCTGCGTGACGACAAGCAGTACGTACTCTTCCGGCTCAATCCGCAGAATCCCTTTCCCCGGCTGGAAATCGTGCGCCGGGCCCGGCGCGACGGGGCGCGCTATTTCGGTCCCTTCACGTCGGCCCTTGCCGCCCGCGAGACGTGGAAGCTCATTCACCGCGCCTTTAGCCTGCGCCGCTGTTCGGACCGGGCCATGAAAAACCGTGTGCGGCCCTGCCTGTACCATTTTATGGGGCAGTGCCCGGCCCCCTGCATGGGGCTCGTGACGGCGCAGGACTACAGTGAAAACGTGCGCAAGGTGACGGAGTTGCTGCAGGGGCGCGCGGCGGAACTGCTGCGCAGCCTGCGCGCGGGCATGGAGCAGGCGTCGGAGGCGCTGGAATTTGAGCGCGCTGCCGTCCTGCGCGACCAGATCCGCGCCGTGGAGGCCACGGTGGAGCGGCAGGCCGCCGTGCAGCCCGGCGGCGGCGACATGGACGCCGTGGGCCTTTTCGCCTCGGACAAGGGGCTGGCCCTGGGCATCGTCTTCGTGCGCGGCGGCGCCATGACGGACAGCCGCGCGTTCTACTGGGCCGGGCTGACCTTTGAGGACGCGCCGGAACTGCTCTGGTCCTTTCTTGGGCAGTATTACAGCAGCGCCGTGCCCCCGCCCCGCGTGCTCCTGCCCTGGATTCCGCCCGACGCGGACGAGGCGGAACGCGCGGAGGCCGAAGCGGACCAGGACGCCTTCCGGATGCCGGAAGGCCTTGCCGCCGCAACGGCGGAGGCCGAAGCGGACGCCGCAGCCCCCGGCGTTCCGGAGCGCGAAATCTGGGAGCAGACGCTCTCGGACCGCAGGGGCGGCCCCGTGCGCATCGTGGCCCCGCAGAACGCGGGCGACAACCGGCTGGTGGATGTGGCGCAGTCCAACGCGCGCGAGGAGGCCCGCCGTCAGGAGCAGTCGGCGGAAACGGGCATACTGGAGCGCCTGGCCCGCGCCCTGCGCCTGCCGGGGCCGCCGCGTCGCATCGAATGCGTGGACGTGTCGCATACCGGGGGACGGCAGACGCGCGTCGGCATGGTGGTCTTCGAAGACGGCAGGGCGCAGCGCTCGCAGTACCGCGTGTACGCCATGCCCGACAGCGGCGACGACTACGCCACCCTGGCCGCCTGGATTCCCCGGCGGCTGGAGAGCGGCCCGCCCTGGCCGGACCTGCTGCTCATTGACGGCGGGCGCGGCCAGCTGTCGGCCGTGGGGCGCGCTTTGCGCGAGGCGGGGCGGGAAGGGCTGTTCCCGCTGGCGGGCATCGCCAAGGCGCGGGACGCGGCGGGCCATGCGGACCGCCGCGCGGGCAACGTGGCCGACCGCATCTTTGTGCCCGGCCGGGCCAACCCCCTGCCCCTGCGCGAGGGGGGGCCGGAGTTGCTTTTTCTGCAGAATGTGCGCGACAACACGCACCGTTTCGCCATCGGGCGGCATCGCCGTGCGCGGCGCGGCGCGGCCCTTTCCGGCGAGCTTATGCGCCTGCCGGGCATCGGCCCGGCCACGGCGCGGCTGCTCTGGGACCGCTTCGGCAGCGTGGAGGCCATGCGCGCCGCAAGCCTTGACGAGCTGCGGGCGCTGCCGGGCATCGGCAAGGCCAGGGCTGCGCTGCTGCATGAGAAATTGAAGGGAATATAGCAAAAACACATGGGGGCATCTATGGCGCAGGCACAGGCTGTCACGGCGTTCCGCCGCATCTATGCCCAGCTCGACAGGCCGCTGCGGCGGCGTTTTTGGCGCGTGTCGCAGCTTTCCGGCGTGGTCAGCCTCCTGGAACTGGCCATCACTGCCGCCATTTCCCTGCTGGGCGTGGCGCTGGCGGCCCCGCAGAGCCTGCTGGAAAATCCCTGGACGCAGCGTCTGCTCACGGCCGTGCCCGCGCTGGCCCCGGTGGCGGGCGACCAGCGCCTGCTGCTGCTTTTTCTCATGGTGGGCCTGTGCGCGGCCGTTGCCGTCAAGGCCGCGTCCCTGGGCCTGCTGACCTGGCGGCAGGCCTGTTTTTCGCAGGCCGTGGGCGTGTTCTTCAGCGTGCGTTTCTACCGGCTGCTGCTGCGTGCGCCCTATCTGTGGCATGTGCGACAGGACATGAGCATGCTCCAGACGCGCCTGACCTGGGCGCGCTTCAGCGCGGACTTCCTGCTGGCCGTGCTTCAGGCCCTGTCGCAGCTGCTGGCCGCCGTGGTGCTGGTGGGCGTGGTCTACGGCGTGTCGCCCTGGGCGGCCCTGCTGGTCTGCCTGACCATGGGCCTGAGCGCCCTGTGCACCTATCGGCTGGCGCGGCGCAAGGTGCGGCAGCTCAATGCCGTGTCCATGCAGACCGAGGCCGACGCCAACAGGGTGGCCTATCCCTCGCTGGCGGGCATCCGCGAGGTGAAGATCTACGGGCAGGAGCGGGCCTTCCTGCATCAGTTCACCCGGCAGCGCGAGGCTTTTGCCAAAGTGCAGAGCCTGCTGCCGGTGGTCTACCCCGCGCCTTCGTGGATACTGGACTTCACGGGCATGCTCATGCTGCTGGCGGCCCTGCTGGTCATGAGCGGCCAGGGGCTTTCCGTGGCGCGCCTCACCGGCGAACTGACCCTGCTGGCGGCCGTGACCTGGCGGCTGCTGCCCACCATGACCACTCTGGTCAGCTATCTTTTGCAGGTCCAGCAGCACATGATGTACACGCAGGACGCCGTGCAGTTTATCGGCGCGCTGGAAAAGGAACTGACCGCCGCGCGCGTGGACGTGGAGGAGGCCGCCCCCATCCCCTGCCCCCTGACGGAGGCGCTGGAGCTGCGCGATGTGGCCTTTCGCTATCCGGATACCCCGACCGACCGGCCCGACGCCCTCCACCATCTCAATGTGCGTGTGGAGCGGGGCAGCATGGTGGGG
This sequence comes from Desulfovibrio desulfuricans, assembly GCA_015062205.1. Classification (GTDB taxonomy): domain Bacteria; phylum Desulfobacterota; class Desulfovibrionia; order Desulfovibrionales; family Desulfovibrionaceae; genus Desulfovibrio; species Desulfovibrio desulfuricans_D. Next base: position 23,683 of record SUVB01000012.1, read on the forward strand.
TTCATCGGTTCGTCGGGCGCAGGCAAGAGCACGGTGGTGGGCCTGCTCACGGGCCTGCTGACGCCCACGGCGGGCGAACTGCTGGTGGACGGGCGGCCGCTCACGCCCGAGCGCAAGGCGGGCTGGCTGCGCTCCATCGGCTATGTGCCGCAGTCGCCCTTTCTGCTCAATGCCTCCATTGCCGCCAATGTGGCCTTTGCGCAGTGGGGCGGAGAAATTGATCGCGACCGCGTGGAGCAGTGCTGCCGTATGGCCGCCATGGATTTTCTGCCCGACCTGCCGGAGGGGCTGGACACGGTCATCGGCGAGCGGGGCGTGCGCCTTTCCGGGGGGCAGGTGCAGCGCGTGGCCATTGCCCGCGCCCTTTATGAGCGTCCGCAGCTCATGCTTTTTGACGAGGCAACCAGCGCGCTGGACGGCGCGTCCGAGCAGGCCATCCAGCGCACCATCGAATCCCTGGGCGGATCGGCCACGCTCATTCTGGTGGCCCACCGCCTGAGCACGGTGAAGAACTGCGACTATCTCTACTGGCTGGGCAACGGCTCCATAGTCATGCAGGGTGCGCCCGCCGACGTGCTGCCGCGCTACGAGGCCTGGCTGGACAGCCGGGCCGGGGCGATGGCGGCGGGGGCGTGACGGGGGCTATTGGCCCCAGAGCAGCAGCAGGGGGCGGGCCGGGCGCAGTTCGTCCAGGGGAATGTCCACGCGTTGCGCCCCGGCAGCCCAGGGAGCCACCTGGTAGGGCTGGAAGTTGATGCGGATGCCCGAGGGGATAAGCGTCAGGCTGGCAAAGTTTTCCGGCACGGGGGCAAGGCCGGCGCGCAGCATCTGTTCCTGCCGCATGCCGCCCAGACGCCGGGAAAGCGCCTTGTATGCCCACGAGGACATGATGGAGAGCGCGGCGTCCGGATCTTCAAAAATATCCACGAGTCCCAGGCGCTGCGCGGTCAGGCTGTTGAAGTTCAGCGTGATGATGTCCAGATTGCCCTGGGCCGACCCGGTGTAGGTCCAGATTTCAAAGGTGATGCTCAGCCCGTTGGCGGAAGGCGCGGTGACGGAATAGGAGCCCCAGAGTTCCGGCGGGGAACGGCGTTCGCCGAACAGGCCCCGGTCGTCGTCGAAACTGGCGTCAAAGGCGTCGGCAATGCCCGTGACCCACCGGCGGATATCACTGTCCACAGCCTTCACGCCGAAGGAGGGATAGCTGATGTTGATTTCGGGCCTGCCTTCGCGTTCGCTGCGGACGAGCTGGTGCTCGATGACGCCGGGCCGGGGCGAACCGGAAATGATGGCGGCCGCGGCGCTGCGGTCAACGCGGCTTGACGCCTGCGTCGGCGGAGTTGCGGGGGACGGGGAAGGGGGCGTCGCGTCGCTGCCCTGGGGGGGGACGGCAACGTCCGTGCCCACGGCGTCGGGTGTTGCCGCAAGCGCGGCAACGGGCAGGATTTCCGTTGCGGGCCCGGAGGCGGGCTGCGCGCTGACGGCCCATGCGCCTTCCACGGGCGGCAGCGCGGGGGACGGCAGCCATGCTGCAGAATCAAGAGGGCGGGCCGCCGCAGGCGCGGCAAAAACCCAAAGCGCCAGCAGCATCGACAGCACCGGCAACAAACTGAAACTCTGGGACATACAACAACCTTGATGCGCCGTGACGGCTCGGCGGGAGCCGCCCGCCGCCTCCGTCGCGCCGGAGGCAGGGCAGGATGATTCAGACTGTTCCACTATCGGGGAACGTGCTATCGGGAAAAGACTGTCTGTTGCTGCTGCCGGCAACATAAGCGGCAGCATTGGCGGATGTGGCTGGACATCCGTGCGCTCCATTACCTGTTCAACTCCGCCTGTAACTACCGGATGCAAAGGCAGAGTGCAATGTTTCTCTTGCGGCCGCATTGCGGCCTCGCCGCATACCGGCCGACGCCGCAGCGCCGGATGGCCGGGGGGCGTCATGTTCCGTTCGCGGTCACAGGGGACGGGAACCTGTCGGCCGTCTTCACGCTGCCTGCGTGCCGTTGCCGGGGCGCCTCGCGGCTGCCGCAGGAGCAGCGCCGCTGCGCGTTGCCGTCCGGGGGGCATGGCAACGCGCAGCCGGGCTGTGGGATGGACACGGTCGGCAAGGGGCAACGGCGGGCACAGGGGAAAGCTCCGGCGCAGGGCCGGCCCCCTGATGCAGGGCTACTCCGTCCTTACGGCTTTCATCGCTTTCTTGCGCGCGTACATGGCCTTGTCGGCACGCCTGAACACGTTTTCAATGCTGCTGTCTGTGTTGGGGTTGAATGTCGCATAGCCTATGGCCGCTGACACCCGCGCCCAGGGCTCAAGCGCCTCATCCTGCTGCAGAGCCTGTATCTGTGCATTGAACTCTGATATCAACGCATCGGCGTGCTCAAAATCACGGCCGGTCAGCACAGCGACGAATTCATCGCCGCCTATGCGGAATACGGGTGAATGCACGAATATATTGCAGACGATTTCGCAGAGCTTTTTGATTGCAATGTTCCCCTTTTCATGCCCATAGATGTCGTTGGTGCGCTTGAGGAAGTTCATGTCCACCATCACGATGCCGAAATCCTTCAAACCGTCACGTATTGACCATTGTAGCTGCTGGATTTCCTTGTCATAGGCCGCCCTGTTCCGTATCCCGGTAAGGGGGTCCTTGGTGGCGAGCTCCGTCATCTCCTCTGCATGCTGCTGGGAATTCTTCAGACTGATATTGGCATGTTTCAGCTTGTCCACCATGATGTTCAGCTGCATGGCGATATCGCCGACCTCATCATTTCTGGAGATAGCGGCCTTGTGTTCAAGATTCCCCTGCCCAATGACCTCCATATCCTCACCCAGCTGTTCCATAGGCCGCGTGATGGATGCCGCAAGTTTATCAGCTATCAGAACGACAATCAGTGTTATGAGTGCAAGTCCGCCTATGGATGCAAGAATTGCGGTCCATATGGTTCGGTCCATGACGTTTAGGCTTTCTAGAACAATATTCTTCGGCACACGGGCGCAGAGTGTCCATCCCACGCGTTTAATCGGGGCATAGACGTAAAAGGCGTCATTTTTTTCCAGGATGCCGTTTTTTTCTTTCAAAATGCTCTTGATCTCATCTCCGGAAAGTCCTGTGGTTGAAGAGGCGTCTATTTCCTCCTCCGATATGATCTTTCCGTCCGCGGCAAAGGCGAATGAGGTTGCGCCGGCGCCGAAATACAGCCCGAGCATTTCCGTATAGAGTCCTGTCAGATTGAAATCCGCACAGCACACGCCCTGGCGAACACCATTGGCGTCATTGAACCCTTTCCCAATGGTTATTGTGAGTCCCCGTCCCTGCGAATCTTTATAGAGTTCAGTATAAAATACACGGTCTGTTTTCATTCCCTTTTTGTACCATTCCGATTCAAAAAAATTATAATAGAGATATTTTGTCATATCAGCTACGGCGGTGAGATATGAGTATTTGTCATAAGCAGGGAGAAAACCGCTCTTTATGCCGACATACACAGTATCTATAAGACCATCATTTTCTTCTGCAATGGGCTTCCAGGCTTTTTCGAGATGACTGAAAAACATGATATCGTCATGAACATCTTCCGGTTTCATATTTTCGGTGGCGAGTATCCCCGACATGGCAAAGGCGCCCTTCGGCGTGCTCAATCGTGGGGCATCAATATATTTCCCCGTGGCTATGAGATTGTCCCTGTTTTTATACATGTTTTGGATATAATCTGTAAGAAATACGATAAAATTCTCATAATGCTCAAGCCTCAGGTCCGTATTCTTGGCTTTCTGTTCCACGAGGCTCCGGATGTTTTGCTTCAGCTGGTATGTGAGCGTCTCTTCAGATTCTTTCTTGATTTGCAGCATGGCTACCATATTGCTGGTCATGGCAGCGAATGCCGTGATGACAGTGGTAACCAATACTGAAAGCAGCACACGCCTTCTGATAGGCACACGTTTTTTTGTACGATAATCGTCCATAGGTATCTTCCCCATTCCTACACCCTGAAGCCGCGGCGCAGGGCCGCCACGGCGCGCCAGTTTTTGAGCAGCAGCACGGCGGCCAGCGCGAGGTACGTTTTGGCAAAGAAATCGTGCAGGCGCAAGGGGTCGTGGGGCAGGCCCAGAAGCGCTTCCAGCTGCGCGTCATACAGGGGCGAGAGCAGCTGTGCGCAGAACAGCAGGAGCAGCCAGAAGGCTTCGCGCACATGCAGGTGCAGATCCGTCAGCAGCGCCACAGCGAACAGGGATTGCCCGGCAGTCAGTAGTATTTCCTGAAACTGGTGGCTGTCAAGATTGATGGGCGGGAAAAGCGCGCCGGAAGATGCGGCGTACACGCCGGGAATCATGCCTACAAGCAGGGTCCACTGGTTGAGTTTGGAAGAGAGCAGGCTGCCCAGCGCCAGGGCCGCGTTGCCGCGTGCGGCGAACATGATCGCCACGATGAATTCCGGCGCTTCCGAGGCGATGGGCGCAAGCCACTGCACCAGCAGAAACTCGTTGACGCCCAGCAGCTTGCCGCTGGCCACCAGGCTTTCGCTGAAGGGTTCGGCATTGCATAGAATGACCAGCGCGGCGAACAGAAAGATGGCAATGACGCTGCGCAGCCTTACGCGTTTGGCCAGTTGCGCCAGCAGGGCCGCAGGGCCTTCGGGTTCCTCCTCTTCCACGGGGCGGCGGGCGATGATGCAGATATACCAGATATACAGGGCCAGCAGCGCGCAGCCGTCAATGACGGTCAGCGAACCCTTGAGAGGGATGAGCAGGGCGTACAGCGTGGCCATGCCGAGAAAGAGCACGTCCGTGCGTTTGTCGTCCGGCAGGCTCACGCCCGTGTGGAAGCGTCCGGCGAAGATGAGTACGATGCAGGACCAGCCCACGCCGATGAGCAGCCGGTTGGCCCCGGTCATGTTGGCGATGGCGTAGTGGGAATAGGCGCTCTCCGGGTGCTGGCCGGCCATCCAGGTGAAGTACATGTCCACGGCGTATTCCGGCAGAACGGCGATAAAGGCCACCACGGCCACGGCCACGGCCTGGGGAATGTCCAGCTGCGCCACCTCGCAGGCCCATGTGAGCAGGAAGGACGCGCCCAGGATGGCCATGCCCGAGCACAGGGCCACGATCAGCGGTGAAATGTCCGGGTGGGCGAAGCGCAGCCCGATGCCGGGCAGGGTCATGAGCAGGGCGATGCAGTACGGGCGCAGGGCGCGGAACGACATGGTTTCTCCTTTGCCGGCGGGGCCGCCGTGCAGATCGGGAGCCCCCAAAAAAATAAAAAGACCCTGGCTTCTGCAAGCCAAGGTCTCACTAGAACAGTTTCGCTGCGCGTTCCGACGCCTGCGCGCCGGGACGGCACATCGCGGGATAGCCGCGCGGAACGGCCGCGCCGCTCCTTTGACGGAACTGACGGCGACACCAGGCCGGGGGCCATGCTGTTGATGTCGCCCGGGTCTCCAAGAACCCAGTTACTCCCCTTGAAATACCAGAATACCTGTTGCGTCAGTGTCTGTCAAGGGATGTCCGTCGCGGAGACTTTCACCTTATCAATGATAAAAGTTCATTTATACTCCCATTCACGCGGAATCGCTGAAATAACGCAATGCTTTTGTTCAACATATCCAAAGACCGGGTGACAATTTGCCGTCGCGCGGCCGGGGGAGCGCCTTCACGCGTTCCGGCTATCGCGGGCGCTGCGGGGTTCGGGCGCGCTCGGATGCCTCCCCGCCGCAGCCACGGGCAGGGATGGGCAGCGCTGCGCGGTCGGCCTCCGGGCGCTGACGGCGCAAAAAGAACGCGCTTGCGTGCCGGGAGGACATTGCAATCCCCGCTTCAAGGGCATACCATCGCCTATCTTTATAGGATAGGATGTCGGGCCGCCGCGTCGGCGGTCTGCCGCAGCGCGTCCCTGCTTGTTCGGGGGAATTCCGGCTGACGAACTTTTTTTCAGGAGTCGCCATGAAACAGCTTGCCTACGGCGTATGGGGCGGGATTGCCTATGACAACCGCAAGACCCGCGAGGTCGCCTCGCCCCCGAATCTGGATTTGGAGGTGTTCGATCACTTCAACGAAGGCAATCCCGTCAGCATCTTCATGAGCGACCGGGGCTTTCTTGTCTTTGACGCCAGGGCGTCCCTGCTGCGGGCGATGCTGCTGCATTTCCGCAAGGTGGCTTCCGAATCCTGCGGCAAGTGCACCCCCTGCCGGGCGGGCGCGCCTCTCATCCGCAACCTGCTGGAGAACGCCCTGGCCGGAGAGGCCGTGCACCCGGCCGCCATGCTGGATCTCGCCCGGCAGATGGCCGCCACCTCGCTGTGCGGCGTGGGCAAGACCGGCCCCCTGCCGCTCATCGCGGCGCTGGAGCATTTCTCCGTGGAGCTGCTCCACGACGGCGGGGCCGCCGTGGGCGGATTCTATACCGCCATCACAGCCCCATGTATCGAGGCCTGTCCGGGCCTGGTCAACATTCCCCGCTACATTGACTACATTCGCGACGGGCATGACGATCTGGCCGCCAATACCGTGCTGCGCCACTATCCGCTGGTGGGCAGCTGCGGCCGCGTGTGCGTGCGCTCCTGCGAGAAAGCCTGTCGGCGCGGCCGGGTGGACGAGCCCATTTCCATCCGCAACCTCAAGCGTTACGCGGCGGACAGCGCCCTGGCCTCCGGCGTGCTCAAGCCCGCCAGGAGCGCCGTCACCAGAAAGGCCCGCGTGGCCGTGGTGGGCGCGGGGCCCGTGGGCATCTCCTGCGCCTACCATCTGCTGGAACGCGGCTATCCCGTGGATATTTTCGAGGCCAAGGCCGAGGCGGGCGGCATGATCCGCTACGGCATCCCCATCTACCGCCTGCCCAAGAACACCCTGAAGGAAGAGACGGACATCGTGGCCGCCATGGGCGGCAATTTCCTCTACAACCGGAAGCTGGGCCGCGATTTTACGGTGGATGACCTCTTCAGCAAGGGCTACCGCGCCGTGTTCATCGGCTGCGGCTGCCCGCAGGGGGCGTACCTCGGCATGGACGGCGAAGACACGGGGCTGCCGGGGTATGAGAACGGCATCGGCTTTCTGGAACGGGTCTACGAGGGCGTGGAGGCGGGCAATCCCCCCGTGCTCGAGGGCGACGCCGTTATTGTGGGCGGCGGCAACGTGGCCATGGACTGCTGCCGCGCGGCTGTCCGCGTGGCCACGGGGCGGGTGCACCTGATCTACCGCCGCACCGAGGCCGACGCCCCCTGCGACCCCGAGGAAATCGCCGCCGCCCGCGAGGAAGGCGTGGAATTCCACTTCCTCTGCGGGCAGAAAAACCTGGTTGTCGAAAACGGCAGGATCACCGGGCTGCGCGTGGTGGACATGGAGCGCACGGAACCGGATGACAGCGGACGCCGCGGCGTGCGGCCCATTGAAGGCACGGAGCACACCATCCCCTGCAGCTGCGTCATAGCGGCCATCGGTCAGAAGACCGATCCGGCCATGCTGACCGACAAGGACGGCATTGAGCGCGACCGCAAGGGCTGTATCATCATCAATTCCGCGCACGAGACCAGCCGTCCCGGCGTGTTCGCCGGGGGGGACTGCACCTCCGGCCCGCGCGCCAAGGGTCCCACCACCATGATCATGGGCATGGGGCACGCCTATTTTGCGGCCCGTTCCATTGATCGCTACCTTTCGGATGAGGAAGTGCCCTTTGATTCCCGCTGGCGCATGAGCGAGTGGATTGCGCAGGGCAAGCTCTTTCAGGACGGCAAGCCCGTGCCGCTCAAGCGGCGCAGGCCCCGCGTGGCGCTGCACGAGCTGCCCGCCGGGGAACGCGCCCGCAATTTCCGCGAGGTGGAACAGACCATGAGCAAGGAAGAGGCCTGGGCCGAGGCCGCGCGCTGCATGCGCTGCTACCGCGTCCTTTCCGTCGTCACCGAAAAGCCCATTCCCGGCGCGGACGCCGCTGCCGCGGTTCAGGAGGCATAGCCATGAGCACATGCGTCATCAATGGCCGGGAATACGCGTTTGAGGAAGGTGAAAGCATCCTGCAGGTGGCCCGGCGCAACAATGTCTTCATCCCCACGCTCTGCCGCTTCGAGCCGCTCGGGCACGAGCCGGGCACCTGTCGCGTCTGCCTTGTGAAAGTGACCGACGAAAGCGGAACGCGCATGACCACATCCTGCGACACGCCCATGCTGGAGGGCATGCGGGTGGACACGCTCTCCCGCGAGGTGCGTGACCGTCAGCGCATGCAGGTGGAACTGATTTTCGCCGATCACGACCAGAACTGCGTGGCCTGCGCCCGGCACGGCGACTGCGAACTGCAGGATCTGGGCGAGGCCGTGGGCCTCAGCCGCAACCGCTACACCGACAACCTGCTGCCCGCCGCCGTGGCCCGGCCGCTGGACGCGAGCGCCACGGGCATGATACGCGACATGACCAAGTGCATCCGCTGCCTGCGCTGCGTGGAAGTGTGCCGCCAGGTGCAGGGCGTGCATGCCCTCACTGTGGACAACAAGGGGCAGGCGGCCTGCATCGGCGTGGGCATGGCCGCGGACCACAAGTCCTCGGCCTGCATCCAGTGCGGGCAGTGCATACTGGTCTGCCCCACGGGCGCGCTGGCCGAGCGCGATCAGAACGACCAGGTGCTGGACTGGCTGACCGATCCGGACATTATCACGGTCTTCAGCTTTGCGCCGTCCGTGCGCGTGCTGCTGGGCGAGGAATTCGGCTTCGCGCCCGGCTCCAACGTGGAGGGCAGGATCGTGGCGGCCCTCACGGCCATCGGCGCGGACATCGTGACCGATACGGACTTCGGCGCGGATGTGGTCATCATGGAGGAGGGCACGGAACTGCTGGGCCGCATCAAAAACAAGGGCGTGCTGCCCATGTTCACCTCCTGCTGTCCCGGCTGGATCAACTATGCGGAAAAGCATTTCCCGCAGATATTGCCCTACCTCTCCACCACGCGCTCGCCGCAGGGCGTGCAGGGGCCGCTGGCGAAAACGTACCTTCCGGCGAAAATGGGTATTGACGCCAGGAAGATACGCACCATCTCCATCATGCCCTGCATCGCCAAAAAGGACGAGGCGGCCCGGCCGCAGCTTGCCACCGACGGCGTGCGCGACACGGATGTGGTGCTCACCGTGCGCGAGTTCGCGCGGCTTCTGCGCCGCACGGGCGTTGACCTCAGGAACGTCGCGCCCGCGCCCTTTGACAATCCCTACATGAGCGACTCCACGGGGGCCGCCGTCATTTTCGGCACGACCGGCGGCGTTATGGAGGCGGCGGTGCGCACGGTCTACGCCGTGCTGAACGGCAAGGAGATTGACGGCATCGACGTGCACGAGCTGCGGGGGCTGGACGGCCTGCGCGAGGCCGAGGTGGATCTGGGGCCTGAGCACGGGAAAATCAGGGTGGCCATCGCCCACACACTGCGCAATGCCCGCATATTGGCTGAACAGGCGGTGAAGGGCGAGTCGCCCTACACGTTCATCGAGGTCATGGCCTGCCCAGGCGGCTGCGTCAACGGGGGCGGCATCCCGCGCGTCAAGGGGGCCTATCATCTGGGCGGCAAGCGCCGGCGGCACGGGCTGTTCAGCCAGGACCACAACATGCCGCGCCGCCAGTCGCACAACAACCCGCAGATCAAGCGCCTGTATGACGAGTTTCTGGGCGAACCCAATTCCGAAAAGGCGCACCATCTGCTGCACACCCGCTACAGTGACCGCAGCGGCAGGCCTTCGGAGAGCATTGCGGCAAACAAGGCGCGGCTCACGCTGACAGAGTAGCCGGCGGCATGCGCTGGCGTGTCCCGACGGCGCGCGTCGGCCGCGAACCCCGGCGGGGGATGCTTTTCCCCCGCCGGGCGTTTGACCGTCCGGGGGAGGAGGCGTCGGCATGGCCAGGGAACTTACACGGGGCAGCCCCGTCCGGCTGATCTTTCTCTTTGCCCTGCCCCTGCTGCTGGGCAACGCCTTCCAGCAGTTCTACAGCATGGCCGACACCCTCATCGTGGGCCGCACCCTCGGCGTGGACGCGCTGGCGGGCGTGGGTTCCACCTGGAGCATCCTTTTCCTCTTTCTGGGCTTCCTGATGGGCATGGCCTCGGGCTTTTCCATCACCTGCGCGCAACGCTACGGCGCGCGGGACAAACCGGGGCTCAGGCGCAGTTTCTGCGCCGCGTTGCTGCTGGGCGCGGGCATGGCCTGCGCATTGACGGCCGGGGGGGTGGCCGCCGCCCGGCCCCTGCTCGCCTTCATCAACACGCCGCCGGAAATATTCGGACACGCCCACGCCTACCTGCGCGTCACCATGTGGGGCGCGGGAGCGACAATGCTCTACAATGTCCTCTCCGCCACCATCATGGCGCTGGGAGACAGCCGCACGCCGCTGTTCTTTCTTGTGCTGGCCTGCCTGCTCAACATTGCGCTGGATCTCGTCTTCATCCTGCGCTGCGGCATGGGCGTGGAAGGCGCCGCGCTGGCCACCGTCATTTCGCAGGGATTTTCGGGTCTGTGCTGCCTCCTGTTCATCGTGCGCAGGCTGCCCGTGCTGCGGCCGCGCGCCAGGGACTGGCGCAGCCTTGATCCCGCCCTGTTTCTGCGCCATATCCGCATGGGCCTGCCCATGGGCTTTCAGGCCTCCGTCATCGCCCTGGGCGCGGTCATCATCCAGACGGCGCTCAACAGGCTCGGCGCGGAACCCGTAGCGGCCTTCACCGCCGCCATGCGCATTGATTCCATCGGCATCATGCCGCTCATGAGCTTTGGCCTGGCCATGGCCACCTACACCGGGCAGAATTTCGGCGCAGGCCGCATGGATCGCATCCGCCAGGGCGTGCGGCAGGCCTCCGCGCTCTCGCTCGCCTATGCCGCAGCGGCTGCGGCGCTCTGCATCTTCGCAGGGGCTCCCCTGGTGCGTATCTTCGTGGGGGCGGGGCAGGAGCGTGTGGTGGAGCTGGGGCGCGAGTTCCTGTTCGTGCAGGCGGTCATGTACTGGGCGCTGGCCCTGCTGTTCATCATCCGCAATACCCTGCAGGGACTCGGCAAGAGCATGACGCCCACCATCGCCGGCGTCATGGAGCTTGTCATGCGCGCCTTTGCGGCGCTGGCGCTGGCCCCCTCCCTGGGCTTCCTGGGCGTCTGTCTGGCAAGTCCCCTCGCCTGGGTGGGCTCCCTCGTCCCGCTGTCCGTGGCCTATGCGCTCTGGACGCGACGGCAGGGCCGGACGGACGGCGCGCCCCCCGCAGCTACCGGAACGGAAAGGCCGCGCCGCAATTGACATTCGAACCGTTTCTTTTACAGTAAAAGCTTCGGCTGCGCTGTTCCCGCCGCGACCGCGCCGCCGCGCGCACCGAAAAGGGCGCGGCCGTGTTGTCATCCCGGCTCCGGCGAGCGCCCGAAAGCGCAGGTAGCATAGATGCTCAAGGCCTTTTTTTTCGCCATTTTTCTTCCCCCGACCTATCTTTCCCTGCGTCTGCTCATCCGGCGGGCATGGCCCCTGTGGGCGCGGCTGGCGGCCATTGCCGCCCTGTATGTGATTTCCCAGGTCTATACCATTGATTCGACGCTGTTCCGCAACCTGTCCGGACCGGACATGCCCGCCTGCCTGCTTCTGTTCCAGATATGGCTGTTCACGGCCATGATGCTGCTCTTCCTGCTGGTGCTCGGCTGGGATGCGGCGCGTCTCGCGGCGCGGGCTCTGCGGGGCCTGGCGGCCTTTGCCGGACGGATTGCGGGGCGGTTTCCAACGCCGCGTCCGAGCGCGTTCGTCCCGGCGCGGCGCACCTTCCTGCGGCAGGGAGCCGCGTCCCTCGGCCTGACCCTGGGGGCTCCGGCCGTGTGCCTTGCCACATCGGCCGCAGGCGTGGCGCGGGGAACGGCCCTGCCGCAACTGCACCGCATGGAGGCCTTTCTGCCGCAGCTGCCCCCCGCGCTGGACGGCTTCTGTCTGGCACACATCACGGATGTGCATATCGGCCCCCTCACCAGCATTGACTGGGCGCGACAGCTGGTGGCGCGCGCCAATGCCGTGCGGCCCGATCTCATCTGCCTGACCGGCGACCTGACCGACGGGCGCTGGGATTATCAGGTGGCGCACGGCGGCACGCGCATTGAGGCTGTGCGCGAGTTCGCCGCCTTCCGCGCCCGGCACGGCGTGTTCGGCTGCACGGGCAATCACGAGTATTACAGCGATTACGAAGGCTGGATGGCATTGTACGACAGCGTCGGCATCCGCATGCTGCACAATGCGGGGGCCGTGCTGGAGCACGGCGGCGCGCGCGTGGCCGTGGCGGGACTGGATGACTCTGTGGTTGCCGAGTCCGCCGCGCAGATGTTGAGCGGCCTGCCGGGGCGGACGGAAGGAATCTTCCGCATCCTTATGGATCACCGACCCACGCGCGCTGCGGCCAACGCGGCGGCGGGCGCGGATCTGCAGCTTTCCGGGCACACGCACGGCGGGCAGTGCCTGGGCATGGACAGGATTGTGGCCAGGGCCAACAGCGGGCTTGTGCGGGGCTGGTACACCATATCCGGCATGCCGCTCTATGTTTCCAGCGGGGCAGGGTTGTGGTCCGGTTTTCCCGTGCGGCTCGGCATTCCTGCGGAAATCGCCTGCATCACCCTCAGGAAGGGACAGGGCGACCGGCCCGTCATGCGTGACGTGTGAGCTGCGCAGCAGCGCCCGGCGTGCCTGCCGCTTTTGCAGGGAGGAAACAAAACGCCCCCGGCCGCTGCCGGGGGCGTTGCTGTTGCGGGGAGGGGCGAGCGGCGCGCGATGCAGGCGCTACAGCAGCTTCTGCGCGCGCAATACGTCCACAAGTTTCTGCTTGGCGGCTTCGCCCATGGGGCAGAGCGGCAGGCGCATTTCCGCTTCCATCAGGCCCATGAGGCCCAGCGCCGTCTTGACGGGAATGGGGTTGCTTTCAAAGAACAGCGCCTCATGCAGGGGGAAGAGGCTGTGGTGGATGCGCCGGGCTTCGGCCAGATCCCCCTTGTTGAAGGCGTTGCACATGGCGGCCACGCGTCCCGGCACAATGTTCGAGGTGACGGAGATGACGCCCCGGCCGCCCAGCGCCATGAGCGAGAGGGCGGAAAGATCGTCGCCGGAAAGCACGCTGAAGTTCTCGGGGCACTGCTCCAGAATGCGGCTGCCCTGCGCCATGTCGCCGGTGGCCTCCTTGACGCCCGCGATGTTGGAGAAATCGTGCGCCAGGCGGGCCAGCGTGGCCGGGGCGAGGCTGCACCCGGTGCGGCCGGGCACATTGTAGGGCACCAGCGGCAGGTCCACGGCTTCGGCGATGGCCTTGAAATGCCGGTACAGTCCCTCCTGCGTGGGCTTGTTGTAGTAGGGGGTGATCAGCAGGGCGCCGTCGGCCCCGGCTTTCTGTGCAAAGCGCGCCAGACGGATGGCCTCGGTGGTGTTGTTGGAGCCGGCTCCCGCCAGCACCGGCACGCGTCCTTTGGCCTGGTCGATGCAAATCTCTATGACGCGTTCATGCTCTTCGTGGGACAGTGTGGCCGATTCGCCGGTAGTGCCGCAGGGCACCAGACCATGAATTCCTTCGGCGATCTGCCGCTCGATAAACGCTCGATAGCCTTCCTCATCCAGCACATTGTTTTTGAACGGGGTGACAAGCGCCGTCAAAGCACCTGAAAACTGCATGGCAAGCTCCTGTGGACCCTGCGCCGTCGCCGGGGGCGGCGTGGGGCGTATGCCCGGCCGGGCTGCCTTCCGGAAGTCCGGCGAAGCCGGAAGCGCCGTGGCGGGCTGCTGGCCCTGCCGGCAGCGGACGGCTGCGCAACGCCGCGCATTTTTGCGCTGAGGCCGTTCCGGCAGCTACGTTGCCCCACGGCGAGGGAAAACGGACAACGGGCAACGACAACAATGAAAACGACGGCAGAAGCGCAACAAGAACCTCTGCTTCAACGCGCACTGCGCATCGAAGTAAAACCATTCCCCGGATGCGCGTCATCACCGGCTCACAGGGAACCCCTGCGGGCCGAAGACCGTCTACTGGTTGATGAATTCTTTCAATTCCTTGCCGGCACGGAAGAAGGGCAGCCGTTTCGCGGCCACGGCCACGCTTTCGCCGGTTTTGGGGTTGCGGCCGGCGTAGCCTTCATACTCCTTGATTTTGAAGCTTCCAAAGCCGCGGATCTCAATACGCTCTCCGGAGAGCAGCGATTGTTTCATGGCGTCAAAAAAGGTGTTGACCACCAACGAAGCGTCATCCATGGGAATGTTCGTTTCGTCGGCCAGCGCCTTGATCAGTTCGCTCTTGTTCATCATGCCTCCGTGTACGGCGTCGCGCCGCAGAAAGCGGGGGATGCCGTGGGGGTACTCGTGACGCCATCGTAGCGGAATTTTCTGTCAAGGTAAACTGTTTTACAGAAATTACTTTTCCGTGGGCAGGGGCTGCAGCACCGGGCGCGGCCCGAGCCAGTCCAGCATGCTCAGGCGGAGCTGCTGCAGGCGGCCCGCCACGGTGCGAATATCCTGGGCGGCCGTGCTGGACGGGGCGTAACGCAGGAGCGGCTGCTGGCGGCAGACGGCCTCGGTCAGCTTTCTGTCATTGCGCACATGGCCCAGGAACAGGGGCTCGAAGTGCAGGAAGTGGCGGCACGCGCCGCGCAGTTTTTCAAAGGAGGCCTTGGCTTCGGCCGCGGATGACGCCTGGTTGACCAGCACCATGAAGTCGCGCAGGCCGTAGCGGTTGTTGAGCACCTTGATCAGGGCGTAGCTGTCCGTCAGGGAGGTCGGCTCAGGCGTGATGAGCACCACGCGCACGGAGGCCAGGGCTGCGAAAGTCTGCACCGTGCCGGAAATGCCGGCGCCGAGATCCATGAACACATAGTCGTAATTGTGCAGCACGGGCTCCAGGCGCGAGAGCAGGAGGTCGCGCATGTCCGGCTGCAACTCCGTCAGTTCCGGCACGCCCGAAGCGGCGGGCAGCACGTCAAAGCCCTCGCTCTCGACCCTGTACAGCACATCGCCGATGCCGGCCTCGCCCAGCAGGGCGGTCTGCAGGTTGCCCTCGGGAGTGATGCCCAGCAGCACGTCCAGGTTGGCCAGACCGAGGTCACAGTCCATAAGCAATGCCTTGAAGTCCGCATCCCGCAGGGCACAGGCCAGGTTGAGCGTCATGTTCGTCTTGCCCACGCCGCCCTTGCCGCTCAACAGGGCGACACTCAGAGTTGTGTTCACCATCAGTTGCTCCCGAAAAAGAGGAATCGTTTTTCACTGGAATGCACAAGCGTGGTCCGCTTATCCAGGGCCTCGCCGCCCGCTATGGAAATATGCCCCTGCCGCTGCGCGAGGGCTTCGCGCAGGGCGTGTTCACACTGCTGGAGCAGCAAGGACGGTGAGGGGCGTTCGTGCGGGTCCGCGCAGACGATGCCCACGGCGCAGGCAGGCGGAACGGCGTTGCGCCCCCCGCGGGCGTTGCAGAGCGTTGCCGCCAGCGCCGCGAATTTTTTTTGCACGTCTTCCGCCATGAGCCGGGCATGCAGCAGCCCCACGCCGGGCAACAGCAGCACATAGCGTCCCGGCCCGGTATTGCCGAGGCTGTCGCATTCTTCCCGGCATTGCGTGAGGCAGGTGAACAGGCCGGCGTCCAGCGCGTCAAGGGTTTTTGGGGGCAGCTGCCGGGCGAGTTCCTCCCGCCCCAGCAGGGTAGCTTCCATGAGGGCGAGTTCGCCTCCGGTGCGGGCCAGGCGCAGCAGTTCCCGTTGAATCTGCGCGGCAACCAGCTCGTTCAGCAGCAGATGCGCCAGATGCGCGCCGTCGTCCGCCGCGCCCGCGTCCTCCGGCTCGGAAAGCAGGGCCGGCCCCACGGGCAGCGCGCACCAGCGGCCGGAAAGATTGTTCCTGCTGAATTCACGCCAGCGGCCCAGATCCATGCCGGGCAGCAGACGCGCCACCAGCACGGCATCCCTGTCCTTGCCCTTTCTGCCCCTGCCCCCGGCCGTCGCGCCGCTCATGCGCTGGAAGGCGAGCAGCTCGTCGGTGAGGGCGTTGAATTCAGTGTTGTTGCTCATGGCGGTACAAGAGGTAATCGTGCTGGAACACATCGATCTGACCGTCCAGCACGCCGTCCACGTCACCCGCTTCCGTGCCGGTGCGGTGGTCCTTGACCAGACGGTAGGGCTGCAGGGTGTAGGTGCGTATCTGGCTGCCGAAGGCTATGGCGTCCTTGCCGGCGTACTCGGCCTGGCGCTCGGCCTCGCGCTTCTGCACTTCCAGATTGTAGAGGCGCGCGCGCAGCACGCGCATGGCCGAATCCTTGTTGTGGTGCTGGGAGCGTTCGTTCTGGCACTGGACGGAAATGCCCGTGGGCAGGTGGGTGACGCGCACGGCCGAACTTGTGGTGTTGACGCCCTGCCCGCCGGGGCCGCTGGAGCGGAAAATATCCACCCGTATGTCCGATTCCTTGATGTCCAGCTTGATGTCGTTGCCCGCGTCGGGGATGACGTCCACAGAGGCAAAGGACGTGTGGCGGCGGCCCGAGGCGTCGAAGGGCGAAATGCGGATCAGCCGGTGGATGCCTTTCTCGCTCTTCAGAAAGCCGTAGGCGTGCGGCCCGGCAATGCGCAGGGTGACGCTCTTGAGGCCCGCCTCGTCGCCGGGCAGGTAGTCCAACTCTTCCGTGGCGTAGCCGCGCCGCGCCGCCCAGCGCGTGTACATGCGCAGGAGCATCTCGGCCCAGTCCTGCGATTCGGTGCCGCCCGCGCCGGGGTGGATTTCAAGGATGGCGTCCTGATTGTCCTCCTCGGCCGAGAGGAGCATGACAAGTTCGGTCTCGTCCAGCAGGGCGGCCAGCGCCTGCCGCTGCTCGTCAAGGGATTCCAAGGCCTCCGGTTCTTCGCTTTCCGCAGCAAGTTCCAGCCATTCGAGCATGTCGTCACGGCAGGTCTTGAGGCGCAGCAGGCGCTCCACCTCATCCTCAAGGCGGCGTTTCTCCTGCAGGACGGGGGTGAGCGCCTCGGGTTTGTCCCACGCGCCGGGGCGGGAAAGTTCCTTTTCTATCTCCTGGAGGCGTTGTTGGCCGGCCGCGACGTCAAAGACGCCTCCAGAGGACGTCAAAACGTTGGGCGAGGGACTGGCAGGCGGCGCGCAGGTCACTAAGTTGCAGCATGGCGATTATGAGGTTGAGGGTGAGCGCCGTGCGGCGCGCAGGCCGCCGGAAGTGAGCAGCAGTGCGCCCGCAAGCGCCAGTGCCGCCGCAAACGGCAACCACGGGGCGCAGCGGTGGTACAGGCTGGGCGCGGCCTGCAGCGCGGCCCGGCCCCACAGGGCCTGCGCCCTGAACTGCCCGCCGCGCAGCACCGGGCGCCCGCGCGTATCCACCACGGCCGAAATGCCCGTGTTGGTGCCGCGCAGAATCCAGCGGTTCTGCTCAAGTGCACGCAACGTTGTCAGATACAGGTGCTGACGCGCCGCCGGCGTCATGCCGAACCAGCCGTCATTGCTGATATCCACAAGGATATTGGCGCCTTCTGTCACGCGCTGCTGTGCAAGCCATGGGAAGATTCCTTCATAACAGATGAGTACGCCGAGGGCAAGGTCGCCCTGCCGCAGGGGCGCGGCGGACGTGCCCTCGCTGTACACGCCCACGCCCTGCAGGAGCGCTTCGAGAAAATCCCAGTTGAGCCACTCCGGCAGATATTCGCCGAAGGGCACAAGATGTTCCTTGTCATAGCGCCCTGCGGTCTTCCCTTCCGGGCCCAGCAAAAAGGCGCGGTTGTAGATGCGCGGTTCCGCGCGGCCGGGGACAGGCTCCATGCCGGGAGCGCCCAGCAGCAGAAGGCCGCCGTTGCGGGCGGCCAGCGCGCGGATGCGGGGCGTGTGCAGCCGTTCCTCTTCAAAAAAGAAGGGCATGGCCGTTTCCGGCCAGAGGATGAGCGGTTTCTTGTCCGGCCGGGCGGCCAGCGCCCGCTCAGTGAGGGTCAGGTAGAGGTCCACGGTCCGGCGCTGGAAGGCGGGCAGCCATTTTTGGTTCTGGTCTACATTGCCTTCCACAAAGAGCACGTCCAGCGCGTCGGGACCGGCAGGGTCGGCTGCGGCGGGCAGCGCGGCCAGCTGCCGCCCCCCGTAGCCGAGCAGCGCCAGCGTGAGCAGCAGCCCGGCGGCAAGACTGGAGCGCCCGCGCCGTCCTGCATGGACGCCGAGGCCGCAGAGCAGAACCGTTGTGGTCCAGACTCCGGCCAGGGCATAGCCGCCCAGTGTGTCCGCCGCCTGCACCAGCAGGGGCCATGCGGCCAGCGCCCCGGCGACCGTGAGCCAGGGGAAGCCCAGGAGGCGCGCCCCGGCTTCTTCCAGCAGATACCAGCAAAGGCCCAGCAGCACGGCCTGCGCCCAGACGGGGCGCTCGCGCCAGGCCTGCGCCGCCGCCGCGAAGAGCCCTCCGGCGAAGGTGATGCAGGCGGTGATGAACAGGGCGCAGGCCACGGCGGGCAACCAGGGCAGGCCGCCCACAGCGTGCACGGGCAGGGCCAGCCAGTACAGGGCGGCCAGACCGCCGGCCATGGAGCAGAGCCAGCCCTCGCGCAATGCGGCCATGCGGCTCAGAGCAGCGCGCCCCAGCAGGGCAAGCCCCAGCGGCCAGAGCAGAACCAGGGGCGGCAGTTGCAGCGCGTCATTGGGAAACCCCAGCCAGATGCCCGCAGCGACGGCGAACTGCAGCGCCGCGCGGTGGAGCGGAGGAGGCGTCTGCGCGCCTGCGGAATGGATTGTCATGCCCCGGCTGCGGCTTCTTCCGCCGTCCGGGCGGCTGCGTCGCCGTCGCTTGCCGGTTCCATGCGCAGGCGATGGATGAGCTTGCGGTCGGCGGACAGCACGGTGAACACCCGGCCGTCCAGGGTGAACCTTTCGCCCTGTTCCGGCACATGGCCCGCCTCCATGCTCAGATAGCCGCCGATGGTGTCCACCTCGTCCGACGACAGGTTGACGCCCAGTTCCTCCAGGTCTTCCAGCATGGCCCGGCCGGTGAGTTCGTAAACGCCGTCTCCCAGGGGGCGGATGTCCTCCTCGCGGGGGGCGTCGTGCTCGTCCTCAATGTCGCCCACGATTTCCTCAAGCACATCCTCAATGGTGATGAGGCCGGAAGTGCCGCCGTATTCGTCCAGAGCGATGGCGATATGCTGCTTGCTGGCGCGAAATTCCTGCAACAGCGTGCGGATGGATTTGGTTTCCGGCACAAAGAAGGGCTCGCGCATGACGGAAGCCGTCGAGGGCGCGTCGCCCTCGTGGTCCAGCAGGCTGCTGAGCACGTCCTTGGCGTGGAGGATGCCCACGATGTTGTCGCGCGTGTCCTTGTAGACAGGAATGCGCGAATGGCCCGAGCGCACGATGACGCGGGCCACCTCTTTCAGAGGCATCTCGTCGGGAACGCAGTCAATGTCGGTGCGGGGGGTCATGGTGTCCTGCACCTGCAGTCCGTCGAAACGCAGGATGCCCAGCAGCATGGATTCCTCGTCGGGTTCCACCTCTCCTTCGGCCCTGGCCTCGACAATGGCCTTTTCAAGGGATTCCTGGTCGTCGTGCCCGAACAGTCTGCCCAGGCGCGACCAGATGGTACTGTGACCTTCTGTGCCGTCGTCCAAAATAACCTCCAAGGTTGGCGTTGCGAAATGCGGCGGCAGGGGGAACCTGCGCCGCTCCCTCAGGGCAGGCAGGGGTGCGGCCCGCGCTTCCGGATGGCACCGGCGCAGCCGTTGCTCCTACAGCAGCCTGCGCTGTTCCCTGTCCACCTGCATGACCCATTGCGTGATGGGCGAAACGCCGCTGTCCTGTTTGCTGTGAAACCAGTGGATTTCCGATTTGCCGTGCTCCAGCACGGCCCAGTTGGTGAACTGCATGCCCAGCACCAGCGTCGAGGGCTCCTGCGTCACGCGCACATTGAGCACCTCGCAGGTGCACCAGAATGTGACCATGCGGCTGTCCTTGCCCATGTGGTACACGATGAGACAAAGTACCTGCGAACCCTGCTCAAGGTCAACCGGCCTGCTGTCCGGATCCGGCAGGGGAAAGCGAAGGGCCACGCCCGTGCCGGAAATGTCCGCCACCTGCATGGTTTCCTTGCCCGTGCCGTACTTGTAGTGCAGCAGGGGGCGGCCGATCTCCGACGTGTCACGGGGAGGGGGCTTGCCGGCGGGCAACTCCCACAGGCCAATGACGCGCACCGTCTCCTTGGGAGGGTTGACGCGGAAGAACTGGCGTTTTTGGCCGGTGCTGATGTCCGTGGGAAAATCCAGCGTCACGCGCGATTTTTCGATGTTGCCCTGCACGCGCCGGACCGTGGAGGAAAACTTGTAAAATCCGAAGCCGTCCGCCGAGCGGATGCGGAAAAAAACCTCCACCTCCTCGCCGACCAACTCGGGAGACACGTAGGAGAGGATTTCCAGTTCAAGCGCGCCGTCGGTCGAAGCCAGCATGCCGGACAGGGCGTTGTGTTTGGCGCTCTTGTGTTTCACGCTGACGTCGAACAGTTCATTCTGGGCCTGGGCGGATTCGAGCAGCTCGCGGATGATGGCGGCCCGTTTTCTCGCAGCACGCGTGTACTGCAGGTGCTGGCGAATGATGAAAAACAGGACGCAAAGCGCCGTCAGAGCTACGGCGATGATGATGAACAGTTGCGTGTCCGTCATGGTTCTATCGGCGTATGATGGTTTGCGCGGTCATGCCTGGCGGCATCCGCGCGTTCAGGACCTTTTCCCGGTCGCAACAACCCAAGTTTGTGGAGATGTATCTCCAGACAGGCGACTGCAGCGGGCGTCACGCCCGAAATGCGTCCGGCCTGGGCAAGATTGCCCGGACGCACGCGGCCAAGTTTCTCCACGACCTCAAGAGACAGCCCCGATATCTTTGCATAATCAAGGTCCGGGGGCAAGGGGGTTGCCTCGAATCGGGCCGAGCGGGCGACAAGCTCCCGCTGGCGGGCGAGATAGCCTGCGTACCTGATTTCCGTCTGCACGCTTTCGGCGGCGCTGCCCGCCAGGCGGCGGGCCTCGGCGAAACTGTCTCCGGCCGCCGCGCCGCCTTCCCCGTCGCGCAGCAGGCGTTCCAGCGCGTCCATGTCCACATCGGGCCGCCGCAGCGCTTCGGTCAGCGTGCCGCCCGCAGGCGGACGGCCGTCCGCCGCGCCGCCCGCGGCGCGGGGAATGCGCTGCTCATCCAGAAAGGTTCGGAAGCGCGCGGCGGCTTCCCGGCGTTTGCAAAAGGCGCGCCAGTGGGCGTCATCCACGAGGCCCAGCTCGCGTCCCAGCGGAGTGAGGCGGGCATCGGCATTGTCTTCGCGCAGCAGCAGGCGATGCTCCGCGCGCGAGGTGAACATGCGGTAGGGTTCCTCGGTGCCCAGCGTCACCAGATCGTCCGCCAGCACGGCCATATAGGCCTGGTCGCGCCCCGGCGTGAACGGCGCGCGGCCGCGCAGGGCGCAGGAAATGTTCAGCGCGGCCCACAGGCCCTGCGCCGCCGCCTCCTCATAGCCGGAAGTGCCGTTGATCTGCCCAGCCAGCCAGAGGCCGGGCACGATTTTGCTCTCCAGCGTGAGGCGCAGCTGAATGGGGTCGCTGTAATCGTATTCAATGGCATAGCCGGGGCGCAGCATGACGGCCTGCTCCAGGCCGGGAATGGCGTGCACCATGGCAAGCTGTACGTCCAGCGGCAGGCTGGTGGGAATGCCGTTGCAGTAGACTTCCTGGCTGTGCAGGCCTTCCGGCTCCAGAAAAATCTGGTGCCGTTCCCTCTGGGGAAAGCGGGCCACCTTGTCTTCAATGGAGGGGCAGTAGCGCGCGCCCGTGCCCTTGATGACGCCCGTGAACAGGGGAGAGCGGTCGAAGCCGCCCCGGATGATTTCGTGCGCGCGCTCGTTGGTCCACGTAATGTGGCAGGAAACCTGCGGCAGCACAGGCCCCGGCCCTCGGAAGCTGAAGCCGGGCGGGGGCGTGTCGCCGGGCTGTTCTTCCAGCCGGGAGTAGTCGATGGACGATTTGAGCAGACGCGGCGTGGTGCCGGTTTTCAGGCGGCCCAGCCTGAGGCCCAGGGAGCGCAGGCTGTCCGAAAGGCCCCGGGCGGGGGCGTCGCCCAGGCGGCCGCCGGGCAAATGGGTCAGGCCCATGTGCATGAGCCCGTTCAGGAAGGTGCCGGTGGTCAGCAGCACATGCCGCGCGGCGAAATGCAGGCCCTGCGCCGTGCGCACGCCTGCGGCGCGGCCGCCTTCGGTGACGATGGACGTGGCCTCGTCCTGCCAGAGACGCAGGCCCGGCGTCGTATACAATGTGGCCTTGAGCGCGCGCTGGTAAGCCTCGCGGTCCATCTGGGCGCGTGTGGCGCGCACGGCCGGGCCCTTGCTCATGTTCAGCACGCGGAACTGGATGCCCGCCGCGTCGGCCCACAGGCCCATCATGCCGCCCAGGGCGTCGATCTCGCGCACCATGTGGCCTTTGGCCAGCCCGCCGATGGCGGGATTGCACGAGAGGTAGCCCAGCCTGTCCAGATTCCCGCTGATGCACAGCACGCTGTGCCCCAGCTTGGCCAGGGCCACGGCGGCCTCGCTGCCGGCGTGCCCGCCGCCGACGACAATGCAGTCAACGACGGCGTCAGGCATGGTGTTGCATCAGGATATGGGCAAAGACCTGCGCGTCCCTGATGGCGGACGTGATGGACGCGCGCTCGTCCGGCGCGTGGCAGGTGTTTTCAATGCAGCTCCACACGGCGGCGGGCAGGCCCCGCTTCCGCAGAAGGGCGGCCACGGAGGCCCCGCCGATGCCCACGGGGCGCGCCTGCACGCCGTACACGCGGGCCACGGCGTCCTGCAGGGCCGTCACCACGGGGCTTGTCGCGGGCGTGAAGGAGGCCTCCTGCCGCTGCACCACATCAAGGCTGACGCGCACGCCGTACTGCCGTTCCACCGCGTCGGCCAGCTCGCGCAGTTTTGCCTGCACGTCGTCGGCCCTGACCTGCGGCAGCAGGCGGCAGTCCACATAAAAGACGTCGTTGCCCGGCACGGTGTTGATGTTGGGAACATTGGCCTCGTGCTTGCCGGGCACGAAGGTGCTGCAGGGCGGAATGAAAAGGTCGTCTTCGTCGGCAAAGGCCGCGTGCAGCCCCTCATGGCAGGCCAGGGCCAGGGCGGAAGCCGCCAGAAAGGCGTTGCGCCCCTTCTCCGGCGTGGAACCGTGACACTGCACGCCTGTCACCTGAACCCGGAGCCAGAGCACGCCCTTTTCCGCCGTCTCGATGATATCGCCGCGCGGGGAGCCGGCATCCGGCACGATACAGAGATCGTCCGGCCGGAACAGTTCCGGCGCGGCGGTGAGGATGTGCTGCAGGCCGTAGGCGCTGCCGCTTTCTTCATCGGCCATGAACACGAGGCCCAGCGTGAGCCCGGGGGTGACGCCGCAGGCGCGCAGTTCCTCCGCCAGCAGGAGCATGCTGACAATGGCCTGCTGATTGTCCTCCACGCCCCGCCCGTACAGGAAATCGCCTTCACGGCGCACCTGCCAGGGGTCGGACGTCCAGGCCCCGGCGTCGCCCGGCGGCACCACGTCTGTGTGGCCGAAAAGCCAGAGGGTGCGGCTGACGCGGCCGGGAACGCGCGCAATGAGATTGGGACGCAGCCCGCATTCCACACGGGGGTCGGACGCGTCCAGACGCGTGAGATCGCCAATGCCGCAATCCGTGAGCCGGGCCGCTATCCAGAGCGTCTTTTCCATTTCGCCCTGACCGCCGTTTTCCGGTCCCAGAGCGCGACAGGCCGTCAGCGCGCTCTGCAGGGCGACCACGCGCTCCTCGCGCGTTGCGAGGCCGCGTACCAACATTTCCAGTGTATTCATGGCTGTTCCGAAGGGCCGTAACGCACAAGGGGCTGCGCGCGCAGCCCCTTGATGCACAACAAGACTCCGCCGTGGCGAGCGCCGGGCGGGCCGCAGCGGTGCAGGCCGGATCTGCCGGGTCTAGCGCCCGCCCTTGGCGGCGCGCTTGGAAGCCTTCAACGGGTTGACCTTTGCCGCAGCCGCCACCTGTGTTTTCACGTGCGTGGCGAAATTACAGCGGCCGGAGGTCCATTTCTTGGCAGGCGCGGGATAGCTGGAGCAGAACTGCTCGCCGTCGAATTCGCGCACGCGGTCGCAGCCGGCACACTGCTCCACCACCGGGGAAAGAACAAAGCCGTTAACCACCACGCCTTCTGTGGTTTTGGTGGCGTTTTCCAGAGGGGTCATAGCAAAACCTCCATGCGCAGCAGCGCAGTAATGCTTCAAAAAACGGCGGTTCCTGCCGCCGGACAGAGAATGGGTAACTATAGGCGAATGCACAGGGCTGTCAAGCGGTTTTCCGCCGCCCGCGCGGCGTGGAACCTGCAGGACGCGGCCGCCCCGCGTCCACAGGGAACGCGGGGCGGCGTCTGTGTGCAGGAAGGAAGCCCTAGGCCCAGATGACCAGATCCGTCTCCAGCGGCGAGGCCTGGGCCGGATGCACCGGCATGACGCGCACGCCGTAGCGGTAGTGCCCGCTGGCCGAGGGGATGTAGCTGGCCGAGTAGCGCACCGAGCCGTTTTTCGCGTCGTTGGTGCGCGGCTCCAGGCGCAGCACGTCGGGCTTGCCCATGAAGTCGCCGTTCAGCTGGGCGCGGCCCATGACCAGCTGCACCAGCACCTCATCAGGGCGCATGTCGCCAAGAGCAAGGCGCAGCTGCACGTTGACGGGCTCGCCGCAGGTCATGGTGTTTTCCTCCATGCCGCTGACGGAGAGTTCCTCAATCTTGATGCTGGAGAAACGCGCAGCGAGATCCTTCTGCCATGCGGCCAGGGAGCGGCAGGCGGCCCAGTCGTCCTTGCGCAGCATGGCGTCACGCTTGCCGGCAGGCAGGTAGAAGCCCTCAATGTAGTCGGTGAGCATGCGGTTGCTGCTGTACATGGCCGTGAGGCTCTTGAGGGAGCGCTTGGACATGGCGATCCACGAGGCGGGCAGCCCGGCCTCGTTCTGCTCGAAGTAGAGCGGCACCACGGCGTTCTCCATCAGGGAGTACAGGGATTCCGCGTCGGCGTAGTCGTTCTGCTCGCCGCTGGGCATCTGGGTGGTGACGACGGGGCCGATGGTCCAGCCGTTCTGGCGGTTGTAGCCCTCGCACCACCAGCCGTCGGAGATGCTCAGGTTCACGCCGCCGTTGACGGGCAGCTTCATGCCGCTGGTGCCCGAGGCCTCGTACGGGCGGCGGGGGGTGTTCAGCCACACGTCGCAGCCCTGCGCCATGATGCGCGAGACGGAGAGGCTGTAGTCCTTGATGAAGAAGATGTGGCCCATGAAGCGCGGGTCGCGCGCCATGCGCAGCACTTCCTGGATGAGGTCGATGCCCGCCACGTCCGCCGGATGGGCCTTGCCGGAGAAGACCAGAATGACCGGCCGCGACGGATTGCTGAAGATGCGCGCCAGACGGTCCGGATCGGCGAAGATCAGCGTGGCCCGCTTGTATGGGGCGAAGCGCCGGGCAAAGCCGATGACGAGCGTGTCGGGCCGCAGCAGGGCCTCCATGGTCTTGCGGCTCTCGCCGGGCAGGCCGAAGGTGCGCAGGAATTCGGGGATGCGCCGCCGCAGCTCGTCCAGCAGGGCTTCCTTCTGGTGCATGCGCGTGGCCCAGTAGAGGTCGTCGGGGATCTGGTCCACCTTTTCCCAGACGTCGGCGCCGGGCGCCGCCTGCAGCCAGCCCGCGCCCAGATACTGGTCAAGCAGTTCGTGCATCCAGCTGCCCACGTAGGAGGGCGTGTGCACGCCGTTGGTGACGTGCCCGATGGGCGTTTCAAGGGTGGGCAGGCTCTTCCACAGATTGTTCCACATGTGCTGCGAGACGATGCCGTGCAGGCGGCTGACGCCGTTGGCCCAGCAGGCATGGCGCAGGGCCAGCACCGTGAGCTCAAAGGCGTTGCGGTTGCCGCCCTCGATCTGCCCCAGCTGCGTGAACTGCTGCCATGACAGGCCCAGATTTGCGGCCAAGCCGCCGAAGTAGCGCTCCATGAGATCCAGCGAGAAGGCCTCGTTGCCCGCAGGTACCGGCGTATGCGTGGTGAAGACCGTGTTGGCGCGGATGCGCACCGTGGCCTCGTCGTAGCTCATGCCCGCGCGGGTGTATTCCAGCAGGCGCTCCAGCACCATGAAGGCCGAATGCCCCTCGTTCATGTGGTAGACGCTGGGCGTGATGCCCATTGTCCGCAAGAGGCGCATGCCGCCCATGCCCAGGAGTATTTCCTGCAGGAGGCGGGTTTCGCGGTTGGCTTCATAGAGTTTGTCGGTGATGTGGCGGTCTTCGTCGGTATTGCGGCGGGTGTCCGTATCCATGAGGTAGAGGGTGGTGCGCCCCACGGCCATCTTCCACACGCGGGCAAAAAGCGTGCGGCCCGGCAGCTCCAGCTGCACGTAGACGGGCTGCTTTTCCGCATCATAGGCCATGGAGATGGGCAGGAGGCCGAAGTTGTTCTCCGGGTAGAGGGAAACCTGGCGTCCGTCGCTGTCGATGTCCTGCCTGAAGTAGCCGTTCTTGTACAGGAGGCCTATGCCCACCAGGGGCAGGGCCATGTCGGAGGAGGACTTGAGGTGGTCGCCCGAGAGCACGCCCAGACCACCGGAGTAGATGGGAATGGACTCGTTCAGCCCGTATTCCGTGGAGAAGTAGGCGATGGGCGATTCCGGATTCACATGGTCGCTCAGGGAGCGGATGGGCGTGGCCATGTATTTGTCGAAGCTTTCCATGACTTCATGGTACAGATTCATGTAGGCCTCGTCCCGCAGCAGGCTCTTGAAGCGGCCGGGATCGGCCTCGTCCAGCATTTGCAGCGGGTTGCGGCAGACCTCCCAGCGGGCCGGGTTCAGGCGCATGAACAGGGCCTTGGCCTTGTCGTGCCAGCACCACCAGACATTGCGGGCCAGGTCACGCAGGCGGGAGAGCTCCGCAGGCACTTCGGCGATGGACATGATGGACCGCAGGAAGGGCGTGGCCGAGCGGCTGGCCGAAAGCACGCGCATCACGGCGTTGTGCGAGGCGTCAGGCTGTACGCGCAGTCCGGCCTTCCTGAGGGCCGTCTGGAAGGCCTGACGGTAATTTTCGTAGAAGTGCAGCCAGGAGGTGCGCTCGGCCAGATAGCGGGCCTGGACGCGCCATTCGGTCAGCTCCTCCCGGGGGCAGGTGGCCACCTTGAGCAAATGCTCGTGCAGCAGGGCGGCCGTCTGCTCAAAGCTCATGCCGCGCCGGGGAAGGACGGTCACGCCCGGTTTGGGGGCGGCGTCGCGCAGTTCCTCGCGCGCCCACATGCCAAAGCCCGACAGGTCTGTGGTCAGGGTGGGCACGGACCATGCCGCGCTTTCCTGCGGGGTGTAGCCCCAGGGCTCGTACCAGGAGGGGAAGCAGCCCTTGTCGCAGGCCGTGAGAATATCGTCATAGGGCATGTTGAAAAAGCCGTCATTGCCGTCGAGCATGGCCGGCACGAAGATGACCTTGACCTTGTTTTCGGGCCGGTTGTTGAGGCCCAGCTTCCGGCAGGTGTTGATGATGGGGTCTTCCGGCGCGTTCCAGGCGAAGTGCGTGCAGATGAAGGGCTGCCCGTTGTCGCTGGCGTTGGGGTCGCCGGAGACGGCGGCGGGGTTCACGCCCGTGTGCCCGCCCATGACGAGGCAGAGGGCCAGCACGGTGGCGTCCGTTCCGGCGAGGCTTTTTTCCATGCGGGCCATGGCCTCAAGGAAGATATCCACGCCCTTGTTGTGCATTTCATAGCGGCCGGAAATGAGGAAGATGCGCGTATTCTCGGGCAGTTCGCAGCGCAGGAAGCGGTTGGCCGCCTCCATGATCCTCTTGCGGTTGGCCTCGGGCACGGCGCGGTCCTGCGAGTAGTCGGGGATGGAGCGCATGTCCAGCCCGTTGGTGGTGATGACGTCCGGTTTGCGGCCCAGAAAGACGGTGGCTTCCTCGCCCGTGATGGTGCTGACGGTGGTGAAGGCGTCGGCCTCGCGGGCGGAGGTGCTCTCCATGGACCATTTGGCCGTGATGTTGTGCGCCGCCGCCTCGTTGGCCGGGTTGATGCTGTGCATGCTGGAATAGATGTCGCGCCCTGTGCCGGCCATGGCCCGCCCCAGCATGGTGGCGTGGGTGGTGAACATGGTGGCCACGTCCGGAGCCTCTTTCTTCAGGCGCAGGAGGCCCGCGCCGCACATCCATTCGTGGAAGAGGGCCACGCTGCGGCCGTTGACGGGCTCCACGCGGGTTTCGTGGATGGCCGCGATGACCTCGCCGCAGGCCGTGGAAAACATGACGGGCTCAATGTAGTCCCACCCGCCGGAAAGCGAGTCCACGCCGTAGTTTTTCCACAGATCGTAGAGCAGCTGGTTGCTGTCGTAGCGTTTGGCGAAATCCACCAGGATGGCCTTGGGACGGCCGGGGATGTTCCAGCGCCCAAGGCGGCACTTGAGGTCTCTGGCGGCAAGGGCCTGGCGCAGGGAATCCCAGACGTGTTCGTCCGTCTCCTCGAAGCCCGCGTTCTGGGGCAGGGAAGGGCCGAGGACAAAATAGTCCTCGCCGAATTCGTCCTTGGTTTGCAGGGCCTTGCTGCTGACGACGGTGTAGATGCCGCCCACCTTGTTGCAGACTTCCCAGCTCACTTCGAACAGGGTGACGGGGGAATTGTTGAACTCCATGCTCCCTCCTTGGTGGACGCGCCGCCGGGGATACGGTCACTGCCCGAGCGGAAGTCCGTCGGCGCTCTATCGTGTAGAACCACATGCCCCGCCGGAGGGCAAAACCCGGCGGGGAATACATCCAGTGCGTGAAACCGGGACTGCCCGGGAAGAGTTGCAATTCCTCGTCATGAGGGACGGCGCGGCGCCGCCCCTCTCCACAATGTTTTCCGCCCGCTCAGGCGCCGGTCTTGCGCGTCGCGCGCGTTGCCGTCTTTTTGGGGGCAGTCTTCGGGGCCGTCGCCTTTCCGGCGGCAGTCGTCCTGCTCTCTGTCGTCTTCCTCGGGGCAGTCGCCTTGGGGGCCGCCCTTTGGGGCGCTGTCTTTTTCGGGGTCGCCTTCTGGCCTGCTGCCTTTTGGGGAGCGGCTTCCTCCGCCGCCTGGAGACGCAACTCAAAATCTGCCAGCACGTTCATGAACGTAATGTACGCGTCATAGGGGTTGCCGAAGGGGTTGGGCCTGTCCTCCGGACCGTCGGAGGAGAACCACTTGGTGGACATGTGGTGGAAGTGGTCGGCAGTTTGAAGGCGCTCAAAATCGCGCAGCATCGCCGCGTCGGCGCAGGCCCGCACACGCGGGGCCAGCGCATACAGGGCGTGGATGGCGTCTTTCTGCATATCGCTGCCGAGCCACGCCGTCAAATCGCTGCCCTGCTCGTCCCAGCTCATGAACTGCGGCACGTCCACCTGCCCCACGGGCTTGTATGCCTTGGCCGCCGTGGCGGGCGTGACGAAGCGGAAGCGCCTGTCGGCGAGGACGGCGCCGGGCAGAGCCTGCAGGAAGTCGAAGATGCCCGTCTCGGCGCGGTGGCGCAGGCCGAAGATGTGGTAGTCATGCAGAATGCTGATGACCTCCGCGTTGTCGGCCTGAGCGTGGCACCAGGAGGCGAACTTGTCGGCCGTGAGGGGCCACTGGTCCCATGAGCGGTCGCCGAAGCGCACGCCCAGATCGCGGGAAAGGCCGATGTTGCGCAGCAGCAGGGCCATTTTGGGCGCGGTGGCGGGCTGGTAGACATAGTTGGCGCTGCGCCAGCCCAGCACATGGTCCGCGCCTTCGGCCAGCACCGTCCTGAAGCCCAGCTGCTGCAGGGCGGCGGCCAGGTCATTGTTGTAGATGCAGTCCGTGTTCTTGAAGGAGACGGGCTTCTTGCCGAACAGGGCCTTGACGCGGGCGCACTGCTCCCTGACCTGGCGGTCGAATTCCTCGCGCGAGTAGAGGAAGGCCAGGGAATGGGCGTAGGTTTCGGCCGTGAATTCCGCGCGGCCGGTTTCGGCCAGCGCCCGGAAGCTCTCGATCACTTCCGGGGCGTACTGTTCGAACATGTCCAGCGCCACGCCGGAAATGGAGAAGGATACGGCAAAGTCCTTGTAGCGGCGCAGGCAGCGCAGCAGCACGTCGTTGGCGGGCAGGTAGCACTGGCGCGCGGCACGCAGCAGGGCATCGCAGTTGCGGTCATCGTCCTCGTAGATGGAGTTCTGCCCCATGTCAAAAACGGTATACCGGCGGAACCGGTAGGGTTCATGTATCTTGAAATTTAGGCAAAGCGCGGGCATCAGCGGCCTCCTGCAACGTCGCGGTAGATGGCCAGCAGGTGTTCTGCGGCGTTCCCCCAACGGATGGATTTCATTTCTTCACGGCAGTTTTTCACCAGCTCGGCGGACAGGCAGGGATAGCGAAGCACGGCGCAGATTTTGTCGGCCATGTCGCGCGTATCCCAGAAGTCGGCCTTGAGCGCGTGCTCCAGCACTTCCGCCACGCCTGACTGGCGTGAAAGCAGCACGGGCACGTCATACAGCATGGCTTCCAGCGGCGTGATGCCGAAGGGCTCGGACACGGAGGGCATGACGTACAGGTCGCTCAGGGCGAACATGTGATCCACCTGTTCGCCGCGCAAAAAGCCGGCGAAGTGGAAATGCCGCCCCATGCGCAGCTGCCCCACGCGGCGGATGAGCCCGGGCAGCATGTCGCCGCTGCCCGCCATGAAAAAGCGCACGTTGGACATTTTCTGCAGCACGAGGCGGGCGGCCTCCAGAAAATATTCCGGCCCCTTCTGGTAGGTGACGCGGCCCAGAAAGAGCACACGTTTTTCGTGGCGGATGCGCTCGGGAATGTGGTAGGTGCGCTCGGCCTCGTGCCGGGCCACGGCGTTGTAGACCACTTCCACTTTTTCCGGCGGAACGCCGTAGCGTTCCACCACCATGTTGCGGGTCAGGCGGCTCACGGCCACGACCTTGTCGGCGGCGTGCAGGCCCGCCCGTTCAATGCCCGCCACCTGTTCGTTGATGTTCACGCCGCTGCGGTCGAATTCCGTGGCGTGGATATGGACGACCAGCGGCTTGCCCGAGATGGCCTTGGCCAGGATGGCCGCAGGGTAGGTCATCCAGTCGTGCGCGTGGATGACGTCAAAGTCCTCCCGTGCGGCAATGGCCGCGGCCAGGCGGCTGTAGCGCCATACCTCGGCCATGAGGTCCGGCCCGTAGCCTCCGTGCAGGGTGAAGGTGAAGGCCCCGTTCCGCGCGGGGGAAGCCTGCCCCGTGCCCGCGGCGTTGCGCAGGTGCCGGATGGTCTGGCCGTAACTTTCGGCCGTCATGTAGGGCGACAGGGGGCTGTCCACGGGAAGGTAGCGGATGCCCTCGCCCTCCCAGAAGTCATGCCCGGCTCGGACCATGCGCTCCGCCTCCGCGGGCGTGATCATGGTCCCCGAAGCCGAGCGCATCTGCAGGAAGTCGTTCCGGTCGCCGCCCTCGCCCACGCGGGGCAGCACGAAAATGACTTCCGCGCCTTTTTTCGCCAGGGCCTTGGTCATGCCGAAGCAGGCCGTGCCCAGACCGCCGCTGATATGGGGAGGGAACTCCCAGCCGAACATAAGTATGCGCATGGAATTCCCCTATTTTTTTGCGGCGGATGCGCCCGTCGTCATAGTGATGCGGCAGATGCCGGCAGTGTCGCCGGGGGCCGGGTGCGCCATCTGGTCGGCAACCTGTTCTTCCCAGGCGTGGAAGACCTGCGGGGCGGCCGCGCGCAGGCGCTTGAGCATGCGCAGGCACTCCGCCACGCTCCAGGCCTGGGTGATGCAGCCGTCCGGCATGTGCGGCGGCGAGCCGTCCAGCACTTCGGAAATGCCGCCAAGCCCCGACTGCGCAAGGTGCGTATGGAACAGGGGGGCGACAGTGTCCAGCAGGCTGCGGGCGGCGCCGTCCACATCCCAGGCGACGCGCAGCAGCGCGTCCGTGTAATGTCCCAGCAGCCAGGGCCAGACTGTGCCCTGGTGGTAGGCCGCGTCGCGGACGGACGGCGCGCCGTGGTACCGCCCCTTGTACGCCGGATCGTCAGGGGAGAGCGTGCGCAGGCCGACGGGCGTCAGCAGCCGGTTGCGCACGCATTCCACCACCTGCGCCTGATACTCCTCCGGCAAAATGGCGTTGGGCAGGGAGACGGCAAAGATCTGGTTGGGGCGGATGCTGCGGTCCAGCAGGCCGTCCCGCCACACGTCGCCCAGATAGCCGCCTCCGGAGGTGACCCAGAAGCGCCGCACAAAGGCCTTGCGCATGTTGGCGAGCAGGCGGTCTCCGGCGGGCTTTGCTTCCCTGAAGGCGACGGCGAGGCGGTCTGCCAGGGCCAGGGTGTTGTACCACAGGGCGTTGACTTCCACGGGGCAGCCGTGGCGCGGCGTCACGGGACGGCCGTCGGCCTGGGCGTCCATCCAAGTCAGCTGGGTGCGCTCGTCGCCCGCGTGCAGCAGGCCCTCCTCATCCACGTAGATGCCCATGCCGGGCCCCTTGCGGTACCCCTCCACAATGGCCTTGAGCGCGGGCCAGGCGTGTTCGCGCACCCAGGCCGCGCCGTCGGGGACGGCGTCAAGGACGGTCTGCACGCAGTAGGCGTACCACAGGGCCGCATCCACGGAATTGTAGGCATGGTCGTCCGTGTCGGAAAACATGTTGGGCACGAGGCCGTTGTGAACGTGCTTGCCCACGTCGGCCAGTACCTTCAGGCCAAAATCCTCCCGACCGGCCAGGAAGGTCAGGCCGGGCAGGCTGATGAGCGTATCGCGCCCCCAGGCGTCAAACCAGTGGTAGCCGGCGAGTACGGCGGGGCGGCCGGTGGAGGTTGTGATGCAGAACTGCCGCCCCGCCTGCTCCAGATGCCCCACAATGCCGCCGCCGTTTTTGTGGGCCTTGACGCGGGCGCGGCTTTCCGCCTGCCACAGCTTGTCCAGATTTTCGGCGCAGGGCTCCGTACCGGCAACCAGATAGACGCAACCGCCCTTGGGCAGCGGCGGCAGGGGAATTTCCAGCACGCCGGGCATGAACAGGTCCTCGCTGTAGGGGAAGCCGCGCTCCTGCTCCTTGAAATATTCCACATTGCGGCACCATGCGGGCTCGGGCGTGAAGACGACGCCGGGGCTCCCCTTGGGCGTGCGGCCCACAGTCTGCGCCTGAACGTACAGGGGCGGCAGGCCCGCATAGGGGGTGATGCCGAAGCCGCCCTCCACGGCGGCCGTCTCCTCGCGCAAGGCGGGGTTGGCGCAGGTCAGCGCGTGGAAGTTGCGGAAGGCGAGCAGGGGACGGATGCGCAGCGTCAGCGGGGGGATGTCTCCCGGGCCTTCCACCGAATAGCGCAGCACCAGACGGCTCTTGCCGCGGATGAGAATGATCTCGCGGCTCAGGCGCACCTCGCCCACGCGGTAGACGCAGCGGGGCCACTGGTCCAGATGGAACGCTTCCAAATACTCATGGCCGTGGGGATGCAGCGTGCCGGGGTGCTTGCGCGTGGAGAGAAAGAATTCCTTGCCGCCGCCCAGCACGGATTCTTCAAGCGTGGAGAGCAGCACATGGCGGCCGAAGGGCGTGTTGACCACGAGCAGGCCGTGGTATTTGCGCGTGTTGCAGCACAGTATGCTGCTGCCCGCATAGTCGCCCAGCCCGTTGGTAAGCAGCCATTCCTTGCGCAGCGCCCTGCGCGTGTTCTGGCAGGCCGCCTTGTCGAAACTGAACCTCATACGGTCTCCTTGGTCGTACGGGTACGCGGCGACGAATGCATGAATAAACGTGGATGGCGGAATGTGCATGCGCCGCCGCACCGCCGCAGTGAGGGCGACGGTCGGTGTTGCGGCAAGGCGAGGGGGAACGCGGCGGCAGGATGTTGGGATACGCCGCCACGGAAAAAACCGGCTGATGGAAAAAGTGTCTTGCCGTGTGTCATTCTTGCTTGAGCAAGTTTACACAAATGCTTCCGGCCTGTCGAGGCCCGGAGGTTGTGTTTTTTTTGCCGGTCGGATGCGCAGGGCCGACCGTCTTCCGCCGTTGCGGCGGCTGTCGCCCGCGGGAATCTGCCCGCCTCGCGCGGGAGGGAAACAGGGGGCTTTTGCTTTGCCGCGTTTTGGGATATGCTGTTTCGCTCTCACGTTGTTTTCAACGCACTCCAGCAGACGGAGGAATTATGCATATGCTTGGGCGCCGGCTCGGAATACTGGTTCTGGCTCTGATCCTGATGCCCGTCATGGCTGCGGCCGCTGACGTCAGGATCGGGCTCATGTGTCCGCTCACGGGCAAATGGGCTTCCGAAGGGCAGGATATGAAGAATATCGTGACCCTGCTTGTTGATGCGGCCAACGCCAAGGGCGGCGTCGGGGGCAACACCATCACCCTGGTGGTGGAGGATGACGCGGGTGATCCGCGCACCGCCGCCTTGGCTGCGCAGAAGCTGGCTTCGGCCGGCGTGTCGGCCGTCATCGGCACCTACGGCTCCGCCGTGACGGAGGCCAGCCAGAATATTCTGGACGAGGCCGAGCTGGTGCAGATCGGCACCGGCTCCACCAGCGTGCGCCTGACGGAAAAGGGCCTGCAGCGCTTTTTCCGCACCTGCCCGCGCGACGACGCGCAGGGCGCGTATGCCGGGAAGGCCATCGTCAAGGGCGGGTACAAGGCCGTGGCCCTGCTGCACGACAATTCCTCCTACGCCAAGGGTCTGGCGGAAGAAACCCGCGCCGCGCTGGACAAGGCGGGCGTGAAAGTGGTGTTCTTTGACGCCCTGACTCCCGGCGAGCGCGACTACACCGCCATTCTGACCAAGCTCAAGGCCGCCGCGCCCGACCTGATTTTCTTCACCGGCTACTACCCCGAAACCGGCATGCTGCTCCGGCAGAAGAAGGAAATGGGCTGGAGCGTGCCCATGATGGGCGGCGACGCCTCCAACCACCAGGACCTTGTGAAGATCGCCGGGCCGGAGGCGGCCGCCGGATATTTCTTCATCAGCCCGCCCCTGCCGCAGGATATGGACACGCCCGAGGCCAGGGCCTTTCTTGAGGCCTTCAAGGCCAAATACAACGCCGTGCCCGTCTCCGTGTGGGCGGTGCTGGCGGGCGACGCCTTCAAGGCCATTGAGGGCGCGCTGGCGGCCGGGGCGGCCAAGCCCGACGAAATGGCCGCGTGGCTCAAGGGCCTCAAGGACATGCCCGGCCTTTCCGGCACGCTCGGCTTTGACGCCAAGGGCGACCGCGTGGGCGAATTCTACCGGGTGTACACTGTGAACGACAAGGGCGACTTCGTCCTGCAGCCCAAGTAGGAACTCTGCGGGAGCGTCCGGCGGCGGGCGCTCCCCCAAGTGCGCGTTCCGGTTTCCGGCAGCGGGGCGCGGCCCGGGCGGCATCCCCGTTTTCCGGGCGCGCGTGCCATAACAAAAGGCGCTATGGAACAGTTTTTCCAACAGCTTTTGAACGGCCTGGCCGTGGGCGGCATCTATGCGCTGGTGGCGCTGGGCTATACCATGGTCTACGGTGTGATGAAGCTCATCAACTTCGCGCATGGCGACATCTTCACCATCGGCGCGTACCTCGGGCTGACCCTGCTGGTGAGTTGCAACGTCGCCGGGGCGCTCGGCCCCGTGGGGGCGGTGCTCGCCGTCTTTGTGATGGTGGCCCTGCTCACGGCGCTGGTGGGCTACCTGCTGGAGCGTGTGGCCTACCGCCCCCTGCGCAACGCGGGCAGGCTCTCGGCCGTGGTTTCGGCGCTGGGCGCGTCCATCTTTTTCCAGAACGCCGTCATGCTCATCTACGGCGCGCGTTTTTACGTCTATCCCGATTTTCTGCGGCCCGACTTCACCGTGCGCCTTCTGGGGCTGGAGGTGCCGGGCGTGCGGCTGCTGGTCATCGGCGCCACGGTGGCGCTCATGCTGGCGCTTTCGGCCTTCATCCAGCGCACGCGCACGGGCGCGGCCATCCGCGCCGTGGCCGTTGACCCCGGCGCGGCCCAGCTCATGGGCATCAATGTGGACCGCGTCATTTCCCTGGTCTTCCTCATCGGTCCCGGCCTCGGCGGCGCGGCGGGCCTGATGGTCGGCATCTACTACGGGCAGATAGATTTCACCATGGGCTGGTCGTACGGGCTCAAGGCCTTCACCGCGGCCATTCTCGGCGGCATCGGCAACATTCCCGGGGCCATGCTCGGCGGGCTGCTGCTGGGCGTCATCGAGGCGCTGGCGGCGGGCTATGTGGCCATGGCCTGGAAGGACGCCATTGCCTTTTTTGTGCTCATCCTCATCCTGATCATCCGGCCCACGGGCATACTGGGCGAACGCACGGCGGACAAGCTATGAGACTCCGGGACGTCAGAACGCCGATCAGCGCGGGCTTGGGGCTGCTGCTCCTAGTCCTGCCCTTTGCGTGCAACGCCTACTGGCTGGACGTGTGCGTGAGCATCGGCCTCTATGCCCTGTTGGCGCTCTCGCTCAATGTGATTCTGGGGCAGGCGGGCATCTTCCACATGGGGCATGCGGCCTTTTTTGCCGTGGGCGCGTACACCACGGCCATACTGAACACGCTCTGCCACTGGCCCGTGCTCTGGACCATGCCCCTGGCCGGCGGCGCGGCCGCCCTCTTCGCCCTGGCCGTGGCGCGGCCCATCATCCACCTGCGCGGCGACTATCTGCTCATTGTGACCATCGGCATTGTGGAAATCGTGCGCATTGCCCTGCTCAACGACGTGGGCGGCCTTACGGGCGGCTCCAACGGCATTTTCGGCATCAGCCGGCCCACAGTTTTCGGCATCCGCATCGCCAGGGGCGCGCAGTTCTACTATCTGGTCTGGGGCATGGTGGGCGTGAGCCTGCTGCTCTTCCGCGGTCTGTGGCATTCCCGTTTCGGCCGCGCGCTCAACTGCATCAAGGAAGACGACATCGCCGCCGAGGGCTGCGGCGTCAACGTGACGCGCTACAAGCTGGCCGCCTTTGTACTGGGCGCGTTCTGGGCGGGCATGGCGGGCACGATCTATGCCGCCAAGATGACCACCATCGCGCCGGAATCGTTCAATTTCATGGAATCGGTCATCATCTTCGCCGTGGTCATCCTTTCGGGCGGCAGCCAGCTGGGGGTGCTCATCAGCGCCTTTCTGTTCATCGGCCTGCCGGAGCTTTTGCGTGAGTTTTCCAACGCGCGCATGCTCATTTTCGGCTTTGCCATGATGGCCATGATGGTCTGGCGGCCGCAGGGCCTGCTGCCGCCCCGTCGCAGGCGCTACAGCGCGGGCGCGCTTGTGGCCGGGGCGGGTCCCTCCGCGCCGGGGGCGGCCTCTTCGCCCCGGGGAGGGAGCGCATGAGTCTGCTGCGCCTGGAAGAAGTGAGCAAGGTCTTCGGCGGGCTCATTGCCGTCAACGACCTGTCCTTTGACGTGGAAGAGGGCAGCATCGTGGGCCTCATCGGTCCCAACGGGGCGGGCAAGACCACGGTGTTCAACTGCATCACCGGCAACTACACGCCCGAGACCGGCCGCATCCTCTTTGACGGCAGGCCCGTCGCCGGGCTGCGCCCGCACCGCATTGTGGAACTGGGCATCGCCCGCACCTTTCAGAGCATCCGCCTGTTCGGGCGCCTGCCCGTGCTGGAGAACGCGCTGGCCGGACGGCACTGCCGCATGAAAGCGGGCCTGCTGGCCTGCATGCTGCACACGCCGGCCCAGCGGCGCGAAGAACGCGAGGCCGTGGCCCGCTGCATGGAAGAGTTGCGCTTTGTGGGCCTGGCCGAACATTACGCAGAACCGGCGGGCGGGCTCTCCTACGGCAACCAGCGTCTGCTGGAAATCGCCCGCGCCCTGGCCTCGGACCCGCGTCTTGTCATCCTGGATGAGCCGGCGGGCGGCATGAACGATCAGGAAACCGCCGCCCTTGTGGACACCATCCGGGCCATCCGCGACAGGGGAATCACGGTGCTGCTCATCGAGCACGACATGCGGCTGGTGATGAAGATCTGCGAGAAGCTGGTGGTGCTGGAACACGGCGCCATGATTGCCCAGGGCAGGCCTGAGGACGTGCGCCGCAATCCGGACGTCATTGAGGCCTATCTGGGCGCAGACGACGAGAAGTGGTGAGCCATGTCCCTGCTGCAATTATCCCGGGTGCGCGTGCGCTACGGCAGCGTTGAGGCGCTGCACGGCATTGACCTCAGGGTGGAGGAGGGGGAGATCGTCACCATCCTCGGGGCCAACGGCGCGGGCAAGAGTACGACGCTGCTCTCCATCAGCGGGCTGGTGCGTCCCTGTGAGGGGGAGATTCTGTTCGACGGGCAGAATCTGCTGCGCCTGCCCAGCCACAGGGTGGTGGGGCTGGGCATTGCCCAGTCGCCCGAGGGGCGGCGCGTGTTCGGCGTCATGAGCGTGCTGGAGAATCTGCGCTTGGGCGCGTTCTGCATCCGCGACAAGGCCCGCAGCGAGCGCACGCTGGAATGGATTTTCGATCTTTTTCCCCGCCTGCTGGAGCGCAGGGACCAGCTGGCGGGCACGCTCTCCGGCGGGGAACAGCAGATGCTGGCCATCGGGCGCGCGCTCATGGCCGAGCCGCGCCTGCTGCTGCTGGATGAACCCTCGCTGGGCCTTGCCCCCCTTCTGGTGCGCTCCATTTTCGAGACCGTGCGCGCCATCAACAAGCGCGGCGTCACCGTGCTGCTGGTGGAGCAGAACGCCCGCGCCGCGCTGCGGCTGGCCGCGCGCGGCTACGTGCTGGAAGTGGGGCGCGTGGTCAGGGAAGACGCGGCCGCAAGTCTGCTTGCCGATCCCGGCGTGCGTGAAGCCTATCTGGGCGGGTGAGCGCCGCCTGATTCCCTTCCTTTGCTGCGCTGCATCCGTCGCAGCCAGGCCGCCGCAGGGCGGCCTTTTTTGTCGCCGGGCACAGCGGCAACCGTGCGCGCAAAGTTGCAAACAGCCTTGCAGCAAGAGGCTGTTTGCGGTATGATAAGGTAAAAGTCCCATGAGCAGTCATGGGGTCGCGCGGCCCTGCGGGGGGTGCGCGGCAGCGAGGGAACAACAAGGAGCATCATCATGCAAGGCACTCGACGGAGTTTTCTGAAGGGCGTCTCCGCTGGGGTTTTCTGCCTCACGCTGGGGCAGATGGGCTTTGACCTTGGCGACGCCAGGGCCTTTGCCCGCAACCTCAAGATTGAAGGGGCCAAAGAGGTCATCAGCGTCTGTCCCTTCTGCGCCGTGTGCTGTCAGGTTATCGGGTACGTGCGCGACGGCAGGCTTGTTTCCACGGAAGGCGACCCCGACTTCCCCGTGAACGAGGGCGCGCTCTGCGCCAAGGGCGCGGCCCTGTTCTCCATGTACACCAGTGATCACCGGCTGAAAAAGCCCATGTACCGCGCGCCGCACAGTGACCACTGGGAAGAGAAGGACTGGGACTGGACCCTGAACCGGATTGCCCGCCGCGTGAAGGACACCCGCGACAGGGATATTGTCCTCAAGAACGCGAAGGGCCAGACAGTCAATCGTTTTGAAACCATGTTCTGGATGGGAACCTCGCATGCCTCCAATGAGGAATGCGCCGTCATCCATCAAGCGTTGCGAGGCCTGGGCGTCGTCCATATGGACCACCAGGCGCGGGTCTGACACAGCCCCACGGTTGCGGCTCTGGCAGAGTCGTTCGGACGCGGCGCTATGACCAACCACTGGATCGACATCAAGAACAGCGATGCAGTGCTTATTATCGGCAGCAATGCCGCGGAACATCATCCTGTCGCCTTCAAGTGGATACAGCGGGCCAGGGACAACGGGGCCGTGCTTGTGCATGTGGATCCCAAGTTCTCCCGTACGTCCGCGCGCTGCGACTTCCATGTGCCCCTGCGCTCGGGCACGGATATCGCCTTCTTGGGCGGCATGGTCAACTACATCCTTGAGAACGATCTGTACTTCAAGGAGTATGTGGCCAACTACACCAATGCGGCTTTTGTGGTGGGCAGAAACTACAGTTTCCGCGAAGGGCTGTTCAGCGGGTACGATGCCGAGACCCGCAGCTACGACAAGAGCGCGTGGGCTTTTGAAAAAGGCCCCGACGGCGGCCCTGTCATTGACAGGACGCTCAAGAACGAACGCTGCGTGTTCAACCTCATGCGCAGGCATTACGCGCGCTACACGCTCAGGAACGTGTCGGACGTGACCGGCGTTTCCGAGGAAAACCTGCTCAGGGTTTACAAGGCGTTTGCCGCCACGGGCCGCCCGGACAAGGCGGGCACCATTCTCTACGCCCTTGGCTGGACGCAGCACACCGTGGGCGTGCAGAACATCCGCACCGCCACGCTCATCCAGCTTTTGCTGGGCAATATCGGCGTGGCAGGCGGCGGCATCAATGCCCTGCGCGGCGAGCCCAACGTGCAGGGCTCCACGGATCACGCCCTGCTGTACAACAGCCTGCCGGGCTATATAGCCCTGCCCCGGGCGGACTGGCAGAGCCTGGCCCAGTTCCAGAAGGCCAACACCCCGGTCACCACGCTGCGAAACAGCGCCAACTGGTGGGGCAACAGGCCCAAGTACATGGTCAGTCTGCTCAAGGGCTGGTTCGGCGATGAGGCCGTCCCGGAGAACGACTTCTGTTACGGCCTGCTGCCCAAGGGCGAGCCGGGCGAGGACTACTCCTACATGTATGCCATGAACAGGACATACAACGGCGAAATGCGCGGCGGCTTCATCTGGGGCGTGAACCCCATGTGCAGCTTCCCCAACACCAACAAGATGCGCGTCGCCCTGGACAGGCTGGACTGGCTGGTGTGCTGTGAGATCCACCACTCGGAAACCACGGACAACTGGCGGCGTCCCGGCGTGGACCCCACGGCCTGCAAGACGGAAGTGTTCCTCCTGCCTTCGGCCCACCGC
Source organism: Desulfovibrio desulfuricans (assembly GCA_015062205.1). Classification (GTDB taxonomy): domain Bacteria; phylum Desulfobacterota; class Desulfovibrionia; order Desulfovibrionales; family Desulfovibrionaceae; genus Desulfovibrio; species Desulfovibrio desulfuricans_D. Next base: position 64,495 of record SUVB01000012.1, read on the forward strand.
ATCGAGAAGGAGGGCACCATCAGCAACAGCGGCCGCTGGCTGCAGTGGTTCGACCAGGCCGTGAAACCCGGCGGCGAGGCCCGCAATTTTGCGGATATCGTGGTGCCGCTTTTCAACCGCATCCGCGAACTGTACAAGAGCGAGGGCGGCACGCTGCCCGAGCCTATTCTGAAAATGCACTGGACAGACAGCTTTGACGCGGCCGAATGGACGCGGCGCATCAATGGTCAGTTCTGGGCTGACAGCATGGTCAACGGCAAGCAGTATCGTCGCGGTCAGCAGGTGCCCGCCTTCGGGGCGCTCAAGGATGACGGCTCCACCTCCTCGCTCAACTGGCTCTATGCCGGCTGCTGGACGGAGGAGGAGGGCAACAAGGCCAAGCGCCGCGACGCCTCGCAGACGCCCATGCAGGCCAGGATAGGTCTGTTCCCCAATTGGTCGTGGTGCTGGCCCGTTAACCGGCGCATCCTCTACAACCGCGCCTCGGTGGACGTGAACGGCAGGCCGTACAATCCGGCCAGGCCCGTCATCGTCTGGCAGGACGGCAAGTGGGAGGGCGATGTGCCCGACGGTCCGTGGCCGCCCCTGGCGCAGGAAGGCGGCAAGCTGCCCTTCATCATGTGCAAGGACGGCCATGCCCAGTTCTACGCTCCCGGCCCGGCTGACGGTCCCTTTCCCGAACATTATGAACCTGCGGAAACGCCGCTGGCCAGCCATCCCTTCTCCAGTCAGCTGGTCAGTCCGGTGTACAAGTTCCACACGACGGATATGGACAGGATTGCCCCCCCGGCTGATCCCAACTATCCCATCGTGCTGACCACCTACAGCATGACCGAACACTGGTGCGGCGGCGGCGAAACCCGCAACGTGCCCAACCTGCTGGAGGCCGAACCGCAGCTCTATGTGGAAATGAGCCATGAGCTGGCAAAGCAGAAGGGCATCAGGAACGGCGACGGCGTCATTCTGGAGAGCATCCGCGGACGGGTGGAGGCCATCGCCATGGTGACAGTGCGCATCCGGCCCTTCACCGTCATGGGCAAGACGGTTCATCTGGTGGGCATGCCCTTCTTTGCCGGGTGGACCACGCCCAAATGCGGCGACAGCACCAACCGGCTGACAATCACGGCGTTTGATCCCAATACCACCATTCCGGAAACCAAGGTTTGCTGCGTCAATGTGCGCAAGGCCGACAAACTGACCGAAATAGGCTGACGCGCAGCCATGCCGGGCGCTCCCGGCGAGCGCCCGGCCGCAAGGAGTTCACTATGCCGAAATCATTTTTGGTAGACACTACGCGGTGCACGGCATGCCGCGGCTGTCAGCTGGCCTGCAAGGAATGGCATGACCTGCCCGCCAACGAAACGAAACAGACCGGCACGCATCAGAATCCGCCGGACCTGAATCCGTATAACTATAAGATTGTCCGTTTTCACGAACACCTGGATGCAACGGGCGATGTGGTCTGGAATTTTTTCCCCGACCAGTGCCGTCACTGCGTCATGCCCATCTGCAGGGATGTGGCCGACATGGCCGTGCCCGGCGCGATCGTCAAGGACGAACGCACCGGCGCAGTGCTGGTGACGGAAAAATGCGCCCAGCTAAGCGTCGAGGACGCGCAGGCCGTCATTGACGCCTGTCCGTACAATATTCCCCGGCGGGACCCGAAAACCGGGATGCTGACCAAGTGCGACATGTGCTCGGACCGTCTGGCGGCGGGCATGCCGCCCGTCTGCGTCAAGACGTGTCCCACCGGGGCGATGGCCTTCGGCGAGCGGGAGGATATGCTGACGCTGGCGCAACAGCGGCTTGAGGTTGCGCGCCGGCGCTTTCCCGGGGCCTTTCTGGCCGATGTGCGGGATGTGAGCGTCATCTACCTGCTGGCGGAAGAAAAAGAGCATTACTACGAATACGCGGCCTTTGCGTGAGGTCAGTTGTTCGGCTGAGGCCGGGGCGCGCCTGCGCCCCGGCATGAAGCCCGGCATGAGGCGGGCCGGGGGCGGTTCGGTACAGGGAGCGTGCATGGGCGAAACATCACAACGCGCGGCGCAGACGCTGACGGAAATTCTCGGGTGGCGGCCTGCGCTTGCTCCCGTGCTGCGGGTCTTTGAACCCCTGTTGACCGCACAGGAGGAGCTTGCGGAGGGGCTGGCCTCCTGCGTGCGGGCCGCGGGGATGGAACTGCCCGTGGCCCGGCCGGAACGCCTGGAGCAGGGGGCGCCCCTGCTGGCCGGCGCGTCCTTTGGCGGCATCGGGCCCTGCGTGCGTGCGGCCGCCGAAAAACTGCTGCCCCTGTTGACGGGGCTGGATGCGCTGCGCCCCTGCGGCGCGGCGCTGGCCGATTTTTTTCTGAAGCCGGGAGGCTCCGACGCGCAACGTCTTGAACGCCTGACGGAGGCCTTTGTCTCGGGCGAGAGGAAAAACCTGGCGCACCTGGCCGGGGCGCATGGTCTGGAACCATCGCATCTGGACTTTGCGGCGGGTTTTGTGGTTTCATCTGTCTTGCGCGCCATGACGGCGTCGGCTGTGCCGGAAGAAGGCGAGGCTCCCTGGGACAGCGGCGCATGGCGGCAGGGGCATTGCCCCGTCTGCGGCGCATTGCCCGTTATCAGCTGGCTGGACAGACCCGCTGCGGACGCAAAAAACGCCTTTCTTTCCGGCGGCGGGGGCAAGAAGCATCTGCACTGCGGCGTGTGCGGCGCGAACTGGAAGTTCCGTCGCGGCGCGTGCCCCGCATGCGGCCGGGAAGGCGGCGTCATGGAACTGCTGCGGGAGAGCGGCATTTCCCATGGCGAACGTCTGGACTGGTGCACGCGGTGCAGGGCCTACTGCCCCGGCGTGGACTTGCGGGAGCGTGAATTTGTGCCCAATATGGATGCCCTCGCCCTCGGTATGATGCATCTGGACATGGCGGCGGCGCGCAGGAAGCTGCATCCGCTGCGGCCGACATTCTGGAATGTGTCGTAAGCGGTTCCGGCGCGGCTGTCCCTGTGTGGAGGCTGTGGCCCGAATACATTAGCCCGGTAGGAGGAAAGTATGAAGTACGTGTCGCTGCTTTTGTTCACGCTGACGGTCGTTATGTGGGGCGTCGCCGCGCAGGCGAGAGACATCAGGGAAATGTCGCAGATCATCAGGCAGCCCATAGTGATCAAGGGGGGCGCCTCAGAACGCATGAACGTCACATTCCCGCACAGCGCGCACAGGGGCGTCAATTGCATGCAGTGTCACCATGAAGTCGGCGAGGAAGGGCGGTACGTGCCCTGTACGGAATGCCACAGCACGCCCGGCCCGCGCGAGCGTGACCCCATGAGCATGTTCATGGCCTTCCATGCCAGGGACAGTTCCCGCTCGTGCGTCGGCTGTCACACGCGCATGGTGGAAAAGGCCCCGGCCAAGTACGAGGCCACGTTCAAGGGCTGTCGGCCCTGTCATATGTCGCCCCGCGCGCGTGAGGCGGCCCAGGCGGCCAAGGCGGGCAAGTAGCGCGCTTCCTGGGTATGGCCCGGGGCGGCCCGGCCTGCAGGAAAGGGTGGTCCGGTGGCGGGCTGCCCTTTTCGCGTCTGCCGTTCCGCCATTCCGGGCAGGCGTCTGCCGCGCCGCTGTGCGGGGGCTTTCCCGGCGGGGAGCAAAAAAACGCCGCGCAGGGGCGGCGTCCTGAACAGGCGGCCGTGGGGCGCTGCCGCAGGGCAGCGCAGCATCACAGCCCGAGCTGGGAGAGCATGTCGTCGATGGCGTTTTGCGAGACGCCGTTGGCGTCCGGTCCCTTGAGTTCGCTGCGCACCTGCCTGCCGTTGCGGAATTCCTGCATGGCCTGCTTGGCTTCGGACTGCAATTCCGCCACATCCTTCTGCGGGTCCTTTTCCGCCCCTTCCATCATCAGGCCGGAAGAGACGTAGAGCTCCACGACCATGGTTTCGATCTGTTCCAGCGCCGCAACAACGCGCTTGATGCGCTGGCCGGTAATGTCCTGAAAGCTCAACGTGGTAAGCAGGGTGGTGAGGTCGTCGCCGAGTTTTTGATTGTTTTCGGCAAGGGTGGCTGTGTGCAGGGCCGTATTTTCCCCGCTGCGCAGTTTTTCCAGCAGTTCGGTATTGCGTTCCTGCAGTTCCAGATTGCGCTCGACGATTTCCATGATGTGCATGGTGGCGGTTTCCGTGGCCTTCAGCACTTCCGTCAGTTGGCTGGACGCTTCAAGAAAAAGCTCCCGGGGTTGTTGCCCGGCCGGTTGCGGCGGTTCCTGCTCCTTGGATGCCGTGGAGATTTGCTGATAGATGTCCCGCAGGCCCTTGCGGATATCTGCGCTGACCTGCTTGTATACCGTATTTTCTGCCTTGTTTTGGCTCATTGCCCGGCCTCCCTTGCGCGGCAAAATGCGTGTTCGTCAGAAAAAAGGAACGTTCCCGCCGCGCGCGCACGGCGGGAACTGTGCAGCTACTTGTTGTTCTTGAGAAAAGCCTTGGCCCGCGCCGCTTCCGGCGAGTTGGGATACTTCTTGATCAGTTCCTGCATCCGCGCCTTTGCGGCCGCGCCCTGGTTGAGCTTGCTGAAGCTGATGCCCTGCTTCAGGTATGCGCCGGGCGCGCTGGAGGAGGAGGGATACTTCTTGATCACCGTGTCGTAGGCCAGCGCTGCGTCCGCGAACTGGTTGCGCTGGAAGTAGCATTCGGCCAGATAGTACTGCGCCTCGGGGGCCTGGCTGTGCGTCTTGTAGTTCTTGAGAAAGTCCGAGAAGGAGCGCTGCGCCTCATCGTACTTGCGGGCATTGTAGGCGTTGACGCCCGCGTCGAAGAGCGCCAGGGAAATGTCTTTCTTGGGGGCCTCCACCCGGGCCTGCGGCTGCGGCGTGGCCTGCCCCCAGGTGCTGCCGCTGGGCGCGGCGGCAGGCTGGGGCGTCTGCGTTGCGGCGGCCCCATAGCCCACGCCCGCCGCCGTCGCCGGGCTGACGGCGGCCTCCGGCGTCTGCCCGTAGGTGGGCATGCCGTAGTCGGGCCGGCTGCTCGCCGGAACAGCGGCGGACGCAGCTGCGGCGGCAGAGCCGCTCATGGGCTCGCCCAGATTCAGGTTCAGCGCCATGCTGCGCTCCACCTGGCGCAGGGCCTCGTCGTGCGTTTTGACGCGGGAAACCAGCGCACGTGCGCCGCCGGCGTTTTGCAGGTCATCCATTTGGCCTTTCAGGGTGTTGACTTCCTGCCGCAGCGCCTGAATCTGGTTCCAGGCGTCGGCCTGAGCCGGTTGCAGCTGCCGCAGCTGCACGTCCTGCTGCTGCACCTGCTGTTCCAGGCTCATGCCGCGACTGCCGCCGGTGCTGCCCATGCAGCCGCCCAGCGGCAGGACGGCCGCCAGAGACAGAATGTACAAAGAACGGAATGTGCGCATAGTATCCTCGTTGCATATGTTGCTTGCGCGGCGCCACGGGCCGCAGCGCAGGTTACAGTTTCCGCAGAGCCTTTCTGCGCCCGGTGAAAATATAGATGAGCCCGCCCAGCACCGGCAGGAAAACCACCAGCACGAGCCAGAGCGCCCGTTGCTGCGGCGTTGCAAACTCGTGCCTCCACACATGCAGGATGCTCCAGAAGGTCGGAAGCATGGGAAGCAGCGCCACCAGCACATGCCACCACTGGAAGGTCATGCGTTTCCTCCCTTGCCGGGCCGGGCGCGTCCGCGGGAGGCATCCGCCGTGTCGGGAGAACTGCGCCACAGCGTCAGGCAGGCCAGGGCCGCGCCCACGCAGATGGCGGAGTCCGCGATATTGAAGGCGGGCCAGTGCCAGTCGCCCCAGTAGAAATCCAGAAAGTCCACCACGGCGCGAAAGCGCACGCGGTCAACCAGATTGCCCAGCGCGCCGCCCATGACCAGCCCCAGCCCGACGAACAGGCAGGGTTCCTCCTGCGCGCTGCGCGTCAGCGCGATAATGGCCCATACGGCCACGGCGGTGGCGCATAAAAACAACCAGAACTGCCATTCAATGTCCGAACGGTTCAAAAAGCCGAAGGCCGCGCCCCGGTTGCGGATGTTCACCAGGTCAAAAAGCCCGGCGATGACCGTCACCGGCCTGTGCTCCGGTATGACGCGCATGACGAGCCACTTGCTCAGCTGGTCCAGCAGCAGGGCCAGCAGCGCCATGCCGCCCAGAATACGGTAGCGTCTGCGCATCATCCCCTACGCTTCCAGCTCTTTCACAACGGCGGCGCAGCGCGGGCACAGCGTCGGATGCGCGGGGTCGGTTCCCAGTTCCGTGCTGTAGATCCAGCAGCGTTCGCACTTTGCGCCGTGGGCCTTTTCCACGGTCACGGCCAGTCCGGGGGCCTCCTCATCGCGCCGGGCGGTCTGCGGCGCGTTGGCCGGATCGTCCAGGCGCAGCTGCGACACAATGCAGAAGGCGCGCAGATCCGTATGCAGGCCTTCCAGCCGCTGACGCAGCTCGTCCGCCGCATAGAGGATGACGCTCGTGTCCAGCGAATGGCCCACGACGCCCTCGCGGCGCATGGGCTCAATGGCTCTGGTCACGGCGCCGCGCACGGCCAGCAGCACATTCCAGTCATCGCGCGTGCCGTCGTCCAGCAGGAAGGGGGCGGCGTCCAGCGGCGGCAGGGCGAAGACCGTGCTCTCCCGGCCGCGCAGGCCGGCGGGGATATGACTGAAAATCTCCTCGGCCGTGAAGGAGAGCACCGGAGCCATGTCGCGCAGCAAAAGCCGCAGGATGTGCCACAGGGCCGTCTGGGCGGAGCGGCGCTCGACGCCTGCGGGCGCAGAGGCGTACAGGCGGTCCTTGAGGATGTCCAGATACATGGCCGAGAGGTCCGTCACGCAGTAGTTGTGCAGCGTGTGATAGACCTTGTGGAACTCAAAGTCCGTGTAGGCCTGCTGCACCGTTTCGTGTACGCGCGCGGCCGCGTCCAGGGCGAAGCGGTCCAGCGGCAGGAGCCTGTCCGCAGGCAGCAGGTCATGCTGCTCCAGACCGTCAAGGTTGCCCAGGATGAAGCGGCAGGTATTGCGGATGCGGCGGTAGGCGTCCACCAGGCGGCCCAGAATTTCGTCCGACAGGCGGATGTCTTCGCGATACTCCACGGAGGAAACCCACAGCCGCACGATTTCCGCGCCGAATTTTTCGATGAGCTCCTGCGGAGCGATGACATTGCCCACGGATTTGGACATCTTGCGGCCTTCGCCGTCCACCACGTAGCCGTGCGTCAGCACGGACCTGTACGGCGCATGGCCGCGTGTGCCCTCGCTGACCAGCAGCGAGCTGTGGAACCAGCCGCGGTGCTGGTCCGAGCCTTCCAGATAGAGGTCCGCCGGGGCGGAAAGCTCGGGGCGCTGCTCCAGTACGGCGGCAAAGCTCGTGCCGGAGTCAAACCACACATCGAGGATATCCGTTTCCTTTTTCCAGCGGCTGCCGCCGCAGTGAGGGCAGGTGAGCCCCTTGGGGACGATTTCGTCCAGGCCCGCCTCGTACCAGTAGTCGCAGCCGGTGGGGTGGCCGGCGATGCGGTCGCAGATGCCGTGCATCCACCGGGCGTCGTTCCAGGCTTCGCCGCAGTCCTCGCAGAGCAGGGCCATGATGGGTACGCCCCACTGCCGCTGGCGCGAGATGCACCAGTCGGGCCGCTGCTCCACCATGTTGTGGATGCGTTCCCGGCCCCAGGCCGGAATCCAGCGCACGTCCTCGTCAATGGCCTTGAGGGCGCGGGCGCGCAGGTCGTTCTGCTCCATGCTGATGAACCACTGCGTGGTGGCGCGGAAAATCACCGGCTGCTTGCAGCGCCAGCAGTGCGGGTAGGAGTGGCTGATGGAGCCCTTGCGCAGCAGCGCGCCCACTTCCTCCAGCTTTTCGATGACCCTGGGATTGGCCTCAAAGACGTTCAGCCCGGCGAAAAATTCCACGGCGGGCAGGAAGCGCCCGGCATCGTCCAGCGGAGAGTAGACTTCCAGCCCGTACTTGAGGCCTGCGTCATAGTCCTCCCGGCCGTGGCCGGGGGCCGTGTGCACGCAGCCCGTGCCCGCATCCAGCGTGACGTGCTGCCCGAGAATGATCGGGGATTCGCGGTCATAGAAGGGGTGCCGCGCCCTGAGCCCGGCCAGCTGCCCGCCCGCGGCCCGGCCGATGACGTTGCAGTCCGTCCAGCCGAACTGCGCGGCGCAGGAGGCCAGCAGTTCCTCGGCCAGCAGGTACTGCGCGCCATCCGCCTCCGCCAGGACGTAGGTGAAATCCGGATGCAGGCAGACGCCCATGTTGTCGGGCAGTGTCCAGGGGGTGGTGGTCCAGATGACCACGTAGGCGCGGTCCACGTCGGCCGTTGGGAACAGCTTTTTCAGGTTTTCGTCCGGCAGGCGGAAGCGCACGAAGATGGAAGGCGACGTGTGGTCGGCGTATTCCACTTCAGCCTCGGCCAGGGCCGTGTGGCAGGAGCAGCACCAGTAAATGGGCTTCTTGGAGCGGATGACGCCGCCCCTGTCCACAAAGTTGGCCAGTTCGCGCGCCGTGGCCGCCTCATATTCCGGCAGCATGCTGCGGTAGGGATTGTCCCAGTCGCCCAGCACGCCCAGCCGCTTGAACTCCCTGCGCTGCGTGTCAAGCCATTTTGCGGCGTATTCGCGGCAGAGCCTGCGCACCACGGGGGCGGGCAGGGTCTTTTTCTTTTCCTTCAACTCCTGCTCCACCTTGTGTTCGATGGGCAGGCCGTGACAGTCCCAGCCGGGCACATAGCGGGCGGCATAGCCCTGCATGTTGCGCGACTTGATGATGATGTCCTTGAGAACCTTGTTCAGCGCGTGCCCCATGTGGATGTGCCCGTTGGCATAGGGCGGGCCGTCATGCAGCACATAGGTCCCCCTGCCGCCCGAGGCCTCGACCATGGCTTCATAGGCCTTGAGGGACTCCCATTTCTTCAGGGTTTCCGGCTCACGCTGCGCCAGGTTGGCCTTCATGGGAAAGGCGGTCTTGGGCAGATTCAGGGTTTTTTTATAGTCGCTCATGCTGGCTCCCGGCGCTTTGCGGAACAAGAAAAGGTGTGCGTCAATAAATCGCTGTAGTTTGGGCAAAGAGCGCGGCAAAGTCAAGAAGCGCACGGAAGCGCGTCCGGACGGACAAAATCGGCTTTCAGGATGGCCCGCAGCCGGGCGGCGTGCGCGCGGCGTGATACTCGTTGGCGTTCAGATAGTCATTGCAGGAGATGTTTGTGATACCTTCATAAAGGTATAAACGCCGCGAACTTCCCGGCGGCGTGCCGCGGCATAAAATGAGCGCAGTCGGCGGGAATGCCTGACGCGGCGCGCCACGCGCCGGGGGCGGCCGGTCCCCGTCCCGGCTTGCCCTTGCGGCGTCTGCAGGCTACAAGATGCGTCATGCAGACTCTCCCGGCATGGATTCTTCTCTGGCACTGGCTGACCGCGCTGCTGGGCGTTGCGGCGCACGCCGCGCTGGCCCTGCCCCTTGTCACGGCCTTCACCCTCCTGGCCGGGCGGCGCGAGAACCGGCGACTGTGCGATTTCGGCGGGCGCGAACTGACGCGCCTGAACCTGGCGCTGGCCGCATTCTGGCCCGCAGTGCTCGTCAGCGGGGTGCTGCTGCAGCTCGGTCCGGCGCAGGGCGCGCCGCGCCTGCCCGACGGTTTCTCGCTATGGATGCCCGTCATGCTGCCCTACAGCACGGCAATGCTGGCCTGGCTGGGGGGCGTGCTCTGCCTGTTTGTCCAGTTCGCGCTCTCGTGTCCCGCGCCGGCAGCGGCGGCGGGCGGGGTGGGGCGGGCCATGCCGTCCCGGACGCCGCGCATGCGCGCAGGGCTCGCTTTCCTGGCCGCTCTGTGTTTCTTCGCCGCCCAGGCCCTGCCTTCCTGCCCCTTCGCCGGGCTGCCCGAGGGCATGACGCCCACGCGGGCTGCCGTGGCCGTGTTCACCTCCTCCCTGCACGCTTTTTTCACCTGTTTTGCCCCGGCGGGAGGGTTTGCCCTGCTTTGCCTGACCCTGCGCCCCGGCCTGCTGCGCTCATGGGGCTGCGCGGAGGAGGATGAGCGCAACGCGGCCCGCTGGTGCGCCCTGTGGGCCATGATCGGCTACATGCCCTTCTGCCTTGATCGCTGGGGCGTCACCATCGGTTTCGCCCTGCGGCCCGGGGCCATGCCGCAGGCGGTGGCCGCCCGCGTGCCCGAACTGACGGCGCTGACCCTGGCCGTCCTCTGCTGGGTCGCGCTCTTCTTTCGTCGCGCGCCGCGCAGGCTGTACCAACTGAACACGCTGGCCCTGCTGCTGCTGGCGCTGGGGGCGAGCGCGCCCTTCATCCCGGCGCTTTTGCGCTGAGACGAGCGCTTTTTGCCGACAGCAATATCCTGTTCTGAAGGTCGGCGCGCTGCCGGACGCCGACACTGAACACGCGAATCTCTTGCGGCGCTGACGGTCTTGCCGCGTGCGGCGTCAGCGCCTATAGTCGGAAGGGATTCTGCATCGTGCGGAGCGTCGGGATTGTCCGTCCCGTCTCCAGGGGAGGTTGCCATGCGTCGTCTGTGGTTCTTTCTTGCCCTGCTGCTTTGCTGCGCCGTGACGGCGCGGGCTGAGACGCGCGAGTTTGCGCTGTTCAGCGTCGATCTGCCCGAGGGCTGGGACGGAGGGGAAAAACAGGATTTCAAGGTGGGCGACGGCGAGGGCTACATGCTGGTGCTGACCCGCCCCGCAGCGGACGGGGAGCGTGTGGCGGCGGCTGTCAGCCTGTTTGTGCTGCCCAACATCCACCATGACGACGGCGCCACGCATGCCGCCAAGCTGGCAAAACTGCAGGAAAACGCCTCCGAACCGCATCAGGAAGGCCCCTTCTGGGCCTTCACCGGCGAGCCGCGCAGCCGCAGCGTGGACGCCCCGGCGCTGACCCGCGTCAACGTGACGCCGGAAAGGGTGCTCATCGCCATTGTGCAGGATACGGGCGAAAACCATGCGGAACAGGTGTTCCGCAGTCTGCGGGGGCTCACGGACGAAAGCCGGAAACTGCTCGGACAGCAGTAGGCGGGCTGCCCCGCGCTCCCGCAGCGCGGCGGGGCAGGGGACAAAAGACGCGTTGCCCCGTGGCGCGCCGTGCAACGGCAGGGCGCGCGGCGTCCCGCAGCCGGGAATGCCGCGCGCCTTTTGCCGCCCGGCGGGGAAACGCGGGCGCGTTCCGGTCTTCGCCGCGTGTTATTCGTGCCAGCCGAGGAACATTTTGTAGGCCTCGTTGTCGGATTCCTCCACATGCTGGTAGCCCATGGCGTCCACGCGGTGGAGAAAGTCCTCAAAGGCCTCGCGTTTCTCGTCCGGGGCCTCGAAGCCCACGAGCACGCGGCCGAAGTCCGCGCCGTGGTAGCGGTACTGGAAAAGCGTGATGCTGAAGTCCACGCGCATGGCGTCCATGAAATTCAGCAGCGCGCCGGGCCGCTCGGGGAAGGTGAAGCGCAGCACGCGTTCGTGCAGCACGCGGGGCGCGTTGCCGCCCACCAGATGCCGCAGATGCACCTTGGCGAACTCGTTGTCCGTGAGATCGAGCGCCTTGAAGCCCTTGCCCCTGAGTTCGTCGAGCATCTGGGCCACGTCGTCGCGGTCGTTGATTTTGATGCCCACGAGCACGCGGCCCATTTCGGGATCGGAGAAGCGCGTGCACAGTTCGGTGATGTTGCGGTTGCCGAAACAGGCGCACAGCTGCCTGAAGCTGCCCACGGTTTCGGGAATGGCCACGGCCAGCAGGGCCTCGCGGTGCGCGCCGATTTCCGCGCGGTCCACCACATGGCTCAGGCGGTCGAAATTCATGTTGGCCCCGCTGACCACGGCCACAAGCGTGGCGTCGCGTAGGCCGCCCGCCTTGGCGTAGGCCTTGAGCCCGGCCAGCGAAAGCGCCCCGGCGGGCTCGGCCACCACGCGCGTGTCCTCGAAAATGTCCTTGATGGCCCCGCAGATGGCATCCGTGTCCACGGTAATAATGTCGTCCAGCAGATCGCGGCAGAGGGCGTAGGTTTCCTCGCCCACCAGCTTCACGGCCACGCCGTCGGCAAACAGGCCCACGTCGGACATCTCCACGCGATGCCCGGCCATGACGGAGCGGCGCATGTCGTCGGAATCCACGGGTTCCACGCCGATGACGCGGATTTCCGGCCGCAGGTTCTTGATATAGGCGGCGATGCCCGCCGCCATGCCGCCGCCGCCGATGGGCACGAACACGGCGCGGATGTCGTCCGGGTGCTGGCGCAGTATTTCCATGGCAATGGTGCCCTGGCCCGCGATGACGTCCGGGTCGTCAAAGGGGGGAATGTAGGTGCAGCCGGTTTCCTGAATCAGTTCCTCGGTGTGCCGCCAGGCGTCGCTGAAGGATTCGCCGGAGAGCACAACCTGCCCGCCCAGGCGGCGCACGGCCTCGATTTTGATGGCCGGGGTGGTCACGGGCATGACGATGGTGGCTTCGCAGCCCAGCCGCCGCGCGCCCAGCGCCACGCCCTGGGCATGGTTGCCCGCCGAGGCGGTGATGACGCCGCGGCGCAGTTCGTCCCTGCTCAGATGCGCCATCTTGTTGTACGCGCCGCGAATCTTGAAGGAGAAGACGGGCTGCAGGTCCTCGCGCTTCAGCAGAATTTTGTTGCCGGTGCGGCGGGAGAGACTCTTGGCCTCTTCCAGCGGGGTTTCCACGGCCACGTCGTACACGCGGCTCAGGAGGATGCGGTTCAGGTAGTCGCTGTGTTTGTCCATAATGCCGTCCTCGGGCTTGGTTGCAGGCGGCCGCGGCGCGACGGCGCGCGGCGGACCTCCTTATATACCCGCACCCGGCGCTTCTCAAGCCTGTTGTGCCGCCGCGCCGTGCTGCCGGGCCCGGCTTCCGGCTTCGCGCACGGGCGGGGCCTCCGGAACGCCCCTTCCCGACGCTGTACAGCCCGCGCCCTATAGCGTATGCTGCGCGAATGGACACGCCGGAGCAGGAGTCGGAACCGGTCGAAAGCCGCGGCCTTGCCGCCTATGCGCCCCACATCGCCGTGCGGGCCGCGGGCAGGCTGTGGCGGCTGGAGCGGGCTGCGGATCTTGAACAACTCTGGGAGGCCATGACCGCCGACCCGGGCAACTTTGAGGACGAGCGCCTGCCGTACTGGACCGAGTTGTGGCCCTCCAGCGTGGCGCTGGCCAACTGGCTGGAACGCCGGAAGGATGAAATCCGCGGTCGCCCGTGCCTGGACATGGGCTGTGGCCTGGGGCTGACGGCCCTGGCGGCGCAGCGTCTTGGCGCGCGCGTGCTCGCCATGGACTATGAGCCGGAGGCCCTGCGCTTTGCCGCGCGCAACGCTGTTGCCAACGCGACGCCCTCGCCCCTGTGGGCCGTCATGGACTGGCGCAGGCCCGCCGTGCGGGCCGGGCGTCTGTACCGCATCTGGGGCGGGGACATCATGTACGAAAAGCGTTTTGTGGCCCCGGTGCTCCGCTTTCTGGAGCATGCCCTGGCCCCGGACGGGCTGGCATGGCTGGCCGAACCCGGCCGCACCGTGTATGACGCCTTTCTGCACGCCCTCCACGGCGGCGGCTGGCAGGGGAGGCCCGTCTTCAGCGAAACGGTGGAGCCGCTCTACGCCCAGCCCGTGCCGGTGACGGTGCGCGTCTGGGAATTGCGTCGCCGCTGACGGCGGCGCGCAACACGCAGCAACAGCGGCCCCGCCGGGGCCGGGATGGAAGATCATGGGCAAGCTCGCGCGCTTCGGCGTCTCGCTGGATGAGGACCTGCTGGACCCCTTTGACGCCCTGTGCGGGCGCAAGGGCTACTCCAACCGCTCCGAGGCCATACGCGACCTCATTCGCAGGGCGCTGGTGGAAGAGCGCTGGAACAGCGAGCCCAGCGGCGCGGGCACGCTCACCCTGGTGTACGATCACCACAAGAACGATCTGGCCCGTCGGCTGATGGCCATCCAGCACGACGAACACGAGTGCATCGTGACCACCATGCATGTGCACCTTGATCACGACAACTGCCTTGAAGTGCTGGTGCTGAAAGGCGAGCCGCAGCGCGTGCGCGCCCTGGCGGACAGGCTCGCCGCCTGCAAGGGCGTCAAGCACGGCGTGTTTACCGCCACCACAACCGGACAGGATTTGGCATGATGGAAGACGTGCAGAGCCACGCCCCGCAGGTGGCATTGAATATCGACCGCGTGGGCGTGCGCGAGTTGAAGCTGCCCCTGCTCGTGCGCGACCGCAGCCGGGGCACGCAGCAGACCGTGGCCTCCGTGGATCTGGGCGTTGATCTGCCCTCCGCCTTCAAGGGCACGCACATGAGCCGTTTTGTGGAAGCCCTGGAACAGTGGAACGACGAACTCAGCTACCAGTCCATGCGGCGCCTTCTCTGCGCCATCAAGGAAAAGCTCGGCGCGCGCCGGGCTTACGCCCGCCTCTGCTTCCCCTATTTCATCACCAAGAGGGCGCCGTCTTCCGGCAGCCCGGCCACGCTTTCCTACGAGTGCCACCTTACCGGCGAGCTGGACGACAGGGGGCAGTCCTTCATCCTTGAACTGGATGTGCCCGTCATGACCGTATGCCCCTGCTCCAAGGCCATCAGCCGTGAAGGGGCGCACAGCCAGCGCACCATGGTGCGCATGCGCATGCGCATGAAGGCCTTTTCCTGGCTTGAGGAGTTTATCGACATCGCCGAGGCCTCCGGTTCTTCGGCGGTGTACACGCTGCTCAAGCGCGAGGATGAGAAATTCGTCACCGAACATGCCTTTGCCCACCCCACCTTTGTGGAAGACGTGGTGCGCAACGTGGCCCAGCGGCTGCTGGAGCATGGCCAGATGGAGTGGTTCAGCGTGGAGGTGGAAAGCATGGAATCCATCCATAACCACAATGCCTTCGCGCGCATTGAGCGCAATCTCGTCGAAGAACGGCGCGCCTGAGGTCCGCGCCCTGCGGCAGGACCGCCGGGCCGGGATTTTCGCGAAAAAGTTTTTTGCATTCGGCCCGCCCCTGTGCTAACGTCGCACAAAAGAGCGCAAAATGAACGGCATCAACAGCAGCATGCAGTACGGCGCTTCGGCCATGAACGCCCTTGGGCTGGGCATGAATGTCGTCGCGCACAATGTGGCCAACGTCAGCACGGCGGCCTTTGTGCCCCGGCGCGCCGCGTACGCCGACGGCGCGGGCGGGCAGGGCATGCAGCTGGACGCCGTGCTGCGCGATGCGGGGCCGGCCGCCGACTGGTCTGCCGCCAATGCCGTCTATGATGTCACCCCCAACCGGTTTGCGGAGCATATGTCCCCCAGCGGCACGGAACTCTCCGCAGAAATAACCCGGATGATCTCCACCCAGCACGCCTATGAGGCCAATGCCCAGGTCGTGCGCACAAGCGACGCCATGCTGGGTACGCTGCTGGACATCAAGGCCTGACAACCTCGTCCGGCGGGCCCGTGCCCGTCTGTGCGCGAGAACCGCCGCCCCCGGGGGCGGCGTCATGCATATGGAGTACGGATGCGTACATGCCTGAAACTGTGCGTTCTGACGCTTGCCTGCCTCATGGTCTTCGGCTGTGCGGCAAAAAAAGGGGAACGGCAGGAGGACGACAGCCTGTGGGCGGAACAGGGCGAGTCTGTTCCGTATTCTGAAAGCGATGCCGAACGGCGTTTCCGCCGTTCCTTTGAAATGGCCATGGACGAGGCCGATGATGAGGGCGACTTTGCCACTGCGGGAGGCCGCAAGGGGCTGGCCCCTCTGCGCGCCAACCGGCCTGAAATCAATAACCGCCTGCTGCGCCGGGCGCGTTCGGCCATCGGCACGCCCTATGTGTCCGGCGGCATGGCTCCCGGGGGCTTTGACTGTTCCGGGCTCGTCTGCTGGGCCTACAAGAGCGTGGGCGTCAAGCTGCCGCGCACCGCGCGCGAGCAGTCCGTCGTCGGCAGGCGCATCACCAACGTGGCCGACATGCAGGCCGGCGACATCGTGGCCTTCCGCCATCCGCGCCGGGGCTACCATACCGGCATCTATGTGGGCGGGGGCAATTTCATCCACAGCCCGCACCGCCGCGCGCGCGTGCGCATCAATTCCCTGGACGACCCCTATTTCAAGGGCACATTTCTGGGAGCCCGCCGCATCAACATGGACGGGTCGGAAAACCTTGTGGCCCAGGCTGAAAGCCGCCTGAACGACTTTGCGGAAGAGAAGGTCGTGCGCGAGCTTTCACGCAAGCACGGCAAATCCGACAGCAGTGCCGCCGCCCGCGACAGAAAGGGCGGCAAGCGCGACAAGGCCGGCAGGGACAAAAAACGCGGACGCGCTGTGGAGGTAGCCAGTAACGACAGGCATTCTTCCCGTGGCGATGCCCGCAGGGATCGCGCCCATCGGAAGGACAGGACCAGGGACGGGTACAATGACCGCAAGGCGGCCTCCCGGGACAGGAAGGACAGGGCCTCCCGCAGCAGCGCGTCCCAGCGGGCCGGGAAGCCCCAGTCGGACAAGAAAAAGCGGGATGTGGCGTCTAGGGACGGCGGCAAGAGCAAGAAGAGCGGTTCCTCGTCCAGGAAACGGAAAAACAAGTCATAGGGGGGGACATGCTGCCGACCATTACGCCCGTGGAGGCGCATCGTCTGGTGTGCGACGGCAAGGCCCGCCTGGTGGACATCCGCGAACCGGAGGAGCAGGGCGCTCTGCGGCTTCCCGGGGCCGAGGCCGCGCCGCTTTCCGTTCTGCCGTGGATGGACTTCCACCCTGCCGACGAGGAACATCCCGTTATCTTTACCTGCAATTCCGGCAACCGCACAGCCAAAAACAGCGAGTTGCTGCAAACACTGGCTGCCGGGCGCGCCTGGCAGCTTGACGGCGGCGTGCAGGCCTGGGCCAGACAGGGCCTTGAGGTCGAGCGCGGCGGCGCGTCGCTGCCCCTGTTCCGGCAAATCCAGATCGGCGCCGGTTCGCTGGTGTTGCTGGGGCTGGCAGGTTCTCTGGTCTGGCCTCCCCTGTGCTGGCTTTCCGCCATTGTGGGGGCGGGACTGATCTTTGCGGGCGTGACGGGCTTTTGCGGCCTTGGCCGCCTGTTGGCGCTCATGCCCTGGAACAAGAAGAACTGACCCATGCCTGCCGCACGGCCGGTACGCGGCAGGCTGGCGCCCAGCCCCACCGGATATCTGCATCTCGGCAATGCATGGGCTTTTCTGCTGGCCTGGCTGGCGGCGCGGGCCCAGGACGGCGAGGTGTTGCTGCGGATTGAGGATATTGATCCGCAGCGTTCCCGGCCGGAATATACGGCGGCCGTGCTGGAAGATCTGAACTGGCTCGGTCTTGACTGGGATTTTGGTCCGGGTGCGAAAGATGTCGCGGATGCGGCCGCCTCCGTCGGTCCCTATGAGCAAAGCTGCCGCGGCGCTCTGTATGCCGAGGCTCTGGCGCGTCTGGAACAGGCCGGACTGACCTACCCCTGCTTCTGTACCCGCAAGGAATTGCGCAGCCTCGCCGCCGCACCGCATGTGGATGACGTGGGCGCCCCCTACCCGGGCACATGCCGCCACCTGACGCCGGCGCAGCGGGAGGCCTTTCTGGCCCGGGGGCGTCGCCCCTGCGTGCGTCTGCGCTGCCCGGAAGATGCTGTCCGGTTTACGGACGCTGTGCAGGGGCCGCAATGTCTGACTCTGGCCGACTGCGGCGGGGATTTCGCCCTGCGCCGTTCGGACGGCGTGGTGGCCTATCAGCTGGCCGTGGCTGTGGACGATGCGCTTATGGGCATTACGCAGGTGGTGCGCGGGCGTGACATCCTGCCGTCCACGCCGCGTCAGATTGTGCTGCTGCGGCTGCTGGGGCACGCGGTTCCGCAGTATGCGCATGTGCCCCTGCTGCTGGACCAGGAAGGGCAGCGGCTGGCCAAGCGACACGCCGCGCTTTCCCTGCGCAGCCTGCGACAGGCGGGGGCCGCCGCGCGCGACATCATCGGGCTGCTGGGGCTGCTGGCGAATGCCAATCCCGGCGGAGGGCCCGCCGCGCCGTCGGAACTGCTGCCGGGCTTTGCCCTGTCACGCGTGCCCGGGGGCGATATCCGCCTCACGTCGGAACTGCTGCGCGCGCACGGGCTGGAAGCGTGACCGCTTTTTCGCATTGGGACGAGGCGAACAACAAACCGTCGGGGGACGGCATGAGCAAGCAAGAGTTGGATCAGGCATTTCTGGATGGCATTTTCCCGCCGGAGCGTGCCGACGCGTTTTTCGACGCGCTTTTTGGCGGCGCGGAGGAAGGCGCGTACGACATCGGCCTTGTCTGCCGCGAAGTGACGCCGCAGACGGCACGGCTGGCTTTTGAGTTGCGGCAGCGGCCCGGCAAGTGCCTTGTCTGCAATCTGACCTACGGCCTGCCCCAGGTTTTCCAGCGGCATCCCGTCCTCAACGTGGCGGGCGTGGTGCGGAGCGTGGCCGAGCGCCTGGGCTGGGCGCCCGACAAGATCTCCTGGACGCTGGGACACACGGAAGAGATCAGCCGGGAACTGCACGCCATCCCGCTGACGATGAAACTGTCCTGATCCGGTCTTGACATTGCCGCTGTCTTTGGGCATGTAACACGGGTCGCCAGCCTAGCTCATTCGGTAGAGCAGCTGATTCGTAATCAGCAGGTGAAGAGTTCGATTCTCTTGGCTGGCTCCAGCAAATTCAAGCCCTTGCGGACATCGGCCGCAGGGGCTTTTTCTGTAGCCTCCAGTTTGTCCCCACCCTGTCCCCACTTCTCGCTTGCAAGCTGTTTCTTCCAGCATTTATACTTCCTTTATATACGCGACGTCAAAGGGGGGCGCAATGAGGTTGATAACGAAACAAGCCTACTGGGTATATGAAACCAGCGATGGTGAAAAAAAAAGATCTCGTGAATTTTTAAACCCACCGGGTTCCGAATATGTTCGGATGAGCTGCATAGCTGTTTCGAAGATTCGGGCTAACCCAGTTCGTAAGCCAATAGTTTTCAGATGTATAATAGATAAAGATTCTGCATATGAACTCATATTTGCAATTGCAGACATTTTAAATATTGATAAGTCAATTATAGATTTCTATATATATCGCGGAAGAAAGCGACCTTCAAAGTTTTATTATTATTGTTATTATATAGTTGTAGATGAGTATGAACTAGATTATAGGCTAAAAATTGGCATTTCCATATTACATAATTCATATCTAGCACTTATTTATTATATCAAAAGGATGCTTTCTGAGTACTATTGTATTGATTTAGATGACAGATACTATAAAATTGTAGATGAAATCGAATTTGATTCATCATATTGTATTGAAAAAATAAATACAACCAAATTAAACATAAGATATGAACAATATAAAAATGATAATCCTATAATTAAATTTAATCAGAGTTTAGAGGTTTTGAAACATCAATTTATGAAAAGATCAAGGGCTATATATGCTCAAAAGTATAGCAATATGCAAATGTGTAAAGAAATTTCTTCATTAATTTCAAATGAAAAAATTGATTATAAGAAAATTTATTCATTATTACAAAAAATTGAATTTGATGTGCCGCTTGCAATTATTGCATCAAAGTTTATGAAAGAAAAACTTATTAATTGGTCATGTAGGACTTGCTGTGATACACCTTGTGGAATTAAAAATATAAAAGATATATTTAAATATAGATATAATAACATATATAGAAAAGAGAATAATATGCTTACCGATAATGTATCATCTCAAGAAAATATGCAATACATATTTCTTTTTTCCATTGCATCATTATTGCTCAAAGATAAGTTTTTTAAAATTGGTAACAATTTATTTGTGCATATGAATTTATTTGCTATATCAATTGCTGATTCAATAGATGAAATATTTACAATGAATCTGCAAAGGCTGTTAGAACATATTGATAATAATACAAATATATTATCTTGTGTGTCTCGGAAAAATATTCTTAAACTGTATAGTAAGGGATTAAATGTTAATTTATTTAATATTAATTACGACGATAGTTTTTTTAGGATGTTATACAATAGATCGCCAAATAGTATTTCAACAATTAAGATATTAAATAAAATGACAAGTAATTTTTATAATTCTTGCAAGAAAAGCACATTGAATATTTTATCATATTTCGATGAAGAGCAATTAGGAAAGATGATAAAATCAACAAAAATTAGGAAATTCGGAGTATTGAGCCGAGCAATATTTATAGACAACCTTTTTAAATTAGACATCAATTTTTCAAATCTAGAAATAATTCTAAATAAAATAACAGATTTTAAAAATAAGACATTTGATGTTGTAAATGTTTCATTGCAAGATGCATCGTATCTTAATGAGTTAGAAATTAAAAAAATTGAACGTGAATCCTTATTGATTGGTACACGATTGTTTAATCTAGAGCTGTTAAAATCTTTAATCTTTAAATTTGCAATTTTGCTTGCAATCCTCAATCGAGAATACTCGAATAATCACAAAGATATAATTATTTCAAAATATACTTTAAATCTATCTGTAAGTATAGTTAAATTTATAGCAGAAAATAATTCACGTATCAATTCTAAATTTGGAATTTCAAATCAAATGAAGAATAGGATACTTAACTATCTATATATATCAAAGCAGACTTATTTTTATGGAAGTTTTCTTAGAAAAAATTTTGCCCAAACAGAAACAACAAAAAAGTATATTAAGAGTGTTCTTGATTCATTAATCAGTGAAGGATACTTAAAACAAGGTGAAGCAATAGATGATAAAGAAAATACTGGTATTTCTGATATATACAGGAAGAATGAAATGATGATATGTAGATACTTCAATAATATTAATTGTCAAGATAATTGATTAAGGCTCTTGTTCGAAATTGAGTTGATGAAGTTCCCAGAAATCAAAAACTTCGCGAAAGCCAAGGAAAAACTGCAATTAGCAGCAAGTCAAAATTTATTTGAAATTTTAGCGTGTTGAAGCGGTATCAACCTCATTTGCAGCTAGAGCCATTGATTAATAATATTAAATCACAGTACAGTCAAAAATGTAGTCTAGGAATATTTTCTAGAATGTTTCGCGTTTGCCGATGCTCAGAACTGTAACAAAAATAATATCCTCTTCAACCCTGTAGATGAGACGAAAACCAATTTGCCGTAACTTGATTTTGTAGCAATCCGACATACCAGATAATGCGGCTGACGGAACTCTTGGATTCTCTAGCCGTTCCGACAACTTCTTCTTGAACTGCTCCCGAATGGTGGAATCAAGTTTGCGCCATTCCTTCAAGGCCAGCTCGTGAAATCGAAGATTATAGCTCATTCAGCTGCACCTCGACAAAAGGCCCGTTCATGCGTTCCGTCACAAGTTTCCTGTCAGCCGCATCTTCCAGCATCTCAAGCAACCGTTCATAATGCCGGGCGGAAAGCA
>SUVB01000013.1 GCA_015062205.1 Desulfovibrio desulfuricans
AGCAGCGCGAGGTCATCTACTCCCTGCGCCGCGACCTCATGCAGCTCCCCAGCGTGGAAGGCGTGCTTTTCGACTTTGTGGACGAGCTTCTGGACGTTATCTACCAGCCCCTTGAAGGCCTGAAGGAAGCCCCCGATGCCGAGCTCATCGTGGAAGTGAATTCCCGCCTGCTCGACACCTGCAACATCGCCCGCGCCATTCCCGACATGACCATGAGCGCCATCCCCTCCCGCGAGGACGCGCGCAAGGCTGTGGAGCAGATCTTCGAGGAACTGCGCGAGGAATCCGGCCATGTCTATAACGATATCCTGCGCTACTTCCTGCTGGAAGCCCTCGACCGCTGTTGGAAGGAACACCTGCGCGCCATGGACTACCTGCGCGAAGGCATCGGCCTGCGCGGCTACGCCCAGCGCGACCCGAAGCGCGAATACCAGAGCGAAGGCCTCAATATGTTCAAGGAAATGCTGTTCCGTATCCACGAGAACGCCATTTCCTCCCTCACCCATGTGCGCATGAAGCGCGTGGAAGAAGGGGACGAACAGCCCATCGAACGCCAGCCCGGCGAAGAGGACTACGTGGAAGGCTCGCTTGCCTTCAATACCGACGAGAACGGCGACGTGACCAGCGTGGAGCAGGTGGAATTCGTTCAGGCCGAAGAGCAGGAAGAAGCCCCGGCTGAAAGCGCTGAGGAAGCGGAGAAGGAAGAGGAAGCCCCCTCCCTCGATCTGCGCCACAAGACCGACCCTGCCGCTATGGGCGACGGAGGCGCTTCCGAAGCCGAGAGCGAAGAAGCGCAGGCTCCCAAGGTGGGCCGCAACGATCCCTGCCCCTGCGGCAGCGGCAAGAAATACAAGAAGTGCTGCGGCCGGGACGCGTAGCCGCACATCGGAATGCCATGACGCGGCACGGCTGCCCCGCAACACGGGCGCGTCGCTGCCGTCCTGCTGCTGATGCGCGGCGGCCGCATGTACCGAATAGAAGGGCAAAAAACGCCGTGATGCGGCGCACCGCAACCGACTCGCGCTATGTTGCCCGCGCCGCCGACAGCCCGGCATGCGAAAGGGCCCGCGCCTGTCGGCGCGGGCCCTTTCCGAAGGGAAGCTGATGTGTCCAACATCGGGCATGCCGTCGTCGGCGACCGGGCGGGGTGACTCCCGGCAGCGCGACGGGACAGGCCCGTCATCCACGTCCAAACCGTCCGCTACATCACCGCCTCATGCTGTACGGACGCACTCCGGTAGCCGGGCATGCTTTCCACATGCTGCCACGAAGAATAGGCGCTCAGGCCGATGCAGAGGGCGAAAAAAAGAAAGGTCATATATTTGCTCATGGAGTTCTCCTCCGTATTGTTTGTGCACTCAAACAATACGGATATTCTCCGATTTGTCAAGCCTGCCGCGCAGAAAATTCCGCACGCGTCTTCCGGCTCACACGGGCAGCCCGGCGGCAGCCCGACGGCGGCGCAGATCTTCGAACACCGCGACGCTGACGCGCAGCCCGCCGTAGCCCCGCCCTATCCTGATGGACGGCTTGTTCCCGCCGTGGTAGTCCGACCCGCCGCTGACCCCGAGGTCATGCTTCCGCGCCAGTGCCAGGCAGGCGCGAACCTGCGCCTCGGAGTGCTCGCTGTGGTAAGCCTCTATGGCGTCGAGGCCGCAAGCCTTGAGGCGGACGACCATAGACTCCAGCCAGCCGGCGGGCGTCTTGCGCAGCATGGGATGGGCCAGACTCACCGTGGCCCCCAGCCCGGCCAGCAGGCGCACGCTTTCTTCCGGACTCGGCACGGTCTTGGGCAGATAGGCCCTGCCGCCGGAGCCAAGGTAATCCCGAAAGGCCGCATTTTTGTCCCGCACGTAACCCTTGCGCAGCAGCACGGCGGCAATGTGGGGCCGTCCCACGCTTTCGCCCCCGGCCTCGGCCAGCACGTCGTCCATGCTGATGTTCAGGCCGAGTTCACACAACCTGCGCACGATGCCGATGTTCCGCTCCTGCCGCTTCTGCCGCAGCCAGACCAGTTTTTCCTCCAGCGGCGCGGCGTCACGGGGCAGCCAGAGTCCCAGAATATGCAACTCTCCGTATTCCGTGCCGGAAGAAATCTCGCAGCCGCGCACAACCTCGACGCCCAACTCCCGCCCGGCGGCCTGCGCCTCGTCCAGCCCTGCCAGCGTGTCATGGTCCGTCAGCGCCATTGCGGCCAGCCCCGCGGCTCCGGCTGCGGCAACCACCGCCGCCGGGCTGTCCGTGCCGTCCGAAGCCGTGGAGTGCGTATGCAGATCCACAAATTTTTTTTCTTCATGCATTGTTGCAGCGTAGCCGGAAGCGTCACCGGGGGCAAGCCTTGAACTGACGCCCGCTTATCGGTATCATGACCCAGTTATTTGGGAAAAAGGACACATCCTATGCCTATGGAAACCAAGGAACTGCTGCGCATTCTGGCCTGCCCCCAATGCCTGGGCGAATTGCGGGCCATGCAGGAAAACGGAACCCTGACGGGCCTTGCCTGCCCGTCCTGCAAGGCGCTCTACCCCGTGCAGGACGACATTCCCGTCATGCTGGTGGAAGAGGCCCTGAATCTTGACCAATGGCGCAGCGCGCACCCCGCCGCCGAGGAGCAACACTGATGCGCCTGCTCATTGCCTCGGACCTGCACGGCTCGTTTGAGAGTCTGCGCTTCCTGCTGGACAGAGCGCACGAGCTGCGCCCGGACAAGCTTGTACTGCTGGGCGACCTCGTCTACCACGGGCCGCGCAACCCCCTGCCGCAGGGCTATGACACGCGCTCCGTGCTCAAGACCATGCCCGACCTCACGGCCCTGCCCTGCCCGGTAGTGGCGGTGCGCGGCAACTGCGACGCAGAGGTGGATGTGGCCCATTTGCCCTTTCCGGTGACAGAAAGCGCCTGGATTGAGGCCGACGGCCTGAACATCTTCGCCAGTCACGGGCATCGCCTGCCGGAATGCCCGCCCTGCCCCGGCTTCCGCCCCGGCACGGTGCTGCTGCGCGGGCACACGCATGTGCCGCGCGGCGAAACCCTCGACGGTCTGCACTTCTGGAATCCCGGGTCGCTCTCCCTGCCCAAGGAGGGTTCCGTGCGCAGCTACGGCCTGTACGAGGACGGCGCCTTCCGCGTGTTCGACATGCAGGGCCGTGAAGTGCTGCACCACACCCCGGCCGCGCAATAAGGCCATGACGCCCGACACCCCTGGAATGCCGCTCCGGCCGCTCTTCACGCTGCATGACGGCCTGGAACTGGTGCTGGCCTCGGCTTCCCCGCGCCGCCGGCAGTTCCTGGCGGAGTGGGGGCTCCCGTTTCAAACGCTGTGCGCCGACGCCCCGGAACCCCGCCCCGGCGCGGACGAGACGCCCGACGCCTATACCCGCCGCGCGGCCGTGGCCAAGGCCCGGGCCGCGGCGCATTGCCTGGCGGCAGAGCCCCGTTTCGCAGCCGCGCAACATTGCCTTGTCCTAGCGGCCGACACGGTTGTCGCCGTAGACGGCGACATTCTGGGCAAACCCGAGAATCCCGGCCATGCCCTGCGCATGCTGGAACGCCTCAACGGGCGCGGGCATGAGGTCATCAGCGCCGTCTGCCTGCTTGCGCCCGACGCGGCGGAAAGCGGCGCGACACCCCTCGCCGAAGGAGCGTCCGCAGCGCCGGAAGTTCAGGAATGCTCCTTCGGGCTCTGGCGGCAGCTGGTCTTCAGCGATATGAGCCGGGTATTCTTCTGCCGCTGGCCGTGTTCCGTGCTGCGCGCCTATGTCCGCACGGGCGAACCCGCCGACAAGGCAGGCGCTTATGCCGTTCAGGGGCAGGGAGCCGCGCTGGTGGAGCGGGTGGAGGGCTCGTGGAGCACCGTGGTCGGCCTGCCCGTTACCATGCTGGCGGGACTGCTGCTGCGGCGCGGCCTCATGTCACCCGCTGCAGCGCGCTGATTCCCGCTTGCACAAATCTTCGCCCCGGCTGCCCCCCCGACCGCACGGCGCGCCCCTTTCACTCCGGGGTATGGCGTCACGCCGCCTGTTGCCCGCCCGTCGCAAGCCCGGCAGAAAAAAAATTTCTGCCGCATGTGTGAAATAATTCTCAAAACATTTCGGTGCACAAATCCGCTTTATATGGTATCACAAGGCACCTTTTCAGACCGATTGTGACGATATGCACAGCAGAGACTGAAAGCTCAAACAGTTTTCGCCTCTTGACGCGCGGCATGAATCTTCATACGCCTATAATTCAGGGATGTTTTTCCTCCTTTACCGTTTGACGCCAGCAACGAGGGCAAAACAATGTCTCAGGAAAGGATCACGACGCTGTTGAATGACACCCGATCGTACCTCCCCCCGGAACACAACAGGCAATCAGCCTGGATCTGCAACCGGGAGGAATACAAGGAACTCTGCCGGCGAGCGCTGGAAGATCCCAGTGATTTCTGGGGAGCGCGGGCGTCGCAGTTGCTCCACTGGTTCAAGCGCTGGGACAAGGTTCTGGACGCTGATGAGGAACACCACAAGTACCGCTGGTTCTCCGGCGGCAAGCTCAATGCCGCTTTCAACTGCATTGACAGACACCTCATCTCGGGGCGGCGCAACAAGGCCGCCATCATCTGGCAGGGCGAAAAGGAAACGGACGTACGCTGCTACACCTACCAGATGCTCTATACCGAGGTCTGCCGCGTGGCGCACGCCTTGAGTTCGCTGCGCATCCGCAAGGGCGACCATGTGGCCCTGTACATGCCCATGATCCCGGAACTGTTCATCGCCATGCTGGCCTGCGCCCGCATCGGGGCCATCCACACGGCCATCTTTTCCGGCTATGCCGAGGGCGGCGTGCGCAGCCGCATCCAGGGCTGCAAGGCGCGCGTTGTCATCACCGCCGACGCCGCCGTGCGCGCGGGCAAATTCAAACCGCTCAAGGCCAATCTCGACCCCATTCTGGAACGCTGCCCCTCCGTGGCGCATGTGGTGGTGGTGAAGCACACCGGCATCGACAACGTGGCCATGCAGCGCAACCGCGACATCTGGTGGCATGATCTCATCGACGATTTCACCCTCAACCCGGACTTCCCCTGTGAGCCCATGGACGCCAACGACACGCTCTTTCTGCTGCACACCAGCGGCAGCACGGGCAAACCCACGGGTGTGCTGCACTCCACGGGCGGCTATCTGACCTACGCGGCGCACACCACCCAGTGGTGCTTCGACATGCGCGATGACGACGTGTACTGGTGCACCGCCGACGCGGGCTGGATCACCGGGCACACGTACGGCGTGTACGGCCCGCTCTCGCTGGGGGCCACCACTCTCATGTTCGAGGGCGTGCCCACCTGGCCCTATCCCGACCGCTACTGGCGCATTGTGGAAAACTTCCGCGTCAATATTCTCTACACCGCGCCCACGGTCATCCGTTCGCTCATGCGCATGAACGAGGCCTGGACCGAGCGCTACGACCTCGGCAGCCTGCGCATCCTCGGCAGCGTGGGCGAGCCCATCAATCCCGAAGCCTGGCACTGGTACCACAGGCACATCGGCGGCGGCGAACTGCCCATTGTGGACACTTGGTGGCAGACGGAAACCGGCGGCGCCATGATCGCCCCCATGCCGTACGCCACACGGCTCAAA
The DNA here is from genome assembly GCA_015062205.1 of Desulfovibrio desulfuricans. Classification (GTDB taxonomy): domain Bacteria; phylum Desulfobacterota; class Desulfovibrionia; order Desulfovibrionales; family Desulfovibrionaceae; genus Desulfovibrio; species Desulfovibrio desulfuricans_D. Next base: position 5,613 of record SUVB01000013.1, read on the forward strand.
CCCGGTTCCGCCACACGCCCCCTGCCGGGCATCGACGCCGACGTCATCGGCTCGGCCGCGCGTGAAGGCGAGGAGGAGCACGAGGAAGAACAGCAGGCGGGACGCAGGGCCGGGCATCTGGTCATCCGCCGCCCCTGGCCGGGCATGATGCAGGGCGTCTTCAACGATGAGGAAAAATACCAGTCCTACTTCTCGCGTTTTGGCTGCTTCTCCACAGGCGACGCGGCAGAGATAGACGAGGACGGCTACTACTGGATACTGGGCCGCGTGGACGATTCCATCAACGTTTCCGGCCACCGCCTCTCCACGGCGGAAATCGAGGCCGTGCTGGGCGCCTGCCCCGAAGTGGGCGAGGCCGCGGTGGTGCCCATGCCGCACGCCCTCAAGGGCGAGGGCATCTACGCCTATGTGGTCACGCGCGACGAGACGCCATGGAGCGCGCAGCTGCGCGTCAGGCTGCGCGACGCCGTGCGCCGCGACATCGGCCCCCTGGCCAGCCCGGAATACATCCAGTTTGTGGAGGCCATGCCCAAGACCACGTCGGGCAAGGTCATCCGGCGCATGCTGCGCAAAATCGCGGGCGACACCTATGAGGACCTGGGCGACACCACGGCCCTGGCCGACCCCTCCGTGCTGGACCACATCATCGCCGGGCACCGCAACCTTGTTGCGGGACGGCACGAGACGGAACATGCCCCGGACGAAGGCAACGGCAAGGCCTGAGGCCGCAACGCGCCGCACCTGCGCACAGAAACACGCAGCCCCGCACGGCAAACCGTGCGGGGCTGCTAGCGTTCAGCGGCCCGCCTTGGCAGCGCCGGGTGTTGCCGCTATAGTCTGCGCAGATATGCCGGAGGAATATTATGGCGGAACGCGGAACAGAACAATGGCTGCGGGACAGGCTTGATTTATGGGCTTCACGCCCCCATATGAACCACCACAAGTACATGGGCATCCTGCAACGTCTTGATGCCTCAAGGCGCTGGCCCAACCGGGCGCAATGGCTACGAATTATCGGTCTGATATCCGTTAATCCCCCTGGAACGATGGCAAGCCTTTCATCAAGCGACAGTCATAATTAGTCGAGCCTTAAAAAATCTGCTCAGACGAATTCATATTGTAAGTCTTTCCTAGTCACACGGACTGCTAAAAGGCTACAAATGACAAAAAACATCTTTTGAATCACAGCCCGCATCCATTTCCTGAAGTTGAAGG
>SUVB01000014.1 GCA_015062205.1 Desulfovibrio desulfuricans
ATCCACACAATGTGCAGATGGATCGAAAAAACGCTGTGAGCTCCGTGCTGGTAGGTGTCCATGCCGCCGAGCTTACCACCACCATGCTAAAGCCGCCAGCTAAAGCTGGGGGTTTTGCCCCTCCCAGAGGGTGACAATAAATATATTCAGAATGAACATTCATATTGCGTTAATAAATCCATATTCTGTAAATCAATTTCCATAAAAAAAGTATTTTTGATGTCTTGTGGCAATTTTTATTCTTTACATATCAAAAAATCAATACGGTAAATTCACGCGAATTTGGCGAAAAGAATTCGCGATTCCCGAAAACATTCTTTATGAGGGTCAGGGCCTGCCCGACACGCAACTCCTTGCCGAACCACACATTTCCTGCCATGCAGCATTGTCTCGTCAAAACCGAGAGGCTTGGCCTGCCTTTGCTGCGGCAGTGCCAGACGGTGACGCGGCGATACCGGACTGCATGCTGCACCGATCTTGACATCCCATACCCCTATATGTATTTTACCCATACATGTATTTGTTAAATACGCGTGGAGGCGGTATGGGCATACTCCGGACTTTGGAAAGGCTGTCGACGCTGGGCGGCATGCGACGCGACATCATTTTCCTCGTAATTTCCGGCCTAGCGCTGGTTGCCAGCTTCTTCGACCGGCATTTGTTCCCTTTTGACGCCGCCTGGGTCGCCATTATTCTCTGCGGCGTGCCCATTGTGCTTGAGGCCGTCATCGGCCTGGCGACGTCCTTTGACATCAGGGCAGATGTGCTGGTGTCCATGGCGCTCATTTCAGCGGTCATCATCGGCGAGGATTTTGCCGCCGGCGAGGTGGCCTTTATCATGGAACTTGGTTCGCTGCTTGAAAATCTCACCGTGGCCAGAGCCAGGGCGGGCATCGAAAAGCTTGTGCGCCTGACGCCGCAGACGGCGCGTGTGCTGCATGGCCCCAGCGAGGCCGTCATTCCCGCAGACCAAGTGACCGTGGGGGACATGCTGCGTGTTCTGCCGGGTGAAACCGTGCCCGTGGACGGCCTTATCCGCAAGGGACACTCCTCCGTCAATCAGGCGGTTCTGACGGGTGAGCCCCTGCCCGTGGACAAAACCGTGGGCGATACCGTGGCGTCGGGGATGGTCAACCAGTTCGGCGCGTTTGACATGGAGTGCACGCGTGCGGGCGAAGACAGTTCCCTGCAGCGCATGGTGCGCCTTGTCCGCTCGGCGGACGCCGGGAAGGCAAAGATTGTGCGGCTGGCGGACCGCTGGGCCACCTGGATTGTGGTCCTTGCCCTGGCCGCCGCCATTTTCGCCTGGCTTGTGACGGGAGAAGCCATCCGCGCCGTCACCGTCCTTGTGGTCTTTTGCCCCTGCGCCCTGGTGCTTGCCACGCCCACAGCCATCATGGCCGCCATCGGCAATGCCACGCGGCACGGTTTCCTTGTCCGCGAGGGGGACGCGCTGGAACGGCTGGCGCAGACGACGCGCTGCGCGTTCGACAAGACCGGGACCCTCACCGTGGGCGCGCCGCGCGTGACGGCAGTGCAAAGCATCGTGGACGACCTTGCGGACGAGAGTATGTACCGCCTCGTCGCCGGAGCCGAACTGCGCTCGGAGCATCCCCTCGGCAAGGCCGTTGTCGCCTCGTTTCAGGAGGGTGGAAAAGATGCGCCGACGGCTGTCGAGGATTTTCATATGCTGCCCGGAAAGGGCGTTCTGGCCGTGGTGGACGGCCATGACGTTGTTGTCGGCAATCTGCCGTTGCTTCAGGAGCGCGGCGTTGCCGTTCCCTCTCTCCTGGGAGAAGCCGCTGCGGCGCATCTGAACAGGGGCGCAACCGTCATGTACTGCGCCGTGGACGGCAGGGCTGCCGGATATGTCGCCCTGGCGGACACCCTACGTCCCGATGCGCCGGGCATGGTGGCCCGGCTGAAAGAACTGCACATGGCCTGCGTGCTGCTTACGGGCGACCATGAAGCCGCCGCGCGGCATGTGGCCGCACAGGCGGGAATTGAGGCCGTGCGGGCCTCCTGCCTGCCTGAAGACAAGCTCGGCTACATTGCCGCAAGCCGGAAGGGCGGCGACAGAATCTGCATGATCGGCGACGGCGTCAACGACGCGCCCGCCCTCAAGGCGGCCCATGTGGGCATGGCCATGGGCGGCATGGGCAGCGACATCGCCGTGGAAGCCGCCGACATTGTCCTCATGCGCGACGACATCAGGGAAATTCCCCACCTTGTGGCCCTGTCGCGCCGCACCATGCGCACCATCACTGCCAATCTGGCTTTTTCCATGGGGCTCAATTTCCTTGCCGTCACCCTTGCCGTGCTGGGCGTCCTGAATCCCGTTGCAGGCGCGCTGGTGCACAATGCGGGGTCGGTATTCGTCATTGCCAATTCCGCGCTGCTGCTCCACTGGAAGAGGGGCGACTGCGCCGGGCGGCGTCGATAGGGCCTTCTGCCGGGTTTGCGGTCAGAGGCGTTCGACGGTAAAACAGGTTGCACAGCAAGGGAGGATGCCATGCGACAGTGTATGAACGCCAATGCCGACAAGCTGCATGCGCGTCTGAAAAAAATCATCGGTCAGGTTCAGGCTGTTGACCGCATGATTGACGAAGACATCGCCTGCGAAGACGTGCTCTCACAAATCAACGCCTGCAAGTCGGCCCTGCACCGCGTGGGCCAGATTGTTCTGGAGGGGCACATTCAGCATTGCGTACGCGACGGCATCGAGCATGGAGACGCCGACGCGACCATCAAAAAATTCACCAAGGCGGTGGAGCGCTTTGCCAACATGACATAGCCCCGCTTCCGTTGCGCCGTCAGCGTACCGCTGTTCCGCCCCGGCCGCGTCCGGTCAGAACAGCGTCCCCTGCTGCAGCACGCGCAAGGATTCCATGCGGCCGTCACGCACGTCGTCTTCGGGCCCGATGCTGTCGCAGAGCATCGGCGAGGCGGGATCGTACGCGCGCCACCGCCGCCGCGCAAGGTCATGATTACTGTTGGCATAGCAATACCGGCAGCCGTGCGGGCATGTGTCATAGGCGCCCATATCCCGCCAGTCCATGCACATGCAGCCGGCCCGCTCCCCGCCCTTGCGGCCCCGGTCTTTCAGGGCGCAGCCCGTGGCCTCTTCCAGACGTTTTGCCGTGGCGCAGCCGGAGCGGAGAACTCCGAAACGCTGAAAATCCGCGTCAGTGCCGCACGTCTGCAGCAGCATGCCGTGCCTGGCTGCGATTTTTGCCATCCCGGCGGCGAGCGCCTCCATTTCCTCCGGCGATACCGCCCGCGCGCCGGGAAAATTGCGCCTCACCTTGGCATACAGCTCAAGGAAGGAAAAAATGCAGCGCCCTGCCCTGCCTTCAAGCCTGGCGGCAATGCGCGCGAAGGCGGCCAGATGCTCCCGCACGCCGTACGGCCCCCAGATCGCAATGGGATCATAGCGCCATGCCACGCGCTGCGGCCCGGCAAGCGCGCCCAGTTCGGCCAAACATTCCGCAGCCTCGTCCACAGGCGGCACATTCGGTTCAACGTCCTTGCCATAGGCCGTCACGGTTCCATGAAACACCAGCCGGAAGCGACGCAGCAGCGGCTTGACGTGCGGCAGCATCGGCCCCCAGTTCTTGGAACACATCAGGAGAACATCCACCGCGGAAGGATCAAGGCGATACCGCCGCACCGACCTGGGATACCGCGGATTGCGGGAAAGGAACCAGCCGGCGTCAATCCTGTTCAGAAACCAGTCCGAGTAGAATGCGGGAATGTCCGTTCGGCCGGAGGCGTTGAGTATCATGTTTTATTCAGCGGCGCTCGCCGTTTTTTTTGCCTGAAGCAGAAGCCCGCGTTTTCCGCATGCGCGGCCTGCAACCCTGCCGCTTCGCTCGGCTCATGCAGCCTTCAGTCTGCGCCGGCGCGCCCTTGCCGACGCAATGACAGCGGCCGGTAAACAGAAATAAGGCACATGGTGAAAATGACTGCCAGCTGCAGGCTTCCCTGCCACATGCTCTCCGGCAGAATACAGGAGCGGACGAGCCGCAGGGGAGCGTCCAGGCCGTAGCCGGAGAGGAACAGTATCAGCCGATCGCCCCAGGGGCCCAGGAACATCAGCCCCCAGAACCCCGCGCAACAGGCAATCAGCCATTTGAAGCCTATCCAGAAGTATTTGAAGAAGCCGATGGATGTGCATGCGGAGAAGATCAGTCCCGTGACAAGGCTCCCCGTAAGGCCCGGCAGCACCACGCACGCATCCACCACATGCAGGCATTCCTGGATGATTTGCACCTTGGCAGGGGTTTCGGCCGTGAGCTTCAGGTAGCCCAGCGCCTGCATGGCCAGCGCCCCGCCCGCCCAGGCCGTTGCCGAAAGAAGATGGATGGCCTTTGTCGTCTTGATGATACGGTTATCCGGGATGCTGTATCCCTTACCTCTCAGTCCGTAAACTTTGACGCTTCCCTGCTCTGCCATGTCCCTCTCCTGACGGATATCTCTGAAGAGACGGCGTACAAATTTCTGCGGTATGTCTCCGTCTCGAACAGGTATCATAGATCTCCATAATTGATGGGAACTATGCGTTCTATGCTTGTCAAGGCAATTGCAGCCTCACCGCCAACTGTCGATCACACCAAAGATTCATCGGCTCCATGCGTAATTTTTTCCAACGCCGCAGTTATGCGTGAACGCAATGCCTCAGGCATATCTGCAAGGCGTGCATTAATAATTTTCAACCCGCTCTCACGTGTTTCCACTTTTGCCACATGCAAAAGGTAGTTGAAACAGGTCGTGAAGGAATTAAAATCGCATCGTTCCTTCAAGCCGCCAATGGCTGCCAAGGACGTGAACCGATCGCCTTTTCTGCCGACCCGCGGGCATGCCGTGCAGAATGACGGCAACAGGCCCGACTCAAGCAGCGTCCGCACAATTTCATCCACATGGCCGTTTTCACCAAGGGGGAACGGAATGTGATCCAGTCCATTTTGCCAAGCCTCATAGGGGTTTGCCACACTTCCCGTGAGCAGGTGGGAGCCACCTGCGACACACGCGCGATGCCACAGCCCCGCCGGTTCCTTGCTGGTCAAAATGAGGCTTGTGTAGGGAATGGCAAGACGGGCAACGGCAATGCAGCGCATATAGGTGGCATCGCTTACCGGGTAAGGAGCCGGGAAGTCACAGCCCGGCGCGGGGCGCAAACGGTGCATGCTGACGCTACGGCATCCCGTGCCGTATGCCTCCATGAGATGCGTCGCATGCATGATCAGCCCCAGCATGTCATACTGCCAGGGGCCCAGCCCCAGCACAATGCCAAGACCGGCATCCCCCACTCCCGCGTCATGGGCCACATCGGGAGCCGTAAGACGTTTTTCGTAATCGCTTTTGGGGCCGATCGGATGCACGGCATGGTAGCTCGGCTCATGGTAGGTATCCTGGTAAATCAGGATGGTGCCGACTTCCGCCTCCTGGAGTGCGGCGTATTCCGCAGATTCAAGAGGACCGACATTGACATTGATGCGGCGGATTGCCTGATTTCCCTCCCTGACCGAATAAAGCACCCGCACTGCGTTGACCAGCAGTTTCACATCGGCTCCGGGGAACTGTCCGGTCACCAGGAAAACGCGGCTGAGTCCCTGGCGGATGATATTCAGGGCCGCCGTACGCAATTCGTCCTGATTCAGGTGCTTGCGCTGAATGGCGGAATTGCTCTTGCGATAGGCGCAGTAACGGCAGTCACTGCCGCAGTAGTTTGAGACATGCAGCGGCGCGCTCATGACAATGCGGTCGCCGTAGACCTTGCGTTTTACCTGGTCGGCGGTTTCCAGAAGCAGTCGCACACCCTCTGCATCGGTCACCCGCATCAGGGCGACGGTTTCAGGCAGCGTCAACACCTCAAGGGAACGTGATTTGGCAAGGATGTCATCCAGTTCATGCCTGTCCGGGGCATTCCGGCGTTCCAGCGCTTCCGCGATGCGCCCGGGGTCAAACCACGGAATCCGTTTCGCAGGGCACATCGGCCGTCCGGCAACTTTCCTCCCGAACAGAATATGCGGCTTGAATCGCCGCAACATGTCCTCCAGCGAAAGAGGCCTGTAGATTGAAACCACGCACATAAGAAAGAAGACAACCAGCTGGAGCGAGGCCTGCCCCCAGGAATCAGGAAAAAGCACTCCCCTTGCCATACGCAGGGGCGCATCCCAGCCGACAGAGGCCAATTTTGCAAGGCAACTATCCCCCAGGGGAGACAAGAAGAAAAATCCCCAAAAGGCCGCACTGATGGTGATTATCCATTTAAAAGCTATCCAGAAATGTTTGAAGAAACCTATTGCAGTGAGGCATGAATAAAATAATCCCGTGATGATGCACATCACAAGGCCCGGCATGACAACCCATGTGTCAACAGAATTGAGGCACAGTGTTATCCACGGGGCTGCTTCAGCGTTTTTTGCCGTGTGCTGCAGGTAACCCAGTGCCTGCAAAGCCAGAGCCCCACCAATCCAGGCTGCGGCTCCAAAAATGTGGACTATCTTGACCGTCCTGATGATGTAGTTGTCAGGGCTGCTGAACCCTTTGCCCTTGCTGCCGAAATTGCGGATAACCTCAAATGTGCTCATGCAACCCTCTGCCGTTGAAAAACATGAATCGCATGGCATAACCTATCACAGAGGTTTGCATGGACGTCACCCCGTTGTTTAGGTGAACAAACTCAACCCATTGTCGTCACGGAACGAAAGCTATGCGCGACATGCCCTGAAAGTCAAGATGGCGTGGCCTGCGCTGTCAGTCCTGTCAATGCGTTGGAATCACAGGCGTACTGTGATATGCAGAAACGGACGCGCCGCGCTCAATGCACAAGTGCAGACAAGCCAAATGCCGGACGCGTGGGCAGCAGCATCGCCGTGCCGCCATGCGCATGTTGCGTACACTGCGGCATCGTAACATCAGGGGTACAGCCGCAACCTCCGGGCTTCGCTCGGAGGGCCAGCCCGTATGTATCGGGAGGCTCCTTTCCCCTCGTCCCCTGAAGGGAGTGCGTCCATCTCCCGCAGGTGCCGCTCTCGGTGACTGCTGTCTTGTGGAAAGAGGAGGTAATAATGCTGCGCCCCAGCCTCATTCTGGCCGCTGTCCTGCCCCTGATGCTCTGTGGCGAACCTGAATCCTCCGGCAAGGGGATCGAAGGGGCTGTCACCTACGCTGCCTACCATTCCGAGTGGGGTGAAAAGCTGACGCCCCCTGTTGCGCGAAGCATCCACCTTGAACTGACCAGGGACAGGCTGAGGGCAAGCTTGACCGGGGAGATGCCCGCGCTGATCTACGCCGGCCCCGTGAACGGCAAAACCTTTGACGAGATTGCCGGCCTCCTGCTCGCAATGGACGCAGCCTCCTGGCCCGGCTCGACCGGCGATGAGGACAGGGGCGAGCGCCGGAAGGACCGCTGCGCGTGGAGCGTGTGCGTCGCCGCCAAGACGCCGGGCTACCGGCAGATGCGCGCCTACGGTGCCGACAGCGGCAGGGGCACGCCCCGCCTTGAGGCGGAGGCAAGGCTGTGCGGCTACCTCAAGAAAAAGCTGCCCGAGCTGCACGCCTCCATGCCGAAAAGGCTGGAGCGCCTGTCGTTCATCAACAGGCCCGCAGGCGGCTACTGGTCCGTCGTCGCCGAAGAAGGCCGCGTGCGCGTTTGCATCATCGCCAAGGGGCAGCCCGAGGCCGAGTTCTATGCGGACCCGGGACTCCTGCAGGAACTGCGCTCCCTGCTGGACAGGAACGAGGCCGACGCCTGGCACGGCTTCGGCTACGGCAGATACGAACCGGGCAGGATGCCGCTGTATCTCGACGCGGCTTACAGCACGGGGCAGTCTGTGGTCGTGATGGCGGAACCTGGCGGCATGCCCAAGGGCTTCGCCGAATTTTGCGACGCCCTGAGCGCCAGGCTCGCCGCTCTTGCGCGGCGCTGGCAGGAGACCGGAGCCGTTCCGGCAGGCGGGATCAAGAGCTTTCGCTTCGGCGAGAACGGCATGCGGATGGAGGCGCAGTACGTGTTCTATCGACGCCTTGATGCCGGGGGAGCAAGGGCGCATGTCATGCGCGTATGGGGTGGCGCCCCGGACGGTGATGCGCCCTTGAGCGAGGCCGAGGAACAGGAACTTGCCGGCATCCTGCGCGCTCTTGCCCCCTGGGACGGCTTTGCCGGCAATGCGCGCGACGTGCTGGACGCGCCGGGCTTCTCTTTCAGCGTCGAATTCGCCGACGGCAGGAGCATCAGCGCCGGCGGTTACGGTATGTCGCCCACAGGCTATCGCGAGGGCAGAGACCGCTTCCTGAACTTCATCGAGAAGCGTCTGCCGGAGTCGACACGGGGCAGATAGGCGGAGCCCCTGCCAAGCGGCAGGTCATATGTTGCAATCATGCCCCGTCTGGGAGGCCGCCCAATGCGGCCTCCCGGCGGGCATTTCAGGGCCGAAGAGGCAAGCCCTGAAAATATGGATGTTCATTCCGGCGCGGCTGAACGACGCTAGTCGGCCTGCGTGCGGATGAAGGTGGGAATTTCAAAATCGTCCTCATCATAGGTGAAATCATCATGGCCGGGACGGTGCTGCCGCCGGGCCTGCCCCACCGCCTCACGCTTGAGCAGAAAAGGCGGACGGCTGCTGTTTTCATCGTACCAGCGCTCCACTTCGGAGCGGCGGGAGGGCTGCGGCAGACGCGGCTCGCCCGGCTCCGGCTCTTCCATCATGTTCTGCTGCACCGGCCGGGAAACGACGCGGCGCGAATCCGCCATGACGGCATCCGGGCCGGGTTTGCGGTGATTGGTGAAGGCGGTGACCGTGGCGGTGGGGGCCTGCGCGGGCCGGATGGTCTCGGCCTGGGCCTCAATGCCCGTGGCAATGACCGTCAGGCGGATTTCGTCACCGATGTTGTCGTCAAAGACAACGCCGAAGATGATGTTGGCCTCGTCGGGCGTGGCGTCGCCGATGATGTCGCCGATTTCAGAGATTTCCTCGGCGGTGATGTCCATAGGCGCAGTGATATTGTAGAGCACGGCCTTGGCGCTCTCCAGCGAGACGTCTTCCAGCAGGGGGCTCATGATGGCGCGTTGCGCGGCCTCTCGGGCGCGGTTTTCGCCGGAGGCAATGCCCGTGCCCATGAGCGCCATGCCCGCCTCGGACATGGTGGTGCGCACGTCGGCAAAATCAAGGTTGATGAGCCCCTCGCCCACGATCACGTCGGAAATGCCCTTGACGGCGTAATACAGCACGTCATTGGCCTTCTGGAGCATTTCGGAAAAAGGCGCCTTCTTGGGGGCGAAGGCCAGCAGGCGGTCATTGGGAATGGTGATCAGACAGTCCACATGCTGCTTGAAATCCTCAAGGCCGGCCTCGGCCGCGCGCTTGCGCTTGGCGCCCTCAAAGCTGAAGGGCTTGGTGACCACGCCCACGGTGAGCGCGCCCATCTCCTTGGCAGCCTGCGCCACCACGGGGGCTGCGCCGGTGCCGGTGCCGCCGCCCATGCCCGCAGTGACAAAAACCATGTCGGCATCGCCGATGGCATCGCGAATGGCGTTGACGCTCTCCACGGCGGCTTCGCGCCCGATGGCGGGATTGGCCCCCGCGCCCAGGCCCTTGGTCAGCTTTTCGCCCAGCTGCACCTTGACGGAAGCGCCGTTCTTGTTCAGCGCCTGCACATCTGTATTGGCGCAGACAAACTGCACGCCCCGCAGACCGGAGGCAATCATGTTCTGCACCGCGTTACCGCCGCCGCCGCCAACGCCGATGACCTTGATTTTGGCGTTGCTGGCCAACGAGGTATCAATATCGTCTACGATGGATTGAGCCATACTCCTCTCCTCGATCTGCCCCAAATTGCCCGCTTGAGGCGTTTATGAAATATCCGCAAACCACTTTTTCATCCGCGCGAGAACGCCTTCAAACATGCCGCTCTCGCTGCGCGTGGTAAACTTTTTCTGACCGGAGAGTTCCTTCTCCGCGCCGTAGCGCAGGAGACCCACCGCCGTAGAAAACTTGGGGCTGTTGACCACATCCTTGAGGCCGCCCACATTGCGCGGGTAGCCGATGCGCGTCGGCAGGTTGAAAATCTGTTCGCCGAGCTCCTGGCAGCCTTCAATGAGCGAGGTGCCGCCCGTCAGCACAACGCCCGCGCCGATCATATCCTTGTAGCCGGAACGCACCAGCGTCTGGTCCACCAGATAGAGAATTTCCTCCATGCGCGGCTCGCAGATTTCGGCCAGCACCTGACGGGAAAGGCGGCGCGGTTCGCGCCCGCCCACGCTGGGCACTTCAATGAATTCGTCATTGCGCACCATATCGGAAAGGGCACAGCCGTATTTGAGCTTGATCTTTTCCGCCGAGGCCACAGGGGTGCGCAGGCCGAAGGCAATGTCGTTGGAAAGGTTCTGCCCGCCCAGCCCCAGCACGGCCGTATGCTTGATGGCGTCATTGGCAAAGACCGCGATGTCCGTGGTGCCGCCGCCGAGGTCCACAAGGGCCACGCCGATTTCGCGTTCCTCCTCGGTGAGCACGGCCTTGGCCGAAGCCAGAGATTCCAGGGCGATGTCGGCCACTTCAAGCTGGCTGCGATGGCAGGAGCGCACAATGTTCTGCGCGGAAGAGACAGCCCCGGTGACAATGTGCACCTTCACTTCCAGCCGCACCCCGGCCATGCCCAGGGGGTCGGCGATGCCGCGCTGATTGTCCACAATATACTCCTGCGGGAGAATGTGGATGACCTCGCGGTCGGCAGGTATGGCCACGGCGCGCGCGGCGTCAAGGGCGCGTTCGATGTCGCGCTGGGCCACCTCGCCGCCCTTGACGGCGATGACCCCGTGGCTGTTGATGCCCATGATATGGCTGCCCGCAATGCCCACATAGACGGAGTGGATTTCGCAGCCCGCCATCAGTTCCGCGTCTTCCACGGCCTTGCGGATGGATTGGACCGTCTGCTCGATGTTGACCACCACGCCCTTGCGCAGCCCCGTGGAGACGCTCGTGCCGATGCCCACCACATCCACAAGGCCCGACTCCGTAAGTTCACCCACCACAGCGCATATTTTTGTGGTGCCGATGTCGAGGCCAACGATGAGCTCGGACTTGTTCATGCACTTCTCCTCAAACGCCTGCCGCAGCCGCGCGGCGTCGCCTCTGGGCGGATTCAGACTGTGTTATGCGGGCTGGTTGAGCAATACCCACACATTTCCGTTGACGGAGCGCACCTCGCGCACATTCCGCAATTCCTGCCTGCGGGCCAGGTCCCCCAGAGCCACGGTCAGCCGGGAGATGTTGCCTTCCCAGTCGTCCGTGGCGATGGAAAGGCGCATTTCCCTGTCTTCCAGGTACAGTTCAATGCCGTTGCCGGGGCTGATCGTTATGGAGGACACAGCCCCAATTTCCACCGGCAGCAAGCCCTGCTGCATGCCCTGCATCAGGCGCTGAAGATACGGAATGTCGTCCTCGGCGCCGGGAGCGATGCGCAATGTCGGCAGCGATAGAAAATTTTTGCTCTCCACCGGCGCGATGACTTCGCCGCGCTCGTTGGCGTAGTAAAGCACGCCGTCTTTATGCACCCAGAAGGACGGCAGCCGTTCCTTCAGTTTGATAACAAATCTGTCCGGCAGCAGCCGCTTGACGGAAACCTCTTCCACCCAGGGGGTGCGCCGCAGGTTCAACTCCACTTTGGCGATGCTGACGGCAAGACAGTTATCGCCCTCACGGATGCCGCCGTACTCCAGCACCATTTCCCGCGTGAGGCGCACATTGCCGCTCACGTCCACATGCCGGGTGGTGAAAAAATCGCTGGTGACGGCCTTGTTGTACAGCCACAGCGAGGAGTAGCACACCCCGGCAAGAATCAGCCCCAGCCCGGCCAGCAGCGTCAGCAGCGTCGCCAGATTTTTCAGGCCGCTCACGGCCCCGACGCGTCCGACGCAGCCCTTCAGGGCTTTCAGCACACGGACGCCGGACCCCCTGCGCGCCTTCCTCCCAGGCGGCGTCGCCCGCGTGTAGGCATTGCGGTTCTTGCGCCCGCCTTTTCTCAGGCCAAGGGGCATGGCACTATCCTGACCTCCGGTTCAAGCTGAATGCCGAACCGCTGCAACACGGCCTCCCGTGCTTCCTGCAGCAGGGCCAGAGCCGCCGTGGCGTTGCCCTTGCCTTCGTTGATCAAAAAATTGGCGTGCAGCGTCGAAAAGGCCATGCCGCCCAGTTTTCTTCCCTTGAAGCCCGCCATATCCAGCAGCTTTCCGGCGGACATTTCCGGCGAGGGGTTTTTGAACACGCACCCCGCGCTCCAGGCCGTCACAGGTTGTTTAGACTTTTTCTTAAGAAAGTTGTGACGCATGCAATTACTGATGCCATCCCTTTCGGCTCTGGTCAAGCCAAATATGGCGTCCAGAACAATAAAATCCTCATTGTTGCCTGCGATGCGCATGCTGCGATAGTCGAATTGCAGTTCCTCAGCAGTAATCCGGCGACTGGAGTATCCGATAACAGCCTCAATGGACAGAATATTTTTACCGGTCTCCGAACCGTGGGAACCGGCGTTCATGGCCACGGCCCCGCCCACGCTGCCGGGAATGCCCACAAGCCCCTCCAGGCCTGAAAGTCCCTGCGCCGCGCAGAAGCGCAGCAGGCGCGGCAGGGGAACACCCGCGCCGACGCGCACAAGCGCCCTGCCCCCCTCCTCGCCCACCACTTCCGGCCCCTCCATGAAGCGGGGCCGCACCAGCACCAGAGGCAATTCGCCGTCGCGGGCAAGGATGTTGCTGCCGGCACCCAGCACCAGCGGTCGCCCGCCCAGCGCGCGCAGACGTTCGGGCAGACGCTCCGCATCCTCACGGCTCTCCAGCGTCAACTCGGCAATGGCCGTGCCGCCCACATGCAGCGTGGTGCGCTGCGAAAGATCGGGCGAGGCCGTCTCACGCATGGTCGCGCCCCTCGATCCAGGCGGGGCCCAGACGCGTGATGCTGCCCGCGCCCAGCGTCAGCAGCACGTCCCCCTCCTTGAGGAGGGAGGGCAGGGCCGCGGCCATGCTGTCCAGCGTCTGGAAATATTCCACGGGCGTCTGCGAAACCTGCCGGATGCCCTGGGTCAGGCTTTGCCCCGAAACGCCGGGGATGGGTTTCTCGGAGGCGGCGTAAATTTCCGTCAGCAGCAGCATATCCGCCACGTCGAAAATCTTGCAGAATTCGCCGAAATGCGCCTGCGTTCGGCTGAAGCGGTGCGGCTGGAAGGCCACCACAAGCCGCCTGCCGGGAAAGACCTGCCGTGCCGTGGCCAGGGTGGCCGCAATCTCTGTGGGATGATGGCCGTAGTCGTCCACCACGGTCACGCCCTTGCGTTCGCCCTTGAATTCAAAGCGCCGCCCCACGCCCCCGAACTTGCCGAGGCCGCGCGCGCACTGCTCGAAGCTGATGTCGGCCTGCATGGATGCGCCGATGGCGGCCAGCGCATTGAGGATATTGTGCCGTCCCGGCTGGGGCAGGCTTACCTCGCCCAGCTTGCGCCCTTCATGGACCACGGCGAAATGGTTGCGCGGCCCGCTTTCCAGAGGCTCGGCGCGCAGGGCGTTCTCCCGGGCAAAGCCGTACGTCAGCACCGGGCGCTTGACGCGAGGCAGGAGGGCGCGCACGCCGGGATCGTCGCCGCAGACGACATTCATTCCGTAGAAAGGCACATTGTTCATGAACTGCACAAAGGCATCGTCAATGGCCTCGCGCGTCTTGTAATAATCCAGATGGTCCTCGTCCACGTTGGTGACCACATTGATGATGGGCAGCAGGCAGAGGAAGGAACCGTCGGACTCGTCCGCCTCGGCGATGAGGTATTCGCCCTGCCCCAGGTGGGCGTTGGTGCCGTAGGCATTGAGGCGTCCGCCGATGATGACGGTGGGGTCCAGCCCGGCGTCGTCAAAGATGGAGGCGGTCAGCGACGTGGTGGTGGTTTTGCCGTGCGTGCCCGCGATGGCCACGCCCTGGCGCAGGCGCATGAGCTCGGCCAGCATTTCGGCGCGGGGAATGACGGCGATGTTGCGGCGGCGGGCCTCCGCCAGTTCCGGATTGTCGTCGCCGATGGCCGTGGACTTGACGAGCACCTGCACGTCCCCCACGTTTTCCGCCGCATGGCCCACAGCCACGCGCGCGCCCAGATCCCGCAGATGCCGCACCACGGCGGAATCGCTCATGTCGGAACCGGAAACGTCGTACCCCAGGCTGAGAAGAACCTCGGCTATGCCGCTCATGCCCGCACCGCCGATGCCCACCATGTGAATCTTTCGAATCTTGCTGTTCATGCTCTGCCTTTATAGAAAGAATCTAGATATATCGTGCCGTTGTATCTACCACACCGTGTCATTCGCGCCATTTCGCCGCGCGGCCGCGCCGATGCGCATCCACGACGCCGGCAGGGCGCAGGCAGCAGCCGTTCCGCAGTGAAGGACGCTCAGCGTCCGGCGTGCGCCGCTTCCTCCAGCACGGCGACCACACGAGCCGCCGCGTCGGGCCGCGCCGCCTCCCGGGCGGCCCGGCCCATGCGCGCCCGTTCCCCGGGCGTGTTCAGTAAATGCAGCAGCAGGCCGTCCAGCTCCCGCGCGGCCATATCCTTTTCCGGCACCAGCACCGCCGCTCCGCAGCGTTCCAGCACAGCGGCATTCCTGGTCTGGTGGTCGTGGACAGCGTACGGAAAGGGCACCAGCACGGAAGGCAGCCCGGCGGCACAAAGCTCCGCCACAGTGCTTGCCCCTGCGCGGCACAGAACCATGTCGGCCCAGGCATAGGCCCCGGCCATGTCGTCGATGAAGGCCGAAACGCATTCCGGCCCATAGCCCGCCGCCGCATAGGCCGCACGCGCGTCGGCCTCGTCGGTCTTGCCGGTCTGGTGGCGCAGTTCCACCCCGGCACGCCGAAATTCCTGCACATGCGCCAGCATAAAGGCATTGAGGGCGTGCGCCCCCTGCGATCCGCCCACAATCAGCAGGCGGCGCGTACCCTCGCGCGGGGCGCGCTGCCCCAGCGCGCTGACGGCGGCGCGCACGGGATTGCCCGTGAACACGCATTTGGCCCTGTCAAAGCCCTCCGTCTCCGGCAGGGAAACACAGACACTTCGCGCCGACCGCGCCAGAAAACGGTTGCTCGTCCCGGCCACGGCGTTCTGCTCATGCAGCACCAGGGGCACACCCAGCAGCCGGGCCGCGAACATGGGCGCAAAGGCGGCATATCCGCCGAAGCCGGCCACCACGTCGGGCCGGAAGCGGCGGATGACCCCCACGGCTCGCCCCACGGCGGCCGCCATGCGCAAGGCTGCGCCCACGGCCCGCCAGCCGCGCCCCAGCAGGCCGCGCACAGGCAGGCCCTCAAAGGGCACATCGGCCAGACGCGTCAAACGCGCCTCAGGCCCGTAGAGCGAGCCCACAAAGAGCAACTCGGCCCCCGGGTTGCGGCGGCGCAGTTCCTCGGCCACGGCCAGGGCGGGAAAGATGTGCCCGCCCGTGCCGCCGGTTGTCAGAAGTATCCTGTTCATGGGGCGTCCGCCGTGCGCGAGAAGTTCATCAGCAGCCCCACGCAGAGCATGGTGGCCAGCAAATTGCTGCCGCCGTAACTCATGAGCGGCATGGGCACGCCTTTGGGCGGGGCCACGCCCATGACCACAGCCAGATTCATGACCGCGCCCATGCCGAGAATGAGCGTGATGCCGAAGGCCGTGAAGCGGTCGCGCAGGTTGTGCTGGCCCATGATGATCCTGTAGCAGCGCCAGAAAAGCAGCGCGAAGAGAATCATCACTGCGCTCACGCCCACAAAACCCATCTCTTCCGAGAGTACGGCCATGATGAAGTCATTGTGCGCTTCCGGCAGGTAAAACATCTTCTGCCTGCTGGCTCCCACGCCTACGCCGAAGAAACCGCCGGACCCGATGGCCAGCAGCGACTGCACGAGCTGATAGCCGGTATTGTGGGCATCCTGAAAGGGGTCCAGAAAGGCCAGCAGACGGCGCAGGCGGTACGGCGAGGAAATGGCCAGCGCCATGGCGCCGGCCACGGCCAGCGCCAGGGAGAAAAAGAGATAGATAAAACGCGTGCCGCCCGCAATGCACATGAAAAACAATATGCTTGCCAGCACCACGGCGCTGCCGAAATCCGGCTGGAGCAGCAGGAGGAAGCAGAACAGCCCGGTGACGGCGAAGGGCGGGATGACGCCCCGGCTGAACGTTTTGATGATATCCTGCTTGGAACTCATGAAATAGGCCAGATACAGGGCCAGGGCAATCTTGACGAATTCCATGGGCTGCACGGAAAAAAAGCCCAGAGGTATCCAGCGCTTGGCCCCGTTGATGGCGGGGGTCAGCGGCGAAAGCGTCACCAGCAGCAGCGCCAGAGCCAGGAACAGCGCGGGATACTGAATCCTGTACAGCCATGTGCGCGGCAGCAGCGCCGCCCCCCACAGGGCCGCGCCGCCCATGCACGCGAACAGGAGCTGGCGCTTGAAGAAATAGTATTTGTCGCCGTTGACCTGCTCCGCCACAATGCCGCTGGCCGAGAGCACCATGATCAGCCCGATGGCCAGAATGACAAGCACGATGGTGAACAGCCACCAGTCAAAGGGCGCGGTGGGGCCGCTTTCCAGCGCGCGCCCCAGAGCGCTGCCGCTCTTTTTGACGGGCGTTTCGGCGGCGGTGAGGAGTTTTTTCATGCCAGCGCCCCCACGATGCGCCGGAAGTCCGCGCCGCGTTCCTCATAGTTGCGGTAGAGGTCAAAACTTGAAGTCGCCGGAGCCAGCAACACCACGTCGCCCGCCTGCGCATTGGCGGAAACAAAACGCACGGCCGGTTCCAGCGTCTCGTGCCAAGTCATGGGCACAAGCCCCTGCCAGGCCTTTTCAAAATGCTCCCGGCTCGCGCCGAACAGAGCCACCTCGCGCACCCTGTCCTTCACAAGTCCGCCCAGCGCCGCCAGGTCCCCGCCCTTGAACTTGCCGCCGCAAAGCAGGCGGACTGGCCGGTCAAAGGCCTCCAGCGCCACCTTGAGGGAGGAAACCGTGGTGCATTTGGAATCGTTGACATAGAGCACCTGCCCGCGTTCGGCCACGCGCTCCAGCCGGTTGGGCAGCGGGGCAAAGCGCTCCACGGCCCGCGCCGCGCTGGCCTCCGTCACGCCGAAGAGGCGGCAGGCCTGCCAGGCGGCCTCCTCGTTCACGCGGTTATGCGCGCCCAGCAGGCGGCTGCGCGGAAAGCGCCCGCCCTCCGGCGTCTGCACATAGACCTTGCGCGCCCTGAGGCGGCGGCGTTCGGCCTCCTCCCGCAGGTCCGCGCCCAGCACGGCCAGGTCGCCCTCGTCCTGGCAGCGGAACAGGCGGAACTTGGCCTCCGTATATTCGGCCATGTCCCTGTGGTAATCCAGGTGATTGGGCGTAATGTTGAGCAGTATGCCCGCCCTGGGGCAAAATGTGGAACAGGCCTGCAGCTGGAAGCTGGAGACTTCCAGCACCAGCACGTCCGCCTTGCGTCCGCCGAGCACATATTCGGAAAGGGGGGTGCCGATGTTGCCGCCCAGAAAGACGGCGTAGCCCTGCTCGTGCAGCATGGCGGCGGCCAGCGAGGCTGTGGTGGTCTTGCCGCTGGTGCCGGTGACGGCCAGCACGGGCTCGTCGTCCAGATAGCGCCATGCCAGTTCCATCTCTGCCAGAATCTCGGTGGATTCCGCCGTCACGAGCCCTTCCAGCTTCGCCACGGGCATGCCGGGACTGGGCACCACAAAGGAGGCGTCGTCAAACTGGCGCGGCGAATGCGCGCCCAGCTGCAACTCCACGCCCAGGGCCGTCAGCTCGGCGGCCAGCGCTTCCCTGCCCGACATGGCCTTGGGATTGCTGTCCAGAAGGCGCACCCTGGCCCCCGCACGGCGCAGCAGCCGCGCGGCGGCAACGCCGGAACGGCCGGCGCCCACGACCACCGCCTGCTCACCGCTGCGCATGCGGCGGCCCCGAGTCTTTTCCAGTGCCATACCCCACTCCTCGAACAACAGTTGCTTCGCCCTAGCGCAGCTTCAGAACGGAGAGCGCCACAAGCCCCAGCAGAATGGACGTAATCCAGAACCGGATGATGATCTTTGATTCGGGCACGCCCTTGAGTTCAAAATGGTGATGCAGCGGCGCCATGCGAAAGATGCGCTTGCCGCCCGTCCAGCGGAAGTAACTCACCTGGAGAATGACGGAGAGCGTCTCAGCCACGAACAGCCCCCCCACCACGGAAAGCACCAGTTCCTGCTTGCACAGCAGCGCGAGATAGCCCAGCGCGCCGCCGATGGAAAGCGAGCCCACATCCCCCATGAAGACCTGCGCCGGGTAGGCGTTGAACCACAGGAAGCCCAGCCCCGCGCCCACCAGCGCGGCGCAGAACACCGTCACCTCGCCCACGCCGGACATGTAGGGCACCAGCAGATACCCGGCAAAACGGGCATTGCCCGTGATGTAGATGAAGATGGAAAAAACAAGGCAGGCCACAATGGAAGGGCCGATGGCCAGCCCGTCCAGCCCGTCCGTCAGGTTGACGGCGTTGGACGCGGCCACCATGACGAACACGCCGAAGGGCAGATAGAACCAGCCCAGATCAAGGGTCACTTCCTTGAAAAAGGGAATGGTCAGCTTGCTGCTGTAGTTGGGGTCCATATAGAGCAGCACCATGGCCACGCAGGCCACCGCAATCTGTCCGCCCATCTTGGCCTTGCCGGAGATGCCCCTGTTCTGGTGATGGCGCAGTTTGGTCATGTCATCCCAGAAGCCCACGGCCCCGAAGCCCGCAAAGACCAGCAGGCTCTGCCAGACATACATGTTGGTCAGGTCGGACCACAGCAGCATGCTCGCCGACAGCGTGAACAGCATGAGCAGGCCGCCCATGGTGGGCGTGCCCGCCTTGGCGGCATGGGCCGCCACATCCTCATGGATGTACTGTCCGCATTTCAGACGGCGCAGCCGGGCGATGAAACGCGGCCCCAGCAGAATGGAGAGCACCAGGGCGGTAATGAGTGCGGCCAGCGAACGGAAGCTGATGTAGCGGAAGACGTTGAGCGCCGTCCATTCCGACGTGAGAGGAACAAGAAGATTGTAAAACATGCGGCCTTATCCGTTCGTTTGGTCACTGCGCGACCGTTGGCGTTGTTTCACCCTGAAAACCCAACCGTGCGGAGCCGCGGCAGCGCCTGTCCGCCCCTCCGTCCTCACGGCAAAGAAAAAGCTGTACCTGTTTTCTTGAGAAAGTCTAGATACGAGGATTTTTTTCCTCCGGCAAGTACCATGCGGCATCATGCTTCAACGAGGCAACTTCAGGTTGCGTTTGTACAAAAAGCCAAACCATACGCCGCGTGCTGTCGTCTCCATCCGCAGCTTCTTTCGCAGCAAGGGCTGAAACGCGGGAGAAGCACGGAATTCCGCTTCGTTACGGCGTGGACGGCTGTGTTTACAGCCGCCTGAGCAGATACGCCTTGGAAGGGGCGCTGCCCCGGTTCAGCAGGCGGGACAGGCGGCCGCCGTTCCAGCGTCCGGCACGCTGTCCAGAGCCCCGCGCAGCGCCTCAAGCAGGCATTCCAGCCTGTTGCCGCGCGAGCCCTTGAACAGGGCCACGCCGCCCGGCAGGCCTGCGGCCACGTCCTCCCATGCGCCGACAAACGCCGCCGCGTCCTCCACGGGCAGCCACGGCCCGGCATACCCGCCCGCGTTCAGCCCTATGCGCACGGCCTCGCCCTGCCCGCCCTTCCAGAAGACGGCGGCAGGCCGGAGTGCGGCAAGATGCCGCCCCAGGGCCTCATGCTCGGCTGCGGCCAGGTCGCCCAACTCCAGCATTTCGCCCAGCACCGCCACAAAGGGCCGCGCTTTTGCCCGTTCCGCCGCCGCGTCCAGCATGCGGCGCATGGAAAGGGGGTTGGCGTTGTAGGTATCGTCGATGCACAGCCACGCTCCGGCCCGTATTTCACGAAAGCGCTGCTGCGGCAGGGAAGCCTGCGCCAGCCCCCGGGCCGTCTCCTCGGCCGTCAGGCCCAGCAGGTGGGCACAGGCGGCGACGGCGGCAACGTTTTCCGCGCCGTAGTGCCCGCGGAACGGGGCCGTGACCTCGCAGGGGTGTCCGGCAAGGCGCAGACGGTACACCCCGCGCCCGTCGTCCCCATCGGCGGGACCGACATAGGCAGCCTGATATTCCGCGTCCCCGTTCAGCGCGCTGAAGCAATGCAGCGCCGCGCCCGCAGCACGGGCTTCGCGCAGCAGGTCGGGATAGTCCGCGCAGACCAGCCCCGCGCCCCCGGCGGAAAGATGCTGCAGCATGCGCGTCTTGTGCCAGGCCACGCCCCTGCCGCCGAGGCCCTCGGTATGGCCCGCGCCCACATTGAGGATGAGCCCCACGTCCGGACGCAGCACGGAGGCCAGTTCCTCCATGTCGCCCGCATGGCTGATGCCCGCCTCCATGACCCAGAACTCCTCGTCGCCGTCCGTTGCCAGCATGGCGCGGGGCATGCCGATCTGATTGTTGTTGTTCAGCGGGCTCCTGGCCGTCTTGCCGCGCACGGCCAGCGTCTGCGCCAGCACTTCCTTGACGGTTGTCTTGCCCGCCGTGCCCGTGACGCCGACAACTCTGGCCTTTGTCCGGCCGCGCCAGAGGGCGGCGATCTTTCCCAGCGCGCGCACCGTATCGTCCACGCGCAGCACAGGGATGCCCGCTTCAGGCAAGGCGCGCGAGGCCAGCAGGGCCGAGGCCCCGCGCTCCGCCGCCGCCCGCGCGTAATCGTGCCCGTCAACGCGGCTGCCGGGAATACAGACAAAGAGCGCGCCGGGGGCCGCCTCACGGCTGTCCGTGACGGCACAGTTCAGCGCAAGGCCGTCCGCCCGTTCGGGCAGGCCCAGATGTTCCGCAATCTCATTAAATGTCAGGCGCAATGGAAAAACTCCCGTACAACTTCCTGATCACTGTAATGGTGCTTGACGCCGTTCACGATCTGATAATCCTCGTGGCCCTTGCCCGCGATAAGCAGCGCGTCCTCCCTGCCGAGCATGTTCAGGGCCCTGATGGTGGCCTGCCTGCGATCCACGTCCACCACGACCTCTTTCGCTTCCGTAAGGCCCGGCAGCACATCTTCCAGAATGGCTTCCGGCTCCTCGAAGCGGGGATTGTCGGAAGTCAGCACGGCCACATCCGACCAGCGGGCCACGGCCGCGCCCATAAGCGGGCGCTTGGAGCGGTCGCGATTGCCGCCGCAGCCGAACACCGTGACAATGCGCCTGAATCCGGCCCCGCGCAGGGCCTTGAGCACATTCTCCAGCGCATCGGGCGTATGCGCGTAATCCACAAACACATTGAACCCCTGCGGATTCTCGATGCGCTCCAGACGCCCGCACACGCCGGTAAAACGCTCCAGCGCGCGGAAGGCGGCGGGCTCCAGCCCCATTTCCAGCGCCACGGCCTGCACCGCCAGCAGGTTGGAGGCGTTGAACGCGCCCACCAGCGGCGAACGCAGCTCCCACTGCCTGTCATCCAGATGCATGCGCAAATGACAGCCCTCCGTCCCTGCGGAAAGCAGCTCGCCCCACAGATGCCGCTTGTTCAGCGCGCCCTTCTGCAAGCCGAAGGAGAGCGCCGCGGGGCACAACTCCAGCAGGCGACGACCCCAGGGATCGTCGGCATTGACGGCCATGGCCTTGTCCGGGCGCGGCAGTTCCAGAAAAAGGCGGGCCTTGACCTTGAAATAGCTCTCCATGTCCTTGTGGTAGTCAAGGTGATCCTGCGTCAGATTGGTAAAGGCCGCGCCGGAAAAGGGCACGCCGCACACGCGCTGCTGGTCGATGGCATGGGAGGAGACCTCCATAACGGCCACGTCCACCCCGGCCCCGGCCATGCGGGCCAGCATGGAATGCACGCTCAGGGCGTCGGGGGTGGTCAGCGGCGCGGCCTCGTTGTGGCCGGGCCAGCGGTAGCCCACCGTGCCGATAACGCCCAGCTTGTGCCCGGCGTCGGCAAACAGCCGCTCCAGCAGATAGGAGCAGGTGGTCTTGCCGTTGGTGCCGGTGACGCCCACAACCCTGATGGGCAACTCGCCGGTGTGCCAGCGGGCCTCGGCCAGCCGCCAGAGGGCTTCGCGCGGGTCGCTGTGGCGCACCACGCGGCATCCGGCCGGGCAGGCAGCCCCCTCAGCCGCGCCGGGGCGACAGACGATGACGGCGGCCCCGGCCGCCACGGCGGCGGGAATGAAGCGCGCCCCATCCTCCCTGACGCCGGGCACGGCCACAAAGACGTCCCCTGGGCGCACCTGGCGCGAATCAACGCGCACTTCAAGGCCTCCGCGCCGGCACTGCTCAAGAAGGGCCGCAAATTCCCGTTCCATACGCTCGCTTCTCCTGGTTGCTCCGGGGCGCGCGCGGCATACAGTCCCTCAACCCCACGCGCGGCGCGCGCCCCGGAAACATTCTTGTCGGCTGCCGGACGCAGCGTTTCTGTTTCCGCCCCCCTACCGCTCCGACAGCCAGAGAATATACTCCGCGGCCTTGCCCTCCTCCGGCCAGGCCGTGCCGGGGGCTGGCGTCTGCCGGACAACGCGGCTGCCCGACCCCTTGAGTTCGGGCACAACGCCCGCACGGGCGAACAGTTCCACAGCATTGCGCACGGTCTTGCCCATCACGTCGGGCACCCGACTGCCCGCCCTGGCCAGATGCCCGGGCAGGCGCATGCCCTCAGGCTCGCGCACCACCCGCGCCTTGCGGTTTTCCGTCTGGTACGGCACAACCATCCCGGCCAGCTTGAGACCGCGCTGCCGTTTTTTTTCAGCGCGAGCCTGCGCCTTGTTCTTTTCCGCATCGGCCACATGGCTCTCGTTGATCATGCCCATATAGGCGACCATGCGGGTGGCCACCTCCTGAAACACAGGCGCCGCCACCAGGCCTCCGTACTGGACGCGGACCGGCTCGTCCACCATGACAAGGATGAGATAGTGCGGCTTTTCCACGGGAAAGAAGCCCACAAATGAGGCAAGACGCTTGCTGCCGTAAGTTCCGGCCCTGCGGTCCGCCTTCTGGGCGGTGCCGGTCTTGCCGCCCACGGCAAGCCCTTCCACGCGGGCGCGGCGGCCGGTGCCGTCCTTGGCCGCCACCACGTCGTGCATCATGTTGATGACCTCGCGCGTGGCGGACGCGGAAAAGACGCGGGGATGTGCCTCCGTCACGAGGGATTCCTCGCGCACGAGACGCAGGGGTTTGTACACGCCGCCGTTCAGCAGGGTCAGATAAGCCTGGGCCATCTGCAGCCCGGTAACGGAGATGCTCTGCCCGAAGGAGGTGGACATGACGTCCACCTCGCTCCAGTCGCGGGGCGTGCGCAAAATGCCCCGGCTTTCGGACACGGGCACGCCGGTACGTTGCCCGAAGCCCAGCGCGTGCAGATACCTGTGGAAGGTCGGTATGCCCAGCATCAGCCCTATCTTGGCCATGCCGATATTGGAAGAATAGCGCAACACCTGGGACGCGGGCAAAATGCCCCGGGTCGAGGTGTCGCGGATGGTCACCCTTTTGGTTTCCCATTTGCCGCCCTCGCAGTCGATGGGCGTGCCGGGCGTGACCCTGCGCTCCTGCAGGGCGGCGGCCATCACAAAGGGCTTGAAGGTGGAACCCGGCTCCAGCGCGTCGGCCGCCAGCCGATTGCGGTAGATAAGCGGCGAGAATTCCTTGTAGTTGTTGGGGTTGAAGAAGGGATACTGCGCCCAGGCCAGAATGTCGCCCGAACTGATGTCCACCACCAGCGCGCCGCCCCAGCGGGCGTCGTTCTCGCGCACGGCGCGGGCCACCGCCTCTTCCACAAAAAACTGCATCTGGATGTCGAGCGTCAGGGTGAGGTCATCCCCCACGGGTTCGCTCTGCCCTTCCTCATGCAGGTAGAAGCGCCGCCCCATGGCGTCGCGCTGCACGATCTGCCGCGTGGGCGTGCAGCCGAGGCGCGCGTCCATGGAGCGCTCTATGCCCTCAAGCCCCTTGTCGTCCATGCCCACAAAGCCCAGAACCTGTCCGGCCATGTGCTTGAAGGGGTACACGCGGTCATATTCCTTGCTCAGGCCTATGCCGGGGATGTCGGCCCGGCGCACGGCTTCGGCGGTGTAGTCGTCCACCTTGCGCTTGAGCCAGACAAAACGGCGTTTGGTGCGGGAGAGATCATCGTAAAGCTTTTGCGGCTCCACCCCCAGAATGGGGCCAAGTGTGTCGGCCATGAGCCGGAAATCAGCGACTTCCTGCGGGCGCGCATAGACGGATTTGGCTTCCACGCTGCGGGCCAGCACCTGGCCGTTGCGGTCAAAAATCATGCCGCGCCGCCCGCTGACCAGTTCGGAGGCCATATGCTGCCGACGGGCGCGATCGGCCAGGCGCGGCCCCTCGACCATCTGCAGATACCAGGCGCGCCCCCACAGTCCCGCCCAGAGCAGACAGAACATCACAACCACCAGCCGGATGCGCGCGCGCCCCCAGTCCACCTGCTGCAGCCAGGCGGGGCCCGACGTTTTGCGGGCCGTCGAAAGGTTGCGTGCAACTTCCTTTCTGACGGAGGGACGGCGTGTTACCTCACTGGGAACATTGCGCTTGCGGGAACCGAATCTGAACATGGCATTTCCGGACAGGCATTAGTGTTGCTCGCGGGCAAGCTGGGCCGTTCAGTGCGTCTCCATGCGGCGTATCTGACCGGGCCTTGGCTCGCGCATCCCGAATTCCTGCGCCTTGCGGCGCAACTCGTAGGGCGAAAGCAAACGCTCGCGCTCCACCTCAAGCTTGGCCCTGAGGGCCTGCCGCTCGCGCAGCGTATTTTGCTGAATGTTGATGAAATACGTGGTGTCCATGCGTTCAATATTGCTCCACACGAGCACCAGCCCCATGACCATGCAGCTCAACAGGCCGAGAACAAGCACAAGCAGCCAGCCCTTGCCGCCGCTCTGCCGCCGCGCGGGCAGGTTGCGGGTCATGGCGCCGCGGCCTCGGCTATTTTTTCCACCGCGCGCAGCTTGGCGCTGCCGGCGCGCGGGTTGACGGCCAGTTCCGCAGGAGCGGCGGTCACCGGCTTCTTGAACAGGATGCGCACCTCTGGTTCATGCCCGCACACGCATACCGGCACATGACGGGGACAGCGGCAGCCTTCGGCCCAGCGGCGCATGGCCCGCTTGACCATGCGGTCTTCCAGCGAATGAAAGGTGATGACGGCCAGCCGCCCGCCGATGGTCAGATGGGCCAGGATGCGGTCAAGAAAACGCTCAAGCTCGCCCAACTCGTCATTGACGGCCATGCGCAGGGCCTGGAAGGTGCGCGTGGCCGGATGCCGCCGTGCCCTGGCCCGCCAGGCGGGCGGATAGGCCCGCTCCACCAGCGCCGCCAGTTCGGCCGTCGTGTCGATGCTGGCCTTCTGCCGCGCTTCCACGATGACGCGGGCAATACGTCCGGCCTGCGGTTCTTCCCCCAGCGTGGCGATGCATTCCTTGAGTCTGGCGAAACTTTCGCGGTTGACCCAGTGCCAGGCAGAGGGGCGGCCGGAACGCTGATCCATGCGCATGTCCAGCGGACCGTCCCCGTTGAAGCTGAAGCCGCGCCGCGCCTCATCCAGCTGCAGGGAAGAGACGCCGATATCCAGCAGAACGCCGTCCACCTTCTCCCAGCCGAGTTCTTCCAGGGCGCGGGGAAATTCGCTGTACACCTCATGGAACAGATGCGCTCGCGCCCCGAAGGGGGCCAGCCGCTCGCGCGCCAGAGCCAGGGCTTCCTCATCCCGGTCCAGACCGCACAACTCAATGCCCGGCGCGGCGTCCAGCACGGCCGCAGCGTGCCCGGCCAGGCCAAGGGTGCCGTCAAGATACCGGCCGCCGGCGCGCGGCGCGAGCGCAGCCAGCGTTTCGGCGGGCAGCACGGGAATGTGCCGCGCCCGTTCCCCGATATGATGCAGCATTTCCATCCTGTCCGGTCCGGCCTAAAGGCTGATTTGCAGATTCAGTCCGGCAAGTTCGGCGGAGACGTCTTCCACAGCCAGCGCGTCGAACCGCTCCTGATCCCATATTTCAAACTTGTTCAGCATGCCCACCAGCATGACGTCCTTGTGCAGCCCCGCCTCGCGCATGAGCGCCTGCGGAATGCGCACGCGGCCCTGGGCGTCCGGCTCCATCTCCTGCGCCAGGCCCATGACCTTGCTTTTGAAGCGGGAAAGACGCTCATTGAGGGCGGATATGCCGCTCAACTGCTCCGTCACCGTCTCCCAGTCCGCGGGAAGATAGGCCACAAGACGCCCGTAAAAAGCGGTCAACCAGAAGACGCCCGTGCCGCCCTCGGCGCAGAGACCTTCGCGGTACTCCGGGGGAAGCATCAGGCGGCCCTTGGCGTCAAGGCTGCGTGAAAGGCTTTTGTTGAACAGCTTTTTCACAATTTACCACTTTTTACTATTTTTTCCCACTTTTTCCCACTTATGCCCCAAGCCCCCTACCCTGTCAAGCGCGAGGCCGAAAAACGTTTTGCCGCGCCATCCGGCACAATGCGGCATGTCGCCCCCTGCCCTTGCGGCGCATGCGGGCCCATCCTCCCACCGGCGGCAGGGACACGCCCGCCCCCTGCCGCGCTGACGCCGCGTCATGGTTTGCGGCCGTGCGCTTCGGGCTGTGCGCCTGACCGGGGGAACGCCCCTGCCGCAGGGCCTCCGGCATCCCTTGCAGCATACGGAACCGGCGCTTCAGGCCGGGCGGAGGGCGCGGCGTCTGCCCGACCGCGGCGCCGACCGCCTTGACAATAGGGAAAAAAACACGGAGTATCCGGCATTGAGTATTTTTGCATAGCTGCGCCCCTTGTGCCCCCGGCTTCTGACCAAAGGAATCTGTTATGAAGACAAAAATCGTCGCCACCATCGGGCCCGCTTCCAACAGCAAGGAAAAGCTGCACGCACTGGCGGAAGCCGGGGTGAGCGTGTTCCGGCTCAATTTCTCGCACGGCACGGCCTCGGATTTCGTCACCATCATTAAGAATATCCGTGAAACCGAGAAGGCTCTCGGACGGCCCATCACCATCATGCAGGACCTCTCCGGGCCGAAGATCCGCTTGGGCGTCCTTCGGGACGGCAGCATCACCGTGCAGAAAGGCATGCGCCTTCTGCTGGGCCCCACGGACAAATACACCAGCGAGGCCCCCTTCCTGCCCTTTGACCACGCCGTCATTCTGGAGAGCTTGGAGCCGGACGACCGCCTTGTGCTGGCCGACGGCGGATTGCAGTTCATCGTGGGCGAACGCCGGGATGACGGCCTTGTGGTGCTGGTGGCCCATAACGCGGGCATCGTCACCTCACGCAAGGGCCTGGCCCTGCCCGGCAAGGCCACGCGCGTGCGCGCCCTGACCGACAAGGACAAGAAGGACCTTGCCGACGGCCTGAAGCTCGGCGTGGACGCCGTGGCCATCTCCTACGTGCAGACGGCCGACGATGTGCGCGAGGCCAAGCAGCTCATCGCGGAATCGGGCCGCAATGTGCCCGTGGTGGTGAAGCTGGAGCGTCAGAGCGCCGTGGACAACCTGGATGAAATCCTTAAAGAGACGGACGTGGTCATGGTGGCGCGCGGCGACTTGGGCGTGGAATGTCCCCTGCCCCTGCTGCCCGCCCTGCAGAAACGCATCATCAGCGCCTGCAACGCCATTTCCAAGCCGGTCATCGTGGCCACGCAGATGCTGCTTTCCATGGTCAACAGCCCCGCGCCCACCCGCGCGGAAACCACGGATGTGGCCAATGCCGTGCTGGACGGCGCGGACTGCGTGATGCTTTCGGAAGAGACGGCCATGGGCAACTTCCCCGTGGAGACGGTGCGCTACATGCGCCGCATCACGGACGAAGCCGAACGCCTGCTGCTGCAGAACCGCAAGCTGAAAGCCCCCGACGGAGACAAGGGCATTCCCGAGTTCCTGGCCTATTCCGCCTGCCTGCTGGCAGACAAGGCGGGCGCCAAGGCCATTGTCTCGCACAGCCTTTCCGGCGCGGCGGCCCGGCAGGTTTCCGCCCGGCGGCCTCCGCAGGCCATCTATGCCCTCACCCCCGACCCGGTGGCCATGCGCGCCATGAACTTTGTCTGGGGCGTTTCTCCCGTATCTGTGGACAACCCCGATGCGGTGGAGAGCCACCTCATCCGCGCGGAGAACTTCATCCACTCCTCGCCCGACTTCGCCCCCGGCGACTGCGCCGTGATCACCGCCGGTCAGGTACGGGCGGATTCCTCCGCCCCCCGCGGCACCAACCTCGTCAAGATCTACTGGAAATAGCCCATGCCCCACCAGCGACAGAACGCCCAGAATATCGACGAGCAGTACTACCAGATCAGCCCCGAGATTCTGTCGAGCTTTCCCAAGTACCATCCTCCGGTGGACCTGTTCTCCTTCCGCGAGGACATCGCCGTGCTGGCGCCGTATTGCCGCAAGGGACAGCGTCTGAGCAGCGAGCAGGTGGAGGAGGTGGCGACGCTGTGCGCGGAGGGCAACCTCTTTGTCGCGCGTTCGGATCACCACATCTATTCCCGCCACATCGTCAAGCAGCTGGATCTGGTGCTGCAGGACGACCACCTCACCGAGGCCGAAATCGCGGATATCTGCATCCATGCGCTGCTGCTGCGCATGCGGGAATTCTACACGCAGCCGGTCAAGCCCCTGTTCGAGCCGCTGTACAAGGACGTCATGGTGGTGACAGAATACCTCTGGGGCGACAAGCACCGCATCAACACCTTCATGCGCCGCCTGTTCCGCAAGGATGAACAGGCCCGCCATGCCGTCAACAGCATGATTGTGGGCCTGCGCATCTGGACGCACATCACCCCGGAATACCGCCGCAAGGATCTGGACCGCGTGGCTCTGGCCCTGCTGCTGCACGACATCGGCATGAGCAAGGTGCCGCCCTTCCTGCTCAAGAAAGCCGGACCGCTGAAATCGGAAGAAAAGGAAAAGATTCTTCCGCACCCCCTGCTGGGCGCAAAAATGATGCAAAAGACGGACATCAGCTTTGACGAGTTGGTGCAGGCCTGCTTCCAGCACCATGAACGGCTGGACGGCTCCGGCTATCCCCAGCACTCCAAGGATCGCCAAGTCACCCGCATGGGACGCCTGACGGCCGTGGCGGACTCCTTTTCGGCCATGATCAGCGAACGCCCATGGCGCAAGGGCAAGGAGGTGACGGCGGCCGCCAAGGAACTCGTGGCAGACCACGCCCACTATGACCAGGAAATGACCAGCGCCCTGCTGGGCGTCTTCGCCGCAGGCAACTTTGGGGAAATGGTGGACATGGACGCGGTGGTGGATGCAAGGGAGGAGGCGTAAGCCGCAGC
Source organism: Desulfovibrio desulfuricans (assembly GCA_015062205.1). GTDB lineage: Bacteria > Desulfobacterota > Desulfovibrionia > Desulfovibrionales > Desulfovibrionaceae > Desulfovibrio > Desulfovibrio desulfuricans_D. The sequence continues at coordinate 29,315 of SUVB01000014.1, forward strand.
CCTGCGGACTTCCGCCCGGCACGGTTCTGCAGCAGGCGCGCCCGCAGGGAATGCGCGAGTCCTTGCTGAAGCATATGGAAATTGTTGAAGGCCCCGCCTGCTGCCGCAGGCGGGGCCTTCTGCCTCAGGCGGCTCCGGCGTCTGCCCGTGCAGCCGCCGGAGCCGCCTGACACGTGACGCAACCGCAACCGCTCAACATCAGCGGCTATCCCGGTTGTGCCCCACAATGCCGCCCGCCAGCGCGCCTATGCCGGCGCCCGCCAATGCGCCCCAGCCGGCATAGCCGCCGGCTATGGCCGCGACGCCCGCGCCGCCCAGCGCGCCCAGGGCCGCGCCGCTGGCGACGCCCTGCTGAGTTTTGCTCATATTGGTGCAGCCGAGGGGGCCGCCGGCGCACAGCGCGGCCAGCAGCCCGACAATCAGCAGTTTTCTCATGGTATTCTCCTTCGCCACAGGGCGCTATTTCTTCGCGGGAAGACGCGGGACAATAATTTCATTCCAAATGACCGCCATCACGGGCCGCTTCAGCTGGTCGGGATGGGCGGCGAACCACGCGTCCACCTGCTTTGCGATTTCCGCGCGGGGCACTTCCTTGAAAGCCTCCATCCAGCTCTTTTCAAAGGGCGAGAGGGTATAGACCGGTTTTCTGCCTGCCTCGGCGGACTTTTCCGTCACCTTGGCGTTAACGAAATTCTCGACGGCAATGGCGGTCTCCACACCGAACAGAAAGGCCAGCTTTTCCGTTTCAGCCGACTTCTGCCACAGCTCGCCGGTAAACTGGTCCACAGGGTTCGAGCCCGCGCCCACCTGCATGTTTTCCGCCGCGCGTACGGCCGTGCCGCCTAACACGAGCGCGCAGCACAGCGCAAGACTGAGCAGAGATTTCTTCACGTCACAGCTCCTTTTGTTGCGTTGCATAACAGGAACAGAGAAATGGACTCCCATTCCTGGCCGCAGTGTACGCGAAAAGGCAGGAAGCACGCAAGCCGTCGCGGCGCAGGACCGGGATACGCCCCCTTCCCAGCCGCAGGGCGCATGCAGCGCCCCATGCCGGGTGCGCCTGCCCGGCGCTAGGCCGCAGCCTCGCCCATGAGTCTGCGGAAACGGTCGAACAGGTAGCGCCCGTCGTGGGGCCCGGCCGCAGCCTCCGGATGGTACTGCACGCTCATGACCGGCAAGGTCTTGTGCCGCAGGCCTTCCAGGGTATTGTCGTTGAGATTGACGTGGGTGGCCTCCACATCGTGCACGCCGTCCAGCACCACGTGGAAGCCGTGGTTCTGCGACGAAATCTCGATGCGCCCCGTGGTCAGGTCCTTCACCGGATGGTTGCAGCCGTGGTGGCCGAACTTGAGTTTGTCCGTGCTGCCGCCCAGCGCGTGACCGATGAGCTGGTGCCCGAGGCAGATGCCCGTCACGGGGAACATGCCCACAAGCTCCCGCACCAGCGCAATTTCCGGTTTGAGGGTGGCCGGGTCGCCGGGGCCGTTGGAGAGGAACACCCCCCTGGCCCCGCAGGCCTTGGCCTGCTGCGCGCTGAAGGCAGGCGGCACGCAGAGCGGTTCGAAGCCCGCGTCGCACAGGCAGCGCAATATGTTCCACTTGATGCCGAAATCATAGACCAGCAGGGGGAAGCCCGCGCCGTTCCATGCGTATGCGCCGTCCGCGCCGAGCGCGACTTCCTGCGGCCGGTTGTCGCGCCAGACGTAGGGCTGCCTGGCGGCCACAAAAGGCACGAGGTTGCGGCCCTTCATGGCGGGCTGTTCCAGCACCTTGGCGCGCAGGGCTTCCGGATCCAGCGTCCTCGTGGAGATCATGCCGCGCATGGCCCCGTTGCAGCGCAGATGCCGCGTGAGGGCGCGCGTATCCAGCCCCTCCATGCCCGGCGTGCCGTACTTCTGCAAAAAACGCGGCAGGGGCATGGACGCCTGCCAGTTGGAAGGACGCTTGCAGCATTCCTTGACGAGAAAGGCGCTGCAGTGCACGCGGGCCGATTCCATATCCCTGGGGCAGACGCCGTAATTGCCCACCAGGGGATAGGTCATGCAGACCATCTGCCCGTAGTAGGAGGGGTCGGTGAGCACCTCCTGATAGCCGGTCATGCCCGTGGTGAATATCACTTCCCCGCCGGTTTCAAACTCCCCGGTGAAGGACCGCCCTTCCAGCGCAAATCCGTCTTCCAGCACCAGCAATGCTTTCATGGCTTACCCCTGCGCCTCGCGCGCGTAATATTCCTGCAGGCTTTCCACATGCGTTTCCTCCCGGCGCGAGCCTATGGCCGTGGCCGTGGCCCGCGCGGCGGCCAGCGTGGTGCAGTACGGCACCCCGTAGGTCAGGGCCGCGTGACGTATGGCCTTGGAATCCCGGGCCGAATGCTTGCCGGAGGGCGTGTTGATGACCAGGGCCACCTCGTGGTTGATGAGCAGGTCCACAATGTTGGGCCGCCCCTCCCAGGCCTTGCGCACCTCTTCCACCCTGATGCCGTTCCGCCGCAGCACGGCGGCCGTGCCGCGCGTGGCCAGCAGGTGGAAGCCCAGATCGGCGAACATCTGCGCCACCTCCGGCAGGTAGGGTTTGTCGCGGTCATTGACGGAAAGGAACAGCTTGCCGCCCTGCGGGGGCACCTGCCCCGCGCCCAGCTGACTTTTGAGGAAGGCCGTGCCGAAGTCCGGCCCCATGCCCATGACCTCGCCGGTGGAATGCATCTCCGGCCCGAGGATCACGTCCACGCCGGGGAAGCGGCGGAAGGGCATGACAGCCTCCTTCACGCAGGTGAAGCCGCCCTTGCGCATGCTCCAGGGGTCCAGCTCCTCCAGGGTCTTGCCCAGCATGATCTGCGTGGCCAGGTACGGCAGGGGCACGCCCGTGGCCTTGGACACGAAGGGAGCCGTGCGCGAGGCGCGGGGGTTGACCTCCAGAATGAACACGTCGTCGCCCTTGATGGCGAACTGAATGTTCATCAGGCCCACCACGCGGAGCTCGCGGGCCAGCGCCTCGGCTTGCGCCGCGATGAGGGCCACATGGTCGTAGGAAAGGGAGTACGGCGGCAGCACGCAGGCCGAATCGCCGGAATGGATGCCCGCCTCCTCGATATGTTCCATGATGCCCGCCACATAGACGTCCGTGCCGTCGGAGAGCGCGTCCACATCCACTTCCACGGCATGCTCGAGGAACTTGTCGATGAGGATGGGATGCTCCGGCTTCTGCGGCACCTGCTCGCGGAAGTATTCCGCCAGTTCCGAGGCGTCGTAGACCACGGCCATGGCCCTGCCGCCCAGCACATAGCTGGGCCGCACCACCACGGGATAGGTAATGCGCTCGGCCACCTCCAGCGCGTCCTCCAGGCTCATGGCCGTGCCGTTGGCGGGCTGCAGCAGGCCCAGTTTTTCGATGAGGGCCTGAAAGCGCTCGCGGTCTTCGGCGCGGTCGATGGCGTCGGGGCTGGTGCCGAGAATGGGCACGCCCGCGCGCATGAGCGGCACGGCCAGATTCAGCGGCGTCTGCCCGCCGAACTGCACAATGACGCCGTCGGGCTTTTCCTTCTCCACGATGTTCATCACGTCCTCAAAAGTGAGAGGCTCAAAGTACAGCCGGTCCGACGTGTCATAGTCTGTGGAGACGGTTTCGGGGTTGGAATTGACCATAACGGCCATGACGCCCGCGTCGCGCAGGGCAAAGGAGGCATGGCAGCAGCAGTAGTCGAACTCTATGCCCTGCCCGATGCGGTTGGGCCCGCCGCCGAGGATGAGCACCTTGCGGCGGTCTTCCACCGTGAGTTCGTCGCCGCGCTCGTAGGTGGAATAGAAATAGGGGGTGTAGGCCTCAAACTCCGCGGCGCAGGTATCCACCAGATAGTAGGTGGGCAGCACGCCGGTTTCCTTGCGCAGGCGGCGGATGTCGCCTTCCGGCCGCTTCCACATTTCGGCCAGTTGCCGGTCGGAGAAGCCGTATTCCTTGGCCTCGCGCAGCACTTCCGCCAGTTCGGGATTGGCGGCGGTCATGTCGTTGGCCAGGCCGAAATTGCTGATGCGCCGCTCCATGGCGACAATGTCCTGCACCTGCCGGATGAACCAGGGGTCAATGGCCGAGGCCGCGAATATCTCTTCCTCGCTGATGCCCGCCGCCGCAGCCTGCCGCAGGGCAAAGATGCGGCGGGAGTTGGGCCGGTGCAGGGCCTCAAGGATGGTCTCGCGGTCGGGCAGTTCCGCGCGGAAGTTGAACCCCAGGCCCGTCGCGCCTATCTCCATGGAGCGCAGGCCCTTCTGCAGGGCCTCCTTGAAGGTGCGGCCTATGCTCATGGCTTCGCCCACGCTCTTCATGGAGGTGGTCAGTTCATCCTTTGCGCCGGGAAACTTCTCGAAAGTGAAACGCGGAATCTTGACCACGCAGTAGTCTATGGCCGGCTCAAAGCTGGCCGCCGTCTCGCGGGTGATGTCGTTGGAGAGTTCGTCCAGCGTGTAGCCCACGGCCAGCTTGGCCGCGATTTTGGCAATGGGGAAGCCCGTGGCCTTGGAGGCCAGCGCCGAGGAGCGCGACACGCGGGGGTTCATCTCAATAACCACCATGTCGCCGTTGGCCGGGTTGATGCCGAACTGCACATTGCTGCCGCCCGTCTCCACGCCGATTTCGCGCATGATGGCAATGGAGGCGTCGCGCAGCTTCTGGTATTCGTCGTCGGTGATGGTCTGCACCGGCGCCACGGTGATGGAGTCGCCCGTGTGCACGCCCATGGGGTCCAGGTTTTCAATGGAGCAGACGATGACGCAATTGTCCTTGGCGTCACGCATCACTTCCATCTCTATTTCCTTCCAGCCCAGCACGCTCTGCTCAATCATCACCTCCGAGGCCGGGCTGGCGGCCAGGCCCTGTGCGGCCACCTCCTCCAGATCGGCGAGGTTGTAGGCCACGCCGCCGCCCGTGCCGCCGAGGGTGAAGGCGGGCCGCACAATGAGCGGAAAGGGCAGGATGTTGCCCAGGCGGCGCACGTCTTCCATGGTGTGGGCAATGCCGCTGCCGGGCACCTTCAGGCCGATGTGCTCCATGGACGCGCGGAACAGCTCGCGGCTTTCGGCCTTCTCGATGACTTCGGCGCGCGCGCCGATGAGCTCCACCCCGCATTCCGACAAAACGCCGCTCTTGGCAAGGCCAAGGGCGGCGTTCAATGCCGTCTGCCCGCCAAGCGTGGGCAGGAGGGCGTCGGGCCGTTCCTTGCGGATGATGGAGGCCAGCGTTTCCTCCTCGATGGGTTCGATATAGGTGGCGTCGGCCATGTGCGGGTCGGTCATGATGGTGGCCGGATTGGAGTTGACCAGCACCACCTCGTAGCCTTCTTCCTTGAGGGCCTTCACGGCCTGCGAGCCGGAATAGTCGAACTCGCATCCCTGACCGATGACGATGGGGCCCGCGCCGATGACAAGAATTTTGTGCAAATCCGTACGCTTGGGCATTGAATATTCCTGCGGATTGAGAATGGCGGGGTACACGGCCCGCGTTTGCGCGCCGTATTGCCTAAAACGTCTATTTTTAGTCCGGGCGGCAAAGGAAAGTCAAGGCTTTCATGGTTTGGAACCTTCCTTTGCGCCCGCTCCCCGCGCCGTTGCCCTCCGCGCGGCCGCGTCACTCCCCGCCAAGCCAGCCCGCCACTTCCGCGCGCGAGGGCACGCGCCCGGCACAGACCACCCTGCCGTCAACGGACAGGGCGGGCGTGGACATAACGCCTGCGGCAAGCAGCGCCTTAACATCGCTGACTTTTTCCACTCTGGCGTCACAGCCCGATGCACGGACGACATCCGACACAAGGCGTTCCACTTCCCTGCATCCGGCGCAACCGGAACCATATACCTTGATGTTCATGGGTTTCCATCCTTGACGGTTACAGGGTGACGGCGTTGAACAGCCAGCCGATCAGGGTAAAGATGGCCAGCAGCATGCCGAGGAACACGGCCAGCAGCTTCCAGCGCATGAGCTGCTTGAGCATAAGGATTTCCGGAAGGCTTACGGCCACGGTGCTCATGCAGAAGGCCAGGGTTGTGCCCAGGGGCAGGCCCTTGAGCAGCAGACTTTCCATGACGGGCACGATGCCCGTCACATTGGTGTACAGAGGGACGCCCACGGCCACGGCCAGGGGAACCGACCACCACCGGCCGGCCCCCAGATTTTCGGCAATCCATTCCTGCGGCACATAGCCGTGCAGGGCCGCGCCCAATCCGACGCCGATGACCACCCAGAGCCACACGCGACGGAAGATGGCGGCCACTTCTGCAGCGGCGAAGGCGTGCCGTTCCGTGAGCCCCATGCGCCGGGCTTCCGCAGCAGCGGTCGGCAAGGCCTTGCCGTCTTTCACGGCGTCCAGCAGGAAGGGCTGCAACCAGCGTTCGGCCCGAACGGCATCCATGATGATGCCGCCGACAATGCCTGACAGCATGCCGACAGCCACATAGAGGAGCGTGAACTTCCAGCCCAGCAGCCCCCACAGCAAAACCACGGCAATTTCATTGACAAGCGGTGAGGTAATGAGAAAGGCCATGGTGATGCCCAGCGGAATGCGCGCCGCAGTGAAACCGAGGAACAGCGGGATGCTGGAGCAGGAGCAGAAGGGCGTGACGGCCCCGAAGCCCGCGCCCAGCACATAGCCTATGCCGCGCCCCCTGCCGGAAAGGCAGTCCCGGACGCGCTCCGCCCGCATGCCCGCACGCAGCCAGCCGGTGAGGTAGACCATCAGCACCAGCAGCAGAAGAATTTTTGGAACGTCGTAGAAAAAGAACTGCACCGCCCCGCCCAGCGGGCTGCCCTGCGGCAGTCCCAGCAATCCGTAAGCAATCCAGCGGGAGAACTCCTCAATATTCCAGTAGATGGCCGTCCATGCGCCAAGGGCGAGCACGCCGATGCCGCAATACCGGACTGCGCTGATGCCGCCGGGGCTTCCTGCGGGCGCAGGGTGTTTCGTACAGGAGCAAGCCATATCCCTTTCCTCCTTTCCTTTTCTTTTTTGCCAAATAGCCAAATATAATGTCCAAAAAAAAGGCTGCGCGGGCACAGGCACGCCGCAGCCGTCACGCATCCAACAAGGTCAGCTGGGACAGAACGCGCCGTCGGATGGCGTCCTCGCTGCATTTGAGAAACGTGTCGAGGCAGCACAGGGAAAGCCGGTAGTAGATGCTTGTGCCCCGCCTTTTCGTTTCGACGATGCCCGCCTCGCGCAGCACGGAAAGATGCTTTGACACGGTGGACATATCCTGCCCGACCAGTGCCTGCAGGTCGCAGACGCATTTCTCGCCGTCACGCAGGGCACCCAGCATGAGCAGACGGCTTGGATGGCCGAGTGCCTTGAACATTCTGGCCTGAGCCTCGATGATGCCGTCGCGCGGATTCATGGTTCCCTCCCGTGCTGGTCCTATTATGACTTAATGGAAATTTTGTCAATAAGCCAAATAGAAAAACATTGCGCACTTCGCTCCACGCCGGTCGCGCCCTGCGCCGCGGGCGCCCCGCCATCCATCCGGCCTGCGACCGCGCGCAGGGGCCGCCCGTGGCGCAGGAAAGCACAAAACCCTTGCCAGCTGCCGTTTTTTACACGATACTATCCTTTTGAATCCACAAGGGGGCATTGCATGCAACAGGTGAAAAAAGTCGTCCTCGCCTATTCAGGCGGTCTGGATACGTCCGTCATCCTCAAATGGCTCATGGAAACCTATCACTGCGAGGTCATCACCCTCACCGCCGATCTCGGCCAGCCCGAAGATCTTTCCGGCGTGGAGGAAAAGGCGCTGAAAACCGGCGCTTCCAAGGCCTACGTGCTTGACCTGCGCGAAGAGATGGCCCGCAATTTCGTCTTCCCCATGATGCGCGGCGCGGCCCGCTACGAAGGCCGCTACCTGCTGGGCACCTCCATCGCCCGCCCCCTCATCGCCAAGGCCCTTGTGGACATCGCCCGCAAGGAAGGGGCCGACGCCGTGGCCCACGGCGCCACCGGCAAGGGCAATGATCAGGTGCGCTTTGAACTGTCCGTGGCCGCCCTTGCGCCGGACATCAAGGTCATTGCCCCCTGGCGCGAATGGGAACTCATGTCGCGCACGGCGCTGACGGCCTTCGCCGAAAAGCACGGCATCCCCATTTCCAGCGGGGCCAAGCGCTACAGCATGGATGCCAACATGCTGCACACGAGCTTTGAGGGCAGCGAACTGGAAGACCCCGGCAACGCGCCCGACGCCTCCTGCCATGAACGCTGCGTGCCCGTTGAGCAGGCTCCGGACACGCCGGAGATCGTCAGCGTGGATTTTGAACGCGGCAATCCCGTGGCCGTCAACGGAGAGAAACTCTCCCCCGCCGCCCTCATCAAAACCCTGGCCGACATGGCGGGACGCAACGGCATCGGCCGTGACGACATGGTGGAAAACCGCTTTGTGGGCATGAAATGCCGCGGCGTGTACGAAAACCCGGCCGGAACCCTGCTCTTTGCCCTGCACCGCGACCTGGAAGGCATCTGCATGGACCGCGAGCTGCTGGGCATCCGCGACATGCTGGCCGTGCGCTACTCCCAGTGCGTGTACAACGGCTTCTGGTACTCGCCCGAACGCGAGGCCATGCAGGCCTTCATGGACAAGTCGCAGGAGACCGTCACCGGCACGGTGCGCGCCAAGCTGTACAAGGGCGGCGTGTGGCCGCTCTGCCGCACCTCCCCCTACTCCCTGTTCTCGGAAGACCTCGCCACCTTCGAGGGCGGTGACTATGACCACAAGGACGCGGCGGGCTTTATCCGCCTCAACAGCCTGCGCCTGCGCCTGCACGCGGCAGTGCAGGGCAAGCTCGGCAAATAGCGGCGCTGCGCGGGCCCGCCCGGCCCTTCGGCCGGGCGGCCGCCCCTGCGCGTAACGGGGCCGCTGCGGCCCGGAAGCGCCCTTTTCGCAGTCTTGAACAACAGGAAGCCCATGAAAACCAACCAGAGCTGGGGCGGCCGCTTCGCCGAAGGCCCGAAAGAGGCTGTGGCCCGCTACACCGATTCGCAGACCTATGACCGCGCCCTCTACGCGCAAGACATCCGCGCCTCGCAGGCCCACGCCCGCATGCTGGGCCGTCAGGGCGTCATCACGGAAGAAGAGGCCGCAACCCTCGTGCGCGGCCTTGACAGCGTGCGGGAAGAGATCACATCCGGCAGCTTCGTCTGGAAGCCGGAGCTGGAAGACGTGCACATGAACATTGAGGCGCGCCTGACGGAGCTGGTGGGTGATACGGGCAAGAAACTGCACACCGGCCGCAGCCGCAACGACCAGGTGGGCCTGACCTTCCGCCTGTTTGTGGCCGACAGGCTGGAAGCGTGGCGGCAGGGGCTTGTCGCCCTCTGCGCCGTACTGGCGCGCCGCGCGGAGCAGCACCGGGAGGACATCCTGCCCGGCTGCACGCATTTGCAGCCCGCCCAGCCCGTGAGTCTGGCGCACCACCTGCTGGCCTACGCCTGGATGTTCCGCCGCGATTTCCTGCGCCTGGGCGACACGCTCAAACGCGTGCGCGTTTCCCCGCTGGGGGCCGCCGCGCTGGCGGGCACAACCTATCCGCTGGACCCGCAAAGCGTGGCCGGAGAGGTGGGCTTCGCCGCCGTCTACCCCAACTCCATGGACGCCGTGTCCGACCGGGATTTCGTGCTGGAGGCGCTGTTTGACGGCGCGACCGTCATGATGCATCTCTCGCGCCTCTGCGAGGAGACCATCCTCTGGGCCAATCCGGCCTTCGGTTTTGTGCGCCTGCCGGACGGCTACGCCACGGGCTCCTCCATCATGCCGCAAAAAAAGAACCCGGACGTGGCCGAACTCATGCGCGGCAAGACGGGCCGCGTCTACGGCGCGCTCACGGGCCTGCTCACGGTCATGAAGGGCCTGCCCCTGGCCTACAACCGCGACATGCAGGAAGACAAGGAAGGCTTTCTGGACGCCGACCGCACGGTGGATTCCTCCCTGCGGCTCATGGCGGGCATGCTGGAAGAGCTGGAATTCCGCACGGACCGCATGCGCGAGGCCTGCCGGGCGGGCTTCCTCAACGCCACGGAACTGGCGGACTACCTTGTGGGCAAGGGCCTGCCCTTCCGCGAGGCGCACCACGTCACCGGCCAGGCCGTCGCCTTGGCCGAAAGATCCGGCAAGGGGCTGGAAGACCTCAGCCTTGAAGAACTGCGCGCGCTCAACCCGCGCATTGGCGACGACGTGTACGCCGTGCTGGACTGCGCGGCGGCCGTGCGGCGGCGCGAAACCTACGGCGGTACGGGGCCTCAATCCGTGGCGCGCCAGCTGGACGCCCTCCGGGCCTGGCTGGATCAAAACGACGCGCGCACGGCCTGAACGCGGAGCATTGGCATGGTTCCCCTCTCTTCCGACACGGGCTTTTCTCCTGCCGAGGCAGGCAACGCGGCAGCCGGTGCGGCTGACGACGTGACAGCCCGGCCCGGCATGGCGCGCTGGCCGCAGTGGGCCGAAGCCTTCCGGCTGGACGACGACATGGCCGCCGCGGCCTATGAAGCCACGCCCGCCCGTCTGCGCGCCGTCGTCAAGACCGGGCTGGCCCTGGCCCACATGCGCTTCGGCGAGGCAACGGAAGAACGCTGCGGGGAAGTGCGCAACGCGAACCTCGGTTTCTGGCGCGCGGCGACGGCCGCGCCCGTGCCGTGGGCCGTTGTTGCGTTCACGCCGCAGTATGCGGCGGCGGCGCGGCTCACGGCGGCCTGCGCGGCGGCGCGGCTTGGCGGCGCGCCGCTGGTGGGGGCCGCGTGCGTGGGCGGCGCGCCCGCACAGGCGGCGCTTGTCAGCCTGGAACTTTCCGGCGTGGAGGATGTCTTCACGCTGGACGCGGCGGGCCTGCGCGCCCTGCTGGCCGAAACCGCCCCTGCCCCCGGCCGCCTTGTGCTGCTGCACACGGGCGCGCTGGACGAAACAGCCCGTGCCGCCCGCGAACTGGGCATCCCCTGCTTCGAGGAACGCCGCCCCCCGGCGCTTTCCCTGCCGCAGCCGGAGGCCTTCGACCTTGAGGCCCTGGCCTTCGCGCAGGCCGAGGCCTATGACAGTGCCCGCGCACAGGGCGCGTCCGGCACGCCGACCGACAGTGCCTTCGCCGCTGCGGGGCTGCCCGACGCCCTGTACCTCCCCGCCGAGGCGGCGCGCACGGCCTGCCTGCACGGCAGGCCTCCCGCTCCCCTGCTGCTCACGCCCGGCTGTGAAGGCTTCTGGCTGCATCCCGGCCTCTCCCCCGCCTTTTTCCGCACGCGCTGCGAGGGCTTCGGCGCGCTCTGAGGGAGCACGCCGCCGCCCCGCGCCGGCGGTCCCATTGCCGCGTCAGAGCGTGAGCAATTTTGTCTTGACAAACTCCGTCCATGTGAAACAGTCGAACGTACACAACCTCTTTTCAGGAGCGACAACTATGGGCAAATTCGTCATCAAGCAGGCCAAGAAGGGCGTCATGTTCAATCTCAAGGCCGGCAACGGCGAAATCATCGCCACTTCCGAAACCTACACCACAGAAGCCGCCTGCAACAACGGCATTGCCAGCGTCAAGGCCAATGCCGTGGAGGCCAAGCTGGAAGACCAGACCGTGGAAGGCTTCACGCCCGTGACCAATCCCAAGTTCGAGGTTTACAAGGACAAGGCCGGGGAATTCCGCTTCCGCCTCAAGGCGCGCAACGGCGAGACTATTGCCGTTTCCGAAGGCTACAAGCAGAAGTCCTCGTGCATGAACGGCATCGAAAGCGTGCGCAAGAACGCGCCCGAGGCCGACATCGTCAAGGAAGCGTAACCGCTTCCCCGCCGCAAGGCGAAGCCGCCATATGCGCAGCCGGCCCGCGCGGCGCGGATTTCCGCGCCGCGCGGGCCGGCTGCGCTGTGCGCCCTTGGGACGCGAACAGACGGGATGCAGGACGCTCCGGCGGCCGGGCGTCACTCCGGAAAGAGGGCACGCGCGCAGACGCAAACTCAGGAATGGCGGGTCACGTCAAGCCGGGCAAGCTTTTCGCGGAGGTTGCCGTTCTCCCGCTCCAGACGCGCATTTTCCTGATAAAGGCGGCGGACTTCCTGCGAAAGCTCGCGCAAATCCTGGTGTTCCGTTTTCACTATGGATTCAATGCACTGGTAGTACCGGCACCCCCGGCAGGCGTCATCGGAGGGGGACAACTCCGTCGTCATGCCGCCGCCCTGGGCATCCCCCGACATGACGCCCGTGCCGAAAAGCAGCCACTCGACGTTCACCCCAAAATGGGTGCATATCTTACGGATCGTCGCAAAACCGGGTTCATTCCTGTTCCGTTCGTAGTTGCTCAACGTCGCCTGCGGAAGCCCGAGTTCGCCTGCAAAACTTGCTTGCGACGTCTTGCCGCGCAAGAACTTCAAACGTTCCCCCAATGTCTCCAGCATAGGATTCTCCCACAAAGGGTTGACGGGCGTTGTACGGTCCGCTGCGGGACATCATCTCCGCATTCCGGCAATATTCACGATTTTGGGATAAAATATTTCCAAATTTGACGCAAATGCTGAAATGGAATAAGGTTTTCCCTATTGCAACAGCACCCTTGAACGACAGCATAAATCTATAGGATGCCCTTCAAGGAAGCAACAAAAAAACAACGTGGTCCGCAAAAGGCCGCCCGGGTTTCCCGCATTGTCGCCGGCCGGAGCCGCTCCCGCCCGTCGCAGGAGGAGTCAGATGCGCTTATCCGCCTTGGTCCAAAGCATGGCCTCGCTTATTGCCGCCGTTCTTCTTGCGGCCCTGGGCATCTTCCTGGCCTCCAACTATTTCATGCGCGCCAGCTTTACGGAACATTTCCAGAAAGACATGCACACCATGCGCAAGGTTGTGGATGACGACCTTGCCAACATCAAGGACCGCCTCTTTCAGGAGGTAACCCTGCTCGCCCGCTCCGAGGAGCTGCAGCAGGCATACCGGGCGGGGGATGCGCAGCGTCTCGCCGCTGAGGCCAAATCGGCCATGGAGCGCTTCCGGGCAAGCTTCGCGACTTTCACGGATGCGGACGGCACGGTGCTCGCCCGCGGCTATTCGGGAAAACGCGGCGACAACATCGCGGATTCCACCGTCATGCGCCGGGCACTGGGCGGCAAGGCCGCCGTTGACGTGCTGCGGCTGAAAAACAACGGCCTGTCCGTGGGGGCTGCCGCGCCCGTTGTGATTGACGGGAACATCGTCGGCGCTGTCCTGTTCGGCGATGCCTTCCGCACCCACGCCCTCGTGGACGAAATCAAGCGGGTGACGGACCTGGAAATGACCGTCTTCGACAATGACGTGCGCATCTCCACAACCATCATACGCGACGGCGAGCGCGCTGTGGGCACCAAGCTCGACAATCCCGAAATCGCGGCCAAAGTGCTGCAGGAGGGCGGGACGTACAGCGCCGACGCCGACATTCTCGGCAAGGCCTACACGACGGTCTACTGGCCGCTGCGCAACAATGAGGACAAAATTCTCGGCATGTGGTTCATCGGCACGGAAGTGGAAGGGCTGGAGCGCACCATCACCACGGTGGCCCTGTCCTGCCTGGCGGCAACCATGATTATCGCCGTGGCCCTGAGCCTCCTGAGCGTCATGTTCTTCCGGTCCATAATCAACCCGCTCGAGAAAAAAGCCTTTGTGGACATGCTGACCGGCGTCACCAACCGGGCCGGATTTGAAAAGGCCTTTGACTCCGCGCTGCTGGCAAAGCACGGCGGCGGCGTCCTATTTCTTGTTGACCTTGACCACTTCAAGGATCTCAACGACAATCTCGGACATCCCGTCGGCGATGAATGCCTCAGGCGCACGGCCCGCCTGCTGAAGGACGTTTTCCGGGAGACGGATATCGTCGCGCGCCTTGGCGGCGACGAGTTCATCGTGTACGCGCCCACCATGGTTCAGGCGGAGACCATCAGGAGGAAGGCGCGGGAATTCCTTGAAAACTGCGTGTTCAAGTACCGGCTTGACAACGGCGTGATTCTGACCGTCACGGCAAGCATGGGCATTGCCGTCTACCCCCAAGATGCCGACTCCTACGTGTCCCTCTACAACAAGGCGGACAATGCCCTCTACGCCTCCAAAAACAGCGGGCGCAACCGATTTACCATCTTCAGCGAAATGGCCTAGGGGGATGCCCCGCACCGGTCCGCGCGGCTCAGTGCCGGCATCCACGGGCTGTCCGCCGTGCCCGCCGACACGGCGTGCCCGTCCCGGGCGGGCACGCCGTCCGTTTACGCCGATGCCCTGGCCGCGGCCTGCCGGCGTATCTCCAGCACGTGCTCGTCCTTGAGTTCCTGCAGCTGAAATTCCGGACGTCCCAGATAGTAGCCCTGGCAAAGGTCAAAGCCCATCCGGATGACGCACGCAAGTTCCTCGCCCGTTTCAACGCCTTCGGCCACCGTGAGGATGCCCTTGCTGTGGCAGTAGGTTATGAAGTCCGTCACGAGCTTTTGCCTGTCGGGAGAGGCCTTGTGGATGTCGCTGATGAAAAAGCGGTCCAGCTTGACGATTTCCGGCGCGAGGTTGACCAGGCGGTAGATATTGGAGTTGGCGACGCCGTAGTCGTCAATGGCAATCAGCGTGGAGAAATCTTTCCGGAACTGGCTGATGCGCCGCGTCAGTTCCTTCTCGCTGGACGCGGTTTCGGTTATCTCAATGACCATATGGCGGACGATGTTCGCATAGTCGGGATGCATCGTGCGCAGTTCTTCCGCCGTGAGATAGTTGGCCGAGATGATGTTGAAGAAGATCTTTCGCCGGCTGAGCAGCCCCATATGCTGCGCCACCCAGTCAAAAATGACCAGGAAGGTCACGTATTCCAGCTGGGGCAGCTTGTACTGCACCTCGGCCAGCTGCAGGATGTCCAGAGGCGACGGAAAATCCGACCGCGTCGAGCGCATGAGCGCCTCATAGCCGTAAATCGAGCCGTCGTGCAGGTTCACGATGGGCTGGAAGGCAAAGTGGATGCGCCGTTCCTCCAGCAGTTCGTCAAGCCGCTCCTGCCGGCTCATCATGGCGGCCTTGGCCCGGTACGCCTCGGGATTGAACCGCAGGAAGGTGCCGCGATTGAAGTTCTGCACGCTGAACATGGCGTTGCTGGCGTAGTTCAGCAGCACGTCGCTGGACACCGCGTCGCTCGGATAAATGGCGGCGCCCTGCGAGGTCCGCAGCCTGACGGTCTCGCCGGGAAGTTGCAGCGTGGTGTTGAGCAGCCGCTTGCGCGTTTCCTGGGCGAAGTCGAGGGCCGCGCCCTCGCTTTCGAAATCATGGGCATACACGGCAAATTCGTCACCGGCGGGCCGCGCCAGGAGAACCCGCTCCCCCTCGCACAGCCGCAGTATCTCCACGACCTTGGCAATATAGATGTCGCCGCTGTCATAGCCGTGGGTTTCATTGACGTAGCGCAGATTGTCCAGCCCCACGGAAAACATCACGCCGTACCTGTCCGGCGCGTCCTCAATGAGCGCGCGGACATTCCAGAGGAAGGCCCGGCGGCTCAGCAGGCCGGTTTCAATGTCCTTGTCATAGTAGCGCCCGCCCCTGCCGGGGCGCGGAACAGGCGTCTTGTCCGCGCAGTCCGCCCACATTTCCGACGGCCAGAGCATTTTCTGGATTTTTTTCAGCGAGCCGCAGAAAGGATTGCTGTCGGCGGGCGGCGCAGCCGCAAGCCTTCCGTCGCACAGGGCCCTCGCATAGGCCGAGGCCGCCGCCAGGTCCACAACGACGGTGCGCAGCAGTTCTGCGCCGTCGCCGTCCTCCATGCCCCTGACGGCGCCTAGGGCATCTTCAAAACGTCTTTCCAGCAGGCAGGCCAAAACGGACTTTTCCGCTTCTGTCATGGGCGCCCCTCCCTATGCGCATGCACGCGCTATTCTTCCCATTCGGGATCTGTCGGAATCGCAATCTCGTTATGCTCAAGGAATGTCTGCAGGCGTTCTGAGCCCGATGCCTGAATATCGCGCCAGAGAACCTTCTTGTGGAGGTTTTTCATGTCGAGTTCCGACACGAAGTTCAGCCGCACCGGAATGCCGGAGGGACAGTCGGCATCCCCCAGGCCAAGGCGCTTGGCAACGAACAGGTAGGTGTTGTCCGGGGTTCCGACCTTGTCCGGAGTGAAAAAAAACACGTAGGACGAGCCCTCGGAAAGCAGCGGACGCGCCTGCTCCTCCGGCAGGCAGATGCACGCGCCGCCGCGCGAGATATTGATGATGCGCGCCTTGTCCGCGATAAATTCCGAACCGCCGCGGAGGATATCGGCGAGCTTTTTCTGCGTCGTGGGGAGTTCGCGCGGCAGGACCACCTTGAAAAAATGGTTGATGTCGGCATTCAGGGAGTATCGCTTGCCGTGCCGCAGACGGCGCACATTGCATGTTGCCGAAAAGGTCAGGGCAATGCCCTTCACCCGCCCTGACTGTTCCTTTTCGACAGCTGTGATCATCGCGATGCCGCTGACCCTGATGTTTGCGGCGACGCCGTCCAGAGGCACATTGCTCAGCGAGAACCGGAACTCGGCCCGGGGATTGTCCTTTTGAACCGCGTCAGGAAGGATTTTGCAGGTGTTGACGGCAAATCTGCCGGACATGCCGTTAAGCCTTTCAAAAAAACCTGATAACAGGACGTAATAAAAGCAGTCATCGAGCTTGATGCAGCACTTCAGCAGCACTGCCGCATGCCGGGTACAGGCTTCCGCAAGATACGCGCCGATGGAATCGCTCATGCCGTCCAACCCTATTTGCCGTCAGATTATGGCAATAAATGCAGAAGGCATACTAAAGTATTCAAAAAAGAATTTCGTTTTTCTTATAATAAATATCTGAAAGCATGTAAACAGTTGCGCGCAAAAAGCGCTGTACGCTCGGGAATGGACTGAAGGGCCGCCGCGCCGCCCAGAAATGAGGGCGGCACGGCGGGATTACGGTTCGCCGGCAGCCTTCCCGGCTAACCGTTGCTGTTTTCCAAGACGGCCTTGGCGACGGTGAGCGTGGCGTCCTCCGCCCCCGTTTCGGCATCCGTATGGGTGAAGGTTACGAACTCGTCGCCGTTGGCGGCCTGCTGTTTCGAACCCTGCGTCCAGCCGGCATCACTGCCGACGGATACCTTGCCGTTCTCCACGGTGACGCCCAGCTTTTCCGCGATGTCGTCCATGCTCGTCAGGGACATTGCCGTGTCGATGGCCACCTCGACATCCGTGATGTCCATGCCGTCATGGCCTTGCAACAGGGCTTCCACGGAACCCTCCCCAACAAGGAAGTCCACGCCGCTGCCGCCGTTTATCACGGCATCGTCCCCGTCGAAGGCGATGACGTCGTTGCCCGCGCCG
Source organism: Desulfovibrio desulfuricans (assembly GCA_015062205.1). Taxonomy (GTDB): domain Bacteria; phylum Desulfobacterota; class Desulfovibrionia; order Desulfovibrionales; family Desulfovibrionaceae; genus Desulfovibrio; species Desulfovibrio desulfuricans_D. The sequence goes on from SUVB01000014.1 coordinate 46,608, forward strand.
CCGTACAGCTTATCCGCGCCGGCCCCGCCGTCGAGGTAGTCGCTGCCCGCGCCGCCGAAGAGCAGGTCATCGCCCGCGCCGCCGAAGAGCAGGTCGTCGCCGCCTGCCGTATTGCCTTCCGCGTTGTCAGGGGCAAGAGCCTCGTCGCCGTAGAGGATGTCGTTGCCGTCACCGCCGGTCAGCACGTCATTACCGTCACCGCCGGTCAGCGTGTCTTCGCCGGAACCGCCGAAGAGCAGGTCATTGCCCTTCCCGCCGCCAAGCACGTCTGCGCCGGAATCGCCGATGAGGATATCGTTGCTGGCCCCGCCGTCGAGGGAGTCGTTGCCCGCGCCGCCGAGAAGCGCATCGTTGGCGTCCGTGCCGCCAAGGGCGTCATCGTCCGCCGCGCCCTCGGCGTAGGCGAAGGCGTGGGCGGGAGCGTCAACACCCATGTTGTCCTTGACGAAGTTGCTGATGTCGAAGCCGTCGGAGAACATTTCCGGACTGCCGTTGAAGTAATGGACGACATTATCAGTATCGAGCACAGCAAGGAAGGTCACGTCCTTGATGTCAAAGGCTCCCTTGTGATCCACTACCAGCAGGGAGAAGGTTTCCTGCACCACACCGCCGGCACTCCGTACGTCGCCCCCAATCTTCTCAAAGTCCTTTGGCGTGTAGGTGTAGTTGCCTGTCTTCTCGTCGATGGTCAGCGTTCCGAACTTGCCGTCCACTGATGATGAATACTTGCCAGTAGCAGGCGTGCTCAGGAAGCTGATCTTCTTTTCATCGTCACTTCCAAAGGTGGTATTGTCCATGCCGCTTTCCTTGACATGGCTCTTGTACGCGTCCATCCACGCGTCAAAGTTCTTCTCGTTGTAGACGAGCTGGTCGCCGTTGAATATCTTCTCTCCGTTCTTCGTGCCGTCGACCGTCAGCCACTTATCCTGCGTTAATATCTCTCCCTTGTTGCTGAAGCCCCTATCATTGGTCACGCCCTGCTTGAACACATAGTAGGTCGTTGTGCCGTAGTCCACCTGGTCGGTGTCGTCCACTTCAGACCTGTACGCGGAGGACTCGCTGGAAAGGACACGGCCTACAGTGCCGGGGATGATGCTCGTTTCCGCCTCGCCATTGGCGCCCACCAAGTTGAGCGTGGGGGCGTCATTGCTGCCCTTGATGGAAAAGGTAAAGTCCTTACTCCCCAGCACGACGTCTCCCGCGCTTGTCTCAATGCCAAACTTGACATTGGTGCTATACTTCCAGTTGTCAGACTTTTCCGTAATAGGAATACTGTTGTCGAGCCGAACGGTGTATTCTCCGGTGTGCACATTGTACTTGAGCGTGAACATACCGTCAGGGATATTGACACCTTGCATGACCAGAGCATCAGTGTTTGCAAGGGTGACCCAGTCGCCGTCTCTCGTTTCACTGAACTCCGCAGGCTTGTTATAGGTCAGCTTAAACTCCACCCCGATGTTCCGCAAGACATCAGGCGTCAATCCCTCTCTTGCGAATGAGCCAGACTTCTGCACGGCATCAAACGATATCTCCCAGCCCTTGGGCTCGTCAGGGGTGGCATTATCCACGTTTACAATGTCTTTCCCATTGAGCTGGAAGTGGGGGTTCCAGAAGTAGTTGCCGTTGGAATGGCAGCCAAGTTCACGCATGACCAGACTGCCCTGGGAACCCAGGACATTCGGTATCTCCAGCTGCGTGTAATCGCTGGCGCTAACCGAGTATTCACCGTCCAGCATGGTTTGAGACGCGCTGATATTCAGCAGCGTACCTAAGCTGGGGATGGCCGTCTTCCAAGAAATCGTTCCGCTCTCATCATATGTAAATGAGAAGTTCTCTTCGGCGGTCACGAAGGTTGACCCGTTCCACGTCAGGGTATGCGTGACCTTGTCCCCCCCCTCCGAGGCACCGAATTGCTCGACCAGCGTCACAGTGGCCCCTTCATACAGTTGATCCTTGTCGACCTGCACCTCCACGCCGGCTGTCGTATAACCCTCGCTCTCATCGTAGCCAAGGATATGGTCGTTTTCACCGCTGCCATCCTGAATGGTAACCTTGAACATGACATCATTAACCGCCGACCTTTCCTCTTCGGGTATGACCGTAGGAATGGATACCATGGTGACGGCATAGTCGCCATCAAAATCCGTGGCGGTTTGGATGGGGAGATTGTAAGTGGAGACACCTCTGCCGTCCTGCGCCTCGACCTTGAATTCCGCGTATTGGTTCAGGGTCCATGATCCGTCGTTATTCAAAATGCCCGCGAAAAGGGTTCTGGTGTCGGTGATGTTTTCATCGGGGTTGGCGTCATAGGTGGCCTTGATGAACATGCCGCTGGGGCTCACTTCCACAGTGACGGGAACAGGCTTCTTGAAGCCGTCCATGATGGCCATGAACCCCTTTTCCGCAACTTCGGCGTTGAACTCGACAGTATGGTCAGGATCAAGGAAACCGTCCGCCCCGGCGTTGTATTCAACGCGGCCCTTTATGACGGCCAGCGGCGCGTCACTGGGCAAGGTGTTGAAATGGACGCTGCGGACGACGAAGTCGTTGTTGTTTTTGCTGCCGTTGTCATCGGCTGCGATGATAATCTGATCGAACCCGTCTTCAACCGCCATTCCGTCCTTCGGATACCACGTGCCGTCGGGATTGTTGCCCTTAATTTCAAAGGATGCGACTTCCACGCCGTTCCTGCGGAAGATGACGAGGGCTGTTTCCGGCTCCTTGTCGTCCTTGGTGGGGGACTTGTCTACCTCCGGGTTGCCCGTGTAAAAGGCCCCGAGTTCGATATCGGCGCCGTAGGCCACCTTGCCGCCAAGGTCTATGACGAGAGCCTGTCCCTCTCCGCCGCGGTAGGATATTTCGGAGCGGTGGTCGTCCTTGTCGGTCTTGGCGGTGTCCACAATGGCGAGGCCGTGATCCTCAACAGGACTCGACGAATTAGTGTTCTTTGAAGAATACACGACATGGGCGGTCGATGTCTCGGGATTGTCGATGGTCAGATCGTACTTGCCTTCCACATCAGACTTGGTAATCCTGCCTGTTCCCAGAGTGATGCCCGCAGCCTTCCAGTATTGCAGGTCGATACCGCCTTCCTTGAGCGTGACCTTTCCGTTTGCAGTAGTATAGTTGGGCGCGCCGTGGGTGAAGTCGAGGGCCGGGCCGCAATCCATCAGGTTTTCCGGGGAACCGGCGTTCTTGTAATAGCTGATGTCCAAGTCGGATCCGCCGGAGGTCAGCGTGGGAGCGTCGTCCTCGAAACTGAGATTCAGAGCCTTTGTGACGGTTGTGACCGAACTGCCAGCGTTGCCCGTAACAGTCTTCACGACGCTGATACCCGTGAGCGGCACAGCCTCCTCGTCAAGACCCGCCGATTCGTCATGCCCCGTCGTCTCGCCAAGAACAGCCGTCCTGTATTTCTCGCTCATGCGGACGCCGGGTTCATCGTGGTAGATGGTACCCTCTTCGGTAAGCGCTACAGACAGCTTGTTATTCACGCTGTCAATCTCCACGGTGAAGATGTCCGGCCCCTCCGTGCTCCTGATGACGTTGCCGTCCTTATCGGTGAGTTCCTCGTATGCCCGGCCGAAAATCTTGACGATATTGCCGTCGTCGTCCTTCCCTTCCACGAAGCGTACCACGCAGAGCTTCCCGTCCACGACGGCCTTCAGGCCGGTTTCTGTCGAGTCGACGTGGAGTGCGTAGGTGGCCGCCGTTTCCTCATCCACATTTTGTCCAAAGAACGTGTCAAGGCCGGTGGTTGCCTCCTTTACCCCGTCGCCTATTTCGTAGTTGCCTTTGAGAAGACAGGATTCGTCCACGGTGAGGGTCGAAGCGCCACCTGCGAGGTTGACCGCAATAGTGCCGCCCTTCGTGTTCTCGAAATTGCCGCCTTCAATCCTCGTCACCATGGCGGTGAGCTTGTCCGCATCCTCCGCATCGACGGTGAAGGTGCCCGTCCAGTTGCCGGAAGCATCCTTTGTAATAGGAATCGGCGTTTCGCCGCCCCCGTAGACGTCAACAAACGCATTGACTTCGCCGGGATGCGCTGGGTCTGGCTCGTGGTCGAGCTTTATGGTGAACGTCACCTCGCTGCCGTTGATGGAATCCACATGCAGGTTTGCCATGGTGGTGTCGATGGTGTCACCTATCGTGGCATCAGCTGCCTTGCCGATTGCAAATGCCTCGAACTTGCCGCCGTCTACTGATGTTATCCTAGCCGTAAGTACAGAGCTGTCATTGTAGAAGTCTGTTGTTCCGTCGGCCTCAACATTGGTGTTGAAGGTATTCGTGGCAAAAAGCTTAATGAGGCCATTTTGCACTATTACATTCGACCCCGCCGGACCTTCCGTGATCGCGGCTGTGCCATCGGGCTTGAGCGCAATCGCGTAGTCTGTACCGCCTTCGATTATTTCCTTTCCATCTGCGGTAGTACCGACTACAGTACCCCCGACATTGACCTTAATTGTAGCAGCTCCATCATGCGGAAGGTGGGATAACTTATCGCCAAAATCGATATCGAATTCCACTTGTGTGGCTGCTTCTTCTGTATTGACGCCCGTGATGGTGACCGGAATGGGGTCGATGGTGTCAGCGATGTTGGCCGTCGCCGTCTGCCCTGTGACAACGTTTTCGTAGTTGCCGCCGGTTACGCCTGTGACGGTGGCCGTCACGGTGGAGGCGTCTAGGTACACGTCTTCCGTGTTGGTGTTGTCGAGAGTCAGCGTGCCCTTGCCCGTTGAATCCACGGGCACGTTATAG
>SUVB01000003.1 GCA_015062205.1 Desulfovibrio desulfuricans
GCAAAGATTACCCCAGAGGCGGTAGAATGTGCTTTCAGACAGATTCAGTTTCGTGCAGATTGCTTCCAGATAATCCTCAGCGAGAAGCATCTCGCGCATGATGTTCAGCTTGTTTGCAAGGGAAAGGCGAGCCTTCTTGGGAGTGGCTACAGTGTTGTTCTTGTTTTCTGTCATTTCTTTTTCCTTCTATTTGATTGTGATAGGATTTGTTTCTGCCGATTTTGCCTTTTGGGCTTGTGGTGGGCTTCTGTTCATGTTAGCCTCCTATATTCGGGTTCGCGGGCTATGCCCGAGTCGCTTTATATATGAGTGAGACCGCAAGCCTCATACGTCGATAGTCCCATTTTAGACTGATTTGGGGGTATCTTACAGGTAACATACTGATAATTTAGTATGTTTTTTTTACGCGAGAAAAAGAAAAAAGTGGATTTTTTCTGCTGACGGCTGTTGACCAGCCGTAAAAGTCCTCATGTCTGGGTGTTCGTAGGGGGCAGTGATGGTGAAAGCTGTACTCTATCTATCTGAATATATTAAGGATTTTCCTGTGTGGCTTGCCTCTCAAGCCAACTTATCAATAACACTCTGAAATATAAGAGAAAATCTAAGTGTTGAGAGCCACGTTTTCAGGTGAGGCTTTGTGTGCGTGTATATGGCTGCCTTCGCAGCACAGGAGGCAAACGAAGCCCATTACAGGGGTGCCTTTCATTTAGCGGCACACAGGAAACAGGGGCAGGAAAATGGAGAAAAGGAAGCGGGGAATGCTGTGCTAGAGCTAAAAAACGCGGGGCTATAGCGGGGCTTGGGCTAGTCAACAGAAAAAGGGGTTACGATAGCTTCTCGTAACCCCCTGAAATCACTGGTCGGGATGAAAGGATTTGAACCTTCGACCCCTTGAACCCCATTCAAGTGCGCTCCCAGACTGCGCTACATCCCGACGCGAGGAAGATACTTACGCTCAACCCAATCCCCTGTCAATATTTTTCTGTAGGGCATTTCGGCAAACCCAGCTGATGGCCTTGTGAAGCCGGTTTGCGCGCCGATTCCCGCGCTGCAGGGAGAAGACACCGGCAATGCGGGACGCGCTGTGCATTCACTGGTACGCCATGGGCACGCATGATCCCCCGAGAGCGGGAAAGATGCTGTTGCCGGGCAGTTCATGGGGTGCGATGCAGGATCAGCGCCACCATGGGCGGCAGGTACAGGCTGATATCCCCTTCCGCGCGGTTGGGCAGGGGGGAGGTGAAGTGTTCCAGCGGCGGTCGCGTCAAACGCAGGTTGCCGTGCCCGGCATAGCGCGGTTCGTCGGAGGAGAGCAACTCCACATATTTCCCCGGCGTCACGGCAAAGCAGATGTCTCCCTGTGCTGCGGTTTCATGCATATTGACGGCCACCAGCAGCCGTCCGCGCTCAAAAGCCAGCAGGCGTTTGTCTTCGTGGATGAAGCGGAAGAGGGGCTGCTGCTGAAAGTCCTTCAGGAAGGGGCGCACGAGTGTGAGCAGCTGCGCCTTGTCCCAGGCCGCCAGTGCGGCGTATTTGAGCCCCTGTTCATCGGCAAGCCGCCATTGGCGATGGGCGTGCTCCTCGGCGTCCAGCCATTCAGGGTGACCGAATTCGCAGCCCATGAAATTCAGATAGCCGGCGTCGGCCGTGGTCAGCGTGAGCAGGCGCATGAGACGGTAAAAAGCCAGCCCGCGCGACACATTCCAGGTATCGGTATCCGTCGCCATATAGCGGTACATGTCGTCGCCCAGCAGCCGCCAGATCATGGAATCCTCGCCGTTTATGCTCTGATCGTGGCATTCCACATAGCTGATGGTGCGGTCATAGGGGCGATGGTTGGTCATTTCGTACCACAGGCTGCCCATGTCGCGCGGCGCGGCGACGCATTTGGCCCAGTAGTCGGGGATGCCCATGGCGAAGCGGTAGTCAAAACCGAGGCCGCCCGCCTTTGGTGGGCAGGTGAGCCCGGGCATGCCGGAGAATTCCTCGGCAATGGTGACGGCGCCGGGGTGGATTTCATGGATAAGGGCATTGGCGAGGTTCAGGTACAGCTCGCCCTCCACATTGGCGCGGGGTTGGCTGTCCTTGCCGTAGAAGCAGCGCCCCACATGTGAAAAGTCGTCATCAATGCCGTGATCGCGGTAGAGCATATTGCCCACCGCATCGAAGCGGAACCCGTCCACGCGGAATTCCTCAAGCCAGTAGCGGCAATTGGAGAGCAGAAAGCGCCGCGCCATGTCCTGACGGAAGTCAAAGGAGGGCGTGCCCCATTGGTTGTGCTCGGCCAGGAAGAAGTAGTCGCTGCCGTCATAGCGGGCCGGGCCCTGTTCCGTATTGGCGGCGGCGTGCCCGTGAGGGATGTCGAGGATGACGGCCAGCCCCAGCCCGTGGGCTGCATCGACGAGCGCCTTGAAGTCGTCGGGCGTGCCGTAGCGCGAGGAAGGCGCAAAATAGCCGCTGACCTGATACCCGAAGGAGCGGTAAAGCGGATGCTCAAGGATGCCCATGAGCTGCACGGCGGTGTAGCCGTCTGTCTTGATGCGCGGCAGCACATGGCGGACAAACTGCGCATAGCTGCCCACGCTTTCGCCGTGGTGTTCGTCCGCAGGTTGGGCCATGCCCACATGCGCCTCGTAGATGCGCGGGAAGGGGGAACGGCGGGGGCGGCGATGGCGGAAGCGGTAGGGGCTTTCGGGAGCCCAGATGCGGGCGCACCACTGTTCCGCCACTGTCGCATCCTGCTGCACCCATTGCGCAAAGATGGGGACGCGGCGCTCAGCCTTGCGTGTCCTGCCGTTTCGCGGCGTCATGCGCAGTTCCGCATACGTGCCGTGCTCCAGGGCGTCAGCGGGAATCTCCAGCGTAAATATGCCGTCAGGACGGCGCTGGAAGCGAAATTTGGCGTGGCGCTGAAAGTTCAGCTTGTCGGTGGTCAGCCAGAGGGCTTCGGCATTGGGCATGTATTCGCGCCAGCGCCAGATGACGCCCGCATCCGTGTTCACCCTGTGCGGTCCGAGCCATGTGTGCAGGTCGGCATAGGCGCGCAACGAGCCGAACGCGGTGACAATGCGTTCCATCTCGGCGGTGAAGGCGCGGTTGCGACGTTGCAGAAAGGGGACGTACAACTCAAGGGCCGGATCATTGAGCGGTCCGTCAAGAGGAGTATGCGGCGGCATGGCGATGCTCCTGATAGTCGATCACGGTTGCCCGAAAGCACAGGGCACAGGCACGTCATGCGGGGCGTCGCCGGTCCGGCCGGGCCGGAAACGCCGGGCGTCCGGAGTTTCAGGCGGCATCGCTGCGCGGCGGGCCGTGCAGCCGCCGCGGACAGCGAAGAGTACACGCTCTATGCACCGCGCCATTGCTTGGCCGAAAGTTCGGCCAGGCTCGCAATAAGGGTCTGCGTGCCCTGCCGCCCCAGTCCTTTGGCCTGCATGGCGCGGTACAGCCCGTCAGCGAGGGTCAGGCCCGGCAGCACAAGCCGCATGCGGCGGCATTCCTCCAGGCAGAGTCCCAGATCCTTGATAAAGTGGTCGATGAAAAAGCCGGGCGCGAAGTCTTTTTTGAGCACGCGCCGTCCAAGGGTGTTCATGGCGGCGCTGCCCGCGGCGCCCGCCACAACCAGCTCCAGCCACTGCGCCACGTCCAGTCCGGCCTCCTGCGCGAAAAGCAGGGACTCGCACGTGCTGAACATCACGCCCGCAATGGCGACCTGATTGGCGAGTTTGGCCTTCTGCCCGGAGCCGGGCCCGCCGCAGTGCAGGATTTTTTCGCCCATTTTCTGGAAACAGGGCAGCAGGCGTTCGCAGGCGGCCGCCTCGCCGCCCACAAAGATGGAGAGCCGGGCTTCACGCGCGCCCACGTCGCCGCCCGTGACGGGCGCGTCCAGCGCGTCGCAGCCCTGTTCCCGCGCGGCCTGGGCGATGCGTTCGGCCAGGGCCGGGCTGGAGGTGCTCATATCGCAGAGCAGGCCGCCCTTGGCAAGGCCGTGCAGCGCGCCGTTTTCACCCAGCATGACATCCTCCACATCTGCGGGGAAGCCCACGATGGAGAAGACGGCGTCCGCAGCTTCGGCCACGGCGCGCGGCGTGTCGGCCCAGCGAGCCCCCCTGGCCAGCAGCGGTTCGGCCTTGGCCCTGGTGCGGTTGTAGACCGTCAGAGGATACCCGGCATCCAGCAGATGTCCGGCCATGGAAAAACCCATGACTCCCGTGCCTATCCAGCCGATACGAAGTTTTTCCGTCATGGAAGATGCTCCTTCATGCGTGCGCGCTGCGGCTCCGGAAGGCGCTGCAGCAAAAGTTATCAGCACTGCTAGCGGAAACGCCGTTCCAGAAGCTCCTTGCGCATGGCTTCGCGGGAGACGGCCTTGTTGGCGCGCTGCGCGGCCGCGTGCCGCCTGTACAGTGCAAGATTTTTGCGCATGTTCTGGTTGAAGGGATCGTCGCCGCCAAAGTCCCTGGAAAGGGATTCATACGCGGCGGCCAGCGTTTCCGGAGGGAGTTGCGCGCCTTCCTCCACCTTGCTGCGATAGAACGTCAGGGACTTGTCGAGACTGCTGTCCAGCATGACAAGGCCCCTCTGGGCAGTATCCAATATCTTGCGCAGTTTTTCAAGGGCCGCGCCCTTGGCGGCGGCCTTGTCGCGCTCCATGCTCTCGATTTGCGACTGCAGGCTGTTGCGACGGCTGGCGTAGTTGCGGATGGTTTCTGTCATGTAGACGCCGGTGCGCAGCAGGGACTCGGCTTCAAGCTGCCGTTGCCGTTCCTGCATGATGTTGTTTTCCTTGAGGATGTTGCGCAATTCCAGCAGGTTGTTGCGCGAGGCCGCATCCGGCGCGGCGGCCAGCAGGCGGTCCAACTCCTCCAGAGGATTGCGGCCCGCCTTCCCTGTGGCGGGCAGGGCGCTTTCCCCGGCCCTGTTCCAAGCCGCCGCCAGTTCCTGCGGCCGCGGCCCGCCCGGCGTGTTGATGCCGGAAATCACGGGCCGGAAGCCCAGATCATGCGCGTGTGCCGGGCCGTCCGCCAGAAAGAAGGGCGCTTCCTCACGGCGGCCGGGCAGGATGCCCGCGTCATCCGAAAGGAAGGAGCCTCCCTTGCGCACAAAGCCCCCGGCGGAACCGTGCAGGCGACCTCCCAGGGAGAAGCGGAAGACGTCCAGCGCCATCTCGGCCGCATTGCCCGCCGTGTCATACAGCCCCAGGGGATTGGGCTTGCGTGTGCCGATATTGGCCAGCCCTTCGGCGCGCGCGCCCTGTTCCGGACGGAACACGGCGTAATCCGCCCGGTTTTCCCCGGCAGGCAGGGCAAAAAAATCCTCCTGCAGCAACGTCTGCCCGCCGGCTGTCTGGCCGCCGCGCGCAGCGTACTCCCATTCCGTTTCCGTGGGCAGGCGCACAAAGCCCACATTGCGGCTGTCCCCCGCGAAACGGGGCAGGGCGTCCGGCGCGTTCTGCAAAAGCCAGCTTGTGTAGCGGCGGGTGAAGTCCACCGCATCGTACCAGCTCATGTCCGTCATGGGGCGGGCGGCGTCCGCCGACGGGCTGGTCGTGTCCGGGCATGTCCCGGACATGACGGCCAGCCATTGCAGACGGCTGACCTCATACTTGGCCATGAGGTAGAAATAGTGCTGTCCCTTGGGCGCGGCGCCGCGCCATGCGGCGGGCAGGTCTTCCAGCGTGAACGCGCCGGAGAGGGCGGCGGTATAGCGACGGTCGTAAAAGGCCCTGTCCTGATGGGCGGGGTCGTCCACGCCCGGCCGCAGGGGCATGTCCCACAGGAGGTCTTTGGCGGGCACGGCCACCAGCTTGAACACCATGGAAAGCCCGCAGGGCATGGGCAGGATAATGTCGTCAGCGGCCGGTTTGGGATTGCAGGCGTCGGCGGCCCCCGCTTGGGCCCTGCGCGCCAGCGCGGCCTGAGCGGGCAGCGCAGGGGCGAGAGTCAGCAGCAGGGCGGCGACGCAGGCAAACAACGCGCCCGCGGCAACATGTCGCGCGCCGGAACCGGAAAGGCCAAAAGCAGGACTGTGTCCTGCGCTGCAGCAGACATCAGACTTCACGGATTACCTCCGAAGGTTCGACGCGTGCCGCGCGCACGGCAGGGCCGACGGCGGCCAGCAGAGCCAGAGCCGCAACGGCGGCGAAGGCCAGCAAAAAATGTTGCGGCAGCAGGCGACAAACCTGTTCCATGCCCGTTACGTCGGCGCGGAACAGCTGATTGATGACGGCGGCCGCTGCCGCGTACACGCCCGAAGCCGTCGCCGTGCCCAGCAGGGCCGTGAGCAGGGACTGCGCCAGCGGAAAGAGCACAAGCTTGCCGGTGGTGAAGCCGTGCAGGCGCAGCAGGCCCAGCACGCGCTCCTTGCGCTTGACGCCCGCCAGCGCGCTGCTGGCCGTGGACGCCAGGAACCCGGCTGCCGTGGCGGCGCAGATCAGCGCGAAGATGCAATTCAGGGCGCGGGCCAGGGACGTCACCTGGTCAATTTCCTCCGCATGGGTGTAGACGTCGATCCGTTGCGCCGCAAAGGCGTCGCGCAGGAGGGGCACATCATCCAGCGTGCGGGCATAGAGGCGAAATCCCGCATAGCGGGAAGGCGCTGTCGCAGGGGCATCACCCGTCCAGCCCATATCGGGAGGCAGCCCCGGCACGGCGTAGCCGTCGCGATAGTCTTCAGCGGCCCGCATGAGGACAAAGGGAACATAGGCCACATCTTTCTGCTGCGCGGCCAGCGGCAGCACGGCGGCCACACGCAGCGGCACGCGCGCGCTCTGCGGCCTGCCCGCGCTGCTGCGTTCCACTCTGCCTTCCAGGATGTCGCCGGGGGCGACGCCCAGCTTTTCCGCAGCCGGGGCGGAAAGCGTCGCCTCCAGCGCATAGGGGGCGTCGGGAGTTCGCCTGGCGGCAGCGGGGACGGCCGCCTGGAAATGCCGCAACAGGGGATCGCCCTTGTCCGTGGGTTCCAGGGAAACCATTGCGGCGCGGCGTTCCGCGCCGGCGCCGGCGCGCAATTCCATGACGGCCGAGATGACGCGGGTGCGCGGAACCGCAAAGGCCACACGCGGGTGGGCTTTCAGTTTCATGATATCGTCGTCCGTGAAGCGTCCGCTGCTCACGGGCGAAATTTCGAGATTGCGCGGGTCGTTGCGCAGGCGGTCCGTCAACGTCTGCACCACGCCGAATTTCACGCCGTAGAGCACCAGCAGCGGCGTCAGCACGGCGGCCAGTCCCAGCACGGCGCAGGCTGAAAGCAGGAACTCGCGCCTATAGTCGCGCCAAGCCAGCCGCAGGATGGACAGCCAGAGCATCTCAGCGCTCCTTTCCCGGCTGGTCGATGGTGGAGACGATGCCGCCCGCCTCGCGGCGTGTGCGCGCCTCCACAAGGACAAAGCCCGTCCGGCGGGCCTGTTCGGGATTGTGGGTGACCATGAGCACGGTTGCGTCCTGTTCACGCGCCGTTTCCGCAAGGAGATGCAGCACGCCTTCCGCATGGCAGGGGTCGAGGGCCGCCGTGGGTTCGTCGGCCAGCACCACGGACGGTCCGTGCGCCAGGGCCGCCGCAATGGCCATGCGCTGCCGTTCGCCCACGGAAAGCGTGGCCGGGTATTTGCGCAGCAGATGCCCGATGCCCAGTCGTTGCGCAAGCTGCGCGGCGGCCTCGCGCCGCTGTTTCCAGATGCCGAGGCTGCGGGAGCGCAGGGCGATGTTCTCCCCGGCTGTGAGGAAGGGCAGCAGGCCGCCGGTCTGGAGCACATAGCCCAGACGCCGCAGCCTGAAGCGCGCCAGCGCGTCCATGCCGCCCCTGCGCCAGACGGCCGCCACATCCACAGCTTCCCCGCCGGGCACGGGGCGGAAGAGGAAGCGGGTGGCTTCCGCCCGCAGTGCGTCTGTGCCGGAAGGCGTTTCGGTCGTGGGCGGCACGGAGGGCGCATCGGGGCGAAGGGCGCAGGCCAGCATGTCCAGGGCCGTGCTCTTGCCGCAGCCGCTGGGGCCCACCAGGGCCAGCAGACCGCCGCGCGGCACGTCCAGACGCGCAAGGCGCAGGCGGAAGGCTTCGGCGCCGGGGCGCGTCTTGGTGACGTTGCGCAGGGAGAAGACCTGGTCGTCCATGCTGTTCCGCCTTACGGCAGCATGCGCAACGGCACGCGGTACACCCAGTCGCCGGAATCGGCCTGCCCGAAGCTCTCCCAGTTGGCGCGGTCGCGGTCGTACTCCTCATAGCGGGCCAGGCGGGACTTGAGGCGGTTGATGAAGGCCGTCTGCTCGCCCACGCTCATGCGGTACCAGTCTTCCTCACGCAGCAGCATGATGTCGCTCTTGTAGGGCAGGCCGTCCAGAAATTCCGCCAGCACGCCCAGTTCCGAGAGGTTCTTGCCCTGCGTGGGCATGTTGGGGTCGCGAGCCATGCGCGTGGAGGCGGAGAGCACGCCGCGGAAGAAGTCGCGCGCGTCCGTCTTCTTGGTGCGTTCGGCATTGTCGATGATGGTCTTGAGCTGGGCGCTCAGGTCGCTGAGCTGGTTCTTGGTCAGCAGCACGGCCACTTCCACGCTGGGGATCTGCCGTTTCTGCGCCAGCTGGGCGAGGTCCATGTCCGCTATCCAAGAATTGACCACGCCGGGCGCGCGGTTTTCGCGCGTGCGGCCCAGATATTCCAGCTGCATGGCGTAGCCCAGCGCGGCGGCAAGGTCAGCGGCCTTGTCCTCGGGGGAGGCCGCCGGCGTTTCGCCCTTGGGGCGTGTCATCACCTTGCCCTCGGCCGTGTTTCTGACCATGTCCACCATGCCCGAGGCCAGCGTTTGGGCCACGGCGGCGAACTGCGCCGCGCCCTTGGCCGGCGTGGGCGCGGACACGGAAAGATAGTTGGAGCGGTTGCCGGAAAGCCTGCTCAGCGCGCGGTAGCTTTGCTCGGCATAGGCGTGGTCGGCCTTGCCGCCGGGGCTTTTCACATGCAGGGCAGTAATCCAGATGCCCTTCTGGCGGGCGAAGTCGTTGACTTCGCTGGGCCCCATTTTGACGGAGGCGAAGCTATCCGAATTTTTCAGCGGCCCGGCGTCGGTGATGAGCAGGATGAGGCGGGAAGAATAGTCGCCCCAGTTCAGGGACTCCACGGCCTTGTACACGCCTGCCAGCGAATCCTCGTTGAAGGCGTGGCTGGAAACCTTGGCTTCCTGCACCTGGGCGAGCTTGTCTTCAAGATTCTTGCGGTCTTTCGCCGTGGTGAAGTCGCTCACCACCTGCGTGACGTACTCCAGGCCCGGCCGGGCCTTGGTGCTGCTGCGGAAGGCCACCACGGCAAAGCCCACATTGTCGGCCATCTTGTCTTTTTCGATCTTGTCGTAGATGCGGCGCACCACGTTGAGGCTCTGGTCGATGTAGGGCTTCATGGAAATGGTGGTGTCAATGACCAGGGCAATGCCCGTCTTGGGCGGACCGTTCCTGCCCTCTCTGTCCTTGCCCGCGCCCGCATTGCCGGGATCAATGGAGGCCACCTGCAGAAACTTCACGCCGTCAAAGGGATCCTTCATGTCCAGAATAGGCATGAGGTAGAAGCGTGTTGTGGAAACGGCCCCCTGCGCATCGGCCGGCTCGCCGGCCACAATGGGCAGATTTTCGGGCGCGGGCGCGCCGTCGCGGCGCAGGGCGGCGGCCTGGCTCTCCAGCGCCGTGAGGCGCTGCTCCATGTCCTGCGCGGCGCACAGCTCGCTCAGCGCGGCCTCGCTTTTGAAGAAGAGCACGGGCGCGCGCCCGGCGCGCGGCGTGAACAGCAGGGTGAGGGACTGGTTCCAGGCAGTGCTTTTGGCGCTGTCCAGCCAGCCCTCGGGCTGCGTGGGGGAAACGCCGACCTGAATGCGGGCGTCCTTTCTGTCAAAGACGTAGAACACGGTGAAGGGCGTGACGTTTTTGCGCAGCACGGCGGCATCCGCCTGCGGCCCGGACAGCAGGTCAGCGCCGGGATGGCTGATGACCCTCTGGTACAGGGTTTTCTTGCCCTGCTGCAGGAGCGGAACGGCTTCGGCAGGGAAAGGCGCGCCCCCCAAAAAGGCCGTCGGCATGCAGAACAGGGCGAACAGCAGGGCACAACGGCAGTGAGACAGGATTTGCAGGATTTGATGCATGGCAAAAACTCCTCGCGGTGCGACGCGCCAAAGCGGATGGGCCTTTGCGGACCGCTATTTCCAGTGTTGCAGCAGCGCGCGCGCCTCGGCGTCGCCCCTGGCTTCAAGCGCCCGGGCCTGGTCCTTGAGGGCGTCAAGCGCCGCCCGGGCCTGGGGATGCCCCTTGGCGAGAGCCGCTTCATACCAGCGTTTGGCCTGGCCGAGATCGGCGGGGATGCTGCCGCGCGGCAGCGCTGCGCCGGGGTCGTAAAACTGGCCCACCAGCAGCATGGCTTCGGCGTCGCCCTTCTGCGCGGCGTCTTCCAGCAGGAGGAAGGCGGCGTCGCTTTCCTCCTGCGAGGCGCCGGTCTTGCGTAGGGGGCGGGCCATGCCCAGGCTGACCTCAGGCCGGGCTTCGCCGCGCAGATGCTCACGGGCGGAAGCCAGGGGCGGCAGGGACGGACTTGCCGCCGGAGCGGACGTCTGCGGCGTGTTTTCCTGTGAATCCGGCTGCTGTTCGCCGGGCTGCTGCGCATTCCCCTGCGGTTCTGACTGCCGCTTGTCAGGCTGCTGCGGCGTTTCCGGCTGTTGCGCCGTTTCGGGAGCAGGCGTCTGCTGTTCCATGTTCGGCAGGGGAGGCAGGGGCTTGCCGGCGTCACGCAGCAGAAACCACCAGGCCGCGACACCTGCCGCCGCGAGCAGCAGGAGCAGCACGACGACGATCCACGCTCGGGAGCCTGATCCGGCTTCTTTGTTTTCCGCCATTGTCAGCGGTTCTTCCGGCGCGGCCGTAGGTTCGGGAGCATCTTCATGTGGCACTTGAACTTCCTGCGGCTCCGGCTCAGTTTTCGGCGCAGGCTGCACGGGCGCTGGGCCCATGCCGTGCCCGCCTGCCATGTGCGAATAGACAAGCTCCCGCACCTCCAGCGCACAGCTGCCCCGACCCGGCAGCGTGAGGCGATAGGCGTCAAGATTGTCCACCTCGTCAACCACCGAAGGGCCCACGGCCAGGCGCAGGCTGCCGCCGTCGTTATCCCACGCCTCGGGCGCGAGGCTGGTTTCGCTTTCCTGCCAGCCGCCGGGACCGAGGCATTTGCCGTCCGAGGCGCGCAACAGCAGAAAGACCGGCTCCGTTACTGGGCCTGCGTCAAAAATCTCAATGATGCCGTAGCCGGGACCGCGCCCGGCGTCGGCGGCAATGGCGGCACGCATGGCTTATCCTTTGAATGCCTGCAGGATATCGCGCAGGCGGTTGTTCTGTTCGGGGTTGACGATCCGGCTGCCGTCATAGTCCACATTGGCCATGACGCTGAAGGCCAGCGCCCGCAGCCAGTCCGTGTACCACAGGCGGTCGTAGGGGGACTCCTCCTCGCCGATATGCGGCTCGCCCGTGATCTCCTGCGGAGGATTGAACAGGGGCACGCTCCTGCCGCCGAAGGCGATGGTGCGCTCCGCTTGGTCCTTGAATCGCGGGTCAAAGCCCCACCAGTCCACAAAAGCGTTGACGGCGTCAGCGGCCAGGCTGACCTGCTTCCACGCCAGCCGCTCGCGCGCCATGTTGCTGAAGGCCGAGCCGCGGCGAAGTTCCACCTCCAGCTGTTCACGCAGCCTGCAGCGCGATGCGGCCTGCACCATTTCGTGGCAGAACTGGTCCAGCTCCCTGGGGGGCAGGCCGAAGAGGCTGCGGGCCTCCACATCATTGCAGAGGTCGCGCAGGCGGCCTGTCCAGTAATCCATGACCATGCCGGCGAACACTTCCGCACTGTCGCGGGCCTGCGCCTCTCCTTCGTCGGCGGGAGGGGGCGGGGGGGCGTCGTCTCCAAAGATGTCGCCCACAATGTCCCCGGCGGAGACGCGCGCGCCCACCACACGCGTGGGGGCCGCCGTTTTGCCTTGCTCGTCCGTCTGGTCAGCGCTGAGAAAGAGTTCGTAGAGATCGAAGTCTCTCACCTGCAGGCGGCGCAGGAATTCGCCGAAGAGCTGCTTTTCGGCCACACGGGCGAGCTGGGCTACCAGCCCGCGTGAAAGCTGTTCCTTTTGCCGGCGCAACTCTTCCCTGTCGTCGCTGTGATAGAAGGGGGCAAGGCTGGTGCGCACGCGTTCGCTTTTTTCCGTGAGGCTCACGGTGATCTGCCGCCGTTTGAGTTCGGGATTGCACAGGGGGCGCAGACTCTCCCGCAGCAGGCTCACGCCGCCGTCGTTGAGCGTCATGGCGGCCTGCCAGACGCGCTCGGGCTGCGCAACATGCTTCTGCACCAGTGCGGATTGCAGGAAGGAGCGGCGCACCTCCTCCACAAAGGCTTCCTGCTCCGGCCGGATGCCGGTTTCGCGCCGGTCTTCGTAGCTGAAAATGGCCTCGCAGAGAAAATTGGGGTTGCGCAGCAGGAAGACATTGTTGAAGGGGTGCTCGCCGTCCCAGTTCTGCGGCCAGTCATGCACCTGGCCGAAAAAGTTGACCAGCGAGGATTCCAGCCGCGTTGTCCAGCGCGTTTCCACGGAAGGGGAACCGGCCTTCTTCTCAAACTCCATATCCATCTTGGTGAGCACGAAGAACAGGGCCGGGGGCTTGCCCGCGCGCATTTGCGGCGACTCGCCGTGCGTGGAGCATATCCATTCGTACACGGCCTGCGGCAGGTCCTGCACCTCCTGCGTGCTGGGGCCGATGCACAGCAGCATGCTGGTCAGCTCCTTTTCCTCGCGGTAGCGCTCGAAGAGATAGGCCACCTTGCCGCGCAGGAAAAGTTCCTTGAGCATGTCCTTGCGGCTGTCCAGCGCGGCGCGCAGATCGTTGAACTTGTAGCGCGCGCGGTAGCCGGGAAAGTCCAGCAGATCGGTGTGGTCAAAGAAGTCGTCCGGTTTCTCGCGCATGTAGATGGTGATCTCCGCCGTCAGCGCCGTGACCAGCGCGCGCGGCAGGGCGGCCGTTTTGCCGCCC
Organism: Desulfovibrio desulfuricans; assembly: GCA_015062205.1. Taxonomy (GTDB): domain Bacteria; phylum Desulfobacterota; class Desulfovibrionia; order Desulfovibrionales; family Desulfovibrionaceae; genus Desulfovibrio; species Desulfovibrio desulfuricans_D. Next base: position 13,029 of record SUVB01000003.1, read on the forward strand.
GCCCCCGTGAGGGTGAGCATGTCGTCCCCGGCCGGTTCGTTGAGGCCCTGCAGGCGGGCCACGTCAATGATGCTGTTGGCGCGGGGGATGAGCGCCTCAATGGGGCAGCTCGCCTCGGCGGCGTTGCCCAGTTGGCGCAGCGCGCCGCAGAGCTGCTCGTACACGGCCAGAAATTCCGGCACGCTGTCCCAGATGAGGCCGACAAGCCGGGCCCGGTCCGCCGTTTCCAGACGGGGGGCCAACTCCATGGCCCGCGCCCAGTAGCCGTTCTGAAGCATCTGCACGCGCGGGCGGGAGATAAAGTTCTTGTTCACATAGTCCCTGAGCTCTTCCACATCGTCCGCGCTGAGGCCGCCTTCCACGGGGGCGGGGCGCGCGCACTGCGCGATCCTGTCCAGTTCCTCGGCCAGGGCGCGCGCGTCGGGGGCGTCCTTGTGGTCGCAGTCCGCATAATAGGTGTTGGCGAGCACGCGGGCCACATCCGTCTCGGACAGCAGGCGCAGGCGGATGGGCGAGGCTTCGGAGACGCCCTCGGGCGGCGTGGTGGTGAAGCGGGTCACGAGGCCTGTGGATTCCTTGCCGCCTTCTGGGTTGATGTCCTTGATGAAGTTGTAGACCTTGCCGCAGAAGTCGGCGTTGAGCACCTTGTCGGCATTGCTGGCCAGCGCCGAAATAAGGTAGGACTTGCCCGACTGGCTGGGACCGAACACGCCCACGCACATCTTGCGGCGCGCCGCCTGCTCGCATTTGCCGAAAAAGCGCGCCGCATGGCGCATATCCTTCTGCAGGGCCGCGCGTTCGCTGCCCGCCAGTTCGGCATTGTCCTGAAGCCAGGCCCCGGCGGCGCGGGAGGTCTCCGCCAAATCGCGGCAGCGCCGCGCAAGGTCCATATCCTGCTGCTGCATAGCTATCCTCTCTGCGGGTGTCCTCGAGCAGATGCACATGACTTTTTACAAAAAACAGGCGGACGCCGCCGTTGTTTCAACGGGAAACGGCCAGATAAGCCCGCCTGGTCGCGGCATGGGCGGCTGCCCCTGCCGCCGCCGGAGCGGGCAAACCTTTCCGCGTGAGCCGCGCTACCCGGCGTCGGTGACAATGCCGGTGTCCAGCCAGTAGCCTTCGTCCAGCTTTAACGTTTGCAGGCGGATCTCCAGGTCGCGGCGGTCCACGGCGCGCTCCTGGCTGTCCACGATGGATTCGATGCTGAATTCGCCTTCGCTGCGGCGATCCTTGTCCGCATCGGAGCGGATTTCGTCCTCATCCCACACGTCGGCAACGCTCAGGCGCACCTCAACCCTGTAGGGCAGGCGGCCGGAAGCGCGGGCGCGCGCCTCCTCATCGGCAAAGGTGAGCAGATGGTAGCGCGTGGTGGGCCAGCGTTCCGCGTCCAGCTGGCGGTAGCCGATGGAGAGCGGTCCGCTGAAGGCCACGCTGCGGGTGGCGTCCGTGCCTTCCTTGCTGTCCACATCCACGGTGAACCAGACCTTGGGTCGCCTGAGCTGGCTGTTGATGTCCATCTCGCCGATATAGCGGGCCGTGGAGGTCAGCCTGAGCGCTCCGGAATCAAAGGAGAAGCCCTCAAGATGGCCGTCAGCCAGGGCGCAGAGGATTGCCCCCACCACAACGGTGGTCTTGGGGTCCGTCACGCGACCCCTGGCGTCGGCAAAGGGATACCATGCCCCCGCATGGTAGCGGCGCATGGGGATGATTCTGTCCGGCGGCACAGGCAGGCGGGCCAGCACCGAGGCAATGACGCCGTCCCATGAGCTGGGCCGCCCCGTGAGCAGCAGCGCGTCGCAATCGTACATGTGCACCACTTCGCAGAGGGCGGAAAGCGTGGGCCCCAGCGTGGCGCGTATGGTTTCTTCCACGGCGGCGGGCGTGACGCTGATGGGCACGTCCAGAATGTTAAAGTTTTGGATGAAGGGAGCGGCGCGGCGCACAAGCGTCTCCACTTCACGCAGGGTGGCGGGCTGCGGCCGGGGCGCCAGGGATGCCGGGGCAAAACCGGTTCCCTCTTCGTCCTCCTTCGCGGCGGCATCCGCCGCCAGCGGATCCGGCTCGAAGAAGTCGCGCAGACGGCACCGGGCGTTGAGGGAGCGCAGATCTGGATTTTCGCAGGTCGAAAGCAGTCCGAGGGCCACAGGCACGGCGATCTGGCGGACCAGGCGCACGCGGGTGTTGCGGTCCTCCTGCGACATGCCGATGGCGTCGCGCCCGAAGAGCTGGCCCAGCAGGGCGCGCGGTTCGGCGAGCCCCTGCGCCGCCAGCGCATTGCCGATGGCGGGAATGACGTGGGTGGCCACGACCTCGCGCAGCACCTCGTCCCCTGCGATGTTGAAACCGTCGCGGAACTCCGTGTGCGGACGGATGCGCGCGGTGTCGCCTTCGCCGCTGGCCAGCTCAAAGGTGGTGATGGAAAGATCGGTGGTGCCGCCGCCGATGTCGATGGAGGCCATGCGCACGCAGGGATGCCCCTGACAGGCCGCGCGCGGTTTGCCCATGAGGCGGAAGAGGTGGTGCGCGTCGCCGTGCTGCTTGACGGCCAGCTCGTTGTAGAGCAGCACCAGCTGTGAGCAGCTGGCCTCGTCCCAGTCGCAACGCGCCTGCGGGCTGCGGCGGTAATCGCCGGAAAGCCCTCTGGTCTGCGTCTGCGGCGCATACCATTCGCTCCAGCCAAGGGCGTCCCAGACGACGCGCACGGCCCAGGTGACCCAGCGCCGGAAGATGCGCCGTTCCGCCACCGGCATGGCCGTGGGCACGGTGAAAATGAGCCGGCGCAGGCGGCGCGGCAGGTTGGGCAGTTCCCGGCGGGAGCGTGTTGTCGGGGAATTGATGGTTACCAGAGCCTGCGTGAGAATTTCGCCCAGCATGAAGAGCATGAGCGAGGAGCGCGTGAACAGCGATTCGAAGATGGGTTCGGGCTGCTGTTTCTGCAGGGCCGGGCTGCGCTTGAACAGGGGGTCGCCGAAGCAGGCCAGCGGCGTGCCCTGCGGGTTCAGCTGCCGGGGGAACAGCCCGCGGCTGACCATGGGTTCCGCCTTGCCTCCGGAATTGTAGCGCCAACTCTGCTGCCAGGGGCGTTCGTCCCAGAGGTAGCGCTTGGGGCTGGACATGCCCGTGGTTCCCTCGGCGCATACGGCCTGCGTGGCCAGACGCGCCGCCTCGGGGCCGATGCGCACCGCCGAGGGCCAGGCAAAGGCCGGAGTTTTCCGGCCGGAGCGGCGGGAAAGGGCGTCGTTGCCGAAGGAGGCGTCCACAAATTCCACGCGGGTTTCAAAGGGCTCGTCGTAGATGTTTTCCGGTCGGCTCAGGTCGCGCAGTTCCAGCAGATAGCTGTCGTTGAGGTTGGTGACGCGCTGGGGCAGGGTTTCCACCAAAATGCCCGTGGTGCGCGAATTGCCGATGTCGAGCACGAGGTCCACATCCACGGGGGTGTCGCGCTCCGGATTGATGACCTGCACGGCCAGGTCATTGAGCGCCGTGCGCACTACCTCCAGCCACGTGAGGTACGCGGCCAGATGCTCGAGCATATAGGGATTGTCGTCACGCCAGGAGCCGCGCCCCTTGTGCTGCGCCTGCCGCCATGCGTCATACAGGCCGTACAGCCATTCGTCCACCCAGGCGGCGTTGAGGAACCAGGAATTGTCGCGCACCAGGTGCGCCAGCATGAAATGCCCGTGCGCCGTCACATCCTGCGGAGAAAGGGCGTGGTATTGCTCGCCCTCGGGCCGCTCCTCCACATTGGTGTCGAACATGAGCACCACGCGCAGCCGGCCGGGAAGTTTTTCCGAGCGCATGACGCGCGCCCGCGCCCAATTGGAGGGGCCGCACTCGAAGCGTTTGCCGCCGTCGGGCCAGAGTTGGTCCAGCGTGCGCAAAAAGGGCACGGGCAGCCAGTGGTCTTCAAAGGCGTCCAGAGCGCGGCGGGCCTCCACGCTGTAGTCCTCGTCGCAGGGCTGGCCCGTGAGCTGGTCGATATAGCCGTTGTCCGTTTCGGCGAGGCAGCGCAAATAGTGCGTATAGCGCCCCTCTCCCTCGCCCCCGGCCTTCTTTTCCTCGCGGAAGTAGCGCCGGACGCGGCGGATGGCCTCCTCCGGCAGGGCGAAGTCCAGAAACTGCGGACAACCGCCGGGGATGATGCTCACCGGTGAAAGATAGCGGGGTATGGCATCCATAATCACTTCCTTCTGAAGCGGGCGTCCCATTTGAGGTTGGCGCCGCCCAGCTCCCTGCCCTTGCATTGCGTTGTGTGTTCGCTGCCCGTGCAGTCAACCTTTTGCGGCACATAGGTGCCGCCGCGCGGGCAGCGGGCCTTGTTGGAATCAAACTGCAGACGGCTGCCCTGGAATCTGGCCTGCGCCGAACCGCTGCACACCTGCCCGTTGCGTTCCCGCACGATGCGCCGCCCGCGGCCCTTCTTGTCAAAGCAGTACTCCGCGATGATGGGCTCATTGGAGGGGTGCGAATACAGGCCCGTCTCGCTGGTCCAGCAGCCTTCAAGGAAACTCAGGTCGTTCTTTTTGGCGGCGTCCTGCGGTATGGTGAGGTCCTCGTTTTTCCTGGGCCTGGGCTTCGGCTGTTCCACAGGCTTGGCTTCTTCCTTGGGCTTCTGCGGTTTGGGCTTTTCCACGGGCTTGGGTTTCGGCTCGGGTTCGGGCTCCGCAGGCGATTCGCCGATGAAAGGTTCCACCACTTCCGGTTCAGGCTGTTGCGGCTTCGGCTCTTCCGGTTTCTCTTCCACGGGCGGCGCGGGCGGCGGCGTCGGCTTGCACAGTGCGGCCTTTTCGTGCAGCTCGCGCCAGAGGCGGGCCAACTCGTCTTCATGGGCGGCGGCTTTCTGCTGTTCCGCCTCAAGGGCGGCGCGGTCCACCGGCAGGCAGCCGGAGGGCAGGGGCGAGGGCAGCAATCCCCATGCCGCGCCCAGCAGCCAGAGCAAAAGCAGCAGGAGCAGCAGGGGCAGCAGCCATGGCAGGCAGCCGCCGCGCGCCGGGGGGAGGGCCGCCGCTGCGGGAGCCGGGGGAGGAGGGGGGGGCACGGCAGCGCCGAGCCGTGTGAGATCCTGCGGTTGCGCGCCCACGCTGCCGGGGCCGAAGCCCCAGTTGGTCAGCACGGGTTTGCCGTCCACGGACCAGAGATCGTCATCGGAGGGGTGCTGCAGTGCCAAGAGCAGCAACTGCCCGGAGAGGGCCTGCCGGGCTTCCCGCGCATCAGCGGCGAGTTCCCGGGCCATGCCGGCAATGTCGGCGGCCAGGGCGCCGGCTTTGGCGCGCAGGGCCTGCGCCTCGGTCTCGGGCAAATCCCTGAGGGGCACGGGCGTTCCCTGTGCCTCGGCATACCAGTCGACGCTGTTGCTCTCAGCATTGTGCTGGGGTTCGGCCAGCAGGGCGGCATGTTCCGGCCCCAGTTTATGCAGGAGGATGGAGCGCAGCTGCTCGTGGCAGTCGGTGGCAAATATGCCCTGGCTGGCCAGCGCGCGCATCTGCCCGCGCAGGCTGACGCTGATGCGCGTGCTCATGGCTTGCCTCCTGCCGAAGAATTGCCGGCCATGGTGAAGGGCACGCCGCAGGCCCGCAGGAACGCGGCCAGATCCGTGCCGACAATGGCAATACTGGACTGGCGGTACGATTCGCCGTCCAGCTTGATGAAGGTGTTGATGCCCACCACCTCGCCCCGTTCGTTGACCAGCGGGCCGCCGCTGTTGCCCTGCGAAACCGTGGCCGTGTGCACAATGAGCGGCGGCTTGCGATCCAGCACCACGCTGACCACGCCTTCGGTGTAGACCACCTCGGGCGCGGCGGCGGCGTCGCCCTTGAGCAGGGCCGCAAATTTGGGGTCATCGCCCGTGACCGCGCCGGGAAAGCCCCAGGCGCTGACCTTTTCCGTGCGGTTGACCGAAGCCGCGAACGTGAGCGGGGTAATGCCCGCCCCGCCGTTCACCCTGAGCAGGGCGAAATCCTGCCCGTTCTGTTCTGTGGCACGCAGTGTTCTGGCGGCCAGCGCGCCGCCGGTGGCCTTGTTGATGACCACGGCCTCGGCGGCGGAACCCACTACATGGGCATTGGTGGCCACATACCCCGGCGCGACAAAAAAGCCGGAACCCATGGAAAGGCCCTCCGGGCGACGTGCCAGCACGAGCACCGTCCCCTGTTCCATGAGGGCGGAGACGGCGGCGGGCTGCTGTGCGGCCGGGTTCTGTCCGGCAGAAGACGGTGCGGCGGCGGGATTCTGCACCGGGAGCGGCGCGGCGGCCTCCCCTCCTGAAGTTCCTGTGTCAGGGGTGCCGGGCGCGCCCGCGCCAAGCGGCGGCCACGGTACGCCTGCGGGCGGCGTGAGCAGGGAGAGGCCCTGCCGGATTTCGCAGGGGTTCTTGGTCAGCAGGGCGCGCAGCTGCGCGGCAAAGGTTTCCAGCGCAACATTGCGTTCGCGCAATTGCGCGGTCCGGGCAGCGATATCGGCCCTGGCCGCTTCGGCCGCCTGCCATTCTTTCCAGAACAGCCATGCGGCGAGCAGCAGCAGGCCTAGGAAGAGCAGCAGGCCCCAGAACAGGGGGCGTCTATACCAGGGAACGACGGAGATCGCCGGCGTAGCGCGGGAAGACTGGGACGCTTGCGGCGCTTCGGGCGGCGTTGACTGTGGGGTTTCGCTCATGGCAGGCTCCGCGCGGCTGGGCGCAGGAACAGTGCGCGCGCCGCCGTGCCGGTAGGACGACGGCGCGCGTGGGAACAGCTATCCCAGCAGGTTGTTGACCGTTGTATCGTAGCTGGAAATGCGCGAATTGACGTCACGCCGCGTTGTTTCCAGCTCCTCGCGCGAGGACTTCCAGTGCGAGGCCTGCCGCGAAATATTGCCGCCCGTCTGGGAATGTTTCCTGCCCGAAGTCGAGGGCCGCGCCGCAGTGTAGGGCTCGGCGAGCGTCTGCTGGTACTCGCTGTCTTTCCTGGCCATGGTGGTCGAAGTTTCATTGAGGATATAAGACGTCTCCTCAAGGCCGCTGCGGATCTCGCTGTAGCGATCCTGAAATTCCATGCGGGTGATCTGGCCGGCCTTGTACTGCTTGGCGGCCAGCTTGAACTGCTCGTCGTAGCACTTGGCCGCCACCTTGGCGGCAGCGGTGGTGCGGTCCATGCCTTCGGCCTCGGCGCCGAGCTGGCGGCTGTATTCGAGCAGATGGGCTTCGTCGCGTTCCTTGGCTTTGGATTTGCCGTAGATGTTGCCGCCCACGGCGCCTGCCGCGCCGCCCACGGCCGCGCCTGCCAGCGCGCCGCTGGCCTTGCCCGTGGCTAGGCCGCCGATGAGCGCGCCGAGCAGCGCGCCGCCCACGGCGCCGGTGGCCGTGCTTGTGCCGGTGCTGTACTCATCCTGCCGCAACTGGCTGACAGGCTGATAGCACTGCGGGTAATAGTTCACCCGGGTTTTCTGTTGGCCATATTTGCTGGCGCAGCCCGGAAGCACCAGAACGCCCGCAAGAACAAGGCACAGCGGCAAGCTCGCAAGCTTTCGCATAGAACATCTCCTTGCCGACCGGGTGAAATGCGGCCGCAGCGTCGTGCTGCGCTGCAACATGGAAGGCGTGACGGTACAACCGGCGGCGTCGGCGTCCCGCCGGAACGGAACACATGTACTGCAAACAGCCGCCTGTCGGCAAGTCTTCCCGGAACTGCGCGCGCCCGGCGTGTTCCGGAGCGGCAGCCTCCGGCAGGGGGATGAAGCGCCGCAGGCAGCGCACGCTGCCGAAGGCCATCGGCCGCGAATGCTCGTGACCTCGGCCTGACGGCAGATGCGCCGGATTATGACAGCTTCATATGGCTGCCGGGCAAAATGTCGTGTGAATCCGCGTCAGGGCTTGATGGAGCGGGAGACAAACTCCAGCACGTCGTCATACAGGGTGGGTTCCGCGTAGGGGGTGAGCACGCGCGTACGGTTGGCGCCCACCATGAGCGAAATGATGACCTGGGCCGTAACCTTGCTGTTCAGGCTGACGATGCTGCCGTCTTCCGTGCCGCGGGCGATGAGCCGCTCCAGCTCCTGATGCACCTGCGCGAACATGGAATCCATCTGGTCGCGGTCCGTCTTGGTTTTCATGTCGCTGTAGGGGGAACATCGCACCAGCACCAGCCAGTTGCTGTCCCTGTCCACGGAAAAGTCGAGATACGCGCGACAGAAGCGCATGACGCCGTCATAGCCGGAATCGGCGTCAGCAGTGGCGGCGCGCAGCTTGGCAAGAAAGCGCGCCAGCACATCCAGCCCTGAGGCCAGAAAGAGTTTTTCCTTGTTGCCGTAGTGATGCGTGAGCAAACCGAGGGCCACGCCGGCTCTGTCGGAAATCTTCTTGAACGTGGTCTCCACGTAGCCGTATTCGCCGAAGAGTTCCTTGGCGGCCTGCAGCAGGGCTTCTTTCTTGTTCTTGCTCATGGCGCATAAAACCCGGTTTGCGTAACTTCAACACTGTACCGTCCTGCTTTGCATAGGAAGCGTGCAAAGTCAAGTTGCGGCGTCGGGCCGTTACATCCCGCCGCTCCCGCCGACGGGGCCGCCCGTCAGTTTCTGCGGCTGCGGCGGAAGGCGTTTTGCGCATAGTCGCCAAGCTGTTCCAGTCTGCGATCCACAAGATCATAGAGGCTGTTTCTGGTGAATCCGCCGTTCTTCAGCCTGCGGCCCGAGGCGTAGCCGGTGAGCAGCGTCAGCGCATCCTCGATGCGCCGCACGGGATAGACGGAGAAGCGCCCCGCGTCCACGGCGGCCAGCACATCCGGCGCGAGCATGAGGTGGTCCACATTGTCGCGGGGAATGATGACGCCCTGCGTGCCGGTGAGTCCCTGCCGGGCGCAGACCTTGTAAAAACCCTCGATCTTGCGCGTGACGCCGCCCACGGCCATGATCTGTCCGGACTGGCTCACCGCGCCGGTAAAGGCTAGGTCGAGGCGCACGGGCACGTCGGCCAGGGCCGAGAGCAGGGCAGCCAGCTCCGCGCCGGAGGCGCTGTCGCCCTCAATGCCCGCATAGCTCTGCTCAAAATAGAGCGAGCCGGAGAGCACAAGCGGCTTCTTGCGCGCGAAGAGATCCGTCAGATAGCTTTTGAGGATCATCATGGCCTTGGTGTGGATGGGGCCGCCGAGTTCTGCCTCGCGCTCCAGATCGATGATGCCCTCGTGCCCCACGCCCACCGTGCAGGAAATGCGGTGGGGCAGGCCGAACTCGAAATTGCCGTGGCAGGTGACGGAAAGGCCGTTGACCTGCCCCACGGCGCGGCCCGAGGTCTGCACCTTGATCATCTCGCGGTCATACTCTTCCATATAGAGTTCTTCCACGAGGTTGGCGCGGTAGGTCCGGTCGGCATAGGCCTGCTCCAGCACGGCGGCGTCAACCATGTCCCTGCCGCGCATGCGCGCCAGCGCCGAGGCCTCGATCATCAGTTCGCGCAGCAGCGGAAAGCAGAGCGACAGACGGCGCTGGTCCTCGCACAGATGCGAACCCAGGTCGATGAGCCAGGCCAGCGCCGTGCGGTCAAACGGCGGCAGCGCCGTCTCTCTGATGATGACGGCGATGTGCCCGAGGTAGGCCCGCACGCTGGACGCGTCGCGTTCCGTGGTGTCGGCCATGTGCGCCTTGATGCGGAAGAGCTTGGGAAAACGGTCATCGCCGGCAAGCAGGCTTTCGTACAGTTCGTCGTCGCCGATGAGCACCACCTTGATGTCGAGGGGCAGCGGCTCCGGATCGATGCCCTTGGTGCGCATGGCCGTCTCCGGCGCTTCGCCGGAATCCTCAATGCGGGCCAGATTGGAGCGCAGCGCGCGCAACAGTCCCTCCCATGCGCTGGGATGCTGCAGAAGGTCGTCAATGTGCAGCACGAGAAAGCCGCCGTTGGCCTTGTGGATGCTGCCCGCACGGATAAGCGTGAAGTCCGTGACAAGCGCGCCCAGTTCGGACTCGCGCTCCACGCAGCCCAGCAGATTGACGGCGGTGGGATTGTCCTCAACGATGATGGGCGCGCCGTCAAGGCCGCTGTTGTCCACCAGCAGATTGGCCTCATAGCGGTAGAGCACGGCCTCAGCCGGTCCTCCGTGGGCCTCGCCCAGCGGGCCGGGGGCGGGATTGTCCTTCTGCGTGAAGGCGTCGGTATTCCTGAGCAGATCGTCGCGCAGGTTCTTGAAATAGTCCTCCAGACCAGCCACCGACGGGCAGGCTTTGAGCATTTTTTGCGCCACGGGGGCCAGCGCGGCATCCAGCACATGACTCATGGCTTCGCGCTCCAGCCCGCGTTCGTCATTGTGAAAGCTTTCCTCGGCCTTGTTCAGCTGGTGCATGAAGCCGGACATGGCCTGCACGAGATTGTCGCCCCGGCGTTTCAGGTTCAGGCGCATGCCGCTGTCCAGCCGGTCGAACTCCTCCTCGCTCAGGCGCTTGCCTTCCACAAGCGGGTAGAGCGTCAGCCCGCCGTTTTCATCCATGTCGAGGTTGAAGCCCTTGTCGACGGCCACGGAATTCATCTTGCGCAGCAGCCCCAGCCGCACGGACTGAAAGTTGTCCACCAGCTTGGCGCGGCGCTTCATGTACGCGCCGGCCTCAAAGCGGCGGGGCAGTTCCCGGCGGATGCGCTCCATAAGATCTTTCAGGCTTTGCTTGAATTTTCTACCCATGCCCGCCGGCAGGGCAAAAAGGCGTGGGCGGTCGGGATCGGCAAAGTTGTGCACATACACCAGATCGTCCGGCGTGGGCCGTTTGCGGGCCTCGGGGCGCAGGTAGCTCAGCAGCATGTGGCTGCGGCCGAGATCCGCCTCGCCGGAAAGATAGACGTTGTATCCTTGGGTGCTGATGTGCAGGGCCAGGTCCAGCGCCTGCATGGCCCGCGGCTGGAAGGGATTGGGCCGTCCGGCACGCGGCAGGGGAATGCCCCGGCTGTCCTCCCACGGGATGCGGGCGGGATCAAAGGTGGCGTGCAGGCGGGATGCGGGCAGGGGAGAGAGTGTCGGCATAGTTGAGCGTTACCGCCGGTAGAGTTTGTCCAGAATGGCGCGGCCGCCTCTGGATAGAAGGGTTTCCGCCAGGTTCAGCCCCACCTGCCGGGCCAGCGAGGTATGTCCCTCGGCGCTGTCGCGCAGGATGCGGCTGCCGTCTGTTTCGGCCACCAGTCCGTCAAGACGGACGGTCTCGTCATCGCGCAGCACGGCGTGCCCGGCGATGGGCACCTGGCAGCCGCCGTCCAGCCCGGCCAGAAAGCCGCGCTCGGCCTCCACGCAGACGCGCGTGGGCGAATCTTCCAGATAGGCCAGCAGGGTGAACAGGTCGTAATCGTCTTCCCGGCATTCAATGCCTATGGCTCCCTGCCCCACGGCGGGAAGGAAGCGCGCCGCGTCAAGCGGGCACATGAAGGGGGCGCTCAGGCCAAGGCGCGTCAGCCCGGCGGCGGCGAGCACAATGGCGTCATACTCGCCTTCGCGCAGTTTGCGAAGGCGCGTATCCACATTGCCGCGCAGGCTTGAAATGCGCAGATCCGGCCGCAGGGCCAGCAGCTGCGCCTGGCGCCGCAGACTGCTCGTGCCCACATGGGCGCCTTGGGGCAGGGCGTCCAGATCGGCGTACATGCAGGAAAGCAGGCAGTCCGCAGGCGTCTCGCGGCGGGGTATGCAGCCCAGCAGCAGCCCGGAAGGCAGCTCCATGGGCACATCCTTGATGCTGTGGACGGCCAGGTCGGCCCGGCCGTCCAGCAGGGCCTCCTCAATTTCCTTCACGAACAGGCCCTTGCCGCCCACCTTGGCCAGCGGCACGTCCTGAATGACGTCACCCCTGGTTTTGATGATGTTCAGTTCGACAATCAGCTCCGGCCGCAGGGCCTGCAACAGGCTTTTGACGTATTCCGCCTGCCAGAGGGCCAGTTTGCTGCCCCGCGTGGCGATGACGAGAGAGTCGCGCATGCCCGCTCCCGCCTAGTGCCCGCAGGTGGCGCAGTGCCCGCCGGAGCAGCCCGCGCAGCCCCCGCCGGAGGACGCCGCCGGGGCGCTGTCGCCGCCGTCCGCGCCGCCCTTGTGCCGCGCGCAGCAGGACATGAGCTTGCGCGTGTCGGATGAGCCGCAGTGCGGGCAGGCGGGCAGCGCCTCGTCAAAAACCAGTTCCTCGAAATCCTGACCGCACTTGTTGCAGTTGTACTCGTAAATGGGCATGATTCCACCTCATCTGGGTATGCTGCGCCGTCCGCTCACAGCAGGGGCGTCAGCGCGGCGACGTTTTCAAAGAGATAATAGTCCGTCAGACGGCAGAGCATGTGCCCGGCGGCGAGCTGCACTTCCTGCATGAGCGCCGGAGCCGCTGCGGGCATGGTGAGAGCCATGTCGCAACGCAGCGGCAGTTCCCCGTCCTCCTGCGCGAGGCACAGCGTCACAAGGCCCTTGCGCCGGGCCGTCAGCAACGCCGCGATGACATCGGCGCCCGCGCCCGCGCTGGAAATGCCCACCAGCATGTCGCCGGGGCGGCCCAGAGCCTCCACCTGCCGCGCGAAGACCTGGCTGAAATCCAGCCCGTCGCCGATGGCTGTCAGGGTCGCCGCGTCGGCGCAGAGCGCCAGCGCGGGCAGGGCAGGGCGGTCCATGCTGCAGCCGTGCACAAATTCCGCCGCCAGATGCTGGGCGCAGGCTGCGTCGCCCCCGTTGCCGCAGAGCAGTATCTTGCCCCCTCCCGCAAGGCAGACGGCGGCGCGCAGGGCGGCTTCGCACAGCAGGGAGGTCTGCGTCCGGAAAAAAGTCTCGCGCAGGGCGAGGCCCTCGCGGGAATAGGCTGCGGCGATTTCAGCGGCAATATCTTTCATGGCTACTGCCCGGCCGGTGCTGCCGGAGTTCTTGTATGTATGTCAAAGCCCCCCGCCTGACAAGCGTTCCCTCCCGGCTTCCTGCGGCGGCATTCCGGCCCGGCCGCACAGGGCTTTCCGCAGCGTGCGGCACGGGGGCGTCCGCCGGGGCGCTGCAAAAGCGCCTGCGCGGCGCGCACTTGCGGTGCAGGGGTTGATAACGTAATGTTCTGCTCCATGCAAAAACCTTATCCTCTACATATCCTGCTCGTCAGCAAGGCCGGACACGCGCGCGCAGCCGCCCTCGGCGCCGAGGCCGCCGACCGGCTGCGCAGGGAGGGGCACAGCGCAACGCTCATCACGGCGGGCAAGGAGGATCCCGCCTATGACGCGCCCGGTCTTGACCTGGCCGTCGTGCTGGGCGGCGACGGCACCATGCTCGGCGTCGCGCGGCGTCTCATGGGGCGGCATGTGCCGGTGTTCGGCGTCAATTTCGGCCGGGTGGGCTATCTGACGGCCGCGCAGCCCGGGGAGTGGCGGGAGAAGCTGGACGACTGCCTGGCGGGCCGTCTGCCGGAACTGGCCTGCATGGCCTTGCGCTGGAGTCTGCGACGCGGCGGGGAAGTCATCGGCGAGGGCGCGGCCGTCAACGACGTGGTGCTGGCCCGGGGCGCTCTTTCGCGTCTGCTGCGCCTTGGCGTGCGCATTGACGGCGAGCCGCTTGGGAGCCTGCGCAGCGACGGCCTCATTGTGAGCACGCCCGTGGGCAGTTCCGGCTACAATGTGTCGGCGGGCGGTCCCCTGCTGCCGCCCACGCTGGAAATGCTTGTCGTCACGCCTGTCTGCGCGTTTCAGCGCACGGCGTCGCCCGTGGTGCTTCCCGGCAATGCCGTGTGCACGCTTGTTTTTCCGCAGGGCTCCACAGACTGTTACATGACGGTGGACGGGCAGGAAGGCCGCATGCTGCAGCACGGGGACGAGGTCACGGTTACGGGCGCGCCGGGGGCCATGCGCTTTATCGGCAGGCCCGGCGGTTTTTTTGAGCGCCTACGGTCACAGTGCTTCACGCCGGAACGGGCGGAGGGCGGCATGGAGGACGCGGAGGGCTGCATGGAGGAAAAGGCATGAATCCCGCGAAGACTGCGACGGCCGTGCGCGATATCCGCCTTGGACAGGATGTGCGCTTCGACGCATGGCTGTACAGCATGATGATGGACAACAACATCGCCTACCGCATGAACCCGGATATCATTGCGGGGCCGGAGCAGATGGCCTTCATGGTCAGCCTGGAAGAAAACCAGGTCTACCTGCCCTGCTCGGACGCCACCTTCGCCCTGCTGCGCGATCCCTCCAGAGCAGGGGAACAGCTTCGGCAGTACAACCGCTCCTGGCGCATCATCATGCGTCTGGTGCGCATGCTCACGCAACCCGGTCAGGAGCGCAGACGCGTGCTCCAGTTCTGCCGCTTCCGCTTCAGGCAGTCCATTGCCCAGCACACGCTCATTCCTTCGCGGCTGGTCAAGCGCATGACCAATCTGGTGCTGGCGCAGGGAAACCTGTCCGATGACCCGTGGCAGGAGCGTCGCAGGGAATCCGCAAAGCGTCAGCTGACCCTGCTGGAGACGCCTGCCGTGCGCGAAAACCTTGAGGCCATGCCCGGCGGCGGCATGCCCGTCAGCATCCCGGCCGCACGCCGCCGCCTTGACTATGTGGAGCTTTCGCGCCTGCTGTGCCTCTCGGCCATGTCGCGTCCCTGGCTGGCGGAAACGCCCGACGCGGCGGCCGTGCGCGACGCCATGGACAGGGCCGTCCGCGCCTGCGCCCCCCTGCGTGACTATTTTGCCAAAAGCGCCGGGCGCGCAGCCACCATTCTTTTTCTGTGCGACGCGGACGGCGGCGCGGTTCTGGACCTTGCCATGCTCAATCGGCTCATCGACATGGGGCACAGGGTCATTTTCGCGGCCAAGTCCGGCTTTTTTTTCTTCGCGCCCACACTGGAAGATGTGGATACGGATCCCTCCTACGCGCCCATGCTGCGCCGGGGCGTGGTGCTGCGCGACCCGCGCATGAGCAAGAACGAGCTCCTGCGCTGCCTGCGCGAACACCGGCTTGCCGTTATCGGCGACGGCACGCGCGAGCGCCTGAACCTCTACAGGACCTCGGTGACGTTTTCCCGCGCCTGGAAGGAGGCGGATATCATCCTGGGCAAGGGCTGGCGTTCGGCCGACATACTGTTGGGCACCTCCCACGAGTTCACGCGGGACATCATCTGCTACTGGCACGACGGGGAAGACTTCCACATCCGGCTGCGGCCGCATGCCGCCGCCGTGCGCAAGTTCAGCGAGGCGGATATCACCGCCCGGGCCGCGACGATCATTGCCGGGATGCGCGAGGCGCACGCCCGGGGCCGCACGGTCATGTTCTACAGCTGCGTCATCGGCAGCATCCCCGGCGAGACAAAGACCGCCATTGCCCTGGTGACGGCCTTTGTGGACAATTTGCGCAAAAAAATGGATAATGTGCTGATTATCAACCCCGCAGAGCACTTTATTGAAGGCATGGACGGCGACGACCTCATGTACATGTGGGAGAAGGTGCAGCGCAGCGGGCAGATTGACGTCTGGCGCTTCCAGACAGTTGAGGACATTGAGGAAAGTTTCGCCCTGCTGGGGCGCAAGGTGCCGCCGCAGTGGTCCGGGAAGGATTCCACCTTCTCCACGGGCTGCACCAAGGAAATGCGCATCGCCCTTGATGTGCAGACCCAAAACAGGGAAATGCAGATCATCGGCCCTGACCCGCAGCGCTTCCTGCGCAGGGGCGAGTACGGGGTCGGCAAGTATTTTGACGCCGGCATTCAGCACGGCTCGCGCCGTTAGCGGGCGGCCTCGCCGCATTCTGCCGCGCAGGGGGCGCAGAATGCAGGGGCCGCCCCGGCGTCGCGCAATCGGAGGAGTATCTGAATCATGCCCGCCTATGAAGCCGTCATCGGCCTAGAAGTTCACGTGCAGCTGGCCACGGCCTCCAAGCTGTTCTGTTCCTGCCCCACCACGTTCGGACGGCCCGCCAACACCAACGTGTGCGAAGTCTGCTCCGGCATGCCCGGCGCGCTGCCCGTGCCCAACCGCCAGGCCGTGCACTACGCGGCCCTGGTGGGGCTGGCTACCAACTGCCGCATCAACACGCGCTCCGTTTTTGCCCGCAAGAACTACTTTTATCCCGACCTGCCCGCAGGCTACCAGATCTCGCAGTTTGACCTGCCCATCTGCGAACACGGCTTCCTTGAGATATCTGTGGACGGCGCGCCGAAACAGATCGGCATCACCCGCATTCATATGGAAAATGACGCGGGCAAGAATATCCACGCCCAGGGTGAGAACCTGAGCTATGTGGACCTCAATCGCGCAGGCACGCCGCTGGTGGAGATCGTTTCCGAGCCGGACATGCGCTCCGCCGCCGAGGCCGTGGCCTATCTCAGGGCCCTCTACGGCATCGTGACCTACCTTGGCGTGTGCGACGGCAACATGGAGGAGGGCAGCTTCCGCTGCGACGCCAACGTCTCCATCCGTCCTGTGGGTGCGACGGCCTTCGGCACGCGCACGGAGCTGAAGAACGTCAATTCCTTCCGCAACGTGCAGCGCGCCATCGAATACGAGATCGCCCGCCAGCAGGATGTGCTGGAGGACGGCGAGGCCGTGGTGCAGGAGACGCGCCTCTATGACGCCGTAAAAAACGTCACGGCCTCCATGCGCAGCAAGGAGGAGGCCCACGATTACCGCTACTTCCCCGATCCGGACCTTCTGCCCGTGGAAATTTCCGGGGAGGAGCTGGCCCGCTGGCGCGCCGAACTGCCGGAACTGCCCCGCGCCCGCGCCGCGCGCTTTGCGGCCATGACCGGCCTGCCCGAGGCCGAGGTGGAAGTGCTGGTGCAGAGCCGTGCTCTGGCGGACTTTTTTGAATCCGCCGCCGCCGGGGCCGACCCCAAAAAAGTCGCCAACGTGGTGCTGGGGCCGCTGCTGCGCGAGTGCAACGCCCGTAATGTAAGCCCTGCCGATCCCGCGCAGTGGGCCATGAAGCCGGAGGCCGTGGCCGAGCTGGTGAAACTGGTGGACGGCGGAACCATCAGCGCCAAGATCGCTAACGACATCTTCAGCGACCTTTTCGAGAAAGGCGTCATGCCCGGGGCCTATGTGAAGGAAAAAGGGCTCGTGCAGATTTCCGACGCGTCCGCGCTGGAGGCCGCCGTGGACGAGGTGCTGGCGGCCAACCCGGACGAGGTGGCGGCCTATCGCGGCGGCAAGACCAAACTCATGAGCTTTTTTGTGGGGCAGGTCATGCGCGCCACAAGGGGCAAGGCCAATCCGGCCCTGGTCAACAGGCTGCTTTCTGAAAAATTGTAGGCGCTGCGCGCCGTCACAGCGCCTGCATTGCCGCACAGGGCGGCGCGTCGCGGCTGCCCGCGCCTGATGCCGGAAGGGCGCGGGCGTTCCCCGGACGGCCTGCAGGCCCGCCCTACACGCTCAGGTTCAGGCCGGAGAGGATGGAAAGGCCGTCGTTGCTGTAGCTGCCGAACGAGGCATTGCCATTGCCCGTGCCCGCCCACCAGGACGCCAGCGATTCTATTTCAATGCGCCGGCGCATTTCGGAAGGTGATATCTGCATGGCCTTGCGGGCGTCGTCCAGGCCGGAAAGCGCCTCGATCTGCCGGAACTTCTTGACCAACTCGGGATTGCCGTCAAAAAATCTCTGCACGGCGGCCTTGACGGCCGGGTCCGCGCTCTCGATGGTCACGCCGCCGTCGGCGTTGACCTTGAGGGTGAAGGCGGCGTCTTCCGCCACGGCCAGGCTGCCCAGCCCGTCATGAATGGCCTTTCCCGCGGCGCTGCCGTCAAGCGCTCCCTGCACGGCGGCCAAATCCTCCGTATCAGGGGATTCCGCGCCCGTGACCTTCAGCTTTCCGGCATGGTCCAGCGTCATGACCACGGGCGCATCCGCTGCCGCGCCCGCTGCGTCGAGCCTGGCGCGCAGATCCTTGCCCAGCCGGGCATTGGCGTTGAGCCATGCCTGCGCGCCGGCCACATCGCCGCTGTCTGCGCCCGAAGCTGTCAGCGCGCCGTCGGCGGACAGCGTGAACGTGAGCGCTGTCGGGTCGCTCACGCCCAGCCCGCCAAGCCCTTCCCTGACCGCGTTGTTGAATTCCGTACTGAGCTGCTCGCGGTACTTGCCTATCTGACTGAAGGTGACGCGGCTGTCGTTTTCCAGCCCCATGGCGTTCATGGCGTATCGTGTCAACTCCACCATGCCGGAAAGCTGCGCGGACATGTTGCCGTAGCCGCCGAGCAGGCTTCCCGTTTTGGCGGCGCGGGCAGAAGAGCCGGAGGAGCCCGAGGCCCGCGCCTGCAGTTTCTGGTTCTGCCACTGAAACAATGCGCCGGCGCTGTCGCCGCTGATTCCTGATACGCTCATGCCGTGCCCCCGGCAGGTTCTGCCGCCTGCGGATAAAAATTGTCTGCACACGGGATATAGCAAAATTCAGGCCAATATCGCAGCACTATGTCAACATCGCGAAAACGCGCGCATGCCGCTGCAGAAATGCGGTATCCGCAAGCGTGGACAGGCGGCATGAAATAGGCTAGAGAACACGCTATGGCAGTACCCACTTCCATGTTTGAAACTGTCGCTTTTGACGATCCCGCCCTGGCCAACCAGCTTTTCGGGCCCCGCAACGCGCATCTTGAGTTGTTGGCCGCCGCCAGCGGCGCGGGCATTGACAGTCGCGGGGCAAGCATTGTCATTTCGAGTTCCGACGCCCAGGTCCGGCAGACCCTGTGCAATGTCTTCATGCAGCTCTATGATCTGCTGCGCGGCGGGCTTTCCCTGAGCCGGCAGGATATCGCCCGCTCCTATGAAATGCTGCGCCTCGACCCCGGCCTGAACCTGGCGTCCGTCTTCAGGGACGCCGTCTTTGTCAACACCCCGCGAAAATCTGTCGCGGCCCGCAATGTGGCGCAGCGCGCCTATCTTGATCTGCTGCGTCGCCATGAACTGGTGTTCGCCGTGGGCCCGGCGGGCACGGGCAAGACGTATCTGGCTGTTGCCATGGCGCTTTCCATGCTGCAGCAGCACCGGGTCAAGCGTATTGTGCTCACGCGGCCTGCAGTGGAGGCCGGGGAGCGGCTCGGCTTTCTGCCCGGGGATCTGGCCGAAAAGGTCAATCCCTATCTGCGTCCGCTGTATGACGCCCTGCACGACATGATGCCCCAGCCCAAGGTGGCCTCCATGCTGGAAACGGGCGCCATTGAAGTGGCCCCGTTGGCCTTCATGCGCGGCCGCACCCTCAACGACGCCTTCATTATTCTGGATGAGGCGCAGAACACCACACAGGAACAGATGAAAATGTTTCTCACGCGCATGGGCTTCGGCTCGCGCATGGTGGTGACGGGAGACACTTCGCAGATAGACCTCCCCGTGCAGCCCGGCGGGCTGAAGCCGCGCTCCGGGCTCATTCACGCGCTGCACATCCTCGCGGACGTTCCCGGCTTGGCCGTGCACCGCTTCACCAAGGCGGACGTCGTGCGCCATCCATTGGTGGGAGCCATTGTAACAGCTTATGATCACGCAGAAAAAAACGACACGGCCCACTAGCTTCACGGCCATTGTCCGGCTGCTGCACAGCCGGCATAAGTGCGGCTGGGGGCTTGCGGCCCTTGTGGGCACGCTTCTGGCCCTGAGCCTGCTGGCCGCGACGAATTTCGAGGTCGTGCCCCGCCTCTATGTGGCCGGGCAGGTGGCGGATGCCGACGTCATTGCCGACCGTGACATTCTGGTGGAAGACGCGCAGGCCACCAAGGCCCGACGCAAGCAGGTGCTGCAGATGCAGCCGCCCGTCTATGACCTGAGCCTTGAACCGTACACGGCCTTCCAGAACCGCATTGTGGAGGTGCTGCGCGCTGTCGCCGGCGGCGGCCGGCCGGGACAGGAAGGCCCCCTGAACCGTCTGGCCGAAGAACTGACGCCG
Source organism: Desulfovibrio desulfuricans (assembly GCA_015062205.1). Lineage (GTDB taxonomy): Bacteria > Desulfobacterota > Desulfovibrionia > Desulfovibrionales > Desulfovibrionaceae > Desulfovibrio > Desulfovibrio desulfuricans_D. The sequence goes on from SUVB01000003.1 coordinate 32,825, forward strand.
GCCGTGGCCTCTGAAATTCTGCCGGAGTTGGCCCTGCCCGAAGTGCAGGCCTATTTGTTGAAAGTGCTCATGCCGCAGATACGCGACCGCATGACCGAGGGGCTGGTGGGCGACATTCGTTCCGCGCGGGTGGGGCGCAGCGGCGTCATCGTGCGCAACCTTGATTCCGGCACGGAGATCTTGCGCCCGGATGTGGTCAATCTGCCTGACGTGCAGTCCTATCTGGCCGAAATTGCCGCGCACATTCGCCAAGCCCCGACGCTGAACGCGCAGTCGCGCCGGGCCATCAACATTCTGCTTTCCGCCACCATGCCCGCCTCGCTGACGCTGAATCGGGAGGCCACCCAGAAGCGCGGCAATGCCGTCATGGAACTGGTTGACCCCGTCTATTACCAGATCCAGAAGGGTGAGCTTCTGCTGCGCAGGGGCGAGAAGGTCAGCCGCGAGCAGCAGATCAAGCTGCAGACCCTCTACAAATCCGCATCCGACCCCCTGCGCTGGGAGGTGGCGCTTGGGGCTTTCCTTTTCTCGCTGCTGCTCTCCATCGGCTTTTTCATCGCGCCCAGCGGCAAACCCGGAACGCCCCTAACGTGCAAGGACACGCTGCTCATTTCCCTGCTGCTTCTGGTGTTCGGGGCCGGGGCCAAGGGCGTGTACGTGCTCGGCCTGCGTCTGGACAGCCTGCCGCTGCTCAACGCGCTGGCGCTGGGGTACCCCGTGGCCGGGGCCGTCGGGCTGGTGGCCATGGTTTTTGCCGCGCGGCGTTACTGCACCATGGGCCTGCTGCTCGCGCTGTTCACCACGCTGATGTTTCAGGCATCTCTGCCGCTCTTTCTCTATCTCTTCCTCGGCGGCATGCTGACCACATTGCTTGTGACCAGCGCCCAGAACCGGCAGGACGTGGTCTGGAGCCTGCTGCCCCTGACCTTCGGGCAGGTGCTGATCTGGCTCGGCGTGACGCTCATGGCCCAGACCTCCCTTGAGGCCATGCCCATGCAACTGGCGGCCGTGGCCGTCAACGGCCTGCTTTCGCTCATTCTGCTCTTTGCCGTCAGCCCGGCGCTCGAATTGAGTTTCGGCTACAGCACGCGCTTCCGCCTCATGGAGCTCATGAGCCTTGAGCAGCCCCTCATGCAGGAACTCATGGTCACTGCGCCCGGCACATACCATCATTCCCTTGTCGTGGCCAATATGGTGGAGGCCGGGGCCAAGGCCATCGGCGCCAACAGCCTGCTCTGCAAGGTCGCCGCCCTGTATCACGACGTCGGCAAGCTCTCCTATCCCGAATACTTCATTGAAAATCAGTTCGGCGGTCCCAACAAGCACGATAAGCTCGCGCCGTCCATGAGCGCGCTCATCCTGCTCTCGCACGTCAAAAAGGGCACCGAACTGGCGGAGCGCTACAACCTGGGGCAGGATATCGCGGACATTATCAACCAGCATCACGGCACGCGGATCATCCGCTTTTTTTACCAGAAAGCGCTGAACCTGGGCGAAAAGCCGCGCGAATCCGACTTCAGCTACGCCGGGCCGCGCCCTCAGACCAAGGAGGCCGCCATCCTCATGCTGGCCGATTCGGTGGAGGCCTCCAGCCGTACGCTGAGCGATCCCACGCCCGCGCGCATCAAGACGCACATCGACACCATCATCAAGGGCATTTTTTCCGAGGGGCAGCTGGATGAATCGGAATTGACGTTCAAGGATCTGCATTTCCTGAGCGAAAACTTCCAGCGCATTCTCACGGGCATCTTCCACCAGCGCATTGCCTATCCGGAGGCGAAGCTGTCCGACGCGGCCCGGAACGAGGCCAGAGCTGCCGGTAAAAATGCCGCGCCCCAGGCCGCACAGGCGGCCGTGGCCCTGCCCGCCGCCTCCGGGCGCGACAGGCTCCCGACGGGCAGCGGCAAGCCCGCTGCCGCGCAGTCCCGGAATGCGGTTCCCCGCCCCGGCGGCGCGCCCGGCAGAGAAGAGCGGAACGCATGAGCGTGACGACGAAACGGGCAGACAGGCCGGGCGGCCCCGTGCGCATCTGCTGCCGCCACCCGGGGACGGCGTGGCTGTCGCCGCTGGACAGGCGCGAACTGCGGGCGGCCCTGACGGCCATGCTGGCGGCGGCCTCCGACTGCGGCGCGCCTGAGCCGCCGGTGGCGGTGGAACTGCTGCTTCTGGATGATGCGCGCATATGCAGGGCCAACAGGCGGTATATGGGCTGCGAAGGCCCCACCAATGTGCTTTCCTTCCCCGGCGGACCGGACGGCCCCGGCGCGCTGCTGCTCTCGCTGGACGCCCTGCGCCGTGAATGCCTTCTGTACGGGCAGGATGCGCGCGAACATCTTTTGCGCCTGTTGTCCCACGGCATGGGCCATCTGTGCGGGCTGGACCACGGTCCGGACATGGACGCGCTGTGCGCGCGCCTTTTGGGGGCCGCCGTCGCGGCATTGGCCTAGCCTCTTTTCGTGCGGATTCGCCCGGAGAAGCGCTTACGGGCCGGTCGTGCGCGCATGGTCCGCAAGGGCGGCGCACTGCAGTTCGCGCAGCCTGCGGGCGGATTGCTCCCCCCGGTCGCGCCAGGCCTGGGGCAGCGTCACCTTGCGGATGACTGCAAGTTCCTCCAGCGCCGTCGCGCTGACGGAGGATGCGCTGTCGGCATCGGCCAGCTTCCAGAACGGCTCGCTCAGCCCTGTGCAGTGCACGCGCCAGAGCAGGTCGCGCCGGGTGCCGACGCGCAGTTTTTTGTACATGCCGGCCTTCATGTGCGCCTCGGCGGCCAGTACGCCCGCCCCGGCCAGGGCAGTGGGCAGGCGCAGGCGGCTGACCAGCCTGTTCGCGAGGGGCGCGCCCGTCTTTTCGTGCCCGTAGTGGTGCGGCAGCAGGGCGGGGTCGGTCAAAATCTTGCCGAGGTCGTGGCACAGTGCCATCCAGACGGCCACGTCATCGCCCGCCAGCTCGTCCATGAGCCTGAGGCTGTGCCCGAACACGCTGTTTTTGTGCCAACGCGCCGGACCGGCGGGAACGTGCCGTGCGCGCTCCAGCTCCACAAACCACGGCTCAAGGCAGTTGCCCTGGCCCAGCACGCGGAAAAATCGGCCCGGCGCAGGCGAGGGCAGGGCCTTGAGCAGTTCGCGGCCCACCCTTTCCGGGGGCAGCGCGCCGAGCGCCTTCCTTCCGACGGCGCGCATCTGTTCAAAGGCCGAGCGGTGGATGCGCCAGTCCGGCCGGAGCGCGGCAAAGCGGGCCAGCCGGAAAACGCGCGCAGGATCATCCATGAAGGAGGAAGGGGAGGCCGGGCGCAGCATGTTGTTGCGCAAGTCCTCAACCGCCCGGGGGTGCATGTGCAGCTTTCCGTCGCTGCCGAGAGCCATGGCGTTGACCGTCAGGTCCCGCGCCTGCAGGTCCGCCGGTATGCTGCCGCCGCGCAGCGGCATGCACTCGCGCCCCCGCCACAGGCAGACGCTGACGCTCTTGCCCACGCGCACTGCCTCCGGGTGCGCGGCTAGAAAGGCTTCCGCACTGCCGGAAAAGGCGTAATCCAGTTCGACGGGCATGCGGCCGAGCAGAAGATCGCGCAGCGCGCCGCCCACGAGGTACACTTCCATGAGCGCAGTATGGCACAACCGTTCAGAATGTGAAAGCGACGCTGCGGCAGTTGCGGCTCCGCCCCCGGCGCATGTCTGGCGTTTCGGCACGGTGACGTCCTGTCTGGACGCGGCCGCGCATCTGGCGGATCGCGGCCTGCTGCCGCCCTGGGGCAGCGTGCAGGCGGCCGTGCAGACAGCGGGGCGGGGGCAGCTCAGGCGGCGTTGGCAGTCGCCTCCCGGCAATCTGTATGTTGCGTTGCGCCTGCCCCCCGCGCCTCCCTTCGCCGGAACCGAGGCGGCCCCGGCCGTGGGCATGCTGCTGGCTGAATCCCTGCGGGCCGCAGGCTGGCCCGTGCTGCTCAAATGGCCCAATGACCTTGTTCTCTGCGCTGACGGGCGCACCCCCGGCAAGGTGGCGGGCATCCTTCTGGAAGAGCGGGGCGGGGTGCTGCTGGCGGGTGTCGGCGTCAATGTGCTCTGGGCTCCGCCGCGCGCGGAGATGCGCGCCGAGGCGGCACTTGAGGCCGTTTGCCTCGGGCAATGGCCGCGCCCCGGCGGGCGGCCCCTGCCCACGGCCGAAGAATTGTGGCGATGCCTTGTAACTCGCCTGCATTCAGCATATAGTATTCTCCGCTCTTCCCCCGGGGAATGGAGAAAACGCGCCGAGGCCCTGCTGCTCTGGCGCGGCCGTCATGTGGAACTGCATGACGGAACCCGCAGCGTATGCGGCCGCCTGGCCGGTCTCGGGCCTTCCGGCGGTCTTTTGCTGGAATGCGCGGGCGTCATTGACGAGTTCTTCAGCGGCAGCCTGCATCTGTTCCGTGCAGCGGATGATGCTGCGGGCGCGGCACTCTGAACAAAACGCTTCCCTGCCGCCGCATGAGGCGCGGCGGGCTTCCTCATAACGCCAGGGCATGCGCTGCACTGGAACAAAAGGGCTGAAATTCATGGCCAACAAGACATTTGCGGAAGTTCAGAACTTTCTGAAAGGCAAGGTGATTCTGGTCGCCAACCGGGGCATCCCCGCCCGGCGCATCTGCCGTTCCATACGGGAACGCTTTGACGCCGTGGCGGCCATGACCGCCACGGACGTGGACAAGACGGCCCCGGCCGCCTCGGCCGCACAGGAGTTGCTGCTGCTGGGGCCTGAAGCCCGCGCCTACCTTGATATCGACCGCATCATCGCCAAGGCCAAGCAACGCGGCGTGGTCGGCATCCACCCCGGCTGGGGCTTTGCCTCCGAGGACACGCGCTTTCCCGAACGCTGCAAGGCGGCGGGCATCACCTTCATCGGCGCCACCGCCGAGGCCATGAACCTTCTGGGCAACAAGGTGCAGGCCAGGGAAGTGGCCCGCAAGCTCGGCATCCCCGTGGTGCCCGGTTCCGAGGGCGCGGTGGACATACCCACCGCCCGCAGGCTCATCAAGGAGATCGGCCTGCCCATCATGCTCAAGGCCGAGGGCGGCGGCGGCGGGCGCGGCATCTTTGCCATCCACAACGAGGCTGAACTGGAGGACGCCTTCTTCAAGGCCTCCACCATGGCTCAGGCCTCGTTCGGCAACCCGCGCCTTTTTGTGGAGAAATTCCTCGCCGATGTGCGGCATATCGAAATTCAGGTCATCGCCGACATGTACGGCAATGTTTTCGCGTTTGACGAACGCGACTGCACCGTACAGCGCAACCACCAGAAACTCATTGAAATCACGCCGTCGCCCTGGTCCGGCATCACGCGCAAGCTGCGCGACCGCCTCAAGGACTACGCCCGCCGCCTGGTGCGCGCCGTTGGCTACCATTCTCTGGCTACAGTGGAATTTCTGGTCACGCCCGACGGCACGCCCTATCTCATTGAGGTGAACACGCGCCTGCAGGTGGAGCACGGCATCACCGAAAGCCGCTACGGCATCGATCTGGTGGAAGAGCAGATCGCCGTGGCCTTCGGGGCGGAACTGCGCTACCGCGAGGAAAATCTGCGTCCCTCGTACTGCGCCATGCAGGTGCGCATCAACTGCGAGAACCCGCAGGACAATTTTGCGCCCAATTCCGGCCTGATATCGCGCTATGTGTCGCCCGGCGGCCCCGGCGTGCGGCTGGATTCCAACATCTGCGCAGGCTACGAGTTCCCGGCCAACTACGATTCGGCGGGCGCGCTGCTCATCTCCTACGCCACGGACTGGGAAAAGGTGCTGGCCATCATGGCCCGCGCCCTCAGCGAATACGCCATCGGCGGCATCAAGACCACGATTCCCTTCTACCGTCAGGTGCTCAAGCACCCGCTGTTCCGCAAGGGCGAGATCAACACCTATTTCATCGCCGACCATCCGGAGCTCATGGCCTATACAGACCTGGCCCCGGAGGGGGAACGTCTGGCCAAGCTGGTGGCCGAAATCTCGGCCAAGGGCTACAACCCCTTTGTGCAGCTGGGACAGTACCGTTCCATTGACACGCCGGCCCTCGGCGAGTTCGCGCCCGTGCTGCCGCCCATCGACACGGCGGCGCGCCGCAGGCCCTCGCCCTATCCCCAAGGCGACCGCAGGGCCACGCTCGACTTCATCCGCGGCTCGGGCAGCGTGCACTTCACCGATACAACCACGCGCGACCAGACGCAGTCCAACTCGGGCAACCGCTTCCGGCTGGCCGAAGACCGCCTGCTCGGCCCCTATCTGGACAACGTGGGCTTCTTCTCGCTGGAAAACGGCGGCGGGGCGCATTTCCATGTGGCCATGCTGGCCAACATGACCTACCCTTTCAGCGAGGCGCGGGAGTGGAAGCACTTTGCGCCCAAAACCCTCAAGCAGCTGCTGGTGCGCTCCACCAACGTGCTGGGCTACACGCCCCAGCCGCGCAATCTCATGCTCAAGACGGGCGAAATGATCTGCGACCACTATCAGGTGGTGCGCTGTTTCGACTTCCTCAATCATGTGGAAAACATGCGGCCCATCGCCGAGGTGGTGATGAGCCGGGGGGACGTCATCTTTGAGCCCGCGCTCTCCATGTCGTACGCCAAGGGGTTTGACGTCAAGCACTATCTTGACGTGACCGAGGCCATGCTGCGCATGGTGGCCGGGGTCATGGGCGGCAGCCTGAAGGACGCCTCGCGCAACATCATCCTCGGCATGAAGGACATGGCCGGCATTTGCCCGCCGCGCTTCCTGAAGGAGCTTATCGCCGCGCTGCGCAAGGCCTGGCCCGAGCTGGTGCTGCACTATCACCGGCACTACACCGACGGCCTGTTCGTGCCGGCCTGCGGGGCGGCCGCCCAGGCGGGGGCGCATATCATCGACGTGGCGCTCGGCTCCTCGGTGCGTTCCTACGGACAGGGCGACGTGCTCGCCACCATGGCCTACATGGAAGACGAGCTGGGCCTCAAGTGCACCCTGGACAAGGACGCCCTGCGCGACGCCAACTTTGTCTGCAAGCAGATCATGCCCTACTATGACCGCTATTGCCCCACCTATTTCCGGGGCATAGACTATGACGTGACCCGGCACGGCATGCCCGGCGGGGCCACGTCTTCCTCGCAGGAAGGGGCCATGAAGCAGGGCTACATCCACCTTCTGCCCTACATGCTCAAGTTTCTGGAGGGGACGCGGCAGATTGTGCGCTACCACGATGTGACGCCCGGTTCGCAGATTACCTGGAACACGGCCTTCCTGGCTGTGACGGGCGCCTGGAAACGCGGCGGCGAGGATGAGGTGCGCTATCTGCTCGAAGTGCTGGGGGAGGCCACCCACACGCCCGAAAACGAACTGACGGAAGAAATGCGCCGCGCCCGCCTGAACATCTACCGGGACTGCAACGACGCCTTCCGCAATCTGCTGCTCGGCAAGTTCGGCAAGCTGCCCCTGGGCTTCCCTGCGGACTGGGTGTACCGCAGCGCCTTCGGCTCCGACTGGAAGAGCGCCATTGCCAACCGCACGGAGGCCTCCCCCCTGGAATCCCTGTCCGACGTCAACCTGGCCGCCGAGGAAAAAGCCTGCGCCGACATCCTCAAGCGCAAGCCCACGGATGAGGAGTTCGTGCTTTACCTCAACCATCCTGCGGACGCGCTGAAGACCATCCAGTTCCGCGCGCAGTACGGCGACCCCAACAATCTGCCGCTGCACGTCTGGTTTGAGGGCATGAAGGTGGGGCAGGACCTCTATTTCAACGACAGCAGCGGCAAGCCGCACCATCTGCACCTGCTGGGCATTTCCCGCCCCAACCCGGCGGGCATGTCCGTCTGCCGCTATGTGCTGGACTCCGAATTCCTCAACTGCGAGGTGCAGGTGGCCCAGCCCACGGGCGCGGCGACTGCGGGCGTGGTCATGGCCGACCCGGCGGACAGGTACCAGGTGGCCGCGCCCAGCAACGGCGATTTGTGGGTCATGTACGTGCATCCCGGCGATGTGGTCAAGGCCGGCGAGGAACTCTTCAACGTGTCCATCATGAAGCAGGAAAAGGCCGTTCTTGCCCCTGTGGACGGCATGGTGAAGCGCGTGCTCAAGACCGCCGACTTCAAGGAAAGCAAGAAGATGGTTTCCGTCAGGGAGGGCGAGCTCATCGTGGAGTTGGGGCCGGTGCCCCGCATTTGCGGCAACGAGGCCTGCGGCCAGCCCATTCCCATGGACAATATCGCCTTCTGCCCCTACTGCGGCACGCGCGTGGGCTGATGCCGCCCTGTTCGAGATTTTGTAGACAGTTTTCTGTTGGCGCGGTAGAATTGCTGCAAATGTAACGGTTCTGTTTCCCAACCCCCCATAAAACCAAAGTCTCACAAAGTGTCATAGAGTCCATTAAGTGTTGAACTTAATGGACTTTTTATTTTTTTTAGGTATTGCAAGTCTTGTGAAGCCTTGTCGGGTCCTTGAAAAAATGGTCCCACTTGTGGTACCACTTTTTCCGGTTGTGACCGGAATGAAAAAGTAAGCTGCAGGAGGCGTCCATGGCTGTCGGTCTGACGGATGCGGCAATAAAGGCTGCAAAGCCCAAAGATAAAAGATACACGTTATTTGATACCGGCGGCTTGTATCTGGAGATTGCCCCCAACGGGAGCAAATGGTGGCGCCTGCGATACCGAAAGGATGGCAGAACGAAGAAGATATCCTTGGGCGTCTATCCTGTCGTCAGTCTCAAAAATGCTCGTGAAAAGCGAGATGCGGCACGTACGCTGGTTGCCAATGGCGGAGATCCTCAGGATGAGAAGGTGACGGCAAAAGGACGAAGGCTTCTGCCGACTTTTCAATCTGTTGCCGAGGAATGGTTTGCTGTAAAATGCGGAACCTGGTCCGCAAGCAATGTGAGAACGATACGGCAGCGTCTTGATTGTTATCTCCTGAAAAATATTCCCGACAAGCCGTTTTCGGAACTGACGACGCAGGATTTTCTCAAGGTGTTGCGAAAGGTCGAGGAAAGGGGAAGATTGCAGACCACTCACCGACTTGCTCAGCTGTGTGGACAAGTGGCGCGTTTTGCAAGAATTTCCGGCATAATTACGTATGATCCCGTTCAGGGAATTTCCGAGGTGTTGAAACCGGCGCGGGAAAAGCATCAGTCGACGATTACCGATCCGCAGGAAATCGGGCGTCTGCTCGAGATTATCAATTCGTATCCCGGGTGTTCGGTGACATTGATGGCACTGCGCATTATGCCCTATGTGTTTGTCCGTTCCGGTGAACTTCGCGGGGCAAAATGGGAGGAAATTGATTTTGATTCGGCAAGCTGGATTATCCCTGCCGAAAGGATGAAGATGCGTCGGGAACACATTGTCCCGTTATCCCGCCAGGCGGCCGGCCTGTTTGCCGAGCTGCGCAGGTTCACTCCGGGGGATCTCTGTTTTCCCAGCCCGGTGGCTCCGTCGCAGTGCATTACCGATGTCGCGCTGCTGAAGCGGCTCAGAAGCCTTGGGTACGACCGTGAGTCCATGTGCATACACGGATTTCGGAGCATGGCCTCCACCATTCTGAATGAACAGGGATACCGTCCGGACATTATAGAGATGCAGCTGGCTCATGCCGATGCGAACCATATTCGGGCAGCATATAACCATGCGAGGTATTTTGAGGAAAGAAGAAAAATGATGCAGGATTGGGCCGATCATCTGGATACACTGCGGGAACAATACAGAAATTCTTGACAACCTCCCCGTAAAGACATTGTCACAATGGTAATTGACACGTAGTTAACGCTGCTGTCCTTGGAACGGTTGTGTTAAATCGCGCCCCTTGCAAAAACAGCAGCTGCTTTCTTGAAAAACTCAATTTCAAGGCGCATGGATTTTACTTCAGTGCGCAGTTTTTGAACCTCAAGTTCGAGATTGGATACAGGTGTCGATGGTGTAATAGCAGGTGCGGATGTTCCTGGCTGTTGTGATTGCGCTGTCTCAGCAGTGGTACCTTTTGTGATATAATCCTCGACAAGACTGAGAGGCCAGACGGCATTCCGTTCGGAAATTCTTACCGGCTGCGGAATACGTCCATCCTTTATCATCGAATAAAATTTCGCTTTGCTGATTCCGAGGCGGGTATAGAAATCCTTGGCATGAATATACCTGTCTCCAGGCTGTAATTTCGGGATTTGCATTGAGATTCTCCTGCGCACCGAAAGTGTGATATTGGAAGAAAAAAGATAGGTTCTTATACCATAAATAGAACCCCAATTCAAGTTTTTTGATGAAAAATTTTTGTGACGAGGAAGAACTCTGCTGTCGATATCCGTAAGGCTCGAATACTCGCCAACGGCTATCGCGTCCCGCCCTCGCAAAACTCGCAGGCCTTCAGCATGAATATTGAGCGCGGCAGTTCTGTCCCGGTCGTGAATCGTACCGTAGCCGGGACATGTTCACCGTCTTTCACGCAGAACCCTGACAGCGGCGTTTTTCCGGCCACAGACACAGCATGTCTGGGGGGAAGCGAAGAATCTCTGCTGTGGTTAGGCTCGCTACTGAGAACAGCGAAGCATCCCCATGTGTATGGGGAACCATGTCCTTAAAAGAAGGTTAGCTGTTTAGGTTCCCGGTGAGAGTCCCGCCTCCTGATCGTCCTCTTCGCGAATTTCGGGGCTTTTGAATTCCGGCAGTTCCGCCATCCGCAGGAGGACCTGTTCGAGACGCGCGGGCCTGAAGTCCCAGACGTCGACGCCCATGTCCATCTGGCGGGTGTTGCCGGGGATGCGTCCGTGGACATGCCCGTAGAGCTGGATTGCGCCGGAAAACTCCATGTTCCAAGTCATCATGGGGTAGTGGCAGAGCACCATGCGTACGGCCTTGCCGTCCGCCGTCTGTGCGGTCGTCTGAAATATGGGTGGCAGGACGCCGGTGAATGCCTCGGAAAGCAGCCCGGGATGCCGCATGTCGTGGTTGCCGGGAATGAGGAACTTTTTCCCGGGAAGCGTCCGGATGCGCTTTACGATACGCACCACATCCTCCATGCCTCCGAAGGCCACGTCGCCAAGATGATACACGGTGTCATTTTGGCGGACGCAGGAAGCCCAGTTGTCGAACATGCATTCATTCATCTCGAAGACAGACTGAAAGGGGCGTCGGCAGTACCGCAGTATCTTCTCGTGTCCGAAATGCGTGTCGGATATCAGGTAGATTGCCATGGATAGCTCCACCTCAATTCTATGTCTCTTAGAACGGCCACACTTCCCTGCGGGGGAGCTGTGCCGGTGACGAACGCGCCTGCGTAGTTTCGATCCACGCTCCAGCACGGGGAGCGACTGCGGCACTCCTGAAAGTTACGCATTGTACCCTTCGTCTTCCGGGAGGATCAGCCGTGACGCCTGCGTTCTCGCGAGAGTGTCGCAGCGTTCATTCTCCGGATGCCCTGCATGTCCCTTGAGCCAGCGCATTTTGACCTTGTGCGTCGCGAGCAGGGGAAGCAGCCTCTGCCAGAGATCCATATTGAGTACGGGCTTTCTGTCGGACTTCACCCAGCCCTTATTCTGCCAGGATTGGATCCAGCCTTTTTCCACGCTGTCGCAGACATACCGCGAATCGCTCCACACTTCAGCCTCGGAGGGCTCCTTCAGGAACTGCAGGGCTTCCACAACGGCCAGAATCTCCATGCGGTTGTTCGTCGTGAGGGCATAGCCTCCGGAAATCTCAAATTTGTAATGGCCTGATTCGTCCTTGATCACGGCGGCCCAACCGCCGGGCCCGGGATTGCCCAGACAGGATCCGTCAGTATGGATTATGACCTTCTGCATTTGGCCCTCCAGATTTACATTCAGGTGCAATTCTTATATCATAATTAGCATTGAAAATCAATAAATAATCATTGACAACTCGCGGCGTCTTTTTGATAATGTGATGGAAATCAGCGTAAATATCAAAATTTCCAATCCCAATGTCTGGTGATGGGGCTATACTTGGGTTGTAAAATCAAATACAGGAGTAGGAACATGGGCAAAGTGGCGAAAATTCTTCTCTGTCTTCTCGGCGTGCTGTGTGTGGTCGGCATCGCGGCCGGCTTCCTCATTAAGGCCGATCTTGAGCGCAAGATCCTTGCTGCAGTGAATGCTACCCACGTCACGGTCATGGGGGTCCCGGCGATCATCAACGTCGCTGGGGTGAGCATTAATCCGTGGACAGCCATCGGCGGTGAAAACGGGCGTGTCGTGCTGCATGACGTGCATGTCTCCCTTCCCTCGGCATTTGCCTACCAGGCCAGGGAAATTGCCGCCTACGGCCTTCCTGCCCGTTTTGTCCTGTCCATGTACGGCTTCGGCTCCTTCAATATGGATGAGCTCTATATTCCCCATGTGGTCATATCTGAACAGCGCGTGGACAGCAAAGAAGGCATGGGCGTCTCGGCGGAGCGTTGCGTGCTCTTTGAGACGACAGTGCGCACAAGACTCATTGACGGGTTTCTTCGCGGCAAGCCGACGGATGCGGATGCGCTTCTGGACGGCGTCGGATTCCGTGGTTTCGAGATGGATGACATCGCCCTGTTTGGCGTTTCAGAAGGCGAAGAACAGAGGTATGCGACACTTGCGAGTCTTGTCGCGACCGGCTGTGAGCCGGGGCATCTTGGCTCACTTGCCGCCGAACGGTTTTCTATCATCCGGGAGGAGGGCCGGCTTGAAATCGGTGCTGTCAGCTTCAGCAATGTGAACATTCCTTCAGATCAGACGGTTGCCATGCTCTCCGACCCGAAGGCGCTTGCGAGCTTCCGTGCAAGCGGCAATTCCAGAGAGATTGTGGAGCTTCTGTTTTTTGGCGACAAGCCTGTGTACGAGCGTCTGAACATGGCCGGGCTTCTTTTGGACATTGAGGAATTTTCACTCTCAGTGGATACATGTGAGACGCGGGTTGGGAATAACAACACGCTGGCATCCTTTATTCGTGGGCTTTCTGTTTCCCTCCCGGCAGGGACAGGATTCAAAATCCCCAATGAACTCAGTCTCAATGCGGATTTCACGGCTGTTTACGGCGTGGGGCAGGTCGTTTCTGATGCAATCATTGACATTTCAGGGTTGGGGCGCATGTCCCTGCACGGCGTCCAGCCCGACGGAATGCTTGCGTGCCGGGATTTTTCGTTGGTGTATCAGGACCAGGGCGGGATAGCCTGGCTGGCTGCCAATTTCGTGGATGATCAGGAGAACCTTGAGAAGGGGTTGAAGGAGACCGTTGCCGGACTTGAAAAGCATGCCGGCGAGAATCCGGATACCAGAGCCATGGTGGAAGCGCTGTGCGCCTTCATCGAGCGGCCCGGGGTGATTGAATTCCGGAGCCGTCCCGGGACAGAGATTACCCTGGACGCCATTCCCCATATTACGGAGGCGCCGGGGCGCTGGTTCCTGGTGACCACCGAAGCCGGCCAGACCGAACTGAAGGCCCAGGTGGAAGCGGTCATTGCCTCCTGGAACGCTTCTCATCGCTGAAATTCTCGTGATAAGGCACAACAGGGCGGCGCCCGTCCCGTTCCGGGGGCAGGCGCCGCCCTGTCTATTGATAAAAATTGATTTGAAATACGAAGTATGATATAAAGCTGATATCATTCGAAGAGGAGGCCGTATGGAATTCCGGGAAGCCGTTCGGACCGTCAAGGAGCGCCTCAACATTGCCGATATTGTGGGCCGTTATGTCACGCTCAAGCGGAATGGTCCTCGCTGGATGGCGCCCTGCCCTTTCCATCAGGAGACAAAGCCCTCGTTCACGGTCAATGAGGAACGTGGGATGTTCTACTGTTTCGGCTGTCATGCGGCCGGGGATGTCTTTGAATTCTACAGCCGGATCAACGGCATTGGCTTCAGGGAAACTCTGGAGCAACTGGCAGGAGAGATCGGGATTTCTGTCGACCGGGGGCCCGGAAACGAGGCGCAGGATGCCAGGGCTCGCGAGGAGCGTTCGGCACGGCAGCAGATGCTGCGCATGTATGAGCTGGCGGCTGCGCATTTCGCTTCGGCATTGCGTTCGCCGTCGGCTGCGGAATGCCGGGCCTATGTCGAGAAACGCGGTTTGAGCGATGCCATCGTGGAACGTTTCGGTCTCGGATGGGCTCCTCGGGAATGGCATGACCTGGACATCGCTCTGCGCAGGGCCGGGTTTGACATGCGTCTCGCGGGAGAGGCCGGCCTTGTCGGCATGTCCGAGCAGGGGAAGCCTTATGATCGGTTCCGCGGGCGGCTGATTTTTCCCATCAAGAGTCTTTCCAATCAGATCATCGCGTTCGGCGGGCGGATTATCGGCAATGAGGATGAGGCCAAGTACATCAACAGTTCAGACACGCCCATCTATAAAAAGGGAGAGCATCTCTACGGGCTGGCCCAGGCCAGGCGGGGCGTCACCACCAAGGGGAGGGCGCTTCTGACAGAAGGCTACATGGACGTGCTCACCCTGCACCAGTTCGGCTATGACAATGCCGTGGGCGTATTGGGCACGGCGCTCACGACAGATCAGGTCAAGCGGCTTATGGGCTTTACGTCGAAGATCACGCTGCTGTTTGACGGCGACAATGCCGGACGCAAGGCGGCCTTGCGTTCCTGCGGAATGTTGCTGACGCGTGGTCTCTCCTGCACTGTGGTGCTCATGCCGGAGGGCGAGGACATTGACAGCCTTCTGCGGGGGGCTGGGCCGGAGGCTTTTGAGGAGTTGCAGGCGAACGCCCCGGAGGGTCTTGATTACTGTCTTGGCGTCATGCGGGGCGAGGCGCCGCGTGATGCCATTGCATGGGCGAAGGAATTTTTGCATGAGGTTGAGGTGCCTGAGCTCGCGAGTCCCTTCATGACGCGCATTGCGCGGGGGCTAGGCATTTCGGAACGTGAGCTTCGGCAGGATGTTGCGGTGGGGGCGCGTCCTTCCGGCGTCATAGGCCAGGCCGCGCCTATGCGGATGACGGACAGGGCGGTGATGGAGGGGGAGGTGCTGCGGCATGCGCTGCGGTATCCAGCCGATATTGACGCGCTGTGCGGGCTGGGCGCGGATCTTGTTATTGGTTCAGATGTGGGAAAGCGATTGTGGGACAAACTTCTTGCGCATGGTGAGGAAACCTATCAGTATCTTGATGAACGTGAACGCCGTTTCTGGGTTGACTGCTGCGGTCCCGAGGCTTCTCCATGTGTTTCCGGCGCACGCGAATTCGGCTTGTTGCGTGGCGCCCTGGAGCGGTGGTTCCGTCGTGCGCAGACGGATTCCTTTGTGGCGGCGCTGCAGGCCGGCGGCAACGATTTGGAAACGGATCTGGAGTTTTTCCGGGCTGCGGATGCGGCATTTAGTATGCAGGTATAAGGCGGTTTAATAATGGATATCGATATTGCCTTTATTAAAAAATTTTATACGGAATTTACAGTCACAATCTTTGCTGTAAAGAATGATGTTACCCGAGAAAATATTGAATATGGACGTAGACATATCTGGAGTCCAGGCATAACAATCAATGATTATATTTTATTGCTTAAAATTTGGAAGGTAGTGAAACTGCTTGGAAAAGAAAAGTCTTATATAGTATTTAATACAAATCTGAAATCTATTAGCGGAATTCCAGATGACATGAATATGATAATAAGGAAGATAGCAGATATGTGGTATAAGCAAAGAACTGTTGTTTATGCTATGCCAAAAACTATTGACGATTTTAAAACACATAAAATTACATTAGCGCATTATTTAGGAGATTTTCTCGCAAGGACAAATCATTATCGTCCACATAAGGAATCTTAATATGGATACGTTAAAGATATACAGAACGAAGAGAAAGATTTATCTTGCGCAGACTGCATTACATTTTGAGGGGATTCATCTTGATGACGTTCAAACGATGGACCTTCTTGATAAATAAACACATAAGTGTTTTGAAGTTGATGAAGATGACGCGATCGTTATGCGTAATGTCGTCGCTGCATTAGATTTTCTTGAAACAATTAATATGAAACAAGTATCGATTGATTTGGATCTTTACATCAAGCTGAATGCTCTTCTTGCAATAGATCAAGCGTTGGAAACAGGACATCTTAGGAATCAGCCAGTCTCCATTGGTTGTATACCAGAAGATATTGAGGTCTTTGACAAGAGTCTTATTGAGCACGAAATTAAAAGGATTGCCGACATAACGGAAACGGATTTTAGGGAGGTCATCCCCGACGCCTTCTGTCGACTTGCCAGGATGCAGCCATTTTTCGACGGTAATAAGCGAACAACAGCATTTCTCTGCAATGTGTCGCTGTTGAAAAGGGGACTTGGACTCTTTATTATCAATGATGAAAAATTAGGCAGATTTAATGCTCTACTGTTTGAATACTATACAGGAAAGAATAACGATATACTTGAGTTTATAGGTAATGAATGCATTATTTCAGTAGAACAACTAGCAAAAGAACCATCTGATGCAGAGAGCGATGATGAGTGTTCATCTCCGTCTCCATAATAGATTGTTACCATTTCCATTTCCTGATTCCTGGCTGCAGATGCGGCCTTCAGTGCGCAGGCGTAGGATGGTGTTTTGTTATGCATAATGAGAGGTATAATGATGTATATTCCTGCTATGGCGGTGATTACGGCAATAAAGACAGTGATACATAGATTGGAATATAACAGAAAGAACGGCATATATACAGGCGGCTATGATTTAGGGCAAAAAGTTTGCCCTTGTCCAGGGGATGTTGCCAGAGAGCTTGCATCTGTGCCTGTAACCGTTACATTGCTTGGTTCGAAGACTGTCAAATATCATGTTCCAAATGCTCAGATTTTTGACGATGATGCAAAACCGACACGCTCCGGTGGCGATGTCGAGATATTGCAGCAGCAGACATTGTATTCTGGTGAATACGGTGATTTCATTGTTCGTCAGGAACATGGTGCGGCGGCAGCTTTTGTCGTTGTGGATGGCGAGGAGCAGTACATTGGATATGCGTCCCATCTTGATGAGCCTGAATATGCTTACAAAGTTTTGAGCGTCATGGCTGCCATAACGCTTGCCAGGTCTCAATGGGAAGGAGACAGCGCTGAACCGGGGGCGGAGGATGAGACTCCATCTCCATCGCTGTCCTGATTGATGAGTATGCGGTGGAGACGGATATGTCTGGTTTTGATAAACTCTATCTGGAAGATGCCCAGGACTGTCTTGGGCAGATGCTGGATTGTGCCGTCAATGCTGCCGGCATTTCTCTTGAAGAGTGTTTTTCCCGGTTCATTGCCGGTGATTTTGCCCGTCGTTTTGCGGCAGGGGATCCCGCAGTGATTTCCGGGATGTCGGGTCGTGAGCTTGCCATGGCTGCGTGCGGCTTGCGCGGTACGATCCCGGTTCTGGAGTCGGACAGCCGCAGCCCGGAATTCTGGACAGGTTGGGCCCTCGCGTATTTTCAGTGGGAGAGCGGCCGCAGTTTTGCCGATATTGTAGCGCACGTTTCCGTGACGACGATACGGCTGTTATATTCTCCCTACCATGAAATGGATATATCGCATTTCGTGCGAAAGATGCATGAGCTTATCGCGGATGTGCCACGCTGTGCTGGAACGGCCGTAGCATCGGAGGATCCTATGAAACATATCATCTATCATGGTTCTCCAACAATAGTGAAGGAGCCGATATTTGGTTATGGAAATCCATACAATGACTATGGCCTTGGTTTTTATTGCACAAGACATGATAAACTTGCCAGGGAATGGGCTGTAGATTCTCAACATGACGGGTATATCAATAAATATGATCTTGCGATCAAGAACCTTTCCATTCTCAACCTCAATGACGGGAGCTACAGCCTGATGCACTGGCTGGCCATCCTGCTTGCGAATAGAAAGGTGGATATGACAACGCCTCTTTCCAGGCAGGGGAGAGACTACATCCTGAAGCATTTTTCCCTGGATTGCCGTGATGCCGACGTGATTATCGGCTATCGCGCTGATGACAGCTATTTTTCATTTGTTCGGGATTTTCTCAGTAACAGGATATCCTGCAAGCAGCTTAACCGTGCCATGTGTCTGGGACAGCTTGGCCAGCAGGTAGTCATCAAAAGCGAGAAAGCGTTCAACGCTCTCAAGTTCCTTGGTTATGACTATGTGGACAGGAAGGAGTGGTATCCCAAGAAGGCTGAGCGCGATCTCCGGGCCAGAAACGACTATGCCTCCGGCAGAGCCGGCATAGACAGGGATGAGGTGTTCATCCTGGACATCATCCGACAGGATATGCAGGCAAATGACCCGCATTTGCGGTTCACGGTTCCTGACGACGATGACGACGGCACGCCGAAGGACGACTGAAGAGGGGGGCCGTGGTAAAAATAATGATGCACAAGCACGTTAGAATTCGCAAAGATCGGTGTCAATCGTCGATCTGATTTCGCGCGGCAGCTTTGATCGTTCGGTGCTTTCCAGCAAAACGACATGGTAGCCGTGCTCTCGTACGGTTTCCATGAACAGGGAGATTTTTCCATCTTCAAAAAATGACCGCAAATTCACGATGAAGAATAGTTTATCTCCCTCAAATTCGCGGACAAGCTCCATATAATCAACAAGTTTTTCAAGTTGGTCATCATACTCATCCCTGACGGCAAGCCCGATGGACTTGAGTATCGAACCGAAGCTCAGCTTCGTGTAGCGCATGTCACAGGGATGCTCGAAGGCCAGATTGTCAATGAGGATCTCAAGCTGGGCCATAAGCTGGGCGATGGCTGCGTAATGCTCCGAATTCTGTGACGATTTTTCCATTGCCGTGACAATCTTTGAAAGCAGGGATTTGCGATTGATGTCAAAACCGATGGGATCCATGAGCAATTCCGCATGGCGCGTCATATCTAAAGGGGTATTTCCTTCAGAAAGGACGGATTTTCCTTCTTTTCCGTCAACTTGCTCCAGGATATCTGCAATTATGGTACGGAATGCCGTCTGGGATTCGATGACGATCGTGTTGACACCCTCTTTTGAAGTGTCGATGGAGAATTCATACTCCGGGTGAACATACATCATAAGAAGACAGTCCTTTCCATCGAAGAAACGACATCCGTCTTGAATGTACCCGTGATGCAGGCGATCCTGCTGAACTGCTTTTCCGTTATGATAAGGAGCTGCACAAGCCCCTCCGAAGGCGCCTGTTTTCGTATGGCCGCCTCGACAGCGGCTGCGTTGCCGCCGTTGAGGACGAGCTTGCAGTACACTGACTCCTGCATCATGATGAAGCCTGTTTTTATGAGAAATTTGCGGAACCGGGTGTAATTTCGCCGGGATTCTGGGGTAAGCACGGGCAGATCGAAAAAGACGATCATTCGCATATATCGCATGTTCATTCCGGCTGACAATGCTTGAACCGGCTGAAATCGCCTGTCTCCAGCATATCGAACACGCTTCTTACATACATGCGTACCGCGTTCAGCAGAGTTTGTTTTTCGCTATCAACGACAACTGTATCTTCCAGCAGAGTAACAAGACTGTGCTTCTCATCCGTGCCGAAAGATTCAGGGCGCATACCATGCACCTTGCGATCCACGAACACCCTGAAAGGTTCCATCAGATCACTCGCAAGATTGAATCCGTTGAAGACGTTGTGGTGGAAAAGCCCCAGTTGCGTCGAATATCCGCATGCTGCAATTTCCCGACTGACGGCAGCAAGAAGAATGGAGTATCCATAGTTGAGGGCCGCAGTAAGGGGAGTATCCTCATCTCGCTTGAAACTGTTTCCGAATACGGCAGAAAAATAGACTTTGGCCGCATGGGCTTCCCTGTGCGTCGGGTCTAACGGTTCCAACTGGGCGAGATAGCCTCTTATCATCCCAGCCTCCCTCGCCTGTCCGAGCTCTGTGAGGAAGTCCGCCTGCAGCCGCATTTTCTCTGAAATGACGGTTGTCCATACGGCCGCCTTGAGGTCGTCGTCCCATGCCGTCTGGGTCTGCAGCTTCATGGGGCTGCTGAAATGCGCGCTATAGGGCATGAGCTCGGCCAACGGCAGGTGCTTGCCGTCGCAGAAGATGACCTTGACCTTGCGCCTGACCAATGCCTCAAGCAGAATCGCCGTCAAGGAGACCGCGGTGCTTTCGATGATAAGCACCGCGATCTCATCTAGGAAAACCCTCGTCACGTTTTCGGCGCGCATCACCATGAAGCCCATTTTGAGGTCAAGCTTGCAGCGTTTGGTGATGACGACAGTACGCCAGCTCATATCAGGTCGAGCAGATTGCCGCTGTCATGCACGAAGAGTCCCGATGCGGACATGTCGAGCAACCGGACGTCGCTATAGGTTTTCTTCCAGGCGGAAAGCCTGGTGGAGGGGCGTTTCGTGCCCATATGCTTTTTCCCGCCGATATCCGAGAGATCGCAGGAACCGGCTTCGCCGAACCAGGATATGATTGTCAGCAAGACCTTTGTCTGCCGGGCGGCGTCCAGCCGGCAAAACGTTTCCCTTCCTTCGGCAAGGGCATCCGCCATATTGCCGGGGCACCGGCGAAAGAAGGCATTACCCATTTTTTCAGCAAGCTTGTCATAGAGCGCCGTATTGGCCTCTGGGGTTATCCTGTCGTATCGCGCGCTCGGCACAAGATTGGGATTTTTCGCCGCTTTTTCGGTGAAGCGCTCCAGCCGTTTGACATAGGTCTCATCAGCGCTTCCCAGGATGAGCGGGGATAGAAGGCGTGTAATAACACCGTTTCCTTTTTGTGTCTTGCCGCGTATCGTCAGCAACAGTCCGTCACAGTAGAGGGCGCTGTTTATCTTGATTTTGCGGCCGCCGAGGAGCAGTCTGACGTCACTGACGCATTTGCCGTTCAGGATCTGCGATATCTTCCGTGCCGCGTATTCCTCTTCGCTTGCAGCGTCACTGGTCGCCGACGCCGCATCGACCAGATCCACTGGCACAAGCATGGCATCGCTGTTTTTGCCTTCACTGTACGCGGCAAGCAGATAGAAGGCGGCGTGCACGTTCTTATACCCTCCGTATTTTTCGACGGGCAGGTCGCGCTTGATGCGGGCGTATGTTTCAGAAACACGCGCCCGCAACGGCATCTGGTCGAAAAAACCGTCGCTTTTGCGACAGAAGGCGAAGCGGGTGAGATGCACGATATTGCCCTTCATCACGGCCTTCACCGCCGCTATGGAACGCTCCCCGTCCCATACCTTCGTCTCTCCGAGCAAAACGGGTCTTCCGAAAACGGCCTCCGTCTTGATGCTGTAGCGCATATTCGGATTGAAACGGGCGCGGGAGAACCGTGCGTCCCACACATTGCCCACGACGATGTTGAGGTAGGCGTCCTTCGCGGGGTGAAGATTGTTCACAGCCCGGGACTTCAACAGACCAAAGGCCTGGCGGAAATCGGAAACGAGACCGGCCTTGACGTAGACGATGCCGGTTTTCTTGTCAAAACATTCCGTGAGCAGTTGAGCTACGGCCTTCGTCGACTGACGCGTCTCCACAAGCTGCCGGGATATGAATCCCCATTTTTCCTCATCAGAAAAACTCGTGGCGCGAGTGAGACGATGGTATTTCTCCTCGCTGAGCAAGCCGCATTCCTTGAGGTGGAGCCAGAATGGATGCATGTGGCGACGAATTGTTTCATCCACTGGATAGGTATCCGATTTGGAACCGTTCACCTCGCTTTTGACGAGCACCTTGTTATTGAGCACGCTGTCATCCTTGACGAGCGACTGCGGATAGATGTGGTCAATGTTGTAAAGGCTGTCGCTCGCAAGGTCTTCAAGCCTGATCGACTCGCCTGTATACATGCATTTGCCGAGCTGCATATAGTAGAGATAGAGCTTGTCCCCCTGCAGGCGGGAAGCGGCGGCATCATCCATGCGCTCGAGGTCCTTCGCCAGCATGCGGGCGTCATCGTCCGCCAGCGCCCGATAGAGCTCGAGCAATTGGTCCCTGCGCGATTTCGTCCGCTTTCCCTTACGGTCCTCACGGTCTCCGCGGGACATCTTGATGAACACCTTTGCCGGCGCATGCCCCATTGCCTTTTCAATGTCGCTCACAATGGCAAGTGTTCGATATACCGAACGTCTGACCGTTCCGGAAAGTCGCAGTTCGTCGAGTTGATCTTCCAGGGAGGCATGGTTTGTCGCATAATGGTCTTCCGTCGCCTTTTTCACGGCATCAGCGAAGGTGTAGCGCGAAGAAAGCAGGCCATTCAGGTTGTCCCCCGTCGTCCAGAGGGCGTCCATTATGGACATAACCTCCCCGGTGGACTTGCAGACGCCTTTGATGCCGGTCAGGAATTCTTTGGAGAGCCTGCCGAAGTCTTTGAAACCAAGATTCGCGATATAGCGGGCGTCCGCCTCCGTGAGAACCGGCCAGGAACGCAGAAGCCAATTCTTCAGCCGCCTCTTATCCTCGGTGAAGGCCATGCGTTCAAGGATCTTCTCGATATCCTGCTCGGAAAAGTCGTATCCCGAAGGCAGCTTGCTTTGCCATCTGCCGTCGACTTGCGTAATGAATGCGAGCAGAGGACGCATGGAGGATTTCAGCATCTTGTCTGCACCGCTAACTACGCTGTCCTTCTGGGCCATACCGTGTGCGATCAGCCAGTTTCGGATATCAGAAAGGCGGACGCGGGGATGCTGCATAAAGCAGTCTGTGAATATTCCCTTGCGGGACTCCTCCGATATGGGCTGTCCATCGACACGCAGGGGGGCGATTTCATTCAGAACCATAAAACGGGAGTAGAGGATGGAATTTTTCGGCAGCACCGGCTGCCCCGGCAGATACGTGCAGAAATTCGTCATGCGCCGGATGAACCCTTCCTCGCTTGCGTCAAGGTCGACTTTTTCAGCAAAATTCCACGGCAGGATACGGCCTTTCGCCTTGCGTTTGAGCCACGCATGCGGAGAAGACGCATTGAGCGGGCCGACGAAATACGGAATCCTGTGGTCGAAAACGGAAAGAATCTTTTCGGCAGTCGAGAAGCCGTCGGCATCCCTGTCCGAAAGGAAGGGCAGATAACCGGCGGCCGTTTCCAGCAGCCGTTTCAATTCGACGCGATGAAGCTGCTGCGGGATGACCCGATTGTCAGGGTCTCTCTGACGGGGGAGAAAAGATGCAGTACCCAGTCTTTCGAGAACCTCTTCATAGGCGCTCTTGTCCTCGTCTGCGACATCCACATTTTTCAGCAGTTTTTCCAAAAATTTGCAGAAATCGACTTTTCCGGCTCTCTTGAAATTGTCGTCCTTGGGATGCCGCACATGGTAGGAGTACGCCGCATAGTTTGCCTTACCGGCTACAGGCGTGAAGACCTCCTTCCACGAATCTGGCAGATACTTCCTGATGAAGTTCTTGAGCCATGCGAGATCGGTTTTATGCTGTTCATATACGCGAACCTTGGCCTCGGATATGGTATTGCAACCATTCTGTGCCGAGGAGAGCAACGCGCAGTCGAACACCTCGCGGAGACGGGTCAGCAATTCGCCGTCATCCCCGAGCAGGTGCACCTTTTCCGCGAATTCGGCGTCATCATCGGAAAGAGACACACTTTTCAAGTCTGAATACTCGGGATTCCCATAAAGATTGTTAAGGGGAACCGTGGCGCCGCAGAGCAGTTTCACGGCGAGTTCTTCCGAAAAAGGACAGTCCTCAGTGGGTTCCTTTGCCGGCTTCCTGCCGTCGAGGAGTCTTTCGACATAGAGCGCCATCTTTTTCGTTACGCCAAGTTTCTTGGAGAGAACGGACTTGACAATATCTTCCGGCACGGAGTCCGGCCAGAGTGTGGGATAGCCGTTGAGGGAGAGCCACTCACGGAAACGATCCAGCACCTGTCCGAAATCAAGCAGCGCGTCGGCAGACTTCCCATCGACGGCAAAGAGAAAGTGTCCCCTATGGGCGACAAGCCATGCGCAGGCGAGATAGACAAGGCGCACGTCGTGGGGTTCGGAGGACTGCATGAGCTCCACGATAAGGTGGTGTATGGTTGGCCACCGCTTATGGTAATCCTTGTCGGTAAAGCCTGCATCGGCGAACAGGGTATGGCGGTCTTCGGTCGCGTCACGAAGCAGTCTGGCATTGGCCAAACGCTGGAAGAATCGCGGATCAATCTGGGAGATGGGTTGCGCGAAGAGTTCCTGCAGCAGGGCAACCCGGGCCTGGCGGCGGTCAATACGTCGCCGTGCGGTACGGAACATGCGTCTTTCTGCCGCAAGATTACCCGCTTCGAATGTGGTCGTTCCCCACATCGGCTTTCCCTTGAATTTGATCAAGGAATAGTTCTGGTCGGTTACAGCGTAGCCAACAGAATGTGTGCCTATATTGAGCCCGAGAAAATATTTTTCGCATCTAAAATTTTTCATTGACAACTCCCGTTGTTTGAGCTATCTAGTTTCCAGTGATCGTATCCCTACGCGATTACACAGGACGTTCAAATAACGATTTATCGACATCGCCGGCTTGACCGGCAGCACAAAGTGTGCACAGGAGGCCCCTAAAAGGGGCCTTTTTGTTTTATGCAACACTGTAGAATCATACGATAATTGCTCTCATGGACGGTGAGAGGAAAGAGTGGCGCCGGCGTCCTGGGGCGAAAGCAGATGTCCCGCCTTTTCCATCACATCGCGAAGCATTTTGTTTTCCATGCGCAGAACTGCAAGACGGCTTTCGTAGATTGCGGTCTGCCTGGATGCCGCCCTGTCGGCAATTCCTTGCATGATCGCATGCATGGAGCGCACGAATTCCGGCGTCATACGCGGGCAATCCCCTGATGAACAGGGATTTTTTTTCTTCTGATCTTTGAGATACGCGCGGATGGCGCCATAATCGGTAGAGCCAAGCACTTCACCAATATGCGCGCAGGTTACAGGGAGACCTTCTGACCGGAGTACGCGCTGCGCGGCAGCAATCTGTTCATTTGAGACATGCATTATACGTTTCCTTGGATTTACAGATGGATGTGTGAAATCAACAACCGAAAGCGTGTCTCCAGACTCATTTCCACTATTATGGCAGCTGGTTGGAGCACCTTCCATCATTTCCATTTTATCCATTCGTTAATTATGTTATATCATAAATGGCATTCAAAATCAATTAAAGATTTTCAGCACAGCTGTATTGCTGCTTCAGCAGCTGGGCCAGGCATGTTCTTCTCTCCGAGCATGCCTGGCGCCTGACCATGGTGTTATTGAGGCTGGCGAGATTTCCAAAGGAATTCCAAAGGCAGACAAAACAGAAGGCCCTCTGGGGGCCTTCTGCATGCACCTTTGTGCTGCCGGTCAAGCCGGCGATGTCGATAAATCGTTATTTGAACGTCCTGTGTAATCGCGTGTTGCAAATATTTTTTTGGAGTTTTGTCCCCCTACAGGATTACACAGGTCTCAAACGGTTTCAACTGGGCCTTCCTTTCCACGTGTGTTTTGTCCCCCTACAGGATTACACAGGTCTCAAACTCCATCCGCAAGTCCGGTTCTGATCCGGAAGTTTTGTCCCCCTACAGGATTACACAGGTCTCAAACGAACTCGAACCCCTGCGAGGCATCATCTTCGTTTTGTCCCCCTACAGGATTACACAGGTCTCAAACGTGAGGCTGAGTTAAAGCAAAAGGCGGAAAGTTTTGTCCCCCTACAGGATTACACAGGTCTCAAACAGAGCGAGGGGGGGCCGGCGCCGGAAGCAAGTTTTGTCCCCCTACAGGATTACACAGGTCTCAAACAATACGCACCTGCAACGCGCTGGATTGGAAGTTTTGTCCCCCTACAGGATTACACAGGTCTCAAACAATGTCATTGAGCACACACAAGGGCAAGACGTTTTGTCCCCCTACAGGATTACACAGGTCTCAAACCCCCAGATTAAAAACCTACATGCCCGGACGGTTTTGTCCCCCTACAGGATTACACAGGTCTCAAACGGCACGGTCATGGGTTCTTTCGCTCCTCGCGTTTTGTCCCCCTACAGGATTACACAGGTCTCAAACGCCTTCCGCGAGGCCGCACAAATAACCGTGGTTTTGTCCCCCTACAGGATTACACAGGTCTCAAACTGCCGTATACCACCCCGGCCCGGTTGCGTGGTTTTGTCCCCCTACAGGATTACACAGGTCTCAAACCCTGTGGGCCCCGTTTAATCCGCTTCCCGGGTTTTGTCCCCCTACAGGATTACACAGGTCTCAAACTCGTCCGCCCTTGTCCGGTCTGCGTGTTGGGGGTTTTGTCCCCCTACAGGATTACACAGGTCTCAAACGGTTTCGACGGGGCCTTCAGTCCTCCGAGTGTTTTGTCCCCCTACAGGATTACACAGGTCTCAAACCCGTGATGACGAGCTGGCAGCTTGCTATTGTTTTGTCCCCCTACAGGATTACACAGGTCTCAAACGGGCTGTCGCCCCGACCGCTGAAAAAAGGCGTTTTGTCCCCCTACAGGATTACACAGGTCTCAAACCGCAACCGGGGTAGTCCGTTAGGACAGGATGTTTTGTCCCCCTACAGGATTACACAGGTCTCAAACAACTGGTGTACTTCAGGTCATTAGCCTGCTGTTTTGTCCCCCTACAGGATTACACAGGTCTCAAACGGAGCCGCCCCCCCTCGCGTCCAAGCGGGGGTTTTGTCCCCCTACAGGATTACACAGGTCTCAAACTCCGCCCCTCACGAGACGTCAATTTTAGGCGTTTTGTCCCCCTACAGGATTACACAGGTCTCAAACCCGGTTCGTCCTCGGCAATGGCTGCGGCGAATTCCCTCAACGCCCGACAGAACTCATCCAAGGGCACAAAGCAGTTTTCATGGGTATAGGTGCCGTCCCCGTATTCATCCAAAACCTCCGACGTCACGCGGACGTGCCACTCGCCGTCGTGCATGACGGCCGTGCAGCTCTTTGTAATAGGGTCATTGGATTCGAATTCCACATTGGCATCCTTGAAGGAACCGTCGGCTTCGCTGATGAGGATTTCCCCCACCTCGGCCATATCAAAGCCAACGTGGCATTCGGGCAGAAGCTGTTTGAAAATTGGAAGCTCCGGGAATTTGTCCCGCAACATGTCCCCATTGGGACCGCCAAGAAGCTCTTCCCAGCCGGCCACGTCAGCCTTTGCCTGTTCCACTGCGGCTTCCAGCTCGTCGACCTGTCCTTCCCACAGGAATTCCACGCAGCAGCCGTTGTCACCGGGTATATGCAAGATGCGCATTGATTTTCCTTCCAGGTTTATGTTGGGGCCGGGCTGCATTGTCATGCGCCCGGCACCCTCCAACGTCTCTGGCACAGTTCTCATGGCCGAAGCCTTTCGGCTAGGCGGTTTTCCATCTGTTCTCGAGCAGGCAGACGACGGCCTTCACGTCGCGCCAGAAGCAAGGGATATACGGATGACGCATCCATCCCTCCATGTAGCAGCGGGGTTCACACAAAGGCGTCGAGCGGGTTGTTGCCTTCAACTCGGCGCCTGGCCTCGGTACAATTCATTCAGACCGGC
>SUVB01000015.1 GCA_015062205.1 Desulfovibrio desulfuricans
AAGACCACGATGACAGCAATTTCAAAATCGAAGGCGAATGACAATTTTCATGGTTTCTCTGTCCGATGTGTGGCTTCAGCCGCAATCGCCTGCTTTAGCAGTTAAAGGAAGCCACCTGCTTTAGCAGGTGGAGAATTCACTTCAATTGTGTATATATGTATAGTATATAGTACATATATATGCAATGGTGGCTTTATTATCGACGATTGGGGTGCAATGCTTACAGCGTATAGCGGAAAAACATTTTCAAATATCTATGCCTCATTTCTCCCCCTGTTCACAAATCGTCCCCTCGCTCCGCTCCCGCTGGCTGTGACCTCGCTGTTGTTTGGCGGGGAACCAGCCTTTTATATCTTTATAAATACTATTCTTTGGCTTGCAACTGCCGGAATTTTAGGGATAATCTTATATCCATTTCTTGGCTATTATTCCTATTTTTTCTTCTTTCTTGCCGCTACCCCCATTATCGGTTCAACTGTTATTTTTTCTCCTGTTATGCAACTAACAGCCACAGTAAGCCTTTTTTTATGGGCAGTTGCAACATATCTGCTTTTTAAATATTCAAATATAAAATATCGAGTTGCTGCATATATGCTTATATGTGCTGCAATGCTTATCTATGAAGTTTTTTTCCCACTTCTAATATTAACAGTTTTTTTCTCACTCAAGGAGAATTACACAATAAAAAATATCTGCTACAAGACTCTACCCATAATTATAATTTTATTTTGCATTTTTTTGTATCAAAAAGCTATCATCCCAAAATTTTTTGTTTCCCATTCTAGGTTTAATCCACCAGAGAAGGTAGCATATTTTATTCATGATTCCATCCAATGGATTCTCTTCATCTTTGTCGATTCAGCTGAACTTGTGCTCAATGGACTATTCAGAATATTCAGGCTCGATGCAGAATCATTGCTGTATGTAGCAGTTGCAACACTTATCCAGCTTTTATTATTGTTAATAATTATTAAAAAAAATCATCAGGCAAATGCCGGCAAGCTCATTTTTGCTGCAGTTTTTTGTTTTCTTTCCTGCTCATTGCTGTATACGCTTGCAGGAGATCGTATAAATATGGTCGGCTATTCCAACCGAAGGCTATCAACAACATGGTTGTCAATTTCAATACTAATCAGTATACTGCTGTTATATGTAAAATCAAAAAAGCATATGCTCGTATGCGCGCTGGCTGTTTCATTTCTTGTATCATCAAATTTTATCATTCAACGCAATGAGCAAATTAAGGCAACAAATTTTCAATCGCAAATTATCAATGATTTTATTGCAAAAATTGACGAACTTCCCGAAGGATCCGCTCCATTTTTTGTTCTTGCCCTTATTCCGGACAAGCTTCCGACGTCCTTCAACGGCGAAGTCATTTTCAATCGGCCGTGGGATTTTGCCGGTGCCGTACGAATCAGGCGTCCTGCCATGATACTTGGAGCAGTTCCTGTCACGTACGAAAAAATTCAAAATGCCTGCACCATGGAAGATGACGCTGTCGTATATGAGGGATGGTGCAGAATGCCGATTGCTTCCACAATGCTGTACATTTACAAAAAAGACGGCACATCAACACTGCGTCCACTCGACAGGAATGCGCTGGCGCAGCATATCGGCAAGGTTTTCTGAAGCAATGGCATACACCACCGCCCCGGCCGTTCCCCTGGTTCTTGATCTTGACGGCACGCTGCTTGAGGCAGATTCAACCTGCCTCTTGCTGCGGCAGGCATTACGGCACGGCGATCTGCGCGTTTTTGCCGCGCTTGGCCGGGGGAAAGGATATTGCAAGGCGTATCTGACCCGAACATATCCCTTGGATATGGCTGCCCTGCCTTGGAATGACGATATCGTCACTCTGCTGCGGGAGGCCCAGGCATCCCGACGGCCCGTCTGGCTGGCGACAGCTTCCGACGAAAACCTGGCGTGCAGGGTGGCGGCCTATTTCCAACTTTCGGGTTTTTCCGGTTCCACGGAGCAGCGGCTGTTCAAGGGTGAAGCCAATCTCGCGTGGTTACTGCAGGAATTTGGGCCGCACCGATACGACTACGCCGGCGATTCCGCATGCGACATTCCTCTGTGGCGGTATTGCCGTACGGCCTATGTTTCTTCCCGCCTACCGCATATAGAATGTGTCCGGCAGGTGTGCCGGGACACCAGAGTGTTCCGCGTCCGTCGCAGATTCTTTTCATTTCCCTGAAAGAGGGCCGATGCAGGTGTGAAAATGCGCTGCCGGGCACAGCGTTGAGAAAGGGCAATTGGAAGATGAAGTAGCGGATCGGGACGCCTGTCCATTGGCGGCACGACAGGAATCCGACCAAGAGGTTACAATCGTTCTGGTTTCGCCGCCTTCATGGGCTCGATCCATGAGCAAAAACGCCGGCTCGTCCTTTGGTTGTATATTGCGTCCATGCCAGTTTCATATAGACACGGTATCGCACCTATACATAGTCAAAGGCCCTAGCTGCGGAACAGCCACGGCTCCTCACGTATCAGATTTTCTGCAATAAGGCGGCTGTCGGGCCTGTACGTGCCGTTGGCCACCTGGATGCGCAGGGATTCGACCTTGTCGGCGCGCACATCAGGGGTGTTCTGAGCGGTGCGGCGCGCCTCGGTCAGCAGCAGGGCATCCTGCGAAACGGTAACGGTATCTCCCTGCGGGGCTGCGGCGTCCTCCGCGGTCGCCCTGGGCTGCCGACTTTTTTCAGCGCTCTTCTCCAGGCTTGCCGTTGCGCCGTACGTATCCGTGCCGAGAATGATGTTTCCCTGAATTTCCATACTGTTCTCCGCTCTCATGCCCCGGTCAGTCAGACGGCATGTCGAGCATGCTTTCGCTGATCTTCTGCCGCGTGATGCGCCAAAGGGCGTTACGCGAGGCGCGCAGCTTGTCTTCCGGCAGGGCTTCCAGGCCGTCCGGCCCCTGCCCCACGATGCGCAGCCTGCCGCCGGGCGGGTAGGTAAACTGCACCTCCTGCCCCACTTCCCGGCCCAGCTCCCGGCGGATATCCTCCACCACAGGATTGTCGCTGCCGGTGTAGATCAGCGTCTCGTACAGTTCGCGCGCCACCTTTTCCACCATTTCGCGGCGATTGACGGACGGGTCGGGGTCGTTGGGGTTCTCGCCGGCGGCAAGCCTGCGACGCACCCGGAAACGCGCAAGCCGACGGGCTGCCAGCAGCTGCTGCTCGTAGCCCTGAAGCATGATGCGCATACGCGTCATTGTCGCGTCAGCCATGTCGATTCCCGTCCTTGCCATCTTTTCGGCATGGATGCCAAAAAACTTTAGACTCTCCGCCCCGGCGCGGGCGCGTTCCGGAACAGGCCCACGGCGTCGGCCAGCCGCAGACACATTTCCGCCTTGTTCAGGGTATAGAGGTGCACGCCCGGCGCGCCGCTGTCCAGCAGCCGACGGATCAGCCGCACGGCGTAGTCCAGCCCTGCCGCGCGCACGGCCTCCGGCCCGCCCTCGTCATTGGCCTTTTCCAGCGCGAGGTACAGCTTGCCGGGGATATTGGCCCCGCAGAGCGAGAGCATTCTACGCAGGGAATCAAAGCTCTGCACGGGCAGGATGCCGGGGATGACGGGCGTGGAGATGCCCTGCGCGCGCAGCTGCGCCACCATTTCCACATACTCGCGCGCGTCAAAAAACAGCTGCGTTACCGCAAAATCCGCTCCGGCCCGCAGTTTTTCGGCAGTATAACGGCGATCGTCCGCGAAGGTGGACGATTCCGGGTGCGGCGCGGGATAGGCCGCCACACCTATGCCCATCTCCGGCCGATGCCGGCGGACAAAACGCACCAGATCCGCAGCGTGGCGGAAGGGTGCGCGCTCACGGTCCCATGAACGGTCGGCAGGCGGATCGCCGCGCAGGGCCAGCACATTGTCCACTCCGGCCTTGTCCAGTTCTTCCAGAAAAGCGGCGATGGCTTGCGGTTCCGCCCCCACGCATGTCAGATGCGCCATGACGGTCAGCCCCCGGCGCACCAGTTCGGCAGTGACGTCCAGCGTGCTTTGCTGCCGCCTGCCGCCCGCGCCGTAGGTAACGGAAACAAACAGGGGGCTGAGGACGCGCAGCCGTTCAACCGTGGCATAGAAGTCCGGCAGCTGGGCCGCATCGGCCGGAGGAAAAAATTCCAGCGAACAAAACGGCGCCCTTGCCGCGTGGATGAGCTTCCCGATATGCATACGCTATCTCCTTGGAGCATCAGCAGAACTGCGCCGCAACCGCGCTGCGGCAATTGTCAATATTTTTATATCAAGATAAATTGATACGTCAACGACGCCGACGGACGACGCCTTCGCCTTTTTGCCGTCTGGGGAGAAAAAAGCTGAGAATCCGGCACAGTGACATATGTTCGGCATTGCGGGGCGGATGCGGCACACGCTTTTCGCACTTGCCAAATACCGTTTCCGGTCGTAATGCAGAATACATAGTTCAGGAATCAACCACAAGCCATGAACAGCCCCCGATACATGACGGCCGTCGCACGGCCTCGACGCTTTGCCGCCCGGTGCGGCCCCAAGCCCGCGTTTTTGCGGTCAGTTCCGGCGGCGGTGCTGGGGCTGGGGCTGGTTCTGCTGGCGTTCTGCCGCCTTCCCGCAGCTGCCGCGACGGCGGAAGCGCCTGGGGGCGCGCCCGATTCCGTGGTGGCGGGCGCTGTGCCGCAGGTGCCCGATGCCCCTCCCGCGCAAAGCGGCGTGGACAAGCAGGGACGCGCCGCATGGCGCGAACTGGAGCCGGGGCTGCTCTTCGGCGAATTCCAGCTCAACGACGGCGATGCCAGACTGACCGCCGTGCGCATTGACCCCACCGTCTTTGAGTTTGTGCTCTGCGCCCGCTCGCGGGAAGGCGGCCCCCCCCGCACGCTGCGCCAGTGGGGGGAACAGCAGAACCTGACCGCCGCCATCAACGCCAGCATGTATCTGCCCGACGGCTCCACCAGCACGGGCTACATGCGTCAGGGCGGGCATGTCAACAACAGCCGGGTGGTGCAACGCTTCGGAGCCTTTTTTGTGGCCGGTCCGACCGATCCCACCCTGCCCCCGGCGCATATTCTCGACAGGGACGAGCCGCAATGGCGGCAGCAGCTGGATAACTACGACATGGTCATCCAGAATTATCGCATGATCAGCGCGGGCCGCCGCATCCTCTGGTCGCCCGGCGGACCGCTGTACTCCATTTCCGCCGTGGCCGAGGACGGCGAGGGGCAGATACTTTTCCTGCACTGCAGCCGCCCCGTGGAAGCCTATTCCTTTGCCCAGCAGGTACTGCACCTGCCGCTCGACGTACGCACCGTCATGTATGTGGAGGGCGGCGGACAGGCCGGGCTGCTGGTGCGTTCCGCCGCGCTGACGCGCGAACTGGGAGGCGTGAACCCCGGCGGGCTGCTTGTCACCGGCAATCTTCGCGCCACCTTGCCCAACGTGCTGGGCGCGCGCCGCAAGGCCGCCCCTGCGTCGAGTCTGATTCAAAAAATAATAATTATTATCAATAAATTCCAAAAACGCTTTACATCTGCCCCCAATTCTTACACAATGGCTTCACAGCTGCCGGAAGCGACACTTGCCTCGCTCCGGTTTCCCGCAACTGCAACCCAAATGAGGGAACTATGCCCAAACAGCTGGAAGTGTATAAATGTACCCATTGCGGCAACATTGTGGAAGTGCTGCACGGCGGCGGAGCAGACATTGTCTGCTGTGGCGAAGCCATGAAGCTGATGGTCGAGGGCTCGACCGACGGCGCGAAAGAGAAGCATGTGCCCGTCATTGAAAAAGTGGATGGCGGTTACAAGGTTTCTGTGGGCAGCGTGCCGCACCCCATGGAAGAGAAGCACTGGATTGAATGGATTGAACTGCTGGCCGACGGCCGCAGCTATACCAAGTTCCTCAAGCCCGGCGACGCGCCCGAGGCATTTTTCGCCATTGACGCCGCCAAGGTCACGGCCCGGGAATTCTGCAACCTGCACGGCCACTGGAAGGCCGAAAACTGACGCGTCGCCCCCGCGCGCCGTTTTGGCCGCGCGGAACGACGCATTCTCTGGAGGTTCCCCATGAAAAAGTACGTCTGCAGCGTTTGCGGCTACGAATACGATCCCGCCGAAAACGACAACATCCCCTTTGAAGACCTGCCCGACGACTGGACCTGTCCCGTGTGCGGCGTGGGCAAAGATCAGTTCAATCCCGCGTAGTTCTTCTGCTGCGGAACTGTCCCCGCCTTGTCCGGCCCATGACAAGGCGGGTTTTTTACATCCTGCACGACGGTCGGTTTCCCTGCCCCCGCCTGCCTGACGCGGGCGGTCTTTTCGTTCGCCGGGCCGCGCGCACGCCGAAGAGGCCTGCCGCCCCCCGGTAACGCCAACATTTGCGGAGATATCATGCAACCAGTTGAAATCAAAAACGGCATCTACTGGGTAGGCTATGTGGACTACGACCACAGGGACTTCCACGGCTATTCCCGCTCCCCCGACGGTTCCACGTATAACGCCTATCTCATCAAGGACGAGAAAAACGTGCTGGTGGACACCGTGTACGCCGGCTGCGAGGGCACGCTGCTGTGCCGCATGGGCAAGGTGCTGGAGCCGGAAAAAATCGACTACATCATCTGCAACCACATGGAACTGGATCATGCGGGCGCGCTGAAAACCCTTGTGGAACGCTGCAAGCCCGAAAAAATTTTCGTGTCGCAGACGGGTCTCAAATCCATGGCAGGGTATTTCCCCGACATGAAGGATTGGCCCGTGCAGGCCGTGAAAAGCGGCGATTCCATCAGTCTCGGCAAACGCACTGTCGTTTTTCAGGAAACCCGCATGCTGCACTGGCCCGACAGCATGGTTTCCTACATCCCTGAGGAAAAGCTGCTCATCAGCAATGACATTTTCGGCCAGAACATCGCCAGCTCCGCCCGCTTCCGCGACGAATTCACCGACGACGGCGAATACGAGCGCCGCGTCAAGGAATACTACTACAACATCGTGCTGCCCTACTCGCCCATGGTGCTCAAGGCCCTGCCCGTGGTGGAGAAGCTCGATATCGACATGGTGGCCCCCGACCACGGCCTCATTCACCGCGGCAAAAAAGCCGTGGCCGACATCATCGCCCGCTATCGCGCCATGGCCGAACAGAAGCCGCAGCAACGCGCGCTCATCGTGTACGACACCATGTGGCATTCCACCGAGGCCATGGCCTACGCCGTGTGCAGCGGCCTGGAAGAAAGCGGCGTGCCCGCCCGGCTCATGTCCGTGAAGAGCAACCACCACAGCGCCGTCATGACCGAACTGGCCGACTGCGGCGCCGTGCTGGTCGGCTCGCCCACGCACAACAACACCATCCTGCCGCTCATGGCCTCCCAGCTCACCTACATGAAGGGCCTGCGCCCGCTGAACCGCGTGGGCGGCGCGTTCGGCTCCTACGGATGGTCCGGCGAAGCCCCCAAGCAGCTGCAGGAATGGCTGGCCTCCATGAATATGGAACTGCCCGCCGAGCCCGTGAAATGCAACTGGCGGCCGGGCCATGACGCCCTCAAGGCCTGCCGCGGGCTGGGCGCCGCCGTGGCCGAGGCGCTCAAAAAGAAGTGCCAGGGCTAAGGAAAAACACACTCGCGGGGCAGGGGGAACCCTTCGCCTATGAAAGGTTTCCCCTGCCGGCACTCTTCCCCCAAAAGTTCTTCCCCGGCGTCAACGCCGCGCGCGACGCTGCCCTTCTCCTCCGGGCAGTCCTCCATCCTCTCGCGGCATTTCGCGGCATTATTCCCCTTGGGGCAGGCAGTGCCGCAGCGCGGGCGCGCCCACGCCCAGGCGACGGGCCGTTTCAGCCAGGGAGTCGGCCTCCGGACGCACATAGTCACGCCCTTCCACCGTGTAGCGTTTCGCCGCCAGCGTTTCCCCGGCCAGACGCAGCCGCGCGGCCGTGCGGGGCAGCACCAGGCGTTCCAGCGTCTGCAGGCGCAGTCCCAGCGTATGCGTATGGCGCACCACGGCCCCTGCCACAACATCCCGATGCCGGGGCAGGCAGAGCACGCGCAGCAGGCCTGCCGGGCGGTTTTTCTTGCCCACGCCCGGCAGCCAGAGCACGTCCAACACTTCGGGCATGGCGGCAAGGTCCGTCAGGGCCAGGCCAAGGTCCTCGCCGTTGAGGTGATCCAGATGCGTTTCCAGCTGCGCCACGGGCTCGCGCCCGCCCCGGGCGTGATCCGCCGCGTCCGTCCCGCTCCGCACAAGCCAGGCGCGCAGCCCGCCGCCTGAAGCGCCGGGCCCGTAGCCCGTCCCCATTGCCGCGGGCACGCCCTGCGGCCCCGGTACAAAGGCATCGGCCAGCGCGTCCAGCAGGGCGGCCCCCAGGGGAGTGACCAGTTCCTCCGCACTGCCGGAGGAGAACACCGGCTTGCCGAGCAGCAGTTGCGCCGTGACCGGCGCGGGCAGGGGCACACGGATCCCCCCCCGCTCCACCGTCCCGGAACTCCAAGGCAATGCGGAGGCCGTGAGGCGCCGCGCGCCCAGCTGTTCCAGCGCATAGCAAACGCCGGGGATGAGCGCCGCCATGTCCGCATCCTCCTCGGCAACCATGACATCTTCCCGGGGAATGCCGCGGGCGGCGGCCGAGGCCGTCACCAGGGCGTCCAGCACGGCCGCCGTCTTGGCGCGCACGGCCGGGGCGAGTTCCATCCGGGCCGCAAGGGCGGCCATTGCCGCAGGGGTGCGCGGCGGACGCGCCGCCGCATCCCAGACCACGTCGGCCCTGAACCCCGGCCCCGCATCGCGCGTCTCCGGCCGCAACGCGATGCGGCAGGCAGCGCCCGCCGCCGCCAGCGCGTCTTCCAGCGGCCGGAATGCAACACCCAGCCGGGCCAGCGCGGCCAGAGCCGCATGGCCGCTTACGCCGCCTGCGCAATCAAAAAAAATGTCCATGGCCTTTCCCATGCCGGGCCGCCGCGCGCGGTGCAACGGCGGGCTTGTGCTGTATCGCTTCCTTGGTGTATATATGCACCGTACGGGGCATTCGTCCCCCCGTACGCCGTTTGCAACGCAGCCCCGGAGGGAAAGCATGCCCGTACAAGACTGGATGACCACCGACGTTGTCAGCGTAGGCCCGGACACATCGCTGCTCAAGGTGGGCAAGCTCATGAAGGACCACCACATCCGCCGTGTCCCCGTTGTGGACGAGCAGGGGCAGGTCGTCGGCATCATCTCGGATCGTGACGTCCGCGACGCCTCGCCCTCCAAGGCCACGACGCTGGACATGTACGAAATGCACTACCTTCTGGCCGAACTGAAGGCCAAGAGCATTATGACGCCCAGGCCCATCACCGTCAAACCCGGCGATCCCGTGGAAGAAGTGGCCCTCATTATGCAGGAGAAGGCCATCGGCGGCCTGCCCGTAGTGGACGACAGCGGCAAGCTGGTGGGCATCATTTCCGACCACGACGTGTTCGCCGCCCTAGTGGACATCACGGGCGCACGGCTGGGCGGCCTGCTTTTCGCCGTAGAGCTGCCGGACCGCCCCGGCACGGCGCGGCCGGTGTTCGATGCCCTGCGCGCCAACGGGGCGCGCATTCTCTCCGTGCTGACCGTCGCCAAGCCCGACGACATCCGCAACCTGCACATCCGCGTGCGTTCTCTGGAGAGCCCGCAGGCGGAGCAGGCCCTGCGGCAGGCGCTGGACAAGGTGTGCAAGGTGCTCTACTGGCGGTAGGCGGCAGCCCCCTGCGATGTGCCGGGCGGCGCGGAACCGTTTGCCTGTGCATGCCGGCCGGATAACAATGGACGGCGGTCTCCGGCACGGCCGACGGCAAGACGCAAAAAGCGTGAAGAGGACTTGCCATCAACACGTCTTTGTGGCATAAGGGCATCTGTTGTGAATGCGTTACGCTTTCGCGCTCATCGGAGGAATTCGGCCGGGTAAGCCCGGTTGCGTAGCGCCTGGGCGTCCTTGTCCCGGCGAATTGAGCAATAGCTGTCCAAGGAGGACACACGCATGGCTGAGATCACCTACAAGGGAAAAAGCTTTGAAGTTGACGAAGACGGTTTCCTGCTGCGTTTTGACGACTGGTGCCCCGAATGGATGGAATATGTGAAGGAATCCGAGGGCATCTCCGAAATTACGCCTGACCATCAGAAAATCCTCGACTTCCTGCAGGACTACTACAAGAAGAACGGCATCGCCCCGATGGTCCGCATTCTGTCCAAGAACACCGGGTACAAGCTGAAGGAAGTGTACGAACTCTTCCCCTCCGGCCCCGGCAAGGGCGCCTGCAAAATGGCCGGTCTGCCCAAGCCCACCGGCTGCGTGTAGTCCCGGGGGCTGCATTTTGTCTGAAAGCGGAAGGTGTTCCTTCCGCTTTTTTTATGCCCTTTTCTCCGCCGCGGGCCTGCACCGCGGCCCATTCCCACGGAAAAGCGCCTGCCGTGCAGGCCGCCTGCCCTTTACGCCGAGGCAAAAAAACGGTATCGCCCTCCCATGAAATGCACCACCATCCTGAAAAAATGTGCCCTCTGGCTGCTGGGCATTTTTTTTATCTGCGGCCTGCTGGGCGGCAGCGCGGTGGCCATGCTCTTCTACTGGGCCTCGCGCGACCTGCCCGACCTGAACCGCATTGCGGAGTACAAACAGCCGCAAGCTTCAGTATTTCTGGCCCGTGACGGCTCCCTGCTCGGCACGCTGTATCACGAAAAGCGCTTCATCATCGGCCTCAGGGACATGTCGCGCTATCTGCCCCTGGCCTTCCTCGCCGCCGAGGACGACGCCTTTTACCGGCATATGGGTGTGGACCCGGTGGCCATTCTGCGCGCGGCCATCAACAATTTCCGCAGGGGCGGCAAGAAGGAGGGGGCCAGCACCATCACACAGCAGCTCATCAAGCAGCTCCTGCTCACCTCCGAACGCAGCTATACCCGCAAGATGAAGGAAGCCATTCTGGCCTACCGGCTGGAGCAGAACTTCACCAAGGATCAGATACTGACCATCTACCTGAACCAGATTTATCTGGGTGAACACGCCTATGGCGTGGAAGCTGCGGCCCGCACCTATTTCGGCAAGCACGCCTCGGACATCACCCTGGCCGAAAGCGCGGTCATCGCCGGTCTGCCCAAGGCTCCCAGCACCTACAATCCCTTCCGCCGCCCGCTGGAGGCCAAGGCGCGCCAGATGTACGTGCTGGGCCGCCTGCGCGACCTCAAATGGATTTCGCCCGAAGAATACGAAAAGGCGGCTTCGGAACCCTTGGTCTACTGGAGCATGCCCGAAAACACCGCCGGCCCGGCCCAGTGGTATCTGGAAGAAGCGCGCCGCCTGCTCATTGAATTCTTTACGGAGGCGAACCTCAAGGCCCTTGGCGTCGATACCGAAAAATACGGCGAGGATTTCGTGTACGAGGCAGGGCTGACCGTGCGCACGGCCATGGACCCGGCGCATCAAAACGCCGCCGGCGCCGCCCTGCGCCAGGGTCTGGAGGATGTGGACAAGCGCCAGGGCTGGCGCGGCCCCCTGGAACGGCTGGACGCGGCGCAACAAAAGGAATTTCTGACCAAAGGCGTATTTTCCCCCTATGACCTTGGCGGCGGGAACTGGGTCAGGGGCATGATCGCCGCCTCGGACGCCAAGGGCGTGCGCGTGGCGCTGGGTTCCGGCTACACGGGCTTCATCCCTGCGGCCGGCATGGCATGGGCGCGCAAGTTCAGCCCCAAGGCCGCGCCCGCCGTCAAGGCGGCGCGGCAGTTCCAGCCCGGCGACGTGGTCTGGGTTTCCGCCGCGCCCTCCACGGTGACGGAAACCAACGCCAAGGGGCGCAAGGAACAGAAGACCATCCCCTTCGACCCGGCTTCGGCCAAGCCCGAAACGCCCATCGCCCTGCGCCTGCAACAGGACCCGCTGGTGCAGGGGGCCATTGCCTCCATTGAGCCGCAGAGCGGCGATGTGGTGGCGCTCATCGGCGGCTACCAGTTCGGCGACAGCCATTTCAACCGCGCCACGCAGGCGCGCCGCCAGCCGGGGTCCAGCTTCAAGCCCGTGGTCTACTCCACGGCCATGGATTTCGGCTTCACGCCCTCGTCCATTATTCTGGACGCGCCCTTTGTGTACGTAAACCCCTACACCAACGAGGTCTGGCGTCCTTCCAATTTCGAGCACAATTACAAGGGTGAGTTGCCGCTGCACACGGCGCTGGCCCTCTCGCGCAACACCTGCACCGTGCGCGTGGCGCAGCAGGTGGGCATCAGCAATGTGGTGAACAGAGCCAAGGCCCTCGGCCTCGAACCGCACTTTCCCAACGAGCTGGCCATCAGCCTGGGAGCGGTGGCGGTTTCACCGCTCAACCTCACGCAGGCCTATGCCGCCTTCGCCAATCAGGGCCTGGGCGTGCGCCCGCGCATCATCACCTCCATCACCGACGCGAAGGGTCGCACGCTGTACAAACAGGATGTGGAGCACTGGCAGGCCATCAGCCCGCAGAACGCCTATATCATGGCCACCCTGCTCAAGGAGGTGGTCAACGCGGGCACCGGCGGGCGGGCGCGCATCGAGGGCCGCGTCATCGCGGGCAAAACCGGCACCACCAATGACACGCACGATGTCTGGTTCATGGGCTTCTCGCCCTACCTCGTCACCGGCGTCTACGTGGGCTACGACCAGGTGGACAGCCTGGGCCGTCAGGAACAGGGCGGGCGCACCGCCGCGCCCATCTTCCGGCAATACCGCACGCAGGTGGAAGAGCGCTACCCGGCGGACGATTTTGTCATGCCCGAAGGCATTGTCATGTCGGGCGGGCTGGCCTACCGGGCGGACATGCCCATGCAGGGCGCGTCGGCCATGGAGGAATCCACCTCCGACGGCTCGGTGGTGGACACCTCCGACGACGGCGAGGACCTGATGCGCCAGTTCTGAAGCGCCGATGCCGCTACGGCCGGGGCCGCGCGCCCGGCGGCCGCGTCCTTCCACCGGTTTTACAAAGGAATGCCATGATCCCCTACGGAACACTAGTCGTCTACGTCACGCCCCGGGGCCGACGCTACGTCAAACGCCTTGTCGAAGGGCAGGACTGGCACAGCAACGACGGCACGCTGCTTGCCGCCGACGTGGCTCAGGCCGATTTCGGCGCGGTGGTCCGCACGCATCAGGGCGTGCCCGTGCAGGTGCTGGAAGCCACGCTGCATGACCGCCTCAAGGGGCTCAAGCGCCAGACGCAGATCATCTACCCCAAGGACATCGCCTACATCTGTCTGCGCCTCGGGGCCGGGCCGGGCCGCACCATCATTGAGGCCGGCTGCGGTTCGGGCGGGCTGACCACGGCGCTTTCCTGGTTCTGCGGCCCCACGGGCCGCGTGGTGAGCCACGAGGCCCGGGAGGAATTTCTGAAGCTGGCCCGGCGCAATCTGGAATGGGCCGGCGCAGGCGGCAATGTGGAGCTGCACCATCGCGACGTGGCCGAGGGCTTTGCCGTCAGCGGCGCGGACGCGCTCTTTCTGGACGTGCGCACTCCCTGGGAATACCTGGACCAGGCCGTGGCGGCCGTGCGCCCCGGCGCGACCTTCGGCTTTCTGCTGCCCACGGTGGATCAGGTGGGCAGGCTGCTGCTGGGGCTGGAGCGCGGCCCCTTCGCGGAGGTGGAGGTCTGCGAAATCCTCATCCGTCGCTGGAAACCCGTGGCCGACCGTCTGCGCCCCGAAGACCGCATGACGGCCCACACGGGCTTTCTCATTTTCTGCCGACAGCAGGAACGCAGCGCGGATTTTGAGGCGCGCAAGCCCCGGGGCACGCGCGAACGCAAGCAGGACGCCGCGCGGCTGGCCCGCCTCGGCCAGGAAAGCCCCCACGGCGGGTGGGCCGGTGGGCCGGAAGACACAGGACGGGAAGAGCCATGATCCCCCTGCGAGCCGATGCTCCCGCTGTGCTGCCGCGCCGCATTTCCGGCGGCGCGCTGCGGCGTCGGCCGACGCTCCTTGGACGCGCAGTCCTGCTGCTGTGCTGTCTTTGCCTCGCCGCGCCCGCCCTCGCCACGGATTTTCCCCTGGACTTCACCCTCATCCGCATGGGCGAGGCGTCACGGCCGCAACCCGCGGCGGAACATGCCGGGGAAGGGCGCACAGTACTGGTGGTGGGCGGCATTCAGGGCGACGAGCCCGGGGGCTTTTCCGCCGCGACGCTGCTGACCACGCACTATACCGTCACCGGGGGCTCGCTGTGGGTGGTGCCCAATCTGAATTTCCCCAGCATTATCAAGCGCTCGCGCGGGCTGCACGGCGACATGAACCGCAAATTCGCCCGGCTGGACGCCTCGGATCCGGAATTCTCCACCGTGCGCCGCATTCAGGAGCTCATCAGCCACCCGCAGGTGGGCCTGGTGCTCAACCTGCACGACGGCAGCGGCTACTACCGGCCGCGCTACGAAGACAAGCTGCGCAATCCCGCGCGCTGGGGACAGTCCGTCATCATTGACCAGGAAGAACTGCCCGACGCCTTCATGGGGACGCTGGGCGAGACGGCCCGCCGGGCTGCGGCCGCAGCCAACGGCAAACTCATAGCGCCCGGGCACAGGCTGCATGTCCACAATACCCGCACGGCCGAAGGCGACCGGGAAATGGAAAAAAGCCTGTCCTACTATGCCGTGCGTCAGGGCAAGGCGGCGTTCGGGCTGGAGGCCAGCAAGGAATTCCCCGTGGAGTTGCGCGCCTATTACCATTTGCTCATGCTTGAATCCTTCCTGCAGCAGGCGGGCCTGCAGTTCTCCCGAGGGTTCGAACTCACGCCCGCAGGCGTGCGCAAGGCCCTGCTGGACAAGCTGGACGTCTCCTTTGTGGACAACAGAATCTTTCTGCCCCTGGATGATGTGCGTCCCGCCATCAACCTGCTGCCCATGTCGCGGGAGGCTCCGGCCCGCGCCGTGACCTCCAAGCCCATCATGGCCGTGCTGCCCTGCGCGGGGGACAGGGAGGGGCAGTACTGCGTGCATTACGGCAACCGCAGGATGACCCTCATCCGGCCCGAATGGCGCGAGATGGACGACAGCCTTTCCGGCATGCGCGTGCAGGCCGACGGCCGGGAACTGGACATTCCCTTCGGGCAGGTGCTGCGGGTGTCCCGCAGTCTGCGCATCCTGCCCGCCGCAGGTTACCGCGTCAACGCCATCGGCTTCGGCGGCAGTCTGCGCGACGAAAGCGACATTCCCCTTGCGCGCAAGGATTTCGATCCCCGCTTTTCCGTTGACCGGCAGGGACGGCTGTACCGCATAGAAGTGTACAGGGAACAGCGCTTCAGCGGCATGTTTCTCGTGCGCTTTGACACGAGCGCAAAACGGCCCGCCCGCCGCGCCGTTTCACGCCTGCGGAAGGACAGACTGCCGGACCGGCCCGGCCCCGAATCCCGGCTGGGCTTCTGAGGCGCGTATGGAACGTATGCGCATCAGTGTTGCGGGCGGCGGCAGCTGGGGCACAGCCCTGGCGCACCTGCTGGCCTGCGGCGGACATGCGGTCCGGCTGTGGCTGCGGAACGCTGCCGTGGCCGAGGCCGTCAACCTGCGGCACGAAAACCCGCGCTATCTGCCCGGCTTCGCCCTGCATCCCGCGCTTGTCGCCTCCACGGATCCTGCGGCGCTGGACGGTCATATTGTCGTTCTGGCCGTGCCCTGTCAGCAGCTGCGCGGCTGGCTTGCCGCGCATGCCGCCCGCCTGCGCCCGGACGCCGTGCTGATCAACGCGGCCAAGGGGCTGGAAACCGGCAGCCTGCTCACCTGCGCCCAGGTGACGGAACAG
This sequence comes from Desulfovibrio desulfuricans, assembly GCA_015062205.1. Lineage (GTDB taxonomy): Bacteria > Desulfobacterota > Desulfovibrionia > Desulfovibrionales > Desulfovibrionaceae > Desulfovibrio > Desulfovibrio desulfuricans_D. Next base: position 15,738 of record SUVB01000015.1, read on the forward strand.
ATGATCCCGTCAGTGCGGCCGCGCTATGCGGCGCTTTCCGGCCCCTCGTTCGCGGCAGATGTGCTGCGCGGCCTGCCCACGGCGGTGGTGCTGGCCACACGTGAGGAGGCCTTGGGCCGCCGTCTGCGCGGCATTGTTTCCGGACCGGCCTTCCGCTGTTATTCCAGCAGCGACGTGACCGGCGTGGAGATGGGCGGCGCGCTCAAGAACGTCATGGCCATCGCTGCGGGCGTCTGCGACGGGCTGGGGCTGGGGCACAACAGCCGTGCCGCCCTCATTACGCGGGGGCTGGCCGAAATGAGCCGTCTTGGCACGGCGCGCGGCGCTCAGGCCCGGACCTTCATGGGACTTTCCGGCCTGGGCGATCTCACGCTGACCTGCACGGGCGACCTTTCACGCAACCGGCAGGTGGGCCTGCGCCTAGGCCGGGGCGAGCGGCTGGAACATATCACCGCCGCCCTGGGCATGGTAGCCGAAGGGGTTGCAACCACGGCCGCCGTGCATGAGCTGGCCCTCACCCTCGGCGTGGAGGCCCCGCTGACGGCCGCCGTACACGCCATCCTGTACGAGGGGCAGGAACCGCACGCCGCGCTGCGCGCCCTGATGACGCGCGAACTTCGGGACGAATAGCGTCGCCGTACGGCAAAAAAAAAGGCCTTTTCTCCGCCGCATCTTTTGGGCGCAGGGCCGCACCCGTCCTGTCTGCAGGAAACGCTTTCCCGCAATACCCTTTCCCTATACGCGCGCACAGATTTTCACCTCCGCACGAGTCCCTTTCTCCAAAAATTTTTGCAGTGCCTGCCCTGCCCGGCGTTTTCCCGGCCCTGTGAGACAAAACTTCAAAACTGCGAATATGCGCACTGCCGAACTGGACAACACTACAAGAGCATATTGTGATAAAAAGCACATTGCATAAAACAATTATATCTGCTCAAAATAATAACAGTACAAAATTGATTATGTACCATACTTGAATTCGGCAATTTGCCGTTTCTGCAAATAGTAGTCGTGCGGAAGGACAGGGATCATGCTTTATTGTTTGGTTAACCAATCATTTTTACTTTCCAACAATTTTTCCAATTATATTAAATAAATATTTTCCACTTCCCCCTCCGGGCAGCCGCCGGGACCGTGCCGCAGACAGCATTTCCCTGTCCATCTGCATGCATCTGCCGAGATGTTGCTTGCAACATCCATAAAAATACGCTACACAAAAAACGCTCTTTTCGACCTTTTTTTCACGTTTTGGCATGGCGTCGCTTCTGCCGCGCCGTGCGGAAGTGAAGCCCGGGCATCTCCGGGCCGGTCCGACGGGTTGACTCCCAAACCCGCAAACCACGGGGCAAGCTATGACGGAATCTCTGTACTCGGCTGGCGGCCACATCGTGCCGCTTCTCGCGGGCATGGCCCTTATGCTGTACGCGGCCTGGCAGGCCGTGCGGCAGCGCAACAATCCGCGCGGTCTGATCCTCTGGGGCGCGCTGCACGATGCCGGCATCTTCTGCATGGGCATAGGCGCGGCGGGCAGCCTCAGCGGCACGAGCATGTGGCTTTTCGTGCTGTTCCAGGCCGCGGCCAGGCTCCTCTCGTGGGCCGCCCTCTCCGGGCTGAGCCCGCTGGGCCTGCCCGCTCCGGCCACACTGGACGATCTGCGCGGCTGCGGCAAACGCCAACCCTGGACGGCCGCCGCTTACGGCCTGGGCATGCTGGCCGCCGTGGGCGGCTCGCCCTTCCTTGTTCCCGAGGCCCGGCTGTTCATCAATGCGGGCCTTGTGGGCGGCACGTTCGGCGGCTTTGCCGCCGCCATGGTCATGGCGCTTGCCACGACGGTCTTCGTCTGGCTGTATGTGGACGCCGTGCGCAAGGTCGCGCTGGAATCTCCCGCCGAAGACGCCGCCTGGTCGGCGCACGGCGGGAACGCGCTGCTGATCTTCGGCCTCGCGGCCGTCGTGGCCCTCATGGGCATCTTCCGCGGGCCGCTCGCCGACATGATCGCCTCGGCCAACAATGTCGCCCTGCCGCATGAGGCGACGCACCCCGCGTTCTGGTGTTTCTACGCGGGCGCATTTGTCACCGGCATCGCCTATCTTGTGAAATGCGACAAGGCTCCCTATGCGGGCGTGGCCTTCTCGGCCCTGGCCCTCGTGGCGAGCCTCGCCGCCGCCGCGACGCCCGCCGCCAAGCTCTTTCTGGTGATGATCGGCGTTGTGGCGCTGGTGGTGAGCATCTACTCCGTGGGCTACATCCGCGAACGGCAGGGCCGGTACTGGTTCTTCCTGCTGCTCACCTTCGCCTCGCTGGCGGGCATCGTCACCTCCGCCGAAACGGGCGGGCTGTACGGATACTGGGAACTCATGACCTTCGCCTCCTACTTCCTGGTGGTGCATGAGGACAACCGCACAGCCTACGACGCCGGCCTCAAATACTACGTCATGTGCGCCGGCGGCGCGCTCTTTATGCTGCCCGCCCTGCTGCTGCTCGGCGCGGAGACGCTGCCTTCCGGCATGCTGCAGATAGCCTTCGCGCTCTGTCTGGCCGGCTTCGGCGTCAAGATGGGCCTTGTGCCCCTGCACTCCTGGCTGCCGGACGCGCATCCGGCCGCGCCCTCGTCGGTTTCCGGCCCCCTGTCGGGCATCATCACCAAGATGGGCGTGTTCGGCATTGTGACCGTTCTGCTCATGCGCCCCATGACCACGGGGCTGCCGGGCATGTTCGGCCTCTCCTGGCTGGGCGGCGGGCTGGTGGCGGCCGGCGCGGCCACCTTGGTGCTCGGTGAGCTCATGGCCCTGCGTCAGGAAGACATCAAGCGTATGCTGGCCTACTCCACGCTGGGACAGATCGGTGAAATCGCCCTCGTGCTCGGCATCGGCACATGGCTTTCCACCACGGGCGCGCTGTGGCACATGCTGAACCACGCCATCATGAAGGACCTGCTCTTCCTCGGCGCGGGCGCGCTTATCCTGCGGGCGGGCAGCCGCAGGCTTGCCGACATGCGCGGCCTCGGCCGCCAAATGCCCATAACGGTCGGCTGTATGGCCGTGGGGCTTGTCAGCATCATGGGCCTGCCCCCATTCGGAGCCTTCTACAGCAAATTCCTGATGATACAGGCGGCCACCGCCGCCGGGCATATCTGGCTGGCGGCCCTGATTCTTCTGGGCTCGCTGGTGGGCCTCATCTACTACACGCGCATTCTGAAGACGCTGGTCTTTGAGGAACGGCCCGCCGACCTGCCCGCCGTGACCGAAGCCCCGCTCTCCATGCGCACGGGCCTCGTGATTCTGGCCGGCATCTGCCTTATTCTGGGTCTGGCCCCGCAGCTGCCCATGCAGCTCGCGGCGCCTGTGGCCTCGCTCTGCTTCACGCCCGACCTGGGCGACGCGGCCGTGATGACGGCCATGAACGTCTCCTGGCCCATCTATGTGATCGTGCCTGTTTTCGGCGCGGCCCTGCCCGCCTTCTTCTACAGGGAGCGGCGCAAGGCCGGTTGGACCAGCGTGGGCATCCTGCTGCTCACCGCCGTGCTGGTCGCCCTGTTCGGGCGCGACCTGGACACGCTCTCCTTCTGCTTCGCCCTCATCGTGCCGCTCATGGGCGCGGTGAACATGGGCTATGCCCTGGGCTACATGGAACACAGCCACCGCCAGTGGCGCTTCTACTGCGCCTTTACCGCCATGTGCGGCGGCTTGGTGGGCATGGCGGCCAGCCAGTACATGCTGAGCTTCTTCCTCTTCTGGGAAATCATGAGCTCGTGGACGCTCTATCTGGCCATCGCCCATGAGGGCGACAAGGACTCGCTGCGCGAGGCCTTCAAGTACTTCATTTTCAATGTCTTCGGCGCGGGCTTCATCTTTGTGGGCCTGTGCCTTGTGGGGCCCTTCATGCCCTTCAACACGAGCCTGCTCGTCAACGGCGCTCCCGCCGTATCCCACGACGCGGCCTGGCTGGGCATGGCCCTGCTGGCCGCCGGCTTCGTGATGAAGGCGGCCCAGCTGCCCTTCCGCATTGACTGGCAGATGCACCCGGCGCTGGCCCCCACGCCCGTTTCCGGCTACATCTCGTCAGTGCTGCTGAAGAGCGCCATCCTCGGGCTCATCAAGCTCTTCATGCTGCTGGGCGGCGGCTACATGCTGTCCGGCGTGCTGGCGGGGCTGGAACAAAACGTCATCAGCACCGTCGTCATGTGGATCGGCGGCATCACCATCATCATGGCCGCCGTGCAGGCTCTGCGCACCAACGTCATCAAGCTGGTCTTCATCTACTCCACGGTGAGCCAGCTCGGCTACATGGTGCTGGCCGTGGCGGCGGGCGGCGCGCTGGGCTACGCGGGCGGCATGCTGCACGTCATCAACCATGTGTTCTTCAAGGATCTGCTCTTCCTCGTGTGCGGCGCGGTCATGTTCGCCACGCATAGGGAAACGCTGGAGGATCTTGGCGGCATCGGCCGCAAGATGCCCTTCACGCTGACCATGTTTGCCATTGCCGGCCTTTCGGTGGTGGGCGTGCCGCCCACCAGCGGCTTCTCGTCCAAGTGGCTCATCTACCACGCGCTCATGCAGGCGGGGCAGCCCTTCCTGGCGCTGCTCTCTCTGGTCGGCAGCGTGCTGACCATGGCCTACATCGCCAAGTTCCTGCATTCCGCCTTCCTGGGCCAGCCCTCCGCCACGCTGGACGATGTGCGCGAAGTGCCGCGCGTCATGCGCGTGCCCATGGGCATTCTGGGCACGGGCTGCGTACTTACGGGCGTCTTCCCCGGCCTGGCCCTCGGCCCCATCAACAGCGTGCTGGCCGAATACGGCTTCCAGCCGCTGGAAGTGGGTCTTTCCGGCGTGCTTTCCGGCCCCGGCACATGGAATGCCACGGGCATGTTCGTGATGATGGCCCTGGCCTTCTGGCTCGGCCACAAGTTTGTGGCGCGCTTCACGCACTTGCGTGAAACCGATGTGCACAGCTGCGGCCTGCCGCCCGAAACCTCCACCAGCCGCATGGGCTCCGCGAGCATTTACGGAGACATCCTCCGCCTGATCGGCGGTGAAAAGACCGCCAAGGAGAACCGCTGATGAGCGACACCCTGCTTGCCATACTGCATATGTGCGTCTTTCCGGGCGGGGCCTTTGCCCTGCTGGTGGCCATGTTCTTCAAGGGACTTGACCGCCGGGTCGAGGCGCGGCTGCAGCGCCGCGTCGGCCCCCCGCTGACGCAGCCCTGGATCGATATCGCCAAACTGCTGACCAAGGAGACGCTCATCCCCAAAACCGCCTGCCGCCCGGCATTTCTGCTGGCCCCGGTGTTCGGCTTCACGGGCATGGCCGTCTGCGCGGCCTTCATTCCCGTGCCGGGCGTGTTTGACGGCCTGTTCAACATGGGCGACCTGCTGGTGATCTTCTACCTGCTGCCCATCCCGGCCATGGCCATCATGCTGGGCGGCTCGGCCTCCAGTTCGCCCTTCGGCGCCGTGGGCTTCTCGCGCGAAATGCTCATGATGCTGGCCTACGAAACGCCCCTGCTCATGATTCTGCTCGCGGTGGCCATGCTCACCGGCAAGGCCATGAACGGCGGCGACTGGGGCGCGGAATTCTCACTGCTCAACATTGTGGCCCTGCAGCAGCAGACGGGCTCCTTCGGGTACAACCCGGCCATGATTCCGGCCCTGCTGGCCTACCTGATCTTCCTGCCCGGCACCATGGGCGTGCCGCCCTTTGATATACCCGAGGCGGAAACGGAAATCATCGAAGGCCCCCTGCTGGAATACGGCGGCCCGCTGCTGGCCATGTTCCAGATCACGGCCGCGCTCAAGACCTTCGTGGTGCTCGGCCTGGGGGTTGCGCTGTTCTTCCCCGGCACCATATCCGACATATGGGTTGTGAATCTCGTCTGGTTCCTGCTCAAGTGCTTGGCGCTCATGCTGCTTTCGCTCACGCTGGTCAAGTCGGCCATGGGGCGCTTCCGTATAGATCAGGCGTTCAGGTTCTACGTGATGGTTCCCACGGCGCTCGCGCTGTGCAGTCTGATCCTCGTTTGGGTGATGTAAGGAGGCCGCCGTGTCATTGGACAACATGCTGAAAAAACTCTCGGTACGTTCGCCGTGGCTGTTCCGCATCAATGCGGGCTCCTGCAACGGCTGCGACGTGGAGCTGGCCACCACGGCCTGCATTCCCCGCTATGACGTGGAACGCTTCGGCTGTCGCTACTGCGGCAGCCCCCGCCATGCGGACATTGTGCTCATCACCGGCCCTCTGACCACCAGGGTGCGCGACCGCGTGCTGCGCGTATGGAATGAAATTCCCGAGCCCAAGGTGACGGTGGCCGTGGGCATCTGCCCCATTTCGGGCGGCGTGTTCCGCGAGGGTTACTCTATTGAAGGCCCGCTGGACAAATGGATTCCCGTCGATGTCAACGTGCCCGGCTGTCCGCCGCGCCCGCAGGCCATTCTGGAAGGCGTTGTGCTGGCAAAGTCCATCTGGATGAAGAAACTGGGGCTGGAGGGATAGGTATGGCCAGCTTTCTGAAAGTTCTGTTCCGCAATGTGCTGCAGGGGCCGAGCACCGATCCCTTCCCGCTGGGCGAAACCTTCACCCCTGACCGCCAGCGCGGCCGGGTCAAGATTGATCCCGACCTCTGCATGGGCTGCGGCATGTGCAAGTACTCATGCGCGGCTGGCGCCATCGACATCCGTCCCCAGCCCGAAGGCAAGGGCTTTACCATCACGGTGTGGCGCAATTCCTGCTGCCTGTGCGCCTCGTGCCGCCACTACTGCCCCACCGGGGCCGCCACCCTCACCAACGACTGGCACACGGCGCACGCCCAGGAAGACAAGTACCACATCATCGAGCAGCAAAAAATCGACTATGTGCCCTGTGCCCAATGCGGCACGCTCATGCGGCCTCTGCCCAAAAAACTGGCCGAGCGGCTGTACGCCTACAATACGGAAATTGACCGCGAACTGATTCGCACGCTCTGCCCCGAGTGCCGCCGCATGCTGGACGCACGGCGCAATGCGGGCGCGCTTGAAAAGGCTCCCGCCGCGGCGGAAGCCCCGGCCGATGCCAAGAGCTAGCGGAACACGGGAGACGTTATGCAAGAAACAATTCAAGGCAATGCCAAAGTCATCGAGGGCCTGGCCGCTCTCTGCCCCGGCGACGGGGTGCGCCACACGACGGATGCGTACGGCAACGCGTTTCATTGGTTTCACCTGGAGAATCCGCACAAGATGACTGCGGCGGCCCCCCTGCTCAAGGAGGAGGGCGCGCGCCTGTGCATGATCTCAGCCTACAACCCGAAAGAAAGCACTGCCCTCAAGGAACTCTGCTACCACTTCGAGATCAAGGGCATTATTTACAATGTGACGCTGACCATCACGGGCGAATGGCCCAACGTGCAGTCCATCACGCCGCTGTTCGCCAATGCCGACTGGCATGAACGCGAAATGATGGAGCTTCTCGGCGTGTCCATCACCGGGCATCCCAACCCCACGCGCCTGTTCCTGGATGAAGAGTTGGACGCCGGCATTCTCAATGAGGTTGTGCCGCTCTCCGTCATGATGAACGGGGCCAGCACCACGGATCTCTGGGAACACATTCTCAAGGATAAGGAGCAAAACGCATGACCACCACCTTCGCCATGCCTCTGGGGCCCGTGCATGTGGCTCTGGAGGAGCCGGTCTATTTCCACCTCACGGTGGAGGGGGAAACCGTCCGCCATGTGGAGTTGACCTCCGGCCATGTGCACCGCGGTATGGAGGCCATGGCCGCCAAACGCAACCTCATCAAAAACGTCACGCTGACCGAGCGCGTCTGTTCCCTGTGCTCCAACAGCCATTCCTACACCTACTGCATGTGCGTGGAAAATGCGCTGGGCATGGGCATCCCCCCGCGCGCCCGCTATTTGCGCGTGCTGGCTGAAGAAATCAAGCGCGTTGCCTCGCATATGTTCAATCTGGCCATTCAGGCGCATATCATCGGCTTCAAATCCCTTTTCATGCACGTCATGGAAGTGCGTGAAATCATGCAGGATCTCAAGGAGACGGTGTACGGCAACCGCATGAATCTCGCGGCCAACTGCATCGGCGGCGTCAAGTATGACGTCAACGCCGAGCTTCTGGACTATGTGCGCAAGACCATCGACAAGGTCGAACCCATGGCCGAAGAAATCCGCGAGATTTACGCCACCAACCATCTTGTGCTGACCCGCACCAACGGGCTGGGGCTGCTGCCCAAGGAAGACGCCATCGCCCTGGGCGTGGTCGGCCCCGTGGCACGCGGCTCCGACGTGCATGTGGACGTGCGCAAGGATTCGCCCTATGCGGCCTACCCGGACCTGACCTTCAACAGCATCTTTGAAACGGGTTGCTGTGTGCATTCCCGCGCCATGGTGCGCCTGCACGAACTGTTTGAATCCTTCAGCCTCATCCGCCAGTGCGTGGAACGGGTGCCCGACGGCCCCTGCGTGGCGGAATGGAACAAGGTGGGCACGGCCGAGGCCACCGCCCGCACGGAAGCCCCGCGGGGCGAAGTCTTCTACTACATCCGCACCGACGGCACGGACACCCCGGCGCGCCTCAAGTGGCGCGTGCCGTCGTACATGAACTGGAAGGCGCTGGGCGTCATGATGCGCGACTGCAAGGTGGCCGATGTGGCCCTGATTCTCAACAGCATTGACCCCTGCGTCTCCTGCACGGAGCGGTAAGCGTGACGGCGCGGCACAATGCACGAGGCATCCCTGGCGCAAGGTCTGCTGCACACGGCCGCCAAGGCTGTGGAGGAGTACAATACTGCCCACCCGCAGGCAATGGTGCGCCGCATAGCGGAGTTGCGCTGCGAACTGGGACTGATTTCCTGCGTGGAGCCGAAAACGCTGACAGCCTGTTTTGAACTGCTGGCGGAAGGAACTGTGGCCGAGGGGGCGCGCCTGACCTTGGATATTGCCCCCCTGGCCTGCCGCTGCACCGGATGCGGACATGCCTTTACCCTTACGCAAAGGCATTTTGTGTGCCCGCAGTGCGGAGACGAGAACATCCATTTCAACGGGGGCCACGGACTGACCTTGATGGCCCTGCACGTTGCATCCGAGGATACGGACCATGAATGAACATATCCAGATCCTGCCTGACAAATGCCGCGCCTGCCATCGCTGTGAAATGGCCTGCATTGCCGCCCATCACGGCATGGACATGAAGGAGGCCATGAAACGCAAGGACGAATTCGCAGCCAGCGTGCATGTGGTCAAAACGGACGACTTCAAGACGAGCACGCGTTGCCATCAGTGCGAACACGCGCCCTGCGTCAATGTGTGTCCGGCGCACGCCCTGCAGCAGGAGGCGGACGGGAGCATCACCTTCCGGCACGAACTCTGCCTGGGCTGCCATATGTGCGAAGCCGCCTGTCCTTACGGGGCCGTAGCCTTTGACAACAAACCGACCCGTGACGACCAGGGGGGCAACCTGCCCGTGCTGCATGCGCATGCCGAGGCCGTGCGCTGCGATTTATGCCGCAGCTGGCGCGCCGCCAACGGCAAGAGCATTACCGCCTGCATGGAGGCGTGCCCTGTGCAGTGTCTGGTGCTTGTGCGAACCGACGGCTCCATTCTGGAAGCCCCGAAACCGGAGAAAAAGCCCGCGCCCAAGCCTGCTGCGGTCGAAGGGGCGGCTGCTCCAGAAAAACCTTCTGCCGCGCCTGAAAAGCCTGCGGCAGAGAAAACAGCCCCCAAGCCCGCCGCAGACGCCGCAACGGCCGGGCAGCCCGCTGCCGCGCCGCAGGCGGCGCCGGCGGCCAAAACGCCCGAGGCCCCAAAGCCCGCGCCGATGCCCGGCACGCCCAACAAGGGCGGCAAGAACGACAAAAAGCGCGGCGGGAAGCACTGATCCTGTTCACCGGCAAACAAAAGGCCGCCGATGGTCCATCGGCGGCCTTTTGTTTGTTGCTTCTCGAGGCGGCCTACGGTTTCCTTTTCCCTGCGCCCTGGCGGGCGGCGGGCTTGCCCGGCTTGGCCGCCGGTTTAGCGCGGCCGCGCAGCGCCGCCTTGGCGTCCGGATCGCCGTTTTTGGCGGCCAGCTGATACCAGCGCATGGCCTCGGTCAGGTTGGCCGGGACGCCCGTGCCCTGCTCATACATCAGCCCCAGGCTGTACTGGGCGGAACCTTCATTCTGTTCCGCCGCCTTGCGGTACCATTCCACGGCCTTGGTGTAGTCCTGCGGGACGCCCAGTCCCTGCTCATACATGTAGCCCAGATTGTACTGTGCCTCGGCATAGCCCTGGGAGGCCGCGCGCATGTACCACTCCACGGCCTTGCCGGGATCGCGCGCGTAGCCTCGCCCCTCGGCGTACATGTAGGCAAGGTTGTTCTGCGCCTTGGCGTAATCCTGCTCTGCGGCCTTTTCAAACCAGTGCGCGGCCTTGGTGTCGCTCTGGTTTTCGCCGGCGGCGTTCAGGTAGATCCACCCCAGCGAATACTGCGCGGAGGCCAGCCCCTGATTGGCCGCACGGGTGTACCAGTCGATGGCAGCACTCTCGTCCTTGGGCACACCCTTGCCGTAGGCATGCAAATAGCCGAGATTATACTGGGCCATGGCCAGCCCCTGCTCGGCGGCCTTGCGGAACCAGCGGGCGGCTTCACGGTAGTTGCGGGGCACGCCGTCGCCTGAGACCAGCGACGTGGCCCAGGAATTCATGGCGCTCACGTCGCCCTTCTCCGCCGCCAGGCGGAAAAATTCCGCCGCGCGGGCGGCATTCTTCCTGACGCCCCGGCCGTCGTGGATCAGACGGCCCATCACATAGAGGGCCTCGGCATTGCCCCCGTCCGCCAAGGGTTTGAGGATGCGCGCCGCCTCGCCATAATCCTCTTTGTCCAGCGCGCGCTGCGCCGCGCGCAGCGCCTCGCCGACATCGGCCGATGCCGCGTCGGCAGGCCGGACGATGCCCGAAAGGCAGACAGTCAACACCACAAAAAACACTACAATGCGCTTGTGCATGGATTACAGACTCTTCAACAGTTGCAGCCAGTGGGGATCAGGCCCGTCGGGCGCGAGCATGGCCTGACGGGCGCAGTATGCGGCACGGGCACGCTGCACGGCGTCGCCCGCCCACCATTCCTCGGGGTGTTCCCAGACTTCCCTGACCCTGGCGGCGGCCAGTTCCGGCGTGGGCAGCCAGATTCCCGCTGCCGCCAGCATGTCCAGCAATTCCTCGGCCTCGTCCGTCAGGGGCCAGTGCCCGCGCCGCCAAAACGCCACCACAGGCCTGTTCGCGGCCATGGCCTCCAGCAGGGACGTGCCGTTATGATCCAGCACCAGCAGGCGACAGGCGGCCAGATGCGGCCCCAGCGGACCTGTGGCCATGCGCGCCTGCGGGAAGCGTTCCAGCAGCCAGTCCGCGTCGCGCAGCGTTCCGGGCACGGGAAAATACGGCCGGTACAGGGCCTGCCCAAGAATATCGCGCGGCAAGGCCGCGAAAAACTGTGCCTTGTCCCTGCGGTAGGCCAGTGTCTGCAGGGGGGTGGGCAGGGATTCCAGCCGGTAGGGAAAGGCGGCCATTTCCGCGCCCACAACGAGCAGGCCGCCGTTCCGTTTCTGCCGTCCCTGCCGTGCGGCCGCCGCGCGCCCGGCCTCCAGCTGCGGATACGGCACGGGGATGAAGTTGCCCCGGCAGTCGCCCTGCCGTGTCCAGCCCCAGGTGCCGAAGGCGTGCTGGCAGTATTCCACCACTTCCATGTCGCAGATGACGCGCGCCTGCCCGTAGTTGCCGCCGTGCTGCACATACATGAGACGGTTGCCGCGACCACGCCAGACGGCCAGACGCCGGCGGTAGGCGGCATCCTCATAGGCCAGCACAGCGGCCACGCGCAGGCGCGGCCCCAGCGGGTCGGGCGTGAGCCGCGCCGGATGCCGCAGGCCGGCCAGATCGCGCGGCAGCGCGGAAAGAAAGAGCGGCAGCGCGTCAATGGGCAGATCCGGCGTGACGCCCGTGGCCGCCGCGCCGTATGCCGCGAGCGGCGTTGCCTTGTCCGGCCCGTGGCTGCGGTGCAGCAGGGCCAGGGAATAGCGCAGGCTCTGTCCCAGGCGCATGCCCTTGAGAGGCGGGCACGGCAGGCGCAGCAAAAGGCCGCGCAGCAACTCCCGCAGGCGGGCCTTGCCGGTCGGCGGCGCGACCGCGCCGTATTCCCGCCGTACGGACGGCAGATATGCCCGGCTCCAGGCGGGAGGGAAGACCGCCTCCAGCAGGCGGGACAGCAGCCAGTGGTTCCAGGTGTGCCCCAGCGCGCCGTGCAGCACGAAATCCTGTCCGCAGGCAAAGCTGAAGGAACAGTTTTCCGGCAACAGGGCCACATGCAGCGGTTCCTCGCCCCAGTCGCGCACCAGCGCCCTGACCCGCCGCCAGCGCTCCACAATCTGCCGGGCCACGGCCATAACCCACGGCGTGAGCAGCGTCTCCCAGTAGGCGTCGGGCAAGTTGCGGCTGTATCGGCACACATGGGCCGCGAGGCGGGGCAGCATGTCCGCGCAGAGGGCTTTGGCCTCGGCGCAGGCGCGCGCCTGCAAAGTCCGATCGGCCAGAGGTTCCGGGGCAAAGGCGTAGGCCGTGTCCCAGTCGGGGAAAAACTCCTCCTGTTCGGCGAAACACCACGGCCCCGCCGCCCGGTGGGTGGCGGGGGTCGCTGTGCGGGGCATGCGGCCCAGAACCAGCGTGACGCGGTTCTCGCCCATGTCAGGCCCTGTCCAGGTCGGCCCAGGAGAGCACCGTGTCTTCCGGCAGATCTCGCCGCGCGCGCATGCCGAGCACTTCGTCGTAGTTGCGCGGCGAAATGCCGTGGGCCGGGCGCTTCCAGGTGAGGTCGGCGGCGGTCAGCGTCTGCCCGGCCGGCACGGCGCGGGCCGTGACCAGCGAGCGGCGGGCGTGCCGCCGCGCCGGCTCCTCCTCCGGCAGGGCGCGCAGTTCCATGCTGCCCACGCTGGCCAGCGTGGCCCTGAGGCGGGCACGGAAATGCCTGAGGTCTTCCTTGTCCATGGCGTGGTAGTGGTCGTTGCCGGGCAGGGTCTTGTCATGGGTGAAGTGCTTTTCCAGCACGCGCGCGCCCAGCAGGGTGGCGGTGACAAGGATGTGCATGTCGTCCGGCAGGGTGTGGTCGGAATAGCCCACGGCGTGCTGCGGGAAATGCCGCTTGAGCGCGGGAATCATGCCCAGGGCGGCGTTTTCGTCCGCCGTGGGATAGTTGAGTACGCAGTGCAGCAGGGCCAGCTTGTTGCCCTTTTCCTCAATCCACTCCACGGCCTCGGCAATCTCATGCAGATGCGCCGCGCCCGTGGACAGGATGATGGGCTTGCCGAAATCGCAGAGGATGCGGATGAAGGGCTTGTTGGTGATGTCGGACGAGGAAATCTTGAACACGTCCATGAGGTCGTTGAGAAAATGCGCGGATTCCACGTCAAAGGGCGTGGACATGAAGGCGATGCCCGCCGCGTCGCAGTGCTTCTTGAGCGCCTCAAACTCGTTCTTCCAGAAGGAGTCGTGCTTTTTGAACAGCTCGTACTGGCTCTTGGTGGGCTCCTTGGACGTGTCCCAGTAGGCCGGGGAATCCTTGGAGGCCAGGGTCCCGGCCTTATAGGTCTGGAACTTGATGGCGTCGGCCCCGCCCTCGGCGGCCTCGTCGATGAGGCGGCGGGCGATGTCCATGCTGCCCTCGTGGTTCACGCCCGCCTCCGCGATGACATAGGGCGCGGGAATGCACGTTTCCGGGGCGGGGACGTCAAATATATCCATAAGCTTCATGGGGCAAACCTCAGTGTCTGGTGTAGGGTCAGAAAATATACGCTTCGCGGCGATAAAAGAAAAGCGTCCCGCTTCGGGCGGGATGCGCCGGAACGCCCCCCGGCCCCGCGCGGCAGCCAACCAATGCCGTCGGCGCGCGGGCCGCGCGCTGACGCCGGGATTATGGTAACGCCCGGATTGCCCTGATGGAGTTTCCATGGATACCCCGCAGAAATTCCATGCAATTCTTACAAACTGCACAGGCTTTTATTTTTTATTTCACTGAAATTATTGAATAATATTCTAAAAAACCGGCAGATTTCGGGGGTCTTTCCCGCCCCGGCCCGCACCGGCCGGGGATGTTGCGGCAGTGAAACCCTTCAGCCGTACACGCGGCCGCCCCTGCGCTATGCTGCTCCGCAAACCCCGCCGACGGCGGGCGCAACGGAGGAGCCATGTTCTATCACAACGGGCATCGCAGCAACGCGCATCTCGGCATCCACCACCCCTTCGGGGCCAAACACGGCACGCCCGTGCCGCTCAGACCCGCAGACGGCAGCGACAGCCGCCCCCTGCACGAGCGCATGTACGCGCCTTCCCCCGCTGAGCTGCTCCGCCGCCCCGTGCCGCAGCCCCCGGACGCGCCGCTGCACGACCGCCTCTACCCGGAAAGCTATGAGGAATACTTTGCGCGCATCGCCTCGCAGGGCCGCCTCCACGCCGCCGACGCACACGGGAGCGCGCTCACCGATGCGGGCGGCAGGCCTTTTGACGCCCAGCGCTTTCTGCAAGACCATCATGACAACAACCACAAAAATCTTGTCCCCTACGAACCGGAACCCGACGCGCCCGTGCCTTACTACCGGGTGGGCGTGCGGCCGCTGGAGATAGGTGGCCTAGGAAATGTATTATATAGATGGACTGTTCCCTTTTCAGGGAACACGCATGGCGAGCACATGCACCTGCTCGGCAGCGACGGAAGCAATTTCGGCATGAGCAAGGACGGCACGGGCGTGGACGGCATTTTCTCCGAAAGCCGGGATGATCTCTACCATTTTCAGGTGGAACCCATGAAATTTCGCAAAGACTATGTTGACAAGGCCAAGGCGCAGGTGGACGCGAACTGGCAGAGAGAAAAGGCACATGCGGCACAACGCGGCGAAAAGATTTCGCGTTATCATTTTTCTGAGTACAACTGCCAGCAATATGTGCTTGAAGTGCTGATCAGCGCAGACAAAATGGCCAAAGACGATGGTGTGAGCCTGACGTTTTGACCAGCGCCAAGCGGGGCACGGCATGCAAAATGCCGTGCCTAATCCCTATGTAAATCCGTATAAACTGACATATATAATTATATATGGTATGAAATACAATGGCGATAAGAAAAAAATTGTAACCCATATCTTAAGCGCCATTTTAACACATCCATTCCTGAAAAATAAAAATAAAAATAAAAATAAAAGTTTTTCTTGGCAAGCCTCCAGCGTCCAAGGAATGTTCGGGGCATGCTCCATCCGGCAGCAACGGGAGCAACTCCGGCATGAGCCGGGAGCTTTACCCGCAGCGGCTTCGCGGCTATCATGCCTGCACAGGCATCCTCACAGGGGCGGCGTATGCACAATTCCTTTGTGGGCTGCGGCGCGGCCCTGTTGGCCACTGTCGTCTGGTCGGGCAATTTCGTGGCGGCCAGGGCGCTCTACGACAGCATTCCGCCGTGGCAGTTCAATTTCTGGCGCTGGGCCGTGGCTTTCGCTGCCCTGCTGCCCTTTGCCCTGCGGCGGCTGCCGGACGACTGGCCCGCCGTCAGGCGTCACTGGCGCTACCTTTCGCTCATGGGCATATTGGGCGTGACCCTGATGAACACCTTCATCTACAAGGCGGCGCAAAGCACCGAAAGCCTGAACATGGCCCTGCTCATGCCCGCAAGCCCGGTGGTCATCCTGCTGCTGGCGCGCGTTTTTTACGGCGAGGCCATCCCGCCCCGGCGGCTGCTGGGCATGCTGACGGTGCTGGCCGGGGCGCTCATCCTCATCAGCCGGGGCGACTGGCAGCGCATGGCGGCGCTGCGCTTCAACCCGGGCGATGTGTGGACGCTGGGCGGCATGTTCTGCTTTGCCGTGTACTCGCTGCTCATGCGCCGCCGCCCGCAGGACGTCTCCCCCCTGGGCTTCAATGTCGCCACCTTCGGGCTGGGGCTGCTCTACGCCCTGCCGTGCACACTGCTGGAAGCATGGCTGCTGCCTCTGCCCGTTGTCACCCCCGCACTGCTGACGGGCGTGCTCTACGCCGGGCTGGGCTGCTCGGCGCTGGCCTTCTGGCTGTGGACCGTGGGCATTGACCGCATCGGTCCGGTGCGCGCGGGCATCCTCTATTACAGCCTTCCGGTCTTCGCGGGCGCGGGTTCCGTACTGGTGCTGCAAGAGCAGATTGTGCCCGCCCAGATTGCGGGCGGCCTGCTGATCATCGGCGGCATCTGCGCCGCCACCGTTCCCCTGTCGCACCGGCGGGCCGCCTGACGCAGCATCCCTCCGGCAACTGACAACCGGCGCATGCGCCGCAAGGACAACACCATGACCGCAACATTACAACGCATTGTGCTGGCCACTACCAACGCGGGCAAGCTCCGCGAACTGGCGGAGCCGCTGCGCGCCTTCGGCGCGGAAGTGCTGGGCCTCGCGGATTTTCCCGCCGTCGGTGAAATCGAGGAAAACGGCCAAACCTTCGAGGAAAACGCCCTGATCAAGGCCCGCGCCGTGGCCGCCGCCACAGGGCTTGTGAGCGTTGCCGACGATTCCGGGCTGGAAGTGGACGCCCTCGGCGGCGCGCCGGGCGTGCATTCCGCGCGCTATTCCAACGACTGGCAGAGCCTGCCCGGCGAGTCACGCGACGCCCGCAACATGCGCAAGCTGCTGCACGAACTGGCCGACGTGCCGGACGCAAAGCGCGGCTGCCGCTTTGTCTGCTGCATGGCCGCCGTGCGGCCCGACGGCAGGGAAATGACGGTGCGGGGCGTCTGGGAGGGCCGCCTGCTGCACGAACCGCGCGGCAGCAACGGCTTCGGCTACGATCCCGTATTCTGGATTTCCTCCCTCGGCAAAAGCGCCGCCGAGCTGACACGGGAGGAAAAAACCGCCCGCAGCCACCGCGGCAGCGCCCTGCGCGCGCTGCTGGCCCGCTGGGAAGACATTGCGCGCTGACGCCCGCAGGCGGGCAGCGCGACAGGGCCGCACCCCCCGCTGTTTCCAAAGGCTCCGAAAGCGTCCGTACCTACGGAGACGCGTTCCTCTGCCCGGTGCGCCCCGCGCCCGGTCATCTTTCTGACTGCCCCCATGCCCTCTCTCGTCTGCGTCCCGCTCTAAACTTTTCCCAAAACCGGCCGTAATGGTTGTTGTCAGCTATATAACACGGCCTGCGGCGGGCGGCAGCGCACGAACGGCAATCCCCCTTCCCCTCGCGACGTCTCTTTTGCACGCATCTTGCATTGTTTTTTGCACCCGCACGAACACGGCATATCCTGCCGTCCCGCGAAAGCTGACGACAATGCCCGGCGGCGGGCCTTTCGATGATTCCCGCAGGGCGCGTCCGCCGCGCCGGGAAGAGCACTTTTTGTTACGAGGCGTCCTATGGCTATCAGCATTTCCGGCTCCAACGCCATCTGGGGCTTGAGCGACTCCGGCACGAACTTCGACGAAGTCCTCGTCAAGCTCAAGCAGGTCGAATCCACACAACTCCGCCGGCTGGAAGCCTGGAAGAGCGACTGGAAGCTGCGCTACGACGCCTTTGACAAGGTTATCGAACAGATGGGCGCGGCCCAGAACATGCTGGCCACGCTGACCAACAAGAACAACTTCGTGACCAAGAACGTCGTCAGCAGCGACCCCAATATCGTCACGGCCGTGGCCAATGCCGCCGCCGACGACGTGCAGCACACCATCAACGTCACGCAGATGGCCAGCAACGCCATCTGGGCCAACACCGGCCATGTTTTTGACAGCAAGACCGACCTCATCAACACGACAGGCCAGACCCAGACCTTTTCCTACCGCTACGCAGGGCAGGACCACAGCATGGATGTGCCCGCCAACACCACGCTGGATTCCTTCGTCAGCATGGTCAACAACTCGGCGGACAATCCCGGCATCAAGATCAGCCTTGTCCAGACCGGCGGCGGCTATGTGTTCCAGGTAGCGGGCAAGAGCACAGGGGCCGACAATGACCTCGTCGTCTACAGCAGCAATCTTGTGGGCATGGACGCCACGGGCTCTACCTCCACATGGAAGACCAACAGCCTGCTGGACATGTCCGCCGCCGTCACCAACCCCACCAAGTTCGCCTATGACCTCCTCATGGAGGACGGCAACAGATTCACGGTGAACATCACCGGCAACAAGACCAACAGCGATCTTGCCGCCGCCATCAATGCCAAGGTGGGGCGCAGCATTGCCTCGCTCGACGACTCCGGCAACCTGACCCTGACGGACGTCAGGGCCATGTACCGGCGCGACGCCGACCAGCAGAACTCGTTTGCCATGCCCTCCACGCTGCTGAATCTCGGCAGCGCGCCCGCCGACGCCACGCTGCCCTCCGCCCAGACGGTGACCCTGCAACTCAACGACGGCGTCACGCAAAGCACCCGCACCCTGACCATCGCCGGCGGCACCAGCCTGAAGGACGCCGCCCTGCAGATCGCGCAGGCCTCAGGGGCCACCACGGTGGACATGAGCCTCAACAGCTCCGGCGCGTGGGAAATGAACCTCGCCAAAGTAGAAAGCGTCAGCTTTTCCTCCGCAGACAGCGGCATCGGCGTCACCTCCACAGCGGGGCAGATGGGCACGGAAATCACGGGAACGGGCATCTCCAAGACGTTCTCCACCGCCGTGACCTTTGCCGCCGACCAACTGACGCAGCGGCTCGGCGGCGACAATGCCGACCCCGCCAAGTCGTTCACCTATACCATTGTGAACGCCGACGGGACCACGCAAAACTTTTCCCTCGCCCAGACAGCCACCTATCAGGACCTGCAAAACCAGCTGCAGAGTTACGGCAGCCTCAACGACAACACGGTGACGCTTTCGGGCCAGGTGGCGGGCTTCTATCTCAGCGGCGGCGGCACGGGCGGCGGCATGGACGGCGTGACCGTCAGGACCGACGCCGTGACGACCATCGCCGGCATGACGGGAACAGACCCGCTGGAAAGCCCTCCGGACCTTGAGTACGACATCGCCGTCAACGACGGCACAACCAAGCATTTCAGCTTCGCCGGCGGTACCGGCATGGCCGATATCGTGACAGAATTGCGCGCCCAGGGGCTCAACGTGGCGCTTGTGGACGCCGACGGCAACACGGTGGACATCAGCGGCGGCGTGCCCGCGACCGGCAGCTATTATCTGCAGATCAGCGACATCAACAGCGTCAGCGGCCCCGGCATCAGCGGCCAGGTGACGGCCTCCTCCAACTGGAGCATCCAGAACGCGACCAACGCCAAGTACACGATCGACAACTGGCCTGTAGAGATGGAGTCCGCCTCCAACAGCGTCAGCGACGCGCTGGAGGGCGTGGTCTTCAGCATTCAGGGCACGGGCACGTCCAGCCTCACCGTGAGCACGGACATCGCCTCGGTGGAACAGTCCATCCAGAACTTTCTGGACGCCGTGAACTCCGTGCTGCTGACCATCCGCCAGTACTCTTCCTACGACGAAAACAAGGACGTCACCACCAACGATCCCAACAAGATCGGCAGCAGCAACTACAGCACCTCGCAGCTCACCGCCGAAAAGGGCGGCCTTTTGCAGGGCAACTACGGCGTGCAGCTGCTCAATTCCCGCTTCACAAGCCTGCTGGGCAGCGCCCCGCCGGGCTTCACCAGCCGCGCGGACGCCTCAGACATCCTCTCCGGCGATACCCTGGCCAATCTGGCCAACCTGGGCATCAAGATGGACACGACCTCCACCAGCCAGACCTACGGTCTGCTGGTCATCGCGCCCGCGGCCAGCATTGCCTCCATTCAGGAGATGGACCAGAACAACTACGAGAACATGATCAACAACAACCTGTCCGCTGTGGTGGATTTCTTCTGCGCCAGCGGCACAGGCGCGAGTTCCTCGCCCGACTTCCGCTACGGCAGCCACATCTCCGGCATCACCAAGGGCGGCACCTATGACGTTTCCTACACAGTGGATGCCGCCGGCAACATCGAGCATGTCTACGTGGGCGGCGAGGAAGCCACGCGGGATACAAGCCAGCCCGGCTACTACTACAGCGTGGCCTCCGGGGATGCGCGCGGCCTCTCGTTCCAGATAGACAACCTCGCCGAGGGCGCGCATTCCGGCCAGATCCGCATCAAGGAAGGCATGGTCCAGACAGTCAACACCTTCCTCAAGAACGAGCTCCAGTTCACGGATGTCAGCATCTCCCCCGAGGGCGACGCATCCGACGCCATTGCGCTCAAGTCACGGAACGGCGCGCTCATGGTCTTGCGTGACAACTACAAGACCATCATGGAAAACATTGATAAGAAAATAGACAAGGAAGAACAGCGCATTTCCCTCTGGGAAAGCCGTCAGAAGAAGTATTTCGCCAATCTGGAAACACTGCTGAAGCAGTACAGCGAGCAGCAGTCCCGGCTTGAATCGCAGATCAGTTCGCTGAGCTCCGGCTCCAAGAAGTAATATAACGGAATACACGCCCAACGCAGGAAGGACATTGTATGAATAAGGCCGCGCATGCATACTTTCAGACCAATGTGAGCACCACGGATCAGGGACAGCTTCTGCTCATGCTCTACGACGGCGCGCTCAAGTTTATCCAGCAGGCGCGCACCAAGATGCTCGCCAAGGATTTCGCGGGCAAGGGCATCCTTATTTCCAAGGTCATAGACATCATCAACGAGCTTTCCTCCTCCCTCAACCTGGACAAGGGAGGCAGCCTTGCGGAAAATTTGAACAATCTCTACCTGCTCTGCACGGCACGGCTGCTGCGCGCCAATCTGAAAATGGACATGGAGTCGCTGGACAGCGTGGAATCCATCCTCTCCGGCCTGCGCGGGGCCTATGCCCAGATTATCGGCACGCCCGAAGCGCGCAAGGCGGCGAGCGACATCGCCGGACGCATGCAGCCTGCGGGCTCGACCCTCAAGAAGCCCCAGCCCGTCATGCAGCCGACCATGACGGCCGTGCCCCGTGCGCACGCCCAGGCCATATACGGCCGCAACGCCATGACTCCCACAGCGCCCGCCGCTCCGGCCGCTTCCGCAACAGCAGCCCCCGCCGCCAATGCGGGACAAAGGGCGCATGTGCAGGCTTTCGACGCCTCCTTCATCCAGCGCCCGCCCATGCCGTCCAGGCTGCCGGGCGCCTACGGCAAGCCCTAGGTCCTCAACCCCGCCGACGGCAGCCGTCGTCAGCGCACAACGCGTCCTCCGGCCGCAGGCCGGGGGACGCGTTTCATCCTCTCCGCGCCGTCTCCCTCCCGCGTGTTATGCTGTTTTGTGCGCAGCGTCACAGAGCGCGCGCCGTTTCCGATGTACAGGACACTCCAGAGCCGCTTTCCGACGCCCCGTGTGCGGAGCGCCGCCGGGCGCTGTTGTTGCCTTCCGCCTGTCCTCCCTGCGGGGAACGCCCTTTCCAAGGAGAACGCTCATGGACCACGGCGAACTGCACCCCCTCCAGCGCGCATTGACTCTGGGGCCGCTGGCCGCGCTGTCGGCCGAGGAACGCCGTTTTCTCGGCGCGCACGCGCGCGTGCTGTCCTTCACGCAGGGCGCCCTGCTGTTCCGCGAGGGCGAAGCCTCCGCCGACCCCATGCTGCTGCTCGGCGGCATGGTCAAATTGTGCCGCCACAGTGCGCAGGGCAAAGAGTGCGTGCTGCACCTCGTGCGTCCCGGCCGGATGCTCGACGCCGGCGTGCTCTTTTATGAAAAGGCCCTGCCCGTCTCTGCCGTAGCCGTGCAGGACGGCTCCGTATTGCGTCTGGAACGCAAGGCCGTACTCGAAAGCCTGCAACGTGACCACGCACTGGGGTTGGCGCTGCTGGAGGCCATGAGCCTGCGCCAGCGGCTGTTCATTAACAAGATCGCAGGGTCACAGGGCCGCATTTCGGTCTCCGGCCGGGTCGCAGCCTGGCTGCTGCACCGAGCGAAAATGGAAAAAAGCGCCACGCTGCGCCTGTGCGTCACCCAGGAAATGCTGGCGCGCCAGATGGGCATCAGCCGGGAAAGCCTGAGCAGGGAACTGAGCGCGCTGGCCTCCGCCGGGCTCATTGACCGCGAACGCCGGAACATCACCCTGCTTGACCCCGATGCCCTGCGCAGCCGAGCGGAATCGTAAGCGCATGAACTGCTGCATCGTCTATTCCTCCTGCACGGGCAACACGCGCGCCGTGGCCGAGGCGCTGGCCCGGGGAACGGACGTCCCCTGCTTCCCCGTGCGCCATGCGCCGAATCCGCAGGGCTATGACGTGCTGGCCCTGGGCTTCTGGGTGCGCAAGGGCCTGCCCGACGAGCGCAGCCGCCGCTATATGGCCCGCGTACGGGAGAAACGCGTGTTCGTTTTCGGCACGCTGGGCGCATGGCCCGATTCCGAGCATGCCCGCCGCTGCATGGCCGCCGCCCGCGCCCTGCTGGAAGCAAACGGCAATACCGTGCTGGGCGGCTTTTTGTGCCAGGGGCGCGTCAATCCCCGCGTCGTGGCGGCCACGCAACGCAAGGGCACACATACCCCGAGCGAGGAACGCCTGGCCCGCCTGCGCGAGGCAGCCCGCCACCCGAATGCCAAGGACTGCCTGGCGGCGCGATTGCGCTGGCAGGATGCGCTGCGCGCCGCACAGGAACCTGAAGCCGCGTTGCCGTAACGCGCTCCCTCCACAATGCCGCAGGAACCACAGCACAAGACCGGCGCGCCTCTCCCCCCTGCCCTGTTTTCCGGCTTTGCTCATGGGGGGCGCGCGCTTCTGGCGGGCGGGAATGTTCGGCGTCGCCGCCGTCTGCGGCCTGCTGGCAACGCCGGCATGGACGCGCCAGACTTGAGTGCGCATCTGCCGTCAGGACGCCATGACCCCGCAAACACTGGCGCAGGGCGCGCCCGGCCATCGCTGTCATCTCTGCCGCGACTGCATTGCCGTCTGCCCGCAGCAGGCCCTTTCCGTCACATTTTACGGTTCCCGGCACGGTGCGCACCGGGCCGGGACGATTCTCGCCGCCCTGCTGGCCGGACTGCATGCGGCCTTTCTGGCCGTAGCGCGCATATAGAGCGGATTCCGTTCAGAACGATTATCTGATCAGACGCGACGCAACTGACGCTGCCCTGCGTCCCCCGCCTTGCAAGCCCGCACTGAAACGGGTACACAGTTTTCTTCGTACGCTGACGAGGTTCTGTCTCATGTCCCGATCCGTTTCCCTCTCTCCTGCGGCCGAAGGGCTGCGCCGCGCGCTGCCCATCATGCTGGGCTATCTGCCCGTGGGGTTCGCCTTCGGCGTGCTGGCCGTCAAAAACAATATTCCCCCGGCCCTGGCCGTGGCCATGTCCGTACTCATGTTCTCCGGCTCGGGGCAATTCGTCTTTGCGAGCATGTGGGGCGCGGGCGCGAGCGCTCTTTCCATCATCGCGGCGGTGGGCATTGTCAACCTGCGCTATCTGCTCCAGTCCGCCGCGGAATCCCCCTGGCTGGCGTTCCTGCCGCGCTTCCGGCGCTTCCTGCTGGGTCTGGGACTCACGGACGAAACCTTCGCCGTGCACGTCACCGCCTTCCAACAAGGCTGGAAATGCAGCCTGACCACGCTCTTTGTCTGCAACCACAGCGCGCAGCTGGCCTGGGTGTCAGGCGCGGGCATCGGCGCCTTCTGCGGGGAACTGGTGCAGGATGTGAAGCCGCTGGGCCTGGATTACGCGCTCACGGCCATGTTTCTGGCCCTGCTCGTGCCGCAGTGCGTCAGCCGCCTGCATGTGGTTGTGGCCGTATTCACGGCCGCCCTGTCCATCGCCCTCAGGGGCGCCGGCATGAGCCAGTGGAACATCGCCCTGGCCACAGTGACGGGCGCAAGCCTGGGTGTCTGGCTGCTGCTGCGCAAGGCCCGCAGGGAAGGCGCTCCCCTCGACGCCGACGCGGCCCGGACGGACAGCGCGGCCGCGCGACCGCAGGAGTCGGACCATGCCTGAACATTCCCCGTACGCTTCCGGCCTGCTGCTCTGCCTGCTGGGCAGCGTACTCGTGACCCTGCTGCCCAAGGTGCTGCCCCTGACCTTCCTCAAGGGCGACCGTCTGCCCCCGCTGCTGCGTCACTGGCTTTCTTTCGTGCCGGTGGCGGTCATGGCCGCGCTGGTGGGGCCGGATGTCCTGTTTTACGAAGGCAGCTTCAATCCGGGCGTCTCCAACCTCTTCCTCATGGTGGCCCTGCCCTCGCTGGCGGTGGCATGGTGGAGCAAGAACTATTTTCTGACCATCGTCTTCGGCCTCGGCATGGTCATCCTGGCCCGCGCCACGGGGCTGTACTGATGCCGCACGACGCGCCCAAAGAAAAAAGCCTGCCGCCGGCCCTGCGCAAACCGCGTCGCCCGGCTCCCGCCCTGCCGCCGCCGTCGCGCAGCGCAAGCCTGCTGGTGCGCCTGGCCCCGGAACACACGGCCATGTTCCGTTTTCTGCTCGAAGCCTACGGGCATACCGTCTACTTCACCGTGCTGGAGCGCGACGCCGCCCTGCTGCGGCTCGTCTTTTCGCCCCACTGCGCGGCGGCGGCGCGGGAAGCCCTGGCGCAGATGGCCCGGAGCCTGCCCTTCAGCGTGGAACCCTGGCCCGCGGAACAGGCCGCCGCACAGGGAGATGCAGTGTAAGCCCTGCCGCGACACGGCCTGCGCACGCCGCACGGCATGCGCCGTCAGCGCGGGAAGAGCCGCGCAAAAAAACTTTGAGCCGCGCGCGTTTTCTGCTATGACAGAATCCGTCACGGGGCAGGGCCGCGGGGCCGGCCCTATTGCCGCGCCCGCGGCGTGTTGAGAACAATCATCTCATCAAGGCGGAGCGTCCATGCCCACACTGAAATACAAACGCGTGCTGCTCAAGCTGAGCGGCGAGGCCCTTGCCGGCGAACAGAAAACCGGCATTGATCCGGAAACCGTTTCCGTCATCTGCAAGGAAATCGGCACCGTACTCGACATGGGCGTGGCGATGGCCCTTGTCATCGGCGGCGGCAACATTTTCCGCGGCCTTTCCGGCTCCGCCAAGGGCATGGAACGCTCCTCGGCCGACTACATGGGCATGCTGGCCACGGTGCTCAACGCCCTGGCCGTGCAGGACATGCTGGAAAAACAGGGCTACCCCACGCGCGTGCTCTCGGCCATCACCATGCGCGAGGTCTGCGAGCCGTTTGTGCGGCGGCGCGCCCTGCGGCATCTGGAAAAGGGCCGCGTGGTCATTTGCGCGGCGGGCACGGGCAATCCCTATTTCACCACCGACACCACGGCGGCGCTGCGCGGCATGGAGCTCAAGTGCGACGCCATCATCAAGGCCACCAAGGTTGACGGCATCTACGACAAGGATCCCGCCAAATTCCCCGACGCCGTCAAGTTTGACAGCATCAGCTATGACGAGACCCTGACCCGCCGTCTGGGCGTCATGGATTCCACGGCCTTCGCCCTCGTGCGCGACAACAACGTGCCCATCATCGTCTGCCGCATGTTCGGCGGCGACATCCGCCGCGCCGTCTGCGGCGAGTCCGTGGGCACCATCGTGCACGGCTGACCGGCCATCCCCCAAGGAGAATATTCATGGATATCGACAGCATCCTTCTGGACGCCGAAGACCGCATGGAAAAGGCCCTCGCCGCGCAGGACCGCGACTTCGCCAAACTGCGCACGGGACGCGCCACCACCGCTCTTGTGGACGGCATCAAGGCCGACTACTACGGCACGCCCACGCCCATCAGCCAGATGGCGTCCGTGGCCGTGCCCGACAGCCGCACCGTGACCATCCAGCCCTGGGACAAGGGCGGCATCGCGGCTGTGGAAAAGGCCATTCTCAAGTCCGATCTCGGCCTTACCCCGGTCAATGACGGCAAGATTATCCGCATCTCAGTGCCGCCGCTCACCGAGGAGCGCCGCAAGGAGCTCGTCAAGGTGGCGCGCAAGTACACAGAGGACGCCAAGGTGGCCGTGCGCAACGTCCGCCGCGACGCCAACGACGGCCTGAAAAAGCTGGAAAAGGACAAGGTCATCAGCGAGGACGAACAGAAAAAGGCCGCCGACGACGTACAGAAACTCACGGACAGGTTTGTGGCCGAAACCGACAAGAAGTGCGCGGCCAAGGAAAAAGAAATCATGGAGATTTAAGGTCGCGGGCTGTCCGCGACAGCCTGCGGCCGGTTTCCGGTTTTTGCGTTTTCTCCCCTGCCGGGCCCTGCACCGCAGCGCGGCCCGGCGGATTTTTTGCAGCACAGGCTTCCCCTATGACGGAACTTCCGGAAAAACTGCCCGCCCACGTCGCCATCATCATGGACGGCAACGGCCGCTGGGCGCAGGCGCGGGGGCTTCCCCGCGAAGCCGGGCACCGCGCGGGCGCGGAAACAGTGCGCGCCATCGTCACCGCCTGTCGCTCCCTGGGCATCCGCCACCTGACGCTCTACACGTTTTCCAGCGAGAACTGGAACCGCCCCAAGACGGAAATCAGCGCTCTGTTCAGCCTGCTGCTGGAATTCCTGCGGCGCGAGGTGCCGCGCATGGAGGAACAGGGCATCGCCATGAAGGTGCTGGGCGACATCGACGCTCTGCCCCTGGCCCAGCGCACGGCCCTGCGCCACGCCATCAAACGTACGGAAGCGGGCACGGCCATGACGCTCAACCTGGCCCTCAACTACGGCGGGCGCGGCGAGCTGGTGCGCGCCGTACGGCTGATGCTCGCCGAGGGGCTGCGCCCCGAGGACGTGACCGAACAAAGCCTGGCCGAACGCCTCTACACGGCCGGCCAGCCGGATCCGGATTTGCTTATCCGCACCAGCGGCGAACAGCGCCTGAGCAACTACCTGCTCTACCAGTGCGCCTACAGCGAACTCTACTTCACCCCCGTACCCTGGCCGGATTTTGACGAAGCGCAGCTACGCCTCGCGCTTCAGGCCTATGCCGCGCGCTCGCGCCGCTTTGGCAAAACACAGGAGCAAATTGATGCCCATTGACCCCGAGACGCAACACACTGTGGATGTGCGCCGCATCGTCACCGGCCTCTTGCTGGCCGCCGTCATTCTGCTGGTGCTCTGGCTGCGGGGCCTGCCGCTGCTGTTTGTCATCCTGCTCGTTTCCGCCCTGGGCCTGTGGGAGTTTTACTCCCTGTTCTGGGGGCCCAGGGGGCGCATGTCCAGCCGCCTCTGCGCCATCGCCCTGGGCTGGGGCATGCTCTGCCTCTCCTGGATGCACCGTCCGCAGGACGCGCTGGTCTGCCTGGGCGCGGGTTTTGTACTGGCCGCCATGAGTTTTCTGTTCCGCTGGGACGTGATTGAGGAGGACAACGCCTTCTCCGCCAGCGGCATCTTCATGGCCGGGCTGGCCTATGTGCCCCTGCTGCTCCTGCCGGCCACCTATCTCTCCACCACCAAGCTCATTTTCGTCATTGCGGCCGTGGCCGTTTCCGACACGGCCGCCTATTTTGTGGGTACGCGCTTCGGCCACCACAAGCTCTGGCCCCGCGTCAGCCCGAAAAAGAGCTCGGAAGGCGCGGTGGGGAGCCTTGTGGCCTGCGTCATCTTCTGCTCCATCTACGGGGCACTCTACGGCAAGACAGGCTGGTTCTCCTTCGCCCTGCTGGGCGTTGCCGTCAACGCCTTCGCTCAGGTGGGCGATCTCTTTGAATCGGCGCTCAAGCGCTCGGTCAACGTCAAGGACTCCGGCACTATTCTGCCGGGGCACGGCGGCATCCTTGACCGCGCCGACAGCCTGCTCTTCGCCATGCCCATGGTGGCCGTGGTGGACCAGTGGTTTTTCTTTTTCTGACCCGCCCTGCCGCAGCGCGCAGGACGGCGAGCGCGCGGGGCAGCCGCATGCGGGCAGGCCCGCGCCGCGACGGGAAACAGCATGACGCCGCCCTTCCCGCCCTTTCCGGCACGATGAGAAGGGGGGACAGGGGGCCGCGCCCCCTGTCCCGAAGGATTTTCCCAACGTCCCAAGGAGTCAGGCGACATGGCAGAACTCTGGCCCGGCCAGGGCGGACCGTCCATCGACTACATTTCCGGCCCTCCTGACGCAACATGGCGGCACGAGCAGCCGCGCGGTCTTGTGCTGCTGGGTTCCACCGGCTCCATCGGGCGCAGCGCCTTGGCCGTGGTCGAAGCGCAGCCGCAGGCCTTTCGCGTGGCAGGCTTGGCCTGTGCCCGCAATGTGGAACGGCTGGCGCGGCAGGCCCTGACCTGGCGTCCCGCGCATCTGGCCGTGCTGGACGAAGAGGCCGCCGCAGCCCTGCGCGCCCTGCTGCCCGGCGACTACCGCCCCCGTATTCTCACGGGGCGCGAAGGCTATGCGGAACTGGCCGCCCTGCCCGAAGCCTCCACCGTGCTTTCCGCGCAGGTGGGCGCGGCAGGACTGGCGGGCACGCTGGCCGCCGTGCTGGCGGGCAAGGCGGTCTGCCTGGCCAACAAGGAATCGCTGGTGCTGGCGGGCGATCTGGTGCGCCGCATCTGCGCCCGCACCGGGGCCGTCATTCTGCCGGTGGACTCGGAACACAACGCCATCTTCCAGTGCCTAGCCGGGCGCGGGCAGGAGGTGTCCCGCCTTGTCCTCACGGCCTCGGGCGGTCCCTTCCTGGGCCGGACCCGTGAGGAACTGCGCAACGTGACGCCGCAGCAGGCCCTCAGGCATCCCAACTGGAACATGGGCGCCAAGATCACCATTGATTCGGCCACGCTCATGAACAAGGGGCTGGAGGTCATTGAGGCCTTCCACCTCTACGGCGTGCCTGTGGAACGCATCCGGGTGCTGGTGCACCCGCAGTCGGTGGTGCATTCGCTGGTGGAGCTGGCCGACGGCAGCCAGCTTGCGCAGCTCGGCACGCCGGACATGCGCCTGGCCATCGCCGCCTGCCTGCTCTGGCCGCGCTGCGCGCCGGTCGGGACGCCGCCCCTTGACCTGACCGCCAAAGCCCTTACCTTTCAGGAGCCGGAGGAAGAGACCTTTCCGTGCCTGAGGCTGGCCCGCACGGCGCTGGACGGACGCGGCGGCCGCTGCGTGGTGCTGAATGCGGCCAACGAGGCGGCCGTGGATCTCTTCCTCAGCGGCCGTTGCGGATTTATGGACATTCCCCGGCTGATTGAGGCTGCGCTGGCGGCGCACGACGCCACAGAGCCCGGCCGTCAGCCGCTCTGCGCCCCTCCCGCTGCCGCGCCTGACGGCGTGGCCCGTACGCTGCAGCAGGAGGCGCATATCCTGGCGGAGCGCATCGCGCGCCTTGACCGCCGAAGCCGCGAGCTGGTCTGCACGCTGGCCCGCGACGGAGGACCCCTGTGCTGACAACCGTCATTGCTGTCGTCATTGTTCTGGGCGGACTCATCTTCTTCCATGAACTGGGGCACTTTTCCGTGGCCCGTGCGCTGGGCATGGGCGTGTCCACCTTTTCGCTGGGCTTCGGCCCCAAAATTCTCAAGTACAGGAAGGGCAAGACGGAATACGCCCTTTCGCTGGTGCCCCTGGGCGGCTATGTGGCCCTTGTGGGCGAGAGCGACCCCGCGGAGATTCCCGAAGGCTTCACCGAAAACGAGAGCTTCGCGCTGCGCCCGGCCTGGCAGCGTCTGCTGGTGGTGGCCGCCGGCCCCGCCGCCAATATCCTGCTGGCCTGGCTGCTGTGCTGGGGGCTGGCCCTGGGCTGGGGCACGCCCGTGCCCCTGGCGCAGGTGGGCGGCGTTATGAAGGACAGCCCCGCCGACAGGGCGGGCATCCTCCCCGGCGACACCATCCTGCGCATTGACGATTCCCCCGTGGACAGCTGGCAGGCCATGGCCGACGCCATTGCCGCCGGCAACGGCAAACCGCTGGCCCTTGTGCTTTCCCGGCCGGACACAAGCCCGCAGAACGGCGAGACACGGGGCGAAGCGCCGGATGAAGCCGCAGCGCAGGGACAGCGCATGGAAATCAGCGTGGAACTGACGCCGATGCGCTCCACCCGCAAGACCATCTTCGGCGAGGAGGAGAGCGCCTGGCTCATCGGCATCACCGGCTCCGGAGCGGTCCGCCTTGTGAAGCACGGCTTCGCGGACGCCGCTGCGGCCGGGCTGCGCCAGACCATCGACATGCTGGACCTGACCTGGAAAAGCTTTGTCAAGCTGGCGGAACGCGTGGTGCCGCTGGATCAGGTGGGCGGCCCCATCATGATCATGCAGATGGTGGGGCAGCAGGCGCACGAGGGCCTTGCGGGGCTGCTGGCGCTCACCGCGCTCATCAGCATCAACCTGGGCATACTGAATCTCCTGCCCATTCCCGTACTGGACGGCGGCACCATCATCTTCTGCCTGTGGGAAATGCTCTTCCGCCGCCCGCTGCATGAAAAAATTCAGGAATACTCCATGCGCGTGGGTCTCGCCCTGCTGATCATGCTCATGCTGCTGGCCACATACAACGACATCTGGCGCATCCTCAAGAAAACCGGCTGGTTCGGGGGCGGATCATGAGCATGGGCACCGGACCGGAACTCATCCTCAACGCTGCCGAGGGCGCGCTGCAACTGCTCATCACCGAGGATGAGGCGCTGCTCTGCGCGCAGGAATGGCGCAAGGCCGACCGCGCCACGGAAATTCTGGCCCCGGCCCTGGACGGCATGTGCCGCGCGCTGGGCCTGAAGCCTGCGGGGTTCCGGCGCATTGCCTGCGTGCGCGGGCCGGGCTCATTCACGGGCATCCGCCTTGTGCTGACCACGGCCGCCGCCCTGCGGCGCGCGGGCGGAGCCAGGCTGGCCGGGCTGGACTATCTGCAGGCCCTGGCCACCAGCGTGGCGCAACGCCAAAGGTTGCCGTACGGCGCGGCCGTCTGGACGCTCACGCACGCGCGCCGCAATCTGGTGCACTGCCAACCCTTCATGGCCTACGGGCCGCGCATTCCGGCCCAGCCCGCATCGCCTGTGGAACTTTGCCCGCCGCAGGAGGCCCTGCGTCGCATCATGTCGGCAACGCCTGCGCCGCCGGAGGGCGCAACGCAGCCGCAGCGCGTTCTGGTCTGCGGCAGCGGCCTTGCGCGCAATGCGGCCGTCTTCGCCGCACTGCCGGGCATGGGAGAACTGCCCCTGCCCGCCGACGCCGTCGTGGCCGCCCTGCCGGACCTGACACTGCCGGACGCTGCCGCCCTCTGCCTGCTGGCCCGCCACGGCGACTATTTTGACAAGGATGTGGAACCGCTCTATGTGCGGCCCTGCGACGCTGTGGAAAACCTGCCGGACCTGGCCCCCAGGCTGGGCATGAGCGGCGCGGACGCGCGGGCCGCGCTGGACGCGCAACTCGCGCGCGTCCCGCAGAGCGAGATCTGACGTTTTTTTTCTCCCCGGAAACGGACTTCCCCGAACGGCATGCCGCCGGGTCTCCTGCCAAGCGCACCCGGCGCGCGCCGGCATTCCCTCAGAGCGTCAGCTCCACAGGCTTGCGGTCCACGTAGACGCGGTAGCGGACGCAGCCGAACGAGGCCGCATAGGCGGCCAGCTCGTCAAAACGGGAAACAGTGTCGCTTGTGCTGTGCGCGTCGGAGCCGAAGCTCACGACCAGCCCCAGGTCTGCGGCCAGGCGCATGAGGGCCGGGCCGGGATAGGGCTCGGCAAAGGGCTTGCGCAAGCCTGCGGAAGACACTTCCATGGCCACATCCGCAGCGCGCATGGCCTCCAGCGCGGCGGCCGCGCAGTCCAGACTGCCCGGCAGGCGCAGCCAGGCCTGAAAATCTTCGTAGCAGCAGACCTTGACGAAATCCGGATGCGCCACCACATCCACCAGACCGCTGGACGCGAGCGCCGTCATGGCTTCATAATAGGCGGCAAAACGGGCGAAACGCGCCTCCCGCTCCACCTCCGGCCCCCAGATGCGGGGCGACCCCACAGGCATGTCGTTGACAAAATGCAGGCCGCCGATGACATAGTCAAAAGGATAGCGCGCGACCAGCCCGCGCATCCAGGGCATGTTCGCCGGCAGCCAGTCCAGCTCCATGCCCAACAGCAGGCGGGGAACACGGGAGGCGCGCGCCCGCCGTTCCCTGAGAGCAAGCACGCGCGCCGCATAGTCGGGAAAGGCCGTCGCCAAGTCCCCCGTGTACAGGGGGCAGGAATAGCCCGGCGGCAGCGGAGAATGCTCGGAAAGGCCGTACCAGTCCAGAGAAAAGGCCGAGGCGGCCTCTACCATGGCCTCCACCGTGGCCAGGCCGTGCGAGGCCACGGTATGGTTGTGCACATCGGCGCGGATCATCGGGTATCAGGCCTCCTCGTCGTCGCGTCCTGCGCGTGAAACCCGGTATGCCGGGCGCGTGTTCACAACTTGGGGCGGATGACCGGCCCTTTTTGCTCCACCTGAAGCTTCCGGTCCACAAGTTCGCAGATTTTCCGGTATTTGGCGTTCAACTGACGAAACTTGCGCAGCCGGGCGGCAAAGGCCGGCCCTGCAGCGGCGATGCGTCGTTCCAGCAGCGCCAAGGCGTAACGGTGCAACGCTGCGTCTGCCCGGTTCAGCTCTGCCGCCAGCGCGCGGTCCTCTGCAGAAATCTCCAGAACTGCCTCCCGGCGGAGCGCGTTGCGCGGCTCGTAAAAACAGCGTTGCAGCCCCATGACATCCGCCAGCAGGAGCAGGCTCTCGTCAAAGCGTTCCTGCACACCGCAGAAACAGATGGAAGTTTCCAGATGCCGTCTGGCCAGCTCCAGGGCGTCGGCGTCCGAGATGCCGCAATGCCGGCCGGCAAGGCTGTGCGTCATGAAGTTGCGGCCCCGCAGGCGCAGCTGGTGCTCCTCCCCCGTGAGATAGCGGCGGAACGACACGGCGTTCCCGTTGAGATAGGCGAACATGTGATTCTGCGGCCAGCTCCTGAGAAAACGGTATTCCGAGACAAGCCTGGCCACGGGCTCCCGCACGAAGGTGAACAGGCGCACCCGGCGGTTGTACAGAGTCGGCGGCTCCATGGACTGCGGCATGATATGCCCCTGGATGAGGCGCAGGCCGTCCAGAACGTCGCTGTCCACTTCCCGGTAGCGTTCGTAGTCCTCGCGGGTGTAGATGCTCAACACCTCGCCGGGGGCAAAATTGTCCCGCAGGATGCCGTTGAGCGTGGTGCCCGCTGTACGCGGCAGATGAAAGAAAAAAAACGGAGCATTGTCCTGTGCGCTGCCCCGGCTCACCTGCGTGCCCCCGTCGGCGCGGCCGCGCCTTCCAGTATGCGCCGCGCCGCGCGCACGTCTGCGCCTATCTGGCGCTTGAGCTCCCCGGCGGAGGCAAAACGCCGCTCCTCGCGCAGCCGGTCCACAAATTCCAGCCGCATGACGCGACCGTACAGCTCCTGCCCGCCTTCCAGCAAAAAGGTCTCCACGCCCAGTTCGTTTACCCCGAAGGTGGGTTTGCGGCCCACGCTGGTGACGGCGGGCAGCACGCGCCCCTCCACAGCGGCGCGCGTGGCGTACACGCCCTCGGCGGGCAACGCCACCGCGGGCCTGCGCTGGTTGGCTGTGGGAAAACCCAGCCCCGCGCCGCGCCCGTCGCCGTGCAGCACCTCGCCGCTGAAGCCGTAATACCGCCCCAGCAAGGTCGCGGCCCTGGCCACATCCCCTTCGGCAATGAGCTTGCGCAGGGTTGTGGAACTGACCACCACGCCGCCCGCCGGCACGGGGTCAAGCTGTTCCACGCCGAAACCCAGCAGCGCGCCCAGCTCCCGCAGCACTGCGGCGGTGCCGCCCCTGTTGCGGCCCAGGGTGAAATCATAGCCCACCACGAGGCGACGCAAATGCAGAGGCATGAGCATGTCGCGCACAAAGGTTCCCGCGTCCAGCGCGGCCAGCTCGCGCGTGAACGGCAGCTCCAGCACGCAGGGCACGCCCAGGCCCTCCATCAATGCGAAACGGTCTTCCCGCGATGTCAGGGGACAATGCCCGCGCTCGGGAAAGAGCACCTGCCGCGGATGCGGCCAGAAGGTCATGACCACGGGGGAGAGCCCCCCGGCGACGCTGACCGCAAGCATGCGCCGAAGCAGGGCCTGATGCCCCAGATGCACGCCGTCAAAATTGCCGATGGTGACGGCCGAACCCTGCAGGGAGCCCAGCTCGGCAACAGAATGGACGATTGTTATCATGGTTCCGCAGTCGTGGTGGTAGGAAGCGCGCTCAGATGAGCCGCTCGAAAAGAAATTTGTACAGCTTGCGCAGGTGCAGCACCATCTTGAGCTGAACGCTTCTGGATTCGCTCACATCCCGTCCTGAAAAAGAACACAAGTGGCGCGACACCTCGCTGAAATCCGTATCGCCGCGCGGTTCCAGCATGGACCAGTACTCGACGGCGCGGCGAAGCAGATGCGCGCTCTGCGCATCTTTGTGATCACGGGCGTATTGCTTTTGAAATTCAACAAACATGCGGTCCGCGTCCTGCGGAAAAGAACGGGCCAGCGCCAGCCGCCACAGGGCCATGAACAGCCCGCCGAGCTCGATCTTCATCTGCCGGCGGCGCAAAAACTGGAGGCGCCCCACCCCCAGCAGCTCCAGGGCTGCCGTGAAATCCGCATCGGCCAGCAGCGCCCCGAAATTGTCCAGCGCCGCGCGCACGGCCTCGGCCGGGGCTGCGTACGGCGCGGGCGCTGCCGGGGAGTTGTGACCGTCAGAAATCTGCATGCTGCCCCTCCGGGGCTGAACCGACGTTCCGCAAAAATGCCGTCCCAAACGTATCCGCATGCCTTTGTCAGCCTAAATCAGGCATACGGCCCTTGCTGCGCCCCCCCCTGTAACGCAGGGAGGCCCTCGCGCCGAACGCCGCGCACAGGGCCGGCGGTCCGGATGAAAACCGCAGGAAAGCGCTCCACCCCTCAGGTGACGCAGCGCCGGTAACGATGCGCCGCTGCAGGCGCTCCGCCCTACTCCCTTTCGCCTGTTCCGGAAGCTCCCGACGCCGCAGCGGCCTCTCCCGCGCCGCCGCGCCGTGAAGACCTGCGGCGCCGCTTACGCCGCGGCGCGCCGGAAGCGGCTTCGCCTTCCCGCGGCCCGCCTTCCGCATTGCCGCCGGAGGCCTCGCCGGGAACCGCGCCCGCGCCCTCCTCGGTCTGTCTGCCCCGGCGGGAACGCCGGGAGCGGCCGCGTCGCTCGCCGCGCGCCGGTTCATCCACACCGCCGGGAAAGCGGCTCTGCCGCAGATTTTCCTGATGGCAGGCGTCCAGCAGCATGGCCAGCAGCAGCACATTGTCTTCCTCGTCGCCCTGCGTCGCCAGCTCCCGCGCCAGCGGGGCGTACCGGGCCACGCGCATGCGCTCCAGCCCGGTGAGCGTGCGGAACCGCGCCTCAAGGACGGCCGTCAGCCGCGTGCCCGCCACGCGCGCCACATCCTCATCGGTGGGGAGCGGCAGTTCCCGCAGGGCGAGCTTGTAATGCCGGGCAATGCGGTCCAACTCCATGCGCTGCATAACGTCCACCAGAGAAATGACCGTGCCCGCCGCGCCCGCGCGCCCCGTGCGGCCCGCGCGGTGGATATAGCTCTCGTGGTCCTCCGGCGGTTCGTACAGAAACACGTGCGAAAGCTGCGGGATGTCGATGCCCCGCGCGGCCACATCCGTAGCCACGAGGTATTGCAGCGCGCCCTTGCGGATCTTTTCCAGCACGGCCTCGCGCCGCGCCTGCGTGAGGTCGGCGGAGAGCTCGTCGGCATTGTAGCCGAAGCCCTGCAGCACCCCGGTCACATAGTGCACATTGGCCTTGGTGTTGCAAAAAATAATGGCCGACGCCGGGTTTTCCGTCTCCAGCAGACGCACCAGGGCGCGGTCCTTGTCCATGGGCTTCACTTCGCAGAAGAGGTGCTGCACCTCGGCCACGTACACTTCCCTGCAGGAAAGGGAAAGCATGGACGGCTCGCTCATGAACTCCCGCGCCAGCTTGAGCACATGCGGCGGATAGGTGGCCGAGAACAGGCAGGTATGGATGAGCCCGTCGGGCAGATACCGCTGAATCTCCTTCATGTCCGGATAAAAGCCGATGGAGAGCATGCGATCGGCCTCGTCAAAGACCAGCTCGCGCAGATCTCCCAGGTCCAGCGTACGCCGCAGCAGGTGGTCGAGCACGCGGCCGGGCGTGCCCACGATGAGCTGCGCGCCCTCGCGCAGGGCGTCCATCTGCTTCTTGTAGCCCACCCCGCCGTACACGGCGGCAGTGCGGATGCCCGTATCCGCGAAGATGGCGGCGGCCTCGCGCTCCACCTGCACGGCCAGTTCGCGCGTGGGAGTCAGCACCAGGGCCTGCGGAGCCTTGAGCTCCGGCGAAAGACCGGGCAGCAGGGGCAGCAGGTAGCAGCCCGTCTTGCCGCTGCCCGTGCGCGACTGCACCATGATATCGCGCCCGGCCAGCAGGTAGGGCAGGGCCAGGGACTGCACGGGCATCAGGCTTTGCCAGCCCGCCCTTGCGCAGCCTGCGCGCACGGTCTCGGGCAATTCCTCCAGAGTCACGCGGGGCAGGGCGTCTTCCGGCTCGGAAACCGCCATGTCGTCCAGGTCGGTTTCAGGCGTTGAAGCTGTTGTTTCCATCTCGTTCTTTGCGGCGTCATGTTCCATACGGCATCCCGGCGGCGCGCACGCCTTGCGATCGCGGCTTCACGGACGACGGCGTCGGCCGCGTCTCCGCCTCCGGCGTCAGACAAAACGGCACGTTATCTGCCGGACGCCGGGCGCGCCATGCGCGACAGTTCTCCTCAGATATTTGACGCAACACCATGCCACAGCGGCCCCGGTTGCGCAAGATGCCCCGGCACGCTTCGCAGGACGGGCGCCCCCGCATTCCCCCGCAGCGCGAATTTCCGCGCTGCGGCATTGCGCCGGAAAAAGGCGCCTTCGTCGGCGGAACCTGCAGTGCAGCCCCCGGGGGCAGCCGCGTCCGCCCTGACGCTCCCGCGCCGTCCGCGCCTGCAGGCTTGCGTCCCCCGCCGCTTGCGGATAGAAGAAAATGTTTGCGCGCTTCCGGCCCCCGGCCGTCCATGCGGAGGCGCGAATCTGCCCGGCGCGCAGGCCGCGCCAAGGAGAACGGCATGACGCCCGCAGTGCAAAACGATCTTCAGGCCCCGGGCCCGGATTTTGCGCCCGATTTCAGCAAGGGCCTCGTGCCCGCCATCGCGCAGGATTGCGAAACCGGCGAGGTGCTCATGCTGGCCTACATGAACGAAGAAGCCTGGCGCAAAACGCTGGAGACCGGCGAAGCCCACTACTGGAGCCGCAGCCGCGGGAAACTGTGGCGCAAGGGCGGCACATCGGGCAACGTGCAGAAGGTGCGCGCCCTGCGGCTCGACTGCGACAGCGATGCCGTGCTCCTGCTCATCGAACAGACGGGCGGGGCGGCCTGCCATACCGGGCGCCGCTCCTGCTTTTTCAGGGAATGGCGCGCGGGGGCCGTACGCATCTGCTCCCCGCAGGTCTTCGACCCCCGACGCGTCTACGGCAACTGACGCGCCGAAACCGGCAACCGCCGCGCGTCGCGGCGAATGCGACTCCAAGCAAGGAAAAACGCCATGAGCGCGGAACTCAAGCCCATCATCAAGCTCGGCGTGCCCAAGGGCTCGCTGGAAGAAGCCACCATCAACCTCTTTGAACGCGCGGGCTGGAAAATCCGCAAGCACACGCGCAACTATTTTCCCGACATCAACGACCCGGAGATCACGGCCTCGCTCTGCCGCGTGCAGGAAATCGGCGAATACATCGAAGCCGGCGTGCTGGATGTGGGCATCACCGGTCTGGACTGGCTCATTGAGCGCAATCATGAGGACAAGGTCGTGCGCATCGCCGACCTGACCTATTCCAAAACCTCCAACCGTCCGTGCCGCTGGGTGCTGGCCGTGGCGGGCGATTCGCCCTACCAGAAACCCGCCGACCTCGCCGGCAAGCGCATCGCCACCGAGCTGGAAGGCCTCACCCGCCGCTATTTTGACAAGGTCGGCGTCAAGGTGGACGTCTTCTATTCCTGGGGCGCCACCGAGGCCAAGGTGGTGGAAGGTCTGGCCGACGGCATCGTGGAGGTGACGGAAACCGGCACCACCATCCGCGCCCACGGACTGCGCATCATTGACGAAGTCATGCTTTCCTACCCGGTGCTCATCGCCAACAGGGAGGCCTGGAACGACCCTGCCAAACACGCCAAGATCAAGCAACTCGATCTGCTGCTGCAGGGCGCGCTGCGGGCCGAGAATCTGGTGGCGCTGAAAATGAACGCCCCGGCCTCCCGCCTTGACGCCATCCTCGAAATGCTGCCCGCGCTCAACTCGCCCACCGTGTCGCCCCTGCGCGACGCGCGCTGGCTTTCCGTGGAAACCGTGGTGCAGATCGATGTGGTGCGCGACCTCATCCCCCGCCTGCGCGAGGCCGGGGCCGAGGGCATCATCGAATACGCCCTGAACAAGGTTATATGACGGGGCGGCCCCGCCGCCCTGTGCCGTTCCGCAGTTCGCCGCAGCAGGCGGGCCGCCCTTCATCCCGCAAGGAGCCGGATTCCATGGACGACGCCAGCAAGGATTTTCTGGAAAATCTGCCGGAGCTGCAGCCCGGCGAAACATTCTGCTTTGACTGCAACCCCGAGGTGCCCTGCTTCAACCAGTGCTGCGCCGAACTCACCCTGCCCCTCACGCCCTACGACGTGTTGCGCCTGCGCCGCCATATGGACAATATCGCCAGCGAGGCCTTCCTTGCCGACTTCACCACCATGCGCTCCTTCCCGGACACGGGGTTTCCCCTGCCCATGCTGCGCATGCTCCAGGGGCCGGGCGAGCCCTGTCCCTTCGTGACGCCCGGCGGCTGTTCCGTCTATGAGGACAGGCCGGGCGCGTGCCGGTTCTACCCCTTGGGGCGCGGAACAAAAATGGCGGAAGACGGCGTTGCGGAGCGCTTTTTCGTGGTGCGGGAGCCGCACTGTCACGGTTTTGACAAAGGCACGGAACGCACGGCGCAGGCATGGCTGCAAAATGAGGAGCTGGCCCCCTACAACGCGGCCAATGACCGCTACATGCGCCTCATGGCGCTGGTGCGCGCCACGGGCAGGCCCCTGGAACCGCGCATGGCCACCATGGCGGTGCTCTGCCTTTTCCAGCTGGATAAATTCCGCGAGCTCATCACCGCCATGCGCATTTTTGCGCACGTCACTGCGAACGAGGCGCGGCAACAGGCCGTCATGGAGGACAGCCTCGCGGGCGACGAGGCCGCCTTGGACTTCGCTCTGGACTGGATGGAACTGAGTATTTTCGGCCAGTGTCCGCGCCTGTCCAAAAAGTAATTTTGCCCGACAGTTCACAAGGCGCACGCGGGGCGGGGCATCCGCCGCTCCCGCGTGCGCCCCGTCGCCTGCGCCCCGGGCTCCCCGGTTCCCCTTCCCCTTCTGCCCGCAGCAAAGATCCGCCGCTCGTGAGAAATTTCTTTTACAAAATGCGGAGAATATGTCAGAGTTATGTGGAACCCAAGGGCGTCCTCGGGGACATGTCCTGTATTTACATTTTTTTCAAACAGTTGCGCATAACGCTCTTGCGCGACGCCGCGCGACGGACTGCGAACGGCAACCTTTCTGCCGGGGCGCTGGCCCCGGTGCCGGCCGAAACCCCGTATCGGAGGAAAGTATGAGTTTTGGCAGACAGGTGTACGAGTTTCTGCTGAGCAGCTCCCAGGCATATGCCAAATGGGATTTGGAAGTTTCCACTTCCATTCTCAGGAACAGGAAAAAACTGCTCATTCTGCTGGCGCTGGCCGTGCCCGTTCTGGCCGGCTGTCTGGCCGAAGCCTATGAATACCATGAAATGCTGGGCGGCAAGTCGGCCTATGCGCCGGCCTTCTACACCACCACCATTTTCCTGGCGTCCATAGCCGTCGGCCTGGCTGCAGGCCTCATCACCGGGTGCATCGGCGCGGGCGGCGGCTTTATCATCACTCCGGCCCTCATGGCCGTGGGCGTCAAGGGCATTCTTGCGGTGGGCACGGACCTTTTCCACATTTTCGCCAAGGCCATCATGGGCACCACCGTGCACAAGAAACTGGGCAACGTCTCCGCCAAGCTGGCCGTGGCCTTTCTGGTGGGTTCCATCGGCGGCACCTTCATCGGCGGCGCCATCAACAAGGGCCTGTACAATGCCGATCCCCTGCTCTCCGAGCTGTTCATCAGCACCATCTATGCGGTCCTGCTGGGCTTCCTCGGCTTTTACGCCCTGTTCGACTTCCTGAAGAGCACACGCGGCACGCAGGCAACCCAGGCCGCGCAGGCCGGCGGCAATGCCGGCATGACCGGTCTTTCGCTGAAACTGCAGAGCCTCTCCGTGCCGCCCATGATCACCTTTGACGAAGACCTCGTGCCCGGCGGCCGCCGCATTTCCGGCTGGATCGTCGCTGCGGGCGGCGTTTTTGTGGGCCTGCTGGCCGCCATCATGGGCGTGGGCGGCGGCTTTGTGACCTTCCCCATGTTCGTGTACATCTTCGGCGTGTCCTCCATGACCACCGTGGGCACGGATATTCTGCAGATCATCTTCACCGCCGGTTTCGCCGCCGTGGGCCAGTACGCCATCTACGGCTACGTGTTCTACACCCTGGCCATCGGCATGCTGCTCGGCTCGCTGCTGGGCATCCAGATCGGCGCGCTGACCACCAAGGCCGTCAAGGGCGTACACATCCGCGGCTTCTACGCCGTCTCCATCATCGCGGGCTTCATCAACCGCGCAGCTGTCCTGCCCAAGAAGCTGGTGGAAATGGAAGTGCTGCACTGGTCGCCCAATGTGGTCAACATCATCGAACAGGTGGGCAACGTCGTCTTCTGGGTTGTGGTGGCCGTATTCGGCCTCTGGGTCTTCAGCAAATTCTTCCTTAACCTCGGCAAACTCAGAGGGGAGGCCTAGCCATGCTTATTCACGAGAAAGGCCCCTTCATGCGGGGCAGCCTGCTGCTGGTCTCGTTCCTCGTGCTGTTCTGCGTTCTGCTCACGCCGGTCATGCGCGACGAGAACGGCAACCATCTGACGGGCCTGCAGTACGCCGACAACGTGTTCAATGAGCTCTCCAAGGGTTCGTCCTACTTCATCCCCGCCGTACGCAAGAGCATTGAATCCGTCAACGGCAAGACGGTGACAGTTACCGTCACGCTGAAAAAGGCCGAACTGGCCCCCCTGGCCGCAGCCGCCCTGCAGAAGGCGGGGGCCGCCGAGGCAAAGGCCGAAAACGCCACG
The DNA here is from genome assembly GCA_015062205.1 of Desulfovibrio desulfuricans. GTDB lineage: Bacteria > Desulfobacterota > Desulfovibrionia > Desulfovibrionales > Desulfovibrionaceae > Desulfovibrio > Desulfovibrio desulfuricans_D. The sequence continues at coordinate 56,811 of SUVB01000015.1, forward strand.
GTGACCTTCACCGGCGACCTCGGCAAGATATTGGCCTCCGCCACGGACGATGCCGACCGGCTGTACCACAACGACGCCGACACCGTCTCGCAGAAGTACGGCGGCGAGAACGCCCTCAAGATGGCCTCCGCCTGGTGGTACACGCTCTCGCCCGCCATCAAGGAGCTGCAGAAGCAGCGCCTGATCCCCGAGGCGCAGGTTGTGGACCAGGTGCTGCGCCGCGCCGTGGAGCCCGGCAACAATTTCTTCAGCGTGACGCCGACCAAGGTTTCCGAGCACATTCTGCTGCTGGCGGGCATGCTGGCTTTTTATGTCATCTATACCCTGTGGTACGGCTTCGCCATCTTTGAACTGTTTGAGGGCATCGGCCTGGCCATGACAAAGTCCAAGGTCAAGCAGGAAAGTTAGCGCGGCTGCGCCGCGTTACGGCAGTAGGGGCTGCCCTGCATGGGCGGCCCCTTTTCATTCCGGCAGGGACAGCACGCCGGAACAGTCCGGAGAAGATGCCGACAGGCTCGCATCGCCGGGCACATATCAACAATAAAAAATATATACGGGATTTCCATTGACGGGCATGTCCGTCTTCACTACCTTTGTTGCGACGTATTCCTGAACCTTGTAGAAACGCCGCAGTCTGCCGCCCGCATACACTGCAACAGAATTTCTATGCCCAGCCTCTGGAACGCAAAACCCCAGGATCCCCTGACTGAAGCCCAGAACAGCGGGGCCACGGTCACGCTGACCTGCTGCCTCGTGCGGAAGGGGGAACCCGTCGAGATGCGGATTGAGGGCCTGCTGCGCAATGTGCAGGGACGGGAAGCGCAGCTCTTTGTGACGCATGCGACGCCGTTGCCCGGCAAAAGCAGGACACTCGACGGCCGCTTTGATTTCACCTTCCAGATTGCCGCCCGCTCCGCCGATGCCCAGGGCGCGCGCATGGGCGCGTCGGGCACGGGGCTCATCCTCAAGACGGAGGACGACAAGGACGGCACGCTGCGCACTGTCGATGTGCGCTTCCCGCTCAATTTCAATGTGCGCCCCCTGCGCAGGAACAAACGTTACTTCTGGAAGGATGAGTTCACCCGTCTGTTCCGCGTCATGCAGCTCGACAGGCCGCCGGCGACACGGGAAGAGCTGGCGGCATTGCTGCGCTCGCGCCCGGAGGCCTCTTCCAGCACGCAACTTATCGACATCTCTGCGGGCGGCGCCTGCGCCTGCCTGTCCGAGGAGGCGGCGCGGCCCTCCTTCTCCTCCGGCGTGATCTACATTGTTTTTTTTATTCCCAGCAGGGCTGCCAGGGAGGAATCTCCCTTCGTCTTCTTGGCCAGACGCCTGGGCCTGGGGCGGGAACAGTGCCCGCAGGGCATAAGCGTGCGCCTGTGTTTTACGGATGAGCTCAGCTGGGCGCACCAGCAGCAGACGCTCAAATGGCTGCCCATTGAGCTGGACGGCTCCAGCCGCCTGCGCGCTTGCCTGGAACAGCATTATGACGCAGAACGCGACACCGCCCCCGGGGACTGACAAAACGCGCCGCTCGTAACCCCAGCTCTGGCATTGAATATGCATAATTCATGGCGTCCGCGCGCGAGCGCGGCAATTTTGACATCCCGCCTGCGGGCGACAGCCATAAAAGGATACCGCCATGAAGATCACCGGCTTCACTCCCTCCGACGCACTGACCTTCCCCATGTTTGAAAAGGAAACGGCGGCCGCCGGCGCCGCCCCGTCGCGCGACGTGATCAGCCTCCAGTCCTTGCGCATGATGGACATGGACGATGCGGAGGCGGACGCCCTGCTTGACGAAACTCTCGGCATGATCGCGCAGGACAATGTGGCCGCTCTTTCCGTGCACGGCGGCCTGACTGCGGGCCGTGTGGCCGAACTCCTGAGCCTGTAGGCCGCGCCCCGCGGCCCCCGGGCGGTCTGGCCGGCGAAACGCGCGGCCGATCCCGCTACCTGTCCGTTTGCCTGTCCGCGACGCCCCGGATTGCCGAAACTCCGGAACCGACGCGGACACGCCGGGAACCCACCCGCGCCTTCATCCGCACCCGCACTGCCGGCCCCAGACCCGCATGGAGCGCATGCCTCCATACGGGTCTTGTTGTTTTGCCCACAATGTTCTACGTTTCTAAAAAAAATCTGCATAGGCAGCCCGGCCGAGGGCAGGGAACCCGTCAACCCCCCGTGGCTTGCGGCTGTGGTTGCCGTAAGGCTTGCCATATACGGGCATTTTCGATAGATTGTCGTCTTGCCGTATCGCGTCTGCGACCACATCGACAGTTCGCCGGTGACGCGCCATATTTTATTGAGGATGAGGCATGAAGAAAACTCCTCCCTGTCAGACCGACCAGACAACCACGCACCAGCCCGCCGCAGCGAGCAGCGCTTCCGGCTTCAATCGCATGCGTTCCAAGCTCGCCTTTGACCGGCTTGTGGAAATGGGCGCCAGGATGGGGATGGAAAATCCTCTGTTTCTCTGCCACGAACGCGCGGCCAAGGCCACCACGCTCATCGGCGGCAAGGAATACCTCAATTTCTCCACCTATGACTACCTTGACATCAACGCCCACCCGGAGATCACCGAGGCCGTGACCAGGGCCGCCGCGCTGTACGGCACCTCCGCCGGGGCCAGCCGCCTGGTCGGCGGCGAACGCCCGCCCCACCGCGAACTGGAACGCGCCCTTGCCGATCTCTACGGTGTGGAGGACTGCATTGTCTACGTGAGCGGTCACGCCACCAATGTCTCCACCCTGGGCTTTCTTTTCGGCCACCGTGACGTCATCTTTCATGACGGGCTGGCCCACAATTCGCTGGTGCAGGGCGCGCGCCTTTCCGGCGCGACGCGGTATTCCTATGCCCACAACGACTGCGACGCGCTGGAAGAGATGCTCAAGGCCAAACGCGCCGAGCACAAGCGCGCCGTCATCGTGACCGAAGGCCTGTTCAGCATGGACGGCAACATCCCCGACCTGCCCCGCATCATTGAACTGAAAAAACGCTATGACTGCATGCTGCTGGTGGATGAGGCGCACTCGCTGGGCGTACTCGGCAACACCGGGCGCGGCGTCCATGAATATTTCAATATTGATGCCGCCGAGGTGGACATGTGGATGAGTACCCTCTCCAAGTCCATGTGCGGCTGCGGCGGCTTCATTGCCGGCCGTCGTGATCTGGTTGAATTTCTGAAATACGGTTCACCGGGCTTTGTGTTCAGTGTGGGCATGCCGCCCGTTATCGCCGTGGCCTGCCGCAAGGCGCTGGAAATCATGCTGCGCGAGCCGGAACGCGTGCACAGGCTGCAGGAGATATCCCAGTTTTTTGTGCGCTACGCCTCCGGCCTCGGGCTGGACACGGGCTCGGCCCAGGGCTACGCCATCGTGCCCGTCATGGTCGGCGATCCCATGGTGGCGGGTTTCCTGTCCAATGCGCTTATCAAGCGCGGCGTCTATGTCATGCCCATCACCTTTCCCGCCGTCAAGGAAGGCACGGATCGCCTGCGCTTCTTCCTTTCCGCCTCGCATACTGAAGAGCATATCCGCAAGGCGCTGGACGCGGTCAGGGAAGAACTGCCCAGGGCGCGGGAAACCGTGGAGGCGTATAAACGTGAACACGCCGGTACAGACGAAGAGCGCTAGCGCAACGCCACAGAGACTGTTCTGCCCGACGCATTGCGCACGCAGCCCGCACGCGGCTGCGGAACACCTTTTCCGCCCGGCTCCTGCCGTCGCCCGTCCGCGTCTGTTCCTGCAGGCCGGAACGGACGCCGGAACACATCCGTATGCGGCGTCGCCGCACCCTGACGCCGTCGGGCGGACAGCGCAACAGCAGGCCCGCCTGCGCCGGAGCGCCTCATGACGCACCCCGCCGGCGGCACGCATCCCCCCGCAGGGGCGGCCCTGCCTGCCGTCGCCTACGTCCTGCTCTGGTTCCCCCTCTCCTCGGAGACGTTCATTTTCCGTGAGGTTGTGCAGCTCATGGCCCGGGGGCTGCCTGTTCGTATCTACACCATGTACGGCGAACGGCTCGGCGGCTGCAGCAAGGAAATGCGCTCCTTCCCCGGTTCTGTGCAGCGCATGGGCGTCGCCGCCGTAGGGCGCATCTTTGCCGCATTCTGGCGGGCTCTGCGACGCAAGCCCCGAACAGTCTGGCAGCTCCTGCGGCAGGGCTTTTTCCGCCGCATGCGCAATCTGGAATCGCTGGGGGAAAACCTGTGGTGCTTCATGGCCGGATTCCTGCTGGCCGAGTTGTGCACGGACAATCATATCAGACTCATCCACGCGCCATGGGCCAACGGGCCGGCCACCGCAGCCTGGGTGGCCTCGCGCCTGACGGGCATTCCCTTTGCCTTCACAGGGCGGGCGGGTGACATCTACCCCGAGGACGGCCTGCTGCACGAAAAATCGAAGGACGCGCTGTTCATCCGCACCAACAACCACGCCAACGTAGCCTGGCTGCAGCGCTTCTGTCCGCCCGGCCGGAGCGACAAGGTGCATGCCGTCTACAACAGCCTCACATTCAAGCCCCGGGGCGCATGCGCCGTGCCCATGCGCCCCCCCTACCGTCTGCTGGCCGTGGGACGTTTTGCCCGCACCAAGGGCTTTCCCGACCTGCTGACGGCCGTCGCCCGCCTGCTGCGCGAAAATGTGCCCGTCACGCTCACCCTGGTCGGCGACGGACGCTGGCGGCGCAAACTCGTCGGCATGCGCGACCGGCTGGGTCTTCAGGGCGTTGTGCACATGCCCGGCTTCATTCCCCACGACCAGATCTGCAATTTCATGCTGGATCACGACATGCTCATCATGCCCAGCGTGGTGCATTCCAACGGCGACCGTGACGGCATCCCCAACGTCATCATGGAGGCCCTTTCGCACGGCATGCCGGTCATAGCCACCGATGTGTGCGGCATTGCCGAGGTGGTCAGGAACGGGCAGACGGGCTTTCTGACGCCCCAGCGCAATCCCCGCGCCCTGGCGGATGCCGTGCGGCGCATGCTTGCCGACAGGCCGCGCGCCCTGCGCATGGCCGAAGCCGGACGGACGCTGGTGTGCGACATGTTTGACCGCGAACGCAATATTGCCGCGCTGCTGCGCCTGTACACAGAGGAATGCGCCCGTTATTGGCGCAATCAGTCGGCCGGGGGCGGCGGAGACGCCGCTGCCGCTCCCGCCGGAAACGGCGAGGCGGATGCGGAAGGCCGCGCATGAGCGGACAGCCCGTATATCTGGTCGTCAGCCTTGACGTGGAAGAAGAAGGGCTTTTCGGCGGCAGCTACGCCCGGCACGGCTGCACGACGGCCAATACCGCCGGGCTGGAACGTCTTGCGCCGCTCTGCCGCGCGGGCGTGCGCCCCACGCTGTTCTGCGCCTACAGCGTGCTGGCGGATGCCGCCTCGCGCGACAGGCTGGCCCGCCTGCGCGAAGACCATGGCGCGGAACTGGGCGCGCACCTCCACCACTGGAACACGCCGCCCCTGTCGCCGGACGGGGATGACGCCTCCCTGCCACGCACGACAACGCGCGTTCCGGCCGCCGACGTTCCCCCGGCGCTGCTGGCCGCCAAACTGCGCCGCCTCATGGAAGCGGGCCGGGCCGTCCAGGACACGCCGCTGACCTCCTTCCGCATGGGCCGCTGGGACGCGCACCGCGCGCTCTGGCCGCTGCTGGCGCAGGCCGGCGTGCTTGTGGACGCTTCTGTCCGCCCCCTGCACAGCGGGGCGACGCCGACTGCCGGACCGGACCACTTCGACGCCCCCGGCGAACCGTACTGGATTCCGACGGAGGGGAACGGTATTTTTGAGGTTCCGCTGACTGTCACGCCCCTGCTGCGGGGGCTGCCCGCCCTGTTGCGGCGTCTGGAGGCCCCGGCCGGAACAAGGCTCCGGGCCGGTTTTCAAAAGTGGGGGGCGCTGGCGCTGCTGCCCGTCTACCATCCCCTCTGGGCCATGAAACGCGTCACAAGTCTGTATGTGGCGCGCGGCGGGCGGACGCTCTCGCTCACCTGGCATTCCTCGGAAATGATGCCCGGCTGCACGCCGCATCTGCCCGATGCCGCCGCCGTAGACCGCCTGCTGCACAAAATCGCGGCATGGCTCGACTGGCTGCGCGCGCGTTTTTCGATCCGCTGCCTGACCATGAACGAACTGCGGGGGGAACTCGGTCCCACGGCCCCGGTACGCCGAGGCTCCGGCGACTGGACCTGCGCCGACGCTGCGGCCACCCCCGGGGCGGAGTGCTGAAGATCGTCGATGCTGTGGTCGATGAGCCATTTCTCGTCGGCCTTGAACGTGCCGGCAAGCCCCTCCAGGCGGTGCATGCTCCACCGACGTTTTTGAAGTATCCGATGCTGTGGCGTTAAGAGGCCCTTGTCGGCGGGGCACAGCGGCAGATAACGGCCTCCTCGTCACGGGCGGGATAGACGCCCAGCGCAGACACGGCAGCAGGCAGGGATGCAAAAAGGAACGCGAGCGTGACTGCAATGCTGCGCAAGCATGCCGATTGGGCCGGCTTGGGGAGCCCTTTGCGTGCATGGTTACGAAGCCATGAATGATGCTGTGCCGCCGTTACTGACAGATTTTTACGAATCACTTTTCCCTGGTCAGCCATTGGCGCACGTCCTGTTCCGCGCCGCCGAAATCCAGAGCCTCAAAATCGTCCAGGCGCATGATGCCGACATGGAGCATCTGTTCCCCGGCTGGCTCATACAGGCGTACCCACCAGACGCCGTCCGACGTATGCGTCAGCATGCCCCACGGCTTGAGGGACGTTCCCGCCGCAATCGTCACGGAGGGCCTCCCCTCACCGGGCAGACCGTCACGCGGCCAGACGGTCAGGTCCTCTCCTGCCGCGAATGCCGGGCTTTCAGCATTTTTCATAAGGCCAAAGCGCCTGACGGCGGCGATTTCCGCCTCCATTGGCGAAAGACCCGCGGTCTTCACGTCTTTTGCCGGCACAAAGCCCTCTTGGGGCGCAAAGGCGTCCGGCTCCGCGCCGGCCTCACGCATAAAATGGACATGGAGCCATTTTTTGCCGTCCCCGGCGACGACGGGAACGGCCTCGGCGAGAAGCGCGCACCCCCTGGACAGTTGCGCCGCCCCGGCGCCGCCGGGTTCCGCGCAGAGGCGCGTTTTTCGGGTAGCGTCACAATGCCTGAGCGCAGCGGTGAACTGCCGGGCCTGTGCCGCCACCTCCTGCGCGCGCGGGGCGGGGGTCGGTTCCGCCGCCATGAGCGGCGCAACGCACCCCAGGCAGAAAACCACGGCAAACAGGAACCTGTTCACATGAAAAAAACGTCCTGACATGGCAACTCCAACCGGTTGGACAATTGTTCCGGCTTTCCCCTGTCACGCGGACAAGGATACGAGCGTCCCGCCGGCAAGGCAACCATGCCGCGCACAGGACATGCAGCGGCCGGCCGGCGCAGTCCGCGCGGGGACACGGCAGCCCGCACGGCGCGTCCGGCATGGACGGGTCGCCTTGACTTGCCTGGAGTTTTCGCCAATGTAACCAAAAATCCCCAAAACGGAGGAATGCGTATGCGCCCGCTGCTGACAATCGCCTGCCTGCTCTGCCTTTGCCTGTCCCCCTGTTTGGGTGCAGCCGGGGAACGCGTGTTTCTGGATACCGGCAACCCCCGCTATGTGAACAAAACCTTCGGCTTCTCCTTCGCCCTGCCGCCGGGCCAGTGGGATGCCGTGGAAAGCGACGGCGGCAGGGAAATCGCCATCCATGACGGCGCGCAAGGCGACACGGGCGTCACCCGCATACGCGCTGCCGTGCGCAGCGGCTACGCGGGCATTCCCCTGCAGACGCTGCTTGCTGAGGAGGCCAAGGGCTACAGGAATATCCTCAAGGATGAAGCCGGCCCCGACTGGTTCGCCCTGACCGCGGAGGACGCGCAGGGCAACTACGTCTACATCAGGTACGCCCTCAGGGGCGACAGGGCCAATGTGCTGACAATCATCGCCCCCAGGGAACAAAAGGCCTCCTTTGACATGGCGGCGTCCAGCGTGGCGCGGAGCTTCACGCCGGGCTTCGGGCGCTGAGGGCGACCGGGGATGCTGCGCTCCTGCCGGGCGCGCTGTTTGCCTTTCGGCAAAAAATCACCCTTACATTCCCGGCCTTGCCGATGGCGGCGGGCGCATGGGGGGCATGATGGTCATCACGCTGCCGGGCGGGGCTGCTGCGGACACGGAACCCGTTCCTGACGGGGCCGTCACGGACATGTCCGACAGGAATGCGCCCAAACGCATTGTGTCCAGAGATATTGTCGGGTTTTCCGTGCGCTTCGCCTGGAATGATCAAATCGGCCATTCGGAAAACGGCAGGTTTATTCCCGATGACGAGCAGCCGTACCCGCAGGGCATCTGGCTTCTGACATTGAAAAAACTGCCCGGCGGGGCCGCGCTGGAGATGCGCTGCGACGCTGCCGGGCTGCGGGTGGCCGGCACGGCGCCGACAGCCGTGCTCACAGCCTTGCAGGAGCTTATCGAGCAGCACGGCGTCGCGCGGATCAACGGCCACAGCAGACGGGACACAGCCCTGGACGAGCTGCTGGATCTGCGCATTGGCTACGCGTCAGGCGAGCGCATTACGGCCCATGCCGAGGGCGGCAGCGCCACACTGCCGGAGAAGCACTGGAATCCGTTGTGGTTTTTGCAGTTTTTCCGGCAGGCAGCTCTGGACAGCGGCCTGTGGCCTTGCCGGGAACGCCCGTGAGAGGGCTGTTTGCCATCGGCGGCCCGCGCTTGGCGGAGGCGATACCCCCGCAGGGCTGAACGCTACCTGTGCGGCGATGCCACATAGCGCCGTTTCCCGGTCCCGGGGGCGTCGCCGGGCGTCAGTTCCAGCGTAAAGGCGGCGGGGGGCCTTTGTGCATCCTCGAAGAGCTGCACAAGATCACCGCGCAGCACATAACCCGCGCCCTGGGCATGGTGGTTCTGAGCCGCGGCTCCTCGGCGGCCTCCCCCAATTCGCCGATGTTCATGTAGTAGCCGCCGTCGTTGAGGATGGTGTCGCCGGGACAGCCCTTGCCGCCGGGGGCCATGTGCCGCGTGACGGCGTGGCCGATGTAGCGCAGGGCGGCCGGTTCCACGGCCTTTCGGTCCGCAAAGACCGTGTATTGCTCCGGCAGGCCCCGGAACGCTGCCGGGGATGAACTGCGGAGCAGCATCCCTGTCCCGCAGGGGATTCCTGATGCGACGCTCCTGATGCCATCGCGATGCCTACATGACAATCGTCCAACCCTGTGATAACCAACACCAAACATTAATATATTCCACAATGGGAGGGCTGTCATGGAATACACGGAAACAACCTCGACCAGCTGGTTTTCCCGTCTGGGTTCGTCCTTCGGCGGCATCGGCTTGGGCATTGTGCTGATTCTGGCCGGCACGGGCCTGCTCTGGTGGAATGAGGGGGATTTCGTCAAGACGCGGGACGCCCTCAACGAGGCCCAGGGCGCGGCGGCGGAACTCCCTGACGTGAACAGGGTGGACGCCGCGCTCAACGGCAAACTGGTTCACGCCACCGGCCCCGCCGACACGCAGGACGTGCTGAAAGATCCCGTCTTCGGCATCGGCGGCAGGGGCATCGCCCTTGCGCGCAAGGTCGAATTCTACCAGTGGACGGAACAGTCCAGGTCGGAAAAGCGGCAGAAGCTCGGCGGCGGCGAGGAAACCGTGACCACCTATTCGTACAAAAAGGACTGGGTGGGCCATCGCGTGGATTCGCAGCAGTTCCATGCGCCCGAGGCGCGCATGCAGCATGCCAACATGGCCCTGCTGGCCGTGGACGACCAGATGCAGCGCGCGTCCAACGTGAGCTTCGGCGCCTACCGCCTGCCCGCTTTCCTCATCAGCTCCATCGGCGGGGCACAGCCCTTCACGGCGGCTCCGGACGCCGCCGTGCGCGAAAAGCTCACCCGCGACGTGCTGCGCGCGCGGCCGGAGCTTGTGCCCTTCCATACGACCAATGTGGATCGCGTCCCCTTGGAAAAGCTGCCCCAGGTGCTCCACGAGCAGGGCAACACCATCTACATCGGCGCTTCTCCCGCCGCGCCGCAGGTCGGCGATGTGCGCGTGACCTTCACCATGACGCCCCCGGCTGTCGTCAGCATCATCGCCAAGACCAGGGGCGATACCTTTGAGCCGTTCCGCGCCGCCAACGGCAAGAGCGTCAGCGCGCTCGCCATGGGCGAGGTGAGCATGGACAAGATGTTCGCCGACAAGCACAGCGGCAATGAAACCATGACCTGGGTGCTGCGCGTACTGGGCACGGTGCTGGTCATCGCCGGGCTGCGGACCGTGCTGGCGCCGCTTTCGGTCATTGCCGGCGTCATCCCCATGCTCGGCAGCATCGTGGGCGCGGGCACGGGGCTGGTCAGCCTGCTGCTGGGCCTCGCCTGGTCGCTGCTGATCATGGCCATCGCCTGGCTGCGCTTCCGGCCCGTGACCGGCGGCATCATGCTGGCCGTGGCCGCAGGGCTGGTGGCGCTGCTGTACATCAAGGGAAAGGCAAGGAAGGCCGCCCCCGCCGCGTAATGCCCGACCGGGAGGGAGACATGCGAAGGATTGTTGTTGCGGTTGCGCTGTGCCTGTTCGCCGCGTCGCTCGTCCTGCCGAATCGCTCCGCGCAGGCGCAGACCAAGGAAAAAGTGCTGCTGGATTCGGACATGGTGGAGGCCTTTGACGACGGCATCGCCATGCTGCTGCTGGCCGGCGCCCCCAATGTGGAGTTGCTGGGCGTGACCACGCTTTCCGGCAACTCCTGGGTGGAAACGGGCACGGCCAACGCCCTGCGCCAGCTTGAGGAGGCAGGGCTTGCCCGCATCCCCGTGGCCAAAGGCCTGGAATTCCCCCTGCGCCCCAACCGGCACGAACTTTTCAAACTGGAGCGCCGCCTTGTGGGCCGGGGCCATGACTACTGGGTCGGCTCCTTCGGCTTGGAAAGGCCCGCAAGCTGGCAGGCGGCCTATGAAGCCGCCTACGGCGCCAAACCCGCCGTGAAGCCCGTGGACAGGCATGCCGTCAACTTTATCATTGACACGGTGCGCGCCAATCCCGGCCAGGTCACCATTGCCGCCATCGGCCCCTGCGGCAATCTGGCCCTGGCCCTGCGCATGGCCCCGGACATCGCGCCCCTCATCAGGCGCGTGGTCTACATGGGCGGCTCGTTCTTCCAGCAGGGCAACACCACCCCGGCGGCGGAGTTCAACTGGTACTTCGACCCGGAGGCGGCCCGCATCGCAGTGCGCAGTCCCCTCAAGGAGCAAATCGTGCTGGGGCTGGACGTGTGCGAGAAGGTGGCCTTCAGGCGCGAGCACTATGACAGGCTCCTCAAGACCCTTGCCGGACATCCCATGGGCAGGATGCTGCGTTCCACCTTTGTGGGGCAGTCTTTTGAAAAAAACCCCGATTTCACGCATTTCGTCTGGGATGTACTGGTGGCCGCCGTCATTATCGACCCCACGCTCATCACGGAGGAGACGACACAGTTCATAGACGTCAATGACCAGCCGGGCCTGTCCTACGGGCAATCGCTGGCCTATGCCGAAGATGCGCCGCAGGGCGCGCAAAAGGCGCGGATTGTGAAGACGGTGGACGTCCCCCGCTTCTGGGACATGCTGAATAATCCACAAAACTGGAAGGTGAAGCCGTAATGAAAATGTACACATCTCCCATTGGTAACGTGTTCCGCACCATGCTGCTCTCATGCTGCGCAGCGTTGTTTCTGACAGCCTGCGCCCATCGCCAGGCGCGGCATGTGGACGCCAGGGCCGACCTGCTCATCCTGCATACCAATGACACCCATGCGCATGTCGCCGGAATCGACAACTACGGCAACGCCTGCATGGACGATAAGGACTGCCGGGGCGGCCTGGCGCGCATTGCCGCCGCCATCAAGGACGCAAAGGCGCAGGGGGCCAATGTGCTGGCTCTGGACGCCGGCGACATGTTCACGGGCACGCTGTTCTACGGAGTGAACAAATGGCCCATGCAAGCGGAACTCAACCGGCTGATGCCCTATGACGCCGCCACGCTGGGCAATCACGAGTGGGACGAAGGCTGCGCGGAACTTGCCAAATACCTGGAGGCCAAGCGTCCCTTCCCCATGCTGGCGGCCAACCTCAAGCCGAAGAAGGGCTGCCCCCTGTTGTACAGCGACACGCCGCCCTATATCGTCCGTGAAATCGGCGGGCACAAGGTGGGCGTCATCGGTCTGGCCAACGACGAAGTAGTGGGGCTTGCCAGCGCCTGCCCCCAGACCCGATTTGCCGACAGGGTGGAAACTGTGCAGGCCGCCGTGCGCGAGCTTGAAAAGCAGGGCGTCAACCGCATTGTGCTGGTGACGCATATCGGCCTTCCTGCCGACAGGGAACTGGCCCGCAGCGTGGACGGCGTGGACGTCATCGTGGGCGGACACACACATTCTTATCTTGGCCCCGGTTCCAAGGAAGGTCCGTACCCCATCGTGGAAAAGTCTCCTTCCGGCAGGCCGGTTCTGGTGGTCACGGCCAAGCGCGCCACGCAATATCTTGGCGAACTTGCCTGCAATTTTGACAAAGACGGCGTGCTCACGAGCTGGAGCGGGCAGGCTGTGGAACTGCAGCCTGCCGACTCCCGCGATGCGGCGGTGTCCGCCAAGGTGGCGGACTACGCCAAAACCCTGAATGTATTCCGCAGCCGCAAGCTCGGCAGCCACAACATTGATCTTGGGCCTGACGGTATGGATGCCTGCCGCGAAAATGAATGCCTGACCGCCATGATCATGACGGACGCCATGTTGGACTATGGACGTCATTACGGCGCCCGCATAGCCCTGCACAACGGCGGTGGCGTACGCGCTGCCCTGCGCCCCGGCGAGATCACGCAGGGCGACGTGCTCACGGCATTCCCCTTCGGCAAAAGGATATTTGTGCGGGAATACACTGGCGAGCAGATCTGGGAGGCGCTGGAGCACGGTGTGGCCGGCGAGGATGCCAAGGGGCCACAAATACTGCAGACGGCGGGCCTGCGGTATATTGTGGACGGTTCCAAGCCTGCAGGCAAGCGCGTGCTTAAGGCGGAGGTGCTGGACGAGAACGGCCGCGCAGAGCCTTTGCGTCCGCGTGGACAGTACGTGGTTGTACTGCCGGAATATATTGCCAAGGGCGGGGATTTTTTCGACATGCTGACCAAGGGCCGCGTGGTGACGTCGCCGGAGCCTGTGGACGCAGAAATGCTGTCCGGCTATCTCTCAAGGCATTCTCCCCTGCCCCGGCCCGTCACCGGACGCCTTGTGCGCAAGTGAACCGTTAACAACACACAGAACAACAACAGGGCGGCCATGATGCGGGGCAACGCCGCGCATGGCCGCTCTGTTTCAATACAGAAATCAGACCGGATATCTTGTGGTTACATGCGCAAACGACATTTTGCCGACGAAGTTTAGTTCTCCGGGATGTCCTTCAGCGCTTCCAGAATATTTTTCTCCGAATTTTTGTCGCAAAATTCAAGCAGATTATTGCCGAGCCGATCTCTCAAACCGTCGCCCATAATGTCATTGCCGTTTTCATGGCTCCAGCAGCCATACCGCCATGCGATCATTTCCCCCCCCGAAAATTGGGGTTTGTCCTGCGGAATTGCGCGCAGGAAATTGCCCCCCTTCCGGTTATGTCGGCAAAGCACAGGGCTGGAGAACACAGGAAGGCAGCCATGAGCAGCGCCGCAACAATCTTTTTTTTCTATCTTCCTTTTCCTTGGCAAGATGGTGCACTGCTGCTGTTTTGTGAAAAAGGCTCCCGCTGTCAATGTCCATAGCATCAAAAATCCAGTAAAGAAAACATGTTGACAGGGCAGACATCCATGTGAAATTTTTGGTGAAAGGGCATCTCGCGCAGCATGACCCAACCGGGGAAGATTGCCCTGACGCCATGCCTCCGTCGGCCCGGCGACGTCATGCAGCTGCAAGGGAAGCATTGCCAACCGTCTTTGCATCCGATAGAAAAAAGCGGAACTGTCGGCAACAGCCGCGCAGACGGATCCTTCCGCACCGCAACGGAGACGCATCATGACGGAAACCGACGCCGGGGCCGGGCGCCCCGCATTTGCAACAGGGCTGCCCCATGTGGCCTATGTGCTGCTGTGGTATCCTCTTTTCACGCAGCCCTTCATTTTCCGTGAGGTGGAAGGCCTCAAGAATCTGCTTCCCCTCTCCATCTACAGCCTGTACGGTCCTAACCTGCGGCACTGCTCCACAGAAATGCGCGCGGTCGCGGGGGAAACGCACACCTTCGGCATGCGCGCGCTGTTCCCCGTGCTGGCGGAAGTCTTCCGCCGCCTGCTGCTGCACCCGCTGGACACGCTGCGCCTGTTCCGGGAAATCATCGTTCACCGCTGGCGCAGCTGGGAAATACTGGGTGAAAATGTCTGGGCCTTCTGTGTGGGCATGTATCTGGGCCGTCTGTTCAAGGAAGCCGGCATCGACATGATCTATGCCCCCTGGCCGCGCGGCACGGCCACAGCAGCCTGGGTGGCCTCGCATGTCGCGGGCATTCCCTTTGCCACGGCCGCGCGCGGCGACAACCTGGAACCGGCGGATCCCGACCTCGGCGACAAACTGACGGCCGCCTATTTTGTCCGGGCCAACAATGCGGCGGACAAGCTGCGCATTGAAAACTTCGACAAAGGCCAGGCCGCGGGCAAGGTGGAGCTGGTCTACAACAGCCTGACCCTGCCGCCCCTGCCCGGCGTCCCCAAACATCCGAAACCGCCGCATCCGGCGGACGATGTTCCGCTGCACCCCATGCCGCGCCCGGTGCACATTCTCGCGCTGGGACGCTTTGATGTGACCAAGGGCTTTGACGTGCTCATCCGGGCCTGCGGCATACTGCGCGACAGGGGGCTCGACTTCCGGCTCACGCTGGCCGGCGGCGGGGGCGCCGTCATGGGGCTGGGGCGCATGGAAACGCAAATCCTGAAGCTGCGCAGGGAACTGCATCTGGAAGATCGCGTGGCGCTGCCGGGGCTTGTATCCCACAACGAGTTGCCGCGCATTCTCATCGAACACGACATCTTCGCCGCGCCCTGCGTGGTGCACTCCTCCGGCCGCCGCGACGGCATTCCCAACACGGTCATTGAGGCCCTGGCCTACGGGCTGCCGGTGGTCAGCACCACGGTCAACGCCCTGCCCGAAGTGGTGCGCGACGGCGAAACAGGCCTTGCCGTGCCCCCCGGCGACGCGGAAGCCCTGGCCGACGCGCTCCTGCGCCTGGCCGACGACGCCGCCCTGGCCGCCCGTCTTGCCGGCAACGGCAGAATTCTTGCCTCGGAAATGTTCGATCCGCAACGCAACAACCAACGGCTGGCCGACATGTTCATCCGCTATTACGCGCGGCAGGAGAGCACATGTGCGGCATAGCGGGCATCTGCCGGATGGACGGCGCATCCCTCGCGCCGGAAGCGGGGCCGCAGGTCAGGGCCATGACCGAGCGCATGGCGCATCGCGGGCCGGACGGCGAGGGCCTCTGGACAAACGGCCCCGTGTGTCTGGGGCACCGCCGCCTGTCCATCATCGACCTCGCCGGCGGCGGCCAGCCCATGCACAGCCATGACGGGCAGCTGACCATCGTCTTCAACGGCGAAATCTACAACTTCGCGGAACTGCGGCAGGAGCTCGCCGCCGCCGGCGGCCGCTTCCGCACGAATTCGGATACGGAAATCATCCTTGAGGCCTATCGCCGCTGGGGGACGGACTGCCTCGCGCGCTTTGACGGCATGTTCGCCTTCGCCCTCTGGGACGCGGCAGCCCGCCGCCTGTTCTGCGCGCGCGACCGCTTCGGCAAGAAGCCCTTTTTCTATACCCTGCAGCAGGGCCGGCTGTTTTTCGCCTCGGAACTCTCCGCACTGGAAGAAGTGCGCAGCCTGAACTTCACCATAGCCCCGCGCTCGGTCATGCGCTATCTGGCCTACGAATATGTGCCCGCCCCGCAGACCATGTACGCCGAAGCGCGCAGCCTGCCGCCCGCGCATCTGCTGCTGCTGGAGCGGGGCGACCTTTGCGTGCGCCGCTACTGGGACATGCCGGCCCCTGACGAAAGGGACAAACGCGACGTCGCCGAACTGTGCGGAGAACTGCGCCGCCTGCTGGCCCGCGCGGTGCGGCGGCGCATGGTCAGCGACGTGCCCCTGGGCGTTTTCCTCTCCGGCGGCATCGACTCCACCATCGTGGCCGGGCTCATGGCCCGGCAGTCAGCCGCGCCCGTGAAGACCTTTTCCATCGGCTTCACCGAAGCCGCCTACGACGAATCGCGCTACGCCCGTGCGGCGGCCCGCGCCTTCGGCACGGAACACCACGAACGCGTGCTCTCCGCCACGGAGTGCGCCGACATCCTGCCCCGCATCATCAGCGGCATGGACGTGCCCATGGCGGACGCCTCCGTGGCACCCACATGGCTGCTCTCCGGCGTCACGCGCGAAAAGGTCACTGTGGCGCTAGGCGGCGACGGCGCGGACGAACTGTGGGCAGGATACGAGCACTATATCGGCTTCAAGATCGCCGAGTGGTACAACAGGCTTCCCGCCGCGCTGCGGCGGGGCGTCATTGAGCCTCTGGCCCGCCGCCTGCCCTCCTCTGCCGGCTATATCAACCCCCGCCTGGCCGTGGAAACCTTTCTGCGCGCGGCCCGCACGCCCGCCTGGCAACGGGTGCAGAGCATGCTCACAGCCCTGACCCCGGACATGCAGGAAGCCCTGCTGGCCGCCCCCTTCAAGGAGCAGGCCCCCGGTTTTCTCGCGCCGGAAACGCTCTTCGCCCCCACGCGGGCGCAATATGAGCACTGGCAGCCGCGCGAGGCGGCCGCGCCCCTGGCGCGCGCCTTCCACGTCTACGTGCGGCAGTTCCTGCCGGAAGACATTCTGGTCAAGGTGGACCGCTGCTCCATGCTGCACAGCCTGGAAGTGCGCGCCCCCTTTCTGGACAGGGATGCGGCCGAATTTGCGGCGCGGCTGCCCGTACGGCACAGGCTGCACGGCTTCCGCCGCAAGTGGCTGCTCAAGAAGGCCTTTGCCGATCTGCTGCCGCCGGAAATCCTGCACCGCAACAAGCGCGGTTTCCAAATACCCGTGGCCCAGTGGCTGCGCGGGCGCATGCGTCCGCTCATGGAGGACATGCTCTGCGCCGGGGCGCTGCGCCAACAGGGCATTTTCGATCCGCAGGCCGTACGCGCCCTGATGGACGAACACATCTCCGGCCGGGCCGACTTGCGCAAGCCCCTGTGGACCCTGCTGGTCTTCCAGCTCTGGCGGAAGGCCCACCGGGGCTGAAAGCGGCGCGCTTTCCCCGCCGTCCGCCCTTGCCAGCGGCAGGAAAATGCGTATATCTGGCATACGGCGCGCAGTGCGCCGCCATCCCTTCTCCAGTGAGGAACACATGACCAGCCAGTTAAAAACCGTCTTTCTCCTTGCCCTGCTGTCGGGCATCATCATCGTGCTGGGCGGCATGCTGGGCGGACGTTCCGGCGTCATTCTCGCCTTCGGCCTTGCGCTGCTCATGAATGTGGGCAGCTACTGGTACTCGGACAAAATTGTGCTTTCCATGTACCACGCACGCGAACTGGCCCCTGAAGAGGCCCCCCTGCTGCACCGGATCGTCGAAGAGTTGGCCCGCAACGCGGGCATTCCCAAACCGCGCGTCTGCGTGGTTCCCGAAGAGGCCCCCAACGCCTTCGCCACGGGCCGCAACCCGGAACATGCCGTGGTGGCCGTGACCGACGGCATCCTGCGCCTGCTCTCGCCCGAAGAGCTGCGCGGCGTGCTGGCCCACGAGATGGGCCACATCGCCAACCGCGACATTCTTATCCAGACCATCGCGGGCGTCATGGCCTCGGCCATTGTGACGCTGGCCCACATCTTCCAGTTCACGGCCATTTTCGGCGGCCACCGCGACGAGGAAGGGGGCGGGGGCAATCCCATAGCCGCCCTGGCGCTGGCCCTGCTGGCCCCCATGGCCGCCGGGCTCATCCAAATGGCCATCTCCCGTTCACGCGAATACCTGGCCGACGAGACCGGCGCGCGCCTCTGCGGGCAGCCCTTGGCCTTGGCGGGCGCGCTCCGCAAACTGGCCGTGCAGAGTGGACAAATCCCCATGCAGTCGGGCAATCCCAGCACGGAACAGATGTTCATTGTCACGCCCATGTACGCCATGGGCGGCATGGCCGGGCTGTTCAGCACCCACCCGCCCATTGAAGAACGCATCCGCCGCCTGCAGGACATGGCGGCCTACGCCCGTCAGGGACGGTAAGGCAGGTCATATGAAACTCCCCCGCATGCTTCTTTGGCTGCCCATGGCCCTGCTTTCGGCCTGCGCCGCGCCACAGACGGAGACGGCGCAACTGCCCACGCCCGAGGAATGCCCCTTTGTCTATGTGGCCGCGCCCGGTAACTACATCATTGATATCGCCAGCGGAGCCGAGGTGATTCTGGACCCCGGCGTTCAGGACTTCGAGTTGTTCTGTGACGCCGACATGGCCCGCAGCGCTGTAGACAGGGGCGTGAGCGCCGGCGACCTGCCCGAAGGGGACTGGCGCATCTACCGCCTGGACGGCCAGATGGAAGATCTGGGACAGGCCCTGGGCGGCGGACGCTATGCCCTGGGCCGCATGGCGCAGATTGTGGACTGGGTGACGGAACAGCCTGTCATACCCTAACCGATATTCCCTTTGATTCGACAGGAGAACCAAAGGGAATATCGGTTTTGCGGGCTATTTCAGCTTTTTGACATACCGCACGTCGCAGGCAAAATGCGCTGTCGGCATAAGCGGTTCAGACGTTCTTATGAATCCGTTTTTTTCATAAAATTTTTGCGCAGCAATCATGGTACGCAGTGTTTCCAGATAACATATGCTGTAATGCACTGCTGCATAATTCAACGCCACAGTTAACAGGGCTTGTGCCAGCCCTGTTCCTCGTGCGTTTTGTGAGCAATACATTTTTTGCAGTTCACAAACACCGTGTGCGGCATCAAGGCTGCCGATGCCCGCACCGCCGATGACAGCATCGTTGCTGTCAACGCCAACCCAGTATTTATTGCCCTTCGTGGCATATACTTCCGAAAAACGCCCCAGATCAGGATCTGTCCAGGCCGTGCCGGCATGACTTGCGCCAAACTCCATCAGACAGGTTCTGATGAGCTGCTCAACGGCGCTGTTGTCTTCCGGCCGAATTTCACGGATACCGAAAGTCCGCCCGGCTCCCCCGCTCCCCGGGACAGGCAGCCCGGACGCGTCCGCCCTGCCTGCCATTTCTGCTTTTTTCATCGCCGCCATTAAGACTTTCCCGTGTTTTTGGGGCAGTTCCCCCTGATGGCGCGGCCCTGCCGCCGCAACGGCCCTTCTTTTCCGGGGGCGCTCCACGCCGGGGCCTGTCACCGCAGGGCGGCGTACTGCGCCTTCATCTGCTTCACGCGGGCCACATAGGCGCGGGTTTCCCGCGCGGGCAGCCGCGAAACGAGGTCACTGTACAACTCTTCGGCAGTCATGGCGTTAATGCGCTCCACGGCCTGTTCGTTGGTGGGGCCGTAAAAGCGCAGCAGACGGTTGGGCCCCATGTTGTAGGCGGCCACGGCGCAGTATTCGCGGGACTGCGGGTCACGCACGCCGCCGAAGTAGCGGGTGTGCAAAATATGCAGATAGGCGGTGCCGTAACGGATATTGACCTCCGGCTCGCTCAGTTCCGCAAAGCCCACAGTGCCGGAACGTCCGTAGAGAAAACGGTGGATCTCGCCGCCGGCCGTGCCGGGCAATATCTGCATCAGCCCCATGGCCGACCTGTTGCTGACGAGCGTGGTGGAAAAATTGCTCTCGCTGTGGATGATGGCGTACACCAGCGCCGTGCTCAGGCTGAAACGCCCGGCGAACTGCTCCACCAGCTGCCGATAATTGCCGGCGCTGCCCGAGCGGCCCTCCCGCGTCACAGAACGCTCCGCCTCCCGGCGGGCCAGCTCTCGCCGCAGGAGGGCGAGGGCCGCCCGTGGCGAACCGGCGTTCTGCCGGGCCACGAGTTCTTCCGCATTGCCCCAGCGCAGGGGACGCCCCGAGGCATCCAGCGCGTCACCGTACTGACGCGGCTGATTGGTCAGCAGTGCGGGCATGGACACGCCGTCCATGGCCAGCAGGGGAGAAAAGTCGCCCTGCGCGTCCCCGCTGAAGGCCAGGGGCTGCCCGCCGGCGGCAAGGCGCACGCCGGACGCCTCAAAGGCGACGATATGCCGTTCTTCCGGGGGCGGTTCAGGCGTGGAATACAGCGCGTATTCCTCTTCCCCGGCATAGACGTATGCGGCGGCATTCTCGGACGAAACCCGGAGGGCCGGACGGCGGATAGCCCACTGATGCACGCCGTCGCCGTGCGGCAAAATGCCCTCGGGGATGTCTTCCGGGCGAAGGCTGACCACAACGTCGCTGGCGCGGCGGCGCAGTTCCGGCCCCTCACTCTGCGGCACGAACCCGGCCAGCAGGCCCAGCAGCAGCGTTGCGGCAGCCAGACCGCACGAAAGCAGCAAAACGGCACTACGCTTCATGACACCCCTCCCGGAGCAGTTTCACCATACACGTTTTGCGGCACGAGGCACATACTCCCGACAGGACTAAAAATAGTATTTCTCCCAACATATTACGCTGCGCGATGGCGGCAATATGACGCCGAGCAGGCCTGTGACGCGCTGTTGTCACATGCTATGCAAAAAATTTGCCATAGTGCCGAACAGTGCGCAGCCACAGGGGGAGGCTGCTGTAATCCGGGCAGCTCGTTGACCTGCCGCCCAAGAGCGCCTATACTTTCCCCCCCGGTCGGACCGCAGCATGGACGCGCACGCCGTTGCCGTCGCGCTTGCGCGCCCGGACAGCCGGCAACGGAGTCTCTCTTGTCCCAGCACTCGCCTGCATATATCCGTGAAGAAATCACGCGGTTGCTCAAGTATGCGCCGCCGGAAATGCGCGCTGCGGCCATCGCCCTTCTGCCGGCCGCCAGACGCTCGCTTGCCGCAGGCTACCACCCGGCCGTGCGCGGCGTGCCCCTGCGCGGCTGGCGCTGCCTGCTCATGCTGCTCAGCTCGGTGGCGGCCATGCAGACCGACGCGGAAATGCTGCTGCGCGTCTCCAACGACCTGCTGGGCATTGCCGACCGCATGGCCCCGCCCGGGGAAGTGTTGCGCCAGAGCGCGGAAATCCTCGTCCACGCCCTGTACGCCGATCTCTACGTCTGCCGTCTGCGCACGCCCGACGGCCAATGGAACGTGCGCTCCGCCGCCGCGGCGGACGGCGGCAGCATCCCCATTGTCGCGCCCATGCTGGAAGAAGGCCTGCGCGGACACCCCGTCATGCGCGCCATCCTTGACGGGCGCACCCGCTATGTGGTCTCCAACAATCTGCAGGCGCTGGACAAGGGCGGCGAGTCCTTTGACTGCGTCATCTACAAGGAGGGCTACCGCTCGCGCCTGGCCTTTGTGCTGCGCGAACGCAACGACCGCCCGCCCTTCGGGCTGGTCATGCTCTACACCAGGCGCGAATACGGCTTTGAGAGTTTTGACGAACGCTTCCTCGCCAAATGCGCGGCCATTGTCTCGCTGACCGTGGGCCGCCGCGTGGCCGTGGCGCGCGACACGCTGGAAAAGGCCGCCGGCGCCATGGCCCACTACGGCAACAACGCCCTCAACGTCATGCGCAACCAGGCGGAATACTGCGGTGAACTGGTGGAAGACATCGACGCGAACCGGGCCCGCTCCCTGCGCCTGGCGCGCCAGCTGCTGGCCGAATTCCCCGAGGATTCGCGCGGCCGCGCCCTGGCGCGGGAACTGGAGCTGGCCCTGGCCCGTACGGACCTCACCGAGCTGGCCGGCCATCTGGGCGGCGTGCTGGAAGGCACGCGCCGCATGACGCGCATCATCAAATCCCTCAAGAAATCCGCCGAGCGGCCCCGCCTCATGCATTACGCCCTGGGGCAGGACGTGCTGCGCCTTGAGGACGCCGAACGCGAGGACTGAACGTGCGCGCCGGAACCGATGCCGCCCCTGCCCCCTCCTCTCCCCCCGCCCGCGCAACGCCGCCCGCCGGGGGACGCTCGTGACTGCGGCCCCGGCCCTGCCGCGCTGCCCCGGCGCGCCCCCTGCCCTGCCCTTCGGCCCTGACCGCCCGTGGCTGGCCCCGCTGGCCGGATACAGCGACCTGCCCTTCCGCCTGCTCTGCCGGGAATACGGCGCGGCCGTCTGCGTGACGGAGATGGTCAGCGCCAAGGGGCTTGTCTACGCAAGCCCCGGCACCGGCGAACTGCTGCGCACCCTGCCGGAGGACCAGCCGCTGGTCGTGCAGCTCTTCGGGGCCGAACCCGCCTTTCTGGCCCGCGCCGTGGAACTGCTGCGCGGTGCGGGCTTCGGCTGGTTTGATCTGAACGTGGGCTGCTCGGTGCGCAAGGTGCTGCGACAGGGTGCGGGCGCGGCCATGCTGGGCGACACGGGCAATCTTCTGAACGCGGCCCGCGCCATGCTGGCGGCCGCCGGACCGGGACGCGTGGGCTTCAAGCTGCGTCTGGGCCTGGACGAAACCCGCCCGGTGCTGCCCGACCTGGCCCTGCGTCTGGAAGATGCGGGCGCGGGCTGGCTGACCCTGCACCCGCGCACGGCGCGGGACGGCTTCGGCGGCGCGGCGCGGCAGGAGGAGCTGGCCCGCCTTGCGCCGCGCCTGTCCATTCCGCTGCTGGCCAGCGGCGATCTGTTCTCGGCTGCGGACGGCGTGCGCTGCCTGCGCGAGACCGGCGCCACGGGCGTCATGTATGCGCGCGGGGCCATGCACAACCCGGCGATTTTCGCGGATCACGCGGCCCTTCTGGCGGGCAGGCCCCCGGCGGCGGCCGGGGCGTCCCGCCTCAAGACCATGATTCTGCGCCATGTGACGCTTGCCCGCGCGCACTGTCCCGGCACGGCGGCCCTGTGGAAGATGCGCTCCGTAGTCCCGCGCTATGTGCGCGGCCTGCCGGGCGCGCGGGCCTTGCGCCAGGAACTCTGCCGGTGTACGGATTGGCCTGCGCTGGAACGTTTGCTGGATCAGTATCTGTAACCGTTGCGCAACGCCGCGTTGCGGCACAGCCCGCGGGGGAGGACATCATGGACGTGTACCGCGCCAAGACGGCAGGCTTCTGCATGGGCGTCAGTCTGGCGCTGCAAAAACTGGACGCGGCGCTGGGCGACGCCGGGCGCATCTGCACGCTGGGCCCCATCATCCACAACCCTCAGGTGCTGCGCGACTATGAGGAAAGGGGCGTGTTCTGCGCGCGCAATCCCTCGGAGCTGCGGGCGGGCGACGTGGCCGTCATCCGCGCGCACGGCATTGCCCGCCGTGTGGAAGACGCCGTGCGGCAGAGCGGCGCGCGCATTGTGGACGCCACCTGTCCCAAGGTCAAGAAAGCCCAGCTGGCCATTGCCCGGGCCACGGCCTGCGGGGCTGCCCTGCTGCTCTTCGGCGAGGCGGAACACCCCGAAGTGCGCGGACTGGTCTCCTATGCCGAGGGACCGGCGCACGTCTTCGGCGGCCCGGAAGAACTGGCCGCGCTGCGCCTCGACACCGCAGCCCCCTATGTGCTGGCCTCGCAGACCACACAGGACAAGGAACTCTTCAAATCCATCGAATCCACGCTCCGGCGGACCCTTGCCGACCTCACGGTGCTCTCCACCATCTGCGACGCCACCCGCGAACGGCAGGAGGAAGCGCGCGAGATTGCCTCCCAGGTGGATGTCATGGTAATTATCGGGGGCAGGCAGAGCGGCAACACCCGCAGGCTGGCCGATGTAGCCGCCTTGAGCGGCGTCGCCACCTATCATGTGGAGCGCGTTGAAGAACTCAATGCCGAAAATTTTTCACAGAAATGCCGCGCCGGGCTAACGGCCGGCGCATCTACGCCGAAAAGCCTCATTGACGCGGCGCACTCGTGGCTGCTGTCGCTCTGACTTCGTTTTCCTGACGCGGACCTCTCGGAGGCAGTATGGCTCAAACCAATATCCTGTTGGAAGCCGGCACCAACGAACTGGAAATTGTAGAATTTTTTCTGGACGAACTCGTTCCGGAAACCGACGATCCCCAGACGGACGAAGAAGGCCGGCCTGTGCCCGACAAGCCCTATCGGGGCTATTACGGCGTCAACGTGGCCAAGGTGCTGGAAATCATCCGCATGCCCAAGGTCACGGAACTGCCGGAAGTGCAGCACCCCAGCGTGCTCGGCGCGTTCAATCTGCGCTCCCGCATCATTCCCCTGGTCGATCTGGCGCTGTGGCTGGGCAAGGAACACCCGGCCAAAACGGATCAGCCCAAGACCATCGTGACGGAATTCAACAACGTCACCACGGCCTTCATGGTTTCCGGCGTCAACCGCATCCACCGCATCAGCTGGGAGCAGGTGGAACCGCCGAACAAATACGTTTCCAGCATTTCCAGCAATACGGTTATCGGCGTCATCCAGCTGGAGGACCGCATTGTCTTCCTGCTGGATCTTGAGAAAATCGTGGCCAACCTCAACCCCAAACTGGGGCTGCGGCTTGACGACCTCGGCGAAAACTGGACCAATGCCGGCTACCACGCGCTCATCGCCGACGACTCCGCCCTCATCCGCGAAATGCTGCGCGACCTGATGGAAAAGGCCGGCTTTGTGGTGGAGGTCGTCACCAACGGCCGCGCCGCCTGGGAACGCCTCATGGATTTCAAGAAAAGCGCGGAAGAGACCGGACGGCCCATTACGGACTACATCCATGTGGTTGTGTCGGACATTGAAATGCCCGTCATGGACGGTCTCAACCTGACGTCGCGCATCAAGGAAGACTCCATGCTCAAACGCCTGCCCGTGCTGCTGTTCTCATCGCTTATCACGGACAAGCTGCGCTACCGCGGCGAGAGCGTGGGCGCGGACGACCAGATTTCCAAACCCGAAGTGACGCAGCTGGCGCAACGCGCTGTGGCCCTGATCAAGGCAAGGGAAGAAGAGGCAAACAACGCGGGCTAGCCTTGCCGGGACACAACGTTCGCCAAGCGGCCGCGCCGCGCCTTCGGGCGCCGTGCGGCCGTTTGCGTCTGCGGCCCGCGTTGCCAAGCCCGTCGCGGCAGTATATCCTTTACGGCGCTGCTGACGGACAAACGGGAGAATGCGCATGGCCGTAGTGCTGGGCACGGCGGGACATATCGATCACGGCAAGACCTCGCTGGTGCGCGCGCTGACCGGCATGGACTGCGACCGCCTGGACGAGGAAAAACGCCGCGGCATCACCATCGAACTGGGGTTCGCCTGGCTGGATTTGCCCGACGGCTCCCGTCTGGGCATTGTGGATGTGCCCGGACACGAACGTTTCGTCCGCAACATGGTGGCGGGCGCGGCGGGCGTGGACTTCGTGCTGCTGGTCATCGCGGCTGACGAAGGCGTCATGCCGCAGACGCGCGAGCATCTGGAAATCTGCTCCCTGCTGGGCGTCCGTTCCGGCCTGGTGGCGCTGACCAAGGCCGACATGGTGGAGGACGACTGGCTCGCCCTGGTCAGGGAGGATGTGGCCGCCTTCCTGCGGGGTTCCTTCCTCGAAGGCGCTCCCATATGCGCCGTTTCCTCGGCCACCGGCCGGGGCGTGGCCGAGTTGCGGGCGCGCATCGAGGCTCTGGCCGCAGCCCTGCCGCCACGGCGGGGCTGCGATGTCTTCCGCCTGCCGGTGGACCGCGTGTTCAGCCTCAGGGGGCACGGCACAGTGGTTACGGGCACGGTCATCTCCGGCGCATGCCGCACGGGCGAGGAACTCGTCTTCATGCCCGGCGGGCATCCCACGCGCGCCCGCAGCCTGCAGCAGCACGGCAGCCCCGTGGAATGCGTCCGGGCGGGACAGCGCTGCGCCGTCAATGTGCAGGGGCTGGAGGTGGCCGATCTTGAGCGCGGCCTTGTGCTGACCCGTCCGGGGGAACTTTTCCCCTCCCGCCGCTGGCTTGTGCGACTTTCCTGCCTGCCCTCGGCCCCGCGCCCCCTGCGCCGGCACGCGGAAATCCACTTTCACCACGGCACGCGCGAATGCCCGGCCCGCGTGATCTTTTTCGACAGGGAAAAGCTGGCCCCCGGCGCAACGGCCCTGGCAGAACTGCGCTTCGCCGAGCCTCTGGCGGGCGTCTTCGGCGACTGCTGCGTTTTGCGCGCCTATGCGCCCCTGCGCACTGTGGCCGGCGGCCCGCTCATCAGCCCCCTGCCGCCGGAACTGCGCGCCCGCGATCCGCAGCGCGCGGCAAAGCTCGCCCTGCTCGCGACCCTGCCCGCTCTGGGTGACGCAGCCCGCGCCCCCGGCGAGGGCAAGGCCGAAACCGCGGCGCGCAACGCGGCCCGCGCGGAGCTCACGCGTTCGGTGCTGACCCTGCGCGGCAGCGAGGGCGCGGATCAGGCGCAGCTGCGGGCGCTTACGGGCCTGCCCCGCCCCGCCGTGGAAACGGCGCTGGACACGCTCTCCCGGCGCGGGGAAGCCCTGTGCTGGGACAGGGGAAACCGCCGCTGGATCAGCAGGGAACCCTTTGCGGAACTGCTGGCCGCCTGCCTGACCCGCGCGGCGGAATTGCATCGCCGCGAGCCGCTCAGGCCCGCATTCACGCGCGGCGCCCTCTGCTCCGGCTGGAGCGACGGGCTGCCTTTCAGGCTGGTGCAGAAAGTGCTGGACCGGGCGCTGAAGCAGGGCGACCTCGCGGCGGAAGGCGACGGGCTGCGCCTGAAGACGCATACGGTCAGTCTGGCGGCCGACCAGGCCGGACTGCGCGGCAAACTCCTGCAGGCCCATGCGCAGGGCGGCCTCACGCCCCCCAACCTCAAGGATGTGCTGGACGGGCTGGGCGTCACGCCCAAGGAGGCCGCAGAGGTGCTGCATCTGCTGTGCGAGGAGGGGGCGCTTGTCAAGGTGCGCGACGGCCTTTACTACCACGGCCCGGCGCTGGCCGGCATCATCGCCCGCGTGCGGGAGTGGTTCGCCGCGCACGACAATCTTGATGTCGGCGACCTCAAGGCACTGCTGGGACTGTCGCGCAAGTTCCTCATCGCCCTGCTGGAGTACATGGACAATGCGCGCATCACCGTGCGCGTGGGCGACCGTCGCCGACTGCGGGGGCAATAGGCGCGGCCCGGCCACTGCCCGAAAAATCCGGCCCTCCCCTTGCATTCTCGTCCTGAATGGCCGATGGTGGAGGGAAACGCAATCATCCGTAGCGCCGGTCATTCGCGACGCCGTGAGCGCGCGACGATGCGGCGTCGTCATATCTTTTCATCCAAGGAGTGCGGAAATGCCTGAAAAAATACTGGTCATCGGCGGCGTCGCCCTGGGTCCCAAGGCGGCCTGCCGCTGCAAACGCCTCATGCCCGATGCGGACATCACGCTGGTGGACGAAAACGTCTACATCTCCTACGGCGGCTGCGGCATCCCCTACTATGTGTCCGGCGAAACCCAGAATCTGGACGACCTGCGCTCTACCCCGTACCACACCGTGCGCGACGCCGAATTCTTCCGCGTCATGAAGGGCATTACCGTGCGCACGCAGACGCGCGCCCTGGCCATTGACCGCAAGGCCAAGACCCTGCTGGTCAGGGACGCGGTTTCGGGCAGGGAAGAGAAACTGCCCTATGACAAGCTGGTGCTGGCCACGGGCGCAAGCCCGCGCATGCCCCCGGTGGAGGGCCGCGACCTTGCGAACGTGCTCTCCCTCACCCGGCTGGAGGCCGCGCAGGCCATCCGCTCCGCCTGCGAGGGCGGCAAAATTTCGGAGGCCGTCATCGTGGGCGGCGGCTTCATCGGGCTGGAGGCCGCCGTGGCTCTGGCCGACATGTGGGGCGTCAAGGTCAGCGTGGTGGAGATGATGGACCAGATCCTGCCCGGCGCGCTCTCCCATTCCTTCGCGCAGATGGCGGCCCACGACTTCACAAGCCACAAGGTGGACGTCTACACGGCCGAAAAGGTTTTGCGCCTTGAGGGGTCGAACGGGGCCGTCGCCAGGGTGGTGACGGACAAGCGCGAGTTGCCCGCCCAGCTCGTCATCTTCGCGGCGGGCTTCATCCCCAACGGCCGGCTTGCCCAGGACGCCGGGCTGGAGGTGACGCCCTTCGGCGCCGTCGTGGCGGATGAGCACATGCGCACCTCCGACCCCGATATTTACGCGGGCGGCGACTGCTGCTCCATCAGAAACATCATCACCGGCAAGCCCGGCTATCTGCCTCTGGGCAGCATGGCCAACCGCCAGGGCCGCGTCATCGGCACCAATCTGGCGGGTGGCAACGCGCGCTTCCCCGGCTATGTGGGCACATGGGCCGTCAAGCTCTTCGACCTCTCCTTCTGCGGCGTGGGCTTCACCGTGGAACGCGCCCGCAAGGAGGGCTTTGACGCCGTCAGCGTGAGTGTGGAGCAGCTGGACCGCGCCCACTTCTACCCCGAGAAATCCATGATGAGCCTGGAACTCGTGGTGGAGAAATCCACCCGCCGCGTGCTGGGCATGCAGGGGGCCTGCGTCGACGGCGTCGCCCTCAAGGCCCGCGTGGACGCCGTGGCCGCCGCCCTGCAGTGCGGCAAGCCCGTGGCGGAAGACATCTCCAATCTGGAAGTGGCCTACGCGCCGCCCTTCGCCGCAGCCATGGACGTGGTCAACGTGGTGGGCAATGTGGCGGACAACGTGCTCTCGGGCCGCTTCACGCCCGTCACCGCCGACGCCTTCATGGAGCTGTGGAAAAATCGCAGGGAGAACCATGTGTTCTTCATCGACGCGCGCCCCAAGGCGGCAGGGCAGGCCGTGCAGGACCGGCACCCCGACTGGCACGCCATCCCGCTGGAGGAAATTGCCGCCCGCGTGGCGGAAGTACCCAGGGACCGCCCTGTGGCCCTCATCTGCAACACGGGCCTGCGCGCCTACGACAGCCTGCTCATTCTGGCCCGCAACGGCGTGACCGACGTGGTCAACAGCATGGGCGGCATGCAGGCGGTCAAAAAGATGGGGCTGGAGCCGTAATATCTTCAGGCGCGGGCCGCCGGGGAGGGGCCTGCGGGGCCTCCCCGGCGGCCCGCGCCTGGCCGGAGACGTTTTTTTGCCGCTGCTCTGGCGGGATAGCCTGTCTTTTCGTTTGCACGCTGAACGCCGCAGGCCCTGTCAACCGGGAACACCGTCTGGGGACGCGGGATGCCCGGCGTCAGGCCTCCCTCGGAATCTGCCGTGGGCAGCCTGCTGTGCCGTATTTACGACCTGACCGCCAGCACTGCCGTCATTGTCACGCGCGCGGGAGCGGGCACGGCGTCGGCCCGCCTTGCGCGCCTTCGCAGGGAAGGGGCCATGCGCCCTTGCAGCAGCGCGCATCTCGTATGTTCCCATTACGTGCAAAAATGATCTTTCAATCCCATTTACATGTTATGCATATTTATCTAGATGAAATCCAACAAAAAAGGAGACGTTTTCCGTGAAAATGACGTCTTTTCGGATTGCGCATGCGGATGAGCTGCCCTCCTGTCTTGCCGCCTTCAAGGCGCAATGCCCTGAAAATCCGGCAACGCTTTTCGTCACGGTTTTCTCCGGCTGGCCCGATGAGCAAAGGGTGTTGGAGCTTGTCAGCCAAGTGCGGCGGGAATTTCCGAAAGCGACCGTCTTGGGCTGCTCGGCTGCCGGTGAAATAGTGGCAGGCGGCATGGCATTGAACACGGCAGTTGTCACATTTATGACATTCACGGAAACAGTGTTGCAGCTTCATTGCATTGATTTCACAAAAAGCACGGCGAATAAAGATATAAACTCATTTATTGATAAATATAAAAACGCAGATGACCTTGCAGGGGTTGAAGTCCTATTTTCCACCAATGACAACAATACATACAAATTCATATCATCACTCAATCAACTCCCACATGCGATCCCCATATTCGGCGGCGTGGCAGCCAGTGAAGAAGATGAAAAATCCTATGTCGTTATCAATAATAGAGTGATACATGATGGCGTTGTCGCAGCATGCTACATCGGCCATGATACGCATATACAAATTCATGCCAGCCAAGGCTGGAGCCCTCTTGGCCCGTGGTTCACCATCACTGAAATGACAGCGGAAAATATCATCGCCAAACTTGATAATAAGCCGGCCAGCCTCATCTACGAAAAATACCTGGACATATCCCAGGATGAATTCGGGCAAGAAAATCTTGTATTTCCACTCTTTCTTGAAAGGAAAGGGCAACGCATATTGCGCCATCCTGCATGCACCACCAATGATGGAAAAATTATTCTGCATGGCGATTGCCGGACAGGTGAAAAGGTTCGCCTCGCGTATGGGGATCCAGGTAAAATCCTTGAAGCATTACATGGTGTCCATAAAAAAATAATTGATTTTGATCCACAAGGAATCATGATATTTAATTGTTCATCGAGAAGATTTTTCTTTATGGATGATGCAAATCACGAATTGCATAAGTTTAATGATATTGCAGTGAATGCTGGATGCTATACGGCAGGCGAACTTGGAAGAACAAATAATAACGACGTCTCATTGCGTAATATGACATTTGTGGCTGTCAGCATCCGGGAAGGGGCGAAGCGGCAGCAATCGAATCCAGAGACATCCGCGCATACGCCGTCCAAGCCGCTCACAGGGGCCATGAAACTTATGCGGCATTTGGCGCATTTCATTGCTGTGACATCAGAGGAATTGGAAGAATCGAATCGGCGATTAGCCGATCTGGCCACGATGGACACGCTCACGGGCTTGTACAATCGCGGCGAAATTGAATCCATCTTGCAAAAGGAGCTGTCCACACGGCGGCAGGGGCAGCATAAGCTCTCTGCCGTGATGCTGGATTTGGACAACTTTAAGATGATAAATGACAGCTATGGCCACTCCATAGGTGATCAGGTGCTCTGCGGCGCCGGCGCGGCAATGAAGCGAAACATCCGCCGCAGCGACGCCGCCGGGCGCTGGGGAGGGGAGGAGTTCATCATTATCCTCCCCGATACGGCCATGACTACAGCCCTGAAGATCGCCGAGCGCATACGTCAGGATATTCAGGCGAAATGCACCTTGCCGGATGGGAAAAGCGTCACCGCCAGCATCGGCGTTGCGGAGTATTCAGAAGATTGCTCATATATGGATTTTTACCGGCTGCTTGACGCCGCGTTGTACCGGGCCAAACGGCTGGGGAAGAACACCGTTTGTTCAGCGGACATGGGAGATCTGCATGATGCCTGATGGCCGTCACGGCATGCCGCCCGTCTGCCGCCCCTCTGCGTGGCCGCACGCGCAGGCGGCAGGCAGCCAGGGCCATCCGTCGGCGTCGCAGACAGGAAATTTTTTTTGCAAAGAATAGGCTGTTCAACCAAACAGTTTTATGCTATGGGCGAAAAACCTTGCGGATCAAGGCGCTGCTGCGGCCATGCGCCGGCCGGGCGGCGCGCCATTTGTGTGGACGGATGCCCCCACTTTGTGTAACATTTCTCAAAGCGATTTCACATGCCGCCCCCGGCATTGGGGGCGGCGACGCTCCCGCGTCGGGGCGGGCGGCGAGTCCGCGTGCATCAGGAAACAACATTGTGCGTCCCGCGGACGCCAAGGAGGAACCTATGGCTAAAATGAAGACCATGGACGGCAACAACGCCACCGCGTACATCGCCTACGCGCTGTCGGAAACCGCAGCCATCTACCCCATCACGCCCTCGTCCGTCATGGGCGAGGTGATGGACGAGATGGCCGCCAAGGGCGCCAAAAACCTGTTCGGCCAAAAAGTGACCGTGCGCGAGATGCAGTCCGAGGCCGGCGCTGCCGGCGCGGTGCACGGCATGCTTTCCGGCGGCGCGCTCACGTCCACCTACACGGCGTCGCAGGGCCTCCTGCTGATGATTCCCAACATGTACAAGATCGCGGGCGAATTGCTCCCCGGCGTCTTCCATGTTTCGGCCCGCGCGCTCGCCTCGCACGCCCTGTCCATCTTCGGCGACCATCAGGACGTCATGGCCGCCCGCCAGACCGGTTTCTGCTTCCTGGCCTCCTCCTCCGTGCAGGAATGCATGGATCTCGCCCTGGTGGCCCACCTCTCCGCCATTGACGCGAGCCTGCCCTTCTGCCACTTCTTCGACGGTTTCCGCACCTCCCACGAAGTGCAGAAGATCGAGGTCATCGACTACGAAGACATCCGCAAGCTGGTCAACTGGGAAAAGGTGGAGGAATTCCGCGCCTCCTGCATGAATCCCGAACATCCGCACATCCGCGGCACCGCCCAGAACCCCGACATCTACTTCCAGGCGCGCGAGGCGTCCAACCCCTACTACGACGCCGTGCCCGGCATCGTGCTGGAAAACATGAAAAAGGTGGCTTCCATCACGGGCCGCAAACACCACCTCTTCGATTACGTGGGCGACCCCGAGGCCGACCGCGTCATCATCTCCATGGGCTCCTCCTGTGAGGTCATCGAAGAGACGGTCAAGTACCTCAACGGTCAGGGCCAGCATGTGGGCCTGGTGAAGGTGCATCTGTACCGTCCCTTCTCGGCCGAGCATCTGCTTCAGGCCGTGCCCGCCACCGCCTCCTGCATCAC
Organism: Desulfovibrio desulfuricans; assembly: GCA_015062205.1. Taxonomy (GTDB): domain Bacteria; phylum Desulfobacterota; class Desulfovibrionia; order Desulfovibrionales; family Desulfovibrionaceae; genus Desulfovibrio; species Desulfovibrio desulfuricans_D. The sequence goes on from SUVB01000015.1 coordinate 89,372, forward strand.
CGTGCTCGACCGCACCAAGGAATGCGGCGCTCTGGGCGAACCCCTGTATCAGGACGTCTGCACCGCCTTCTCCGAAAAGGGCAGCGCCCCCGAGCTGGTGGCCGGCCGCTACGGCCTCGGCTCCAAGGACTTCACGCCCGGCATGGCCAAGGCCGTGTACGACAACATGCAGGCCATGCAGCCCAAGAACCACTTCACCGTGGGCATCAATGACGACGTGACCAACCTCTCCCTCGACGTGGAAGAGGAAATCGACACCGTGCCCGCCGGCACCGTGCAGTGCAAGTTCTTCGGCCTCGGCGCGGACGGCACCGTGGGCGCCAACAAGCAGGCCGTCAAGATCATCGGCGACAACACCGACATGTACGCCCAGGCCTACTTCGCCTATGACTCCAAGAAATCCGGCGGCTTCACCGTGTCGCACCTGCGCTTCGGCAAGCAGCCCATCACGTCCTCCTACCTCATCACCCAGGCCGACTACATCGCCTGCCACAAGGCGGCCTACGTGACCATGTACGACGTGCTGGAAGGCATCAAGACCGGCGGCACCTTCGTGCTCAACTCCGGCTGGAGCCTGGCGGACATGGAGAAGCACCTGCCCGCCGAGATGAAGCGCACCATCGCCCGCAAGAAGCTGAAGTTCTACAACATCGACGCCGTGAAGGTGGCGCAGGAAGTGGGCCTCGGCGGCCGCATCAACATGATCATGCAGACCGCCTTCTTCAAGCTGGCCAACGTGCTCGACTTCGACAAGGCCGTGGCCCTGCTCAAGGAATCCATCAAGAAGACCTACGGCGCCAAGGGCGACAAGATCGTCAACATGAACATCGCCGCCGTGGACAAGGGGTCCGACGCCCTTGAGGAAGTCAAGTACCCCGCCTCCTGGGCCGACGCCACCGAAGGCGCGACGGTCTGCCACTGCGACGACGACGAATACATCGCCGGCGTGGTGCGTCCCATCCTGGCCCAGCGCGGCGACAAGCTGCCCGTCTCCGCCATGGACCCGGCCGGCTTCATGCCGCTCGGCACTGCCGCCTGCGAAAAACGCGGCGTGGCCATCAACATTCCCGAATGGCAGATGGAAAACTGCATCCAGTGCTGCCAGTGCTCCTTTGTCTGCCCCCACGCCGCCATCCGTCCGGTGGTCGCCAACCCCGACGAGCTGGAAGGCGCGCCGGCGAGCTTTGTGACCAAGGACGCCATGGGCAAGGAGCTCAAGGGCATGAAGTTCCGCATCCAGGTCTATCCCGAGGACTGCCTGGGCTGCGGCTCCTGCGCTGAAGTCTGCCCGGCCAAGGTCAAGGCCCTGGTTATGAAGCCCCTGGAAACCCAGATGGACGACCAGAAGGCCAACTTGGCCTTCGCCGACGCCAACATCGAACTCAAGGACAACCTGCTGGCCCGCGACACCGTCAAGGGCTCGCAGCTGCAGCAGCCCCTGCACGAGTTCTCCGGCGCGTGCGCTGGCTGCGGCGAAACACCGTACGTCAAGGTGCTCACCCAGCTTTTCGGCGAGCGCATGATCATCGCCAACGCCACGGGCTGCTCCTCCATCTGGGGCGCCTCCTCGCCCACCACGCCGTACTGCACCAACAAGGACGGCCACGGCCCGGCCTGGGGCAACTCCCTGTTTGAAGACGCCGCCGAATACGGCTGCGGCCTCGGCCTTGCCTACACGCAGCGCCGTGAGGGCCTGAAACTGAAGGTCGAACAGGCCCTGGCGGACGAGAAGGCCCCGGCGGCCCTCAAGGAAGCCCTGCAGGGCTGGCTGGACAACATGAACGACGCCGAAGGCTCCCGCAAGTTCGGCGAAGCGGTCCTCGCCAACCTGGAAGGCTATGACAGCCCGCTGGCCCACGAGTTGTGGGACATGGACGACCTCTTCACCAAGAAGAGCGTCTGGATCTTCGGCGGCGACGGCTGGGGCTACGACATCGGCTACGGCGGCCTGGACCACGTGCTCGCCAGCGGCGACGACGTGAACGTGCTGCTGCTCGACACCGAGGTGTACTCCAATACCGGCGGCCAGTCCTCCAAGGCCACTCCGCTGGGCGCCGTGGCGCAGTTCGCTGCGGCGGGCAAGCGCACCGGCAAGAAGGATCTGGGCCGCATGGCCATGACCTACGGCTATGTGTACGTGGCCTCCATTGCCATGGGCGCGGACAAGCAGCAGGTGCTCAAGGCCTTCCGCGAAGCCGAAGCCTACAAGGGCCCCTCGCTGATCATGGCCTACGCCCCCTGCATCAACCAGGGCCTGCGCAAGGGCATGGGCAAGAGCATGGAAGAGGCCAAGCTGGCCGTGGATTGCGGCTACTGGCCCCTGTACCGCTTCAATCCCGAGCTGGCCAAGGAGAAGAAGAATCCCTTCCAGCTAGACAGCAAGGCGCCCAAGGGCGACATCCACGAGTTCCTCTCGGGTGAAACCCGTTACGCCTCGCTGGCCAAGAAGGCTCCCGAGCTCTCCAAGCAGCTGCGGGAAGAGCTGGCCGCGGCCTACGCCGAGCGGTACGCCATGCTGAAGCAGCTGGCGGACCTGCCCTATCCCGACCCTGAAGCGGCCAAAGCGTAACTGAACCATATACCCCGCGCCCGTCAGCCGCTGCCCCTTTTTTGGGGGCGGCGCGGCGGGCGCGGGCCGCATCATCCTCCGGGCCGCGCGCAATGCCGCGCCCCGGAATATTTCCGTGACCGGCTGTGCCGGTCGCGGCACGCAGGATGCGCCGGCACGGCTCCCCGCAGGCCGCGCCAAGCCTTCCGGAACCTTACAACAGTCCGGGCGCGGCCGTACCGCGCCCCTGGCAGTCACGCCGCAGCCTGCCGGCATAGCAGGGGAGGTAGTATGCACCACGGCCTTTACATCACCGCCGCCGGCCCCATGACGGGCAAGAGCGCCATCGCGCTGGGCACCATGCAGCTGCTCAGCCGCAGCCTGCGCAAGGTGGCATTTTTCCGTCCCATCATCAACGAACCCGTCTGGGACGACCGCGACCCCGGCATCAACCTCATGCTTGAACACTTCAAGCTCAACCAGGATTACGCGGACACCTTCGCCTACACCCAGCGCGAAGCCCGCCAGATGATCAACCAGGGTGCGCGCAACGTACTCATTGAGCACATCATCCAGAAGTATAAAACCCTGCTGGAATCCTACGATTTCGTGCTGTGCATGGGCACGGACTTCCTGGGGCAGGATTCGGTGTTCGAATTTGAGCTCAACGCCGAAATCGCGGCCAACCTGGGCTGCCCGGTCATGCTGGTGACCAGCGGCTACAAGTCCAATGCCGAAGATCTGCGCGAGCAGCTGCAGAGCACCATGAACAGCCTCCAGCCCTACGGGCTGGACGTGGTGGCCACCATCCTCAACCGCGCGGACCTCACCCAGACCGAACTGGACGACCTGCGCGCGCAGTTCGGCACAGGCGAGCATGCGCCGCTCATCTACGCCATCCCCAATGAGCCGGCCATCGGCCAGCCCACCATGGCCGACGTGAAAAAGGATCTGGAGGCGGAAGTGCTCTTCGGCGCCGACCGCCTGGACGCGCTGGTGGGCGACTACCTCATCGCCGCCATGCATGTGGACAATGTGCTCAACTATATTGCCAAGGATCAGCTGCTAGTCACCCCCGGCGACCGCGCCGACGTGCTGCTGGCGGCCATCGGCTCCCGCCTGTCCTCCGCCATGCCCGACATCGCCGGCGTGCTGCTGACCGGCGGCCTGCGTCCCTCGGATCAAATCTGCAAATTCATTGAAGGCTGGACAGGCTCCCCCCTGCCCATACTGCTGACCAAACACCACACCTACAAGGCCCTCATGGCCCTGCAGGCCATGGCCGCGCCCATTGAACCGGGCAACCCGGCCAAGATCAACAGCGCCCTCGGCCTATTCGAGAAGCACGTCAACGGCAAGGAAATCACCAACCGCATCGGCAGCAAGCGCAGCAGCCGCATCACGCCCATGATGTTCGAGTTTGAACTCATCGAGCGCGCCAAGAGCAACAAGATGCGCATCGTTCTGGCCGAAGGCACGGAAGAGCGCATCCTTCGCGCCACGGACATCCTGCTGCGCCGCGAGGTGGCGGACATCATCCTGCTGGGCAACGTGGAGGAAATCCGCGCCAAGGCCGGCACGCTGGGGCTGGATGTCTCCGGCGCCACCCTCATCGACCCGGTGACGTCCGAAAAATTCGAGGAATATGCCGCCGCCTACGCCGAATACCGCAAGAAGAAGGGCGTCACCCTCGAGCAGGCACGCGACACCCTGAGCGACGCCACCTACTTCGCCACCATGATGGTCAAGAAGGACGACGCCGACGGCATGGTTTCCGGCGCGGTCAACACCACGGCCCACACCATCCGCCCGGCCTTCGAGTTCATCAAGACCAAGCCCGGTTTCTCAGTGGTTTCGTCCGTCTTCCTCATGTGCCTCAAGGATCGCGTGCTGGCCTTCGGCGACTGCGCCGTGAACCCCAACCCCACCGCACAGCAGCTGGCGGAAATCGCCGTGGCCTCCGCGCGCACGGCCGAGGTTTTCGGCATTGAGCCCCGGGTGGCCATGCTCTCCTACTCCACCGGCGCATCCGGCAAGGGCGCGGATGTGGACGTGGTCATCGAGGCCACCAAGCTCGCCAAGGAAATGGCCCCCGAACTGGCCCTGGAAGGCCCGCTGCAGTACGACGCCGCCATTGATCCCACGGTGGCGCAAACCAAGCTGCCCGGCAGCAAGGTCGCCGGCAAGGCCACCGTGTTCATCTTCCCCGACCTGAACACCGGCAACAACACCTACAAGGCCGTGCAGCGCGCCGCCGGGGCCGTGGCCATCGGTCCCGTGCTGCAGGGCCTGAACAAGCCCGTCAACGATCTGTCGCGCGGCTGCACCGTGCCCGACATTGTGAATACCGTGGCCATCACGGCCGTGCAGGCCGCCGCCGAAAAGGCCGCGCAGAAGTAGCAACGCCGCCGCGCCGGGCTCCGCGCTCCGCGCGGCGGCCACACGATAACAGCGAGCAAGCAAAGGATTGTTCATGAAAATTCTGGTCATCAACGCGGGTTCCTCGTCCTGCAAATACCAGCTCCTGGAAATGGACGGGCACAAGGTGCTCGCCTCGGGCTTGGCCGAACGCATCGGCCAGGGCGGCATGGGCAAACTGACGCACAAGATCGCCCCTGACACGGACAAGGAAGAAAAAATTGTCCGCGAGGCCGCCTTCCCCACCCATGTCGAAGCCATGGAGTTGGTCATCAGCCTGCTCACGGACAAGGACAAGGGCGTCATCAGGGACAAGAGCGAGATCTACGGCATCGGCCACCGCGTGCTGCACGGCGGCGAATCCGTCACCGATCCGGTGCGTGTGGACGAACGCGTGAAGCAAATCATCGACGAGTGCGCGGTGCTCGGCCCCCTGCACAACCCGGCCAACCTCATGGGCATCAACGTGGCCGAAAAGCTCTTCCCCGGCGTGCCCAACGTGGCCGTGTTCGATACGGAATTCGGCATGGGCATGCCTAAGGAAGCCTTCATGTACGGCCTGCCCTACGAACTCTATGAAGAGTTGCGCATCCGCCGCTACGGCTTCCACGGCACCTCGCACAAGTACATCGCCCACAAGACGGCCGAATACTTGGGCAAGCCGCTCAAGGAACTGCGCTCCATCACCATGCACCTGGGCAACGGCTCATCCATGAGTTGCGTCAAGGACGGCAAGTGCTTTGACACCAGCATGGGCCTCACCCCGCTGGAAGGCCTGATCATGGGCACCCGCTGCGGCAGCATCGATCCCGCCATTGTGCCCTTTGTCATGGAAAAGAAGGGGCTCACCCCGGCAGAGGCCGACACCCTGATGAACAAGAAATCCGGCCTGCTGGGCCTGTGCGGCTACACCGACATGCGTGACGTGCACGCCCAGGAGGAAAAGGGCAACGAGCGCGCCAAGCTGGCCTGCGCCATGCTGGTGCGCAGCATCAAGAAGACGCTGGGCGCGTACTTCTTCCTGCTGGGCGGCAAGGTGGACGCCATGGTCTTCACCGCCGGCATCGGCGAGAATGACAACCTTGTGCGCGCCCGCGTCTGCGAAGGCCTTGAAAACTTCGGCATCAAGCTGGACGCCAAGGAGAACGACACCCGCAAACCCGGCGCGCGCACCATTTCCGCGCCGGACAGCAAGGTGCCCGTACTCATCATCCCCACCAACGAGGAACTGCAGATCGCCCTCGCCACGGTGGAAGTGCTGGGCAAGAAATAAGGATACCGGCAGGAGGACTGCTGCAGCGCCCGTCCCGGCTTGCCGGGGCGGGCGCTGTTCGCATTGTTCCATATTCAGCGGGCAAGACGCAGATGCACAATTGGAAAAGGATTGCCCGCAGCGTCAACCGGCGTCCGCCCCACGGCCCGAAATCCCATGCGGCTGTAAAAAGCCAGCGCCTGAGGATTTTGCTCGTTACAGTCCACGGAGATGACGGCATGCCGGTCAACAGCGTGCCGCACCAGCATCGATCCTATGCCGCGCCTGAAATATTCCGGTCGGATAAACAGCATTTCAATCTTGCGCTGCCCCACGCCCATGAAACCCGCCGGCCCGCCGGCACAGGCAACTGCCAGCGTGGGGATGTTCGTCGCAGCTGACTGCACCCACGGTTTCAACCCGGCAATATCACCGACCGATAGAAACGTGTGGCTCGCATGAACCGCTTCTTCCCAGATTTCCATGACAGCAGGAAGCCACATCCTCCTGTGTTTTTGTTCAATCTCTGTCACGCTAATGTCGTCCATGGCGGCTGCACTCTTCCGGTATGGCGCGCCTGGCGGGGAATCGGAACGCCCGGACACCGCGCCGATGCGAAATGAAAACTGGGTTCCAGAGGGGCACGCCCCCCGGCCGCCGGAGGCGTGTTGCTATTATTCCGGCAGCAGCCGTTCCTCCACGGTCGGGTCTACCACAACCTCGCGCGAGGGCAGGGCCCTGTCGATACGCACCGTGCCCGCCGGGGCATTGCGCAGGGGCTTGACGTGGCGCACCTCCGCATACTGGATGCGCGCGCGAGCCGCATCCTTCTGCCAGCTCTTGACGGCGGCCAGCGCCCCGGCCTCGTCCAGCGTGCGCTCGGGCACCTGCTGCGCGCCGTGTGCCCGGCGGATGATGACGTGCGCGCCGGGGCCGTTCTCCGCATGCAGCCAGATGTCATGCCCTGCCGCCAGTTTGCGGGCCGCCAGATTACCCCTGGCGTCGCGCCCGCGCAGCAGAACGAAGCCGTCGGAACTGACGAAGAGCTGCACGTTTTTGGGCAGACCCGCAGGCAGAACGGGGGCGGCTTTGGCCTCGGCCGGGTTTTCACCCGGCAACGCGAGTCCCGCCCCCTCGCGCAGCGCCCGGCGCAGTTCGGCCAGCTCCGCCTGCAGTGCGTCGCGCCGCGCCGCGAGGTGCTCCAAGCCGCGCTGCCCGCGTTGGGCCGCATGGAACAGACGGGTCATTTCCTCACGCACGGTATGGCGCGCATCCAGCGCGATATCTCTGGCCGGGCCGTGCGCCCCCGCCTCCACATGCACCGAGGCCGCGCGCAGTTCCGGCGGCCAACGCCACAAATTTTCCTGCAGGGCACAGGCGTCGGCCTGCCCCTGCCTCATGGCCGTAAGCCGCCGTTCTTCCTCGCGCAGTTTGTCCAGCAGGCGGACAAGCCTTCGGCCGCGCCGGTTCAACGGCAAGGCCGCCGCCCGCGCCTGCTCCTGCGCCAGGCGCGCCAGCACCAGATCCTGCCCGGCCCGTTCCGCCGACGCCAGGATATCCGGGCTGTCGCATTCCTGGACGGGAACATCCCCGTCTTCCGGAGCATGCAGGCTTTCCCGCAGTTCCGGCGGCAAAGGCCAGGCCGATGCGGCCCGGATGACCGCCGGCATGACGCCCCTGTCCCGGGCCGGACCGTAGCAAAACATGTCGCCGCCGCCCGCGCGCAAATCCTCCAGCAGGGCCAGGCGTTCCGGCCCGTCCAGGCGGGACAGGCTGCGGCGCAGGGCCGGAGTGAGCACGGGCCACTGACGCCAGTGCTCCAGCGCGGCGGCCAGTTCGGACGGTTCCGGCCAGCGGGGTTCTTCCGCCTCCGGGCTTTCCTCTTCAGGCAGGAAATGCAGGGAAGGACCTTCGCGCAGGTCGAGCAGCAGCCATGTCAGGCCGGGCCTGTTTCCGACGGGAGAAGAGGCCGCCGCATCCGGCCCGCCCGCAGGACCGCCGGAGAGCAGCAGCCACAGGCGACGCGCGCACCACTGCACGACGCAGGCGGCAACCCGACGCCCCGCCGCGTACTTGCGCAACCGCATGACCGCGGAGGAGGGTGGGCGGCCCACGCTGACGCGCTGCTCCGTGCAGAAGCAGAAAGGATCCTTGCGGCCGAAACGCAGGCACAGCTGCCGCTTGCGCCCCGCGCCGTAAAAGGTCATGACCAGCGTGTCCGGTGCGGGTTCCTGCAATTTCTCCACCCGCGCCCCGGTAAGCAGGGGCGTCAGGGCATCGCAAAAACGGCGGAAGAGATGGGCATCCATGGCAGAAAAAACCCGCCGACGGCGGGGAACATTTTCAGCGCAAACAGACGAATGCCGCAGCAGCGTTTCCGCCGCGGCGGTACATGCGGTGGCGCATGCGCTGTGAGGTCAGGAAGAGGGAGCGGAGGAGGAGCGCGCGATGCGGATCGGTATGCGCCGGTTCAGCGCTTCCCGGACCGCAGTCCGGAACGTGTCGCCGCCGGCGTTTCGCCTGAAGACTGAATATGGGGGCTAGTCGCCCCGGAGGTGTTCGTCCTCCTCCTGCTTGGCCTTGCAGTTGATGCACAGGCGCGTCACGGGGCGGGCCTTGAGGCGCGCCACGCTGATGTCTTCGCCGCATTCCTCGCAAATGCCGTACGTGCCGTCGTCAATACGCGTGAGGGCCGCCTGGATCTTGCGGATAAGACGGCGCTCGCGGTCGCGGATGCGCAGGGTGAAGGCCCTGTCGGACTCGGCAGTGGCGCGGTCCGCCGGATCGGCGAAAACCTCGTTGCTGTCCGTCATTTCCTCCAGTGTGCTGTCGCCCTTCTGCTTGGCCTCTTCCAGCATCTTGGTAAGAAGATTGCGAAAATATTCCAAATCCTTGTGATCCATAAAAACCTCCGGCGGATGCCGCTGGGGACGCTGATCAGGTGAAGCCTTTGACCCGGGCGACAGAAATGCGCCGCCCGTACTTGCGTCAACAACTCACTACTGTAAGGGTGGAACATAGCTTCACACCCTTTTTTTGTAAAGGTGGCCCCGCCCTTTTGACGTCGGGACGGAGCCTCCCGAGGGTCAGGGCCGCTTCCGCTTCATGAGGACGGCGCCCGGCGTGGCCCGCTTCCTGCCGCGCCGCCGTGCCGCGCGGCCTGGCGCTCCCTGGCTTCGGCGCGCAGCAGGGGCTTGATTTCTTCCCAGGCGGGTTCGCCCCACACGTCCCCGCTGCGCTGCGGCGTCACGACCATATCGCGGAAGGCCTCTCCCCGGCGCGCGCGCACCGCGACGCCGCCGCCCGCGGCCACGGCCCTGGGCGCATAGGACGCCGCGTGGGCAGCGGCCGAGGCCAGCACGTCTTCCGGCCACACGGCCCCACGGCGGGCCAGCGCAAGAGGGCCGGGCATGTCGCGCAAGCGCAGCGTCAGGTCGTCAGGCCCGGCAACGGCGGCCAGCCTTTCATTATCCGCGCTGTTGCGGCCCACGCTGAGCCAGTAGGAAGCGCCCCCCGCCTCGTGCCAGCACTGGCGGCCCAGATTGGCGAGGGCAAAATCCGCGCTTGCGGGCCGCGGCACGCGGGTCAGCACCATCCAGTAGCGACGGGCGTTCTCCCGCTCGGTCAGGCGGCAGCCGCCGCCGGGCGTGGGAATCTCTGCAAGGCCGTACTCTTGTGCCAGGGCCAGCTGTTCCGTCCGTCCCCTGCCCCAGATGCCCAGCAGGCGCGAACGGTCCACAAGGCCGCTCGTCTCCGCCGCTGTGGGCTCCAGCCGCAGAGCGCACAGGGGCCGCACCAGAATGTCCTTCACGCCCGCCTCGCGCATGATGAGGTTCAGGGTATCGCGCCGCTGCGACATGGGGCGCTGCCCCAGCACCTCGCCCGTGGCCAGCGCCCGCGCGCCCACAGCCTCCATGTACCGGCGGGCTTCGCGCAGCTGCAGTATCTTGCAGTCCACACAGGGGTTGAGCACCTTGCCGAAACCGTGTTCCGGCCGGTCGCGCAGCAGGGCGGCGAACTGTTCGCCCACATCCATGTGCACAATGTCCAGCCCGTGCATCTTGCGCCAGCGCCCCACATCATCCGCACTGCCGAAGAAGGGGGAAACAAAATGCAGGCAGCGCACGGTCAGCCCCTGCCGCATGAGCAGCATGGCCGTAAGCAGGCTGTCGAGCCCGCCCGAAAACAGAACGATGATCTGCGGGGAGGATGTCATGCCGCGCTTGTACGACAGGCGCGGACGCGGCGCAAGGGGCGGACGACGGGACACGCCCCGCGCCATTTGCGTTGTCTTGCCCGCTCTGGTATGCTGCTTCGCTCGTAGATATCTTACCGGGAGCAGACGTCATGGCAAAAAAACCGGCCCTGAGCCCTGAAGAAGCGCGCGCCGAAGCCCTGGGCACCGCTCTGGCCACCATTGAGCGCAAGTACGGCAAAGGCGCCGTCATGAAGCTTTCCGACGATGCCCATGTGAACATTTCCGTCATTCCCACGGGCTCCATAGGCCTTGATCTGGCCCTGGGCGTAGGCGGCATCCCGCGCGGGCGCATCACGGAAATTTTCGGCCCCGAATCCTCGGGCAAGACGACACTGACACTGCACATCATCGCGGAATGCCAGAAGCTGGGCGGCACCTGCGCCTTTGTGGACGCCGAGCACGCCCTGGACGTGACCTACGCCAGACGGCTGGGCGTCAATACGGACGATCTGCTCATCTCCCAGCCGGACTACGGCGAGCAGGCCCTGGACATCGCCGACATGCTGGTGCGCTCCGGCGCTGTGGACCTGGTGGTCGTGGACTCCGTGGCCGCGCTCATCCCGCAGGCCGAACTGGAGGGCGACATGGGCGAGACGCAGGTGGGGGGCCATGCCCGCCTCATGTCGCACGCCATGCGCCGCCTCACGGGCACCATCCACAAGTCGCGCACGTCGGTCATCTTCATCAACCAGATCCGCATGAAGATCGGTGTCACCGGCTACGGCAGCCCGGAAACCACCACCGGCGGCAACGCGCTCAAGTTCTACTCCTCCGTGCGCATGGACATCCGGCGCATCCAGACCCTCAAGGACAAGGAGGAGTCCTTCGGCGCGCGCACGCGGGTCAAGGTGGTCAAGAACAAAGTGGCCCCGCCCTTCCGCACCGCCATGTTCGACATTCTCTTCGGGCAGGGCATCTCCCGCTCGGGCGAACTCATCGACATCGGCATCGAGGCCAAAATCATCGAGCAGAGCGGCTCATGGTTCGCCTTCGGCGACGAAAAACTGGGCCAGGGCCGCGAAAAGGTGCGCGCCCTGCTGGATGAAGATGCCGAATTGCGCAACAAAATAGAAGCCAGGGTCAAGGAATACCTGGGCCTGCACCCGCAGGAATTCGTCCCCAGCGCCGAAGACATGGACGAAGGGACGGACCCCGACACCGAATAAAAATCCGCCGTTCCGGCCGGGCCGCCACACCGGCAACCCGACCCGCGCAGTCAGTACAACGGAGCCTGCACATGCTCACCGCCAAAGAAATCCGCCGCCGCTATCTCGAGTTTTTTCACCGCCGGCAGCACGAGGTCGTCGAGTCCGGTCCCATCATCCCCCCCAACGATCCCACGCTGCTGTTTGCCAACGCGGGCATGGTGCAGTTCAAGAAGTGCTTCCTCGGCGAGGAGAAGCGCGGCTACAACCGCGCCGCCACCTGTCAGAAGTGCCTGCGCGTCTCGGGCAAGCACAACGACCTCGAAAACGTGGGCCGCACGGCGCGCCACCACACCTTCTTCGAGATGCTGGGCAACTTCTCCTTCGGCGACTATTTCAAGCGCGAGGCCATCACCTGGGCCTGGCAGTTCGTGACGGAAGAACTGGAGCTGCCCAAGGACAAACTCTGGGTCACCGTCTTCCGCGAGGATGACGAGGCCGCCGCCATCTGGGCCGAGGTGGCCGGGCTTGCGCCGGAACGCATCGTGCGCATGGGCGAGAAGGACAACTTCTGGACCATGGGCGATACCGGCCCCTGCGGCCCCTGTTCCGAAATCTACATCGACCAGGGCGAGGACATGGCCTGCGGGCCGGACTGCGGCATCGGCAAGTGCGACTGCGACCGCTTCCTTGAAATCTGGAACCTGGTCTTCACCCAGTACGATCAGGCCGCGGACGGCAGCCGCACCCTCCTGGCCCACCCCAACATCGACACGGGCATGGGCCTGGAACGCATGGCCGCCGTGGCGCAGGGCAAACGCTCCAACTTCGATTGCGACCTTTTTCAGGACATCATCCAGTACGCGGCCGGTCTTGCAGGCGCAACATACAGCTTCAGCGCGCCCGACACCAACGATGTGGACACGGCCCTGCGCGTCATAGCCGACCATGCCCGCGCCGCGGCCTTCCTCATCGCCGGGGGCGTGCTGCCTTCCAACGAGAGCCGCGGCTATGTGCTGCGCCGCCTCATCCGCCGCGCCCTGCGCTTTGCCACGCTCATGGGCGTGCATGAGCCCTTTTTGCACAAGGTGGCCCGCAAGGTCACGGAAGTCATGGGCGAGGCCTATCCCGAACTGACGGAACACGCGGATTTCATCGACCGCGCCGTGCATGAGGAAGAACAGCGCTTCTCCCTCACCCTGCAAAAAGGCCTTGACCTGCTGGAAGAGGAGCTGGCCTCGCTCAAGGCCGCCGGAACAGCCGTCATCCCCGGCGATTTCTGCTTCAGGCTGTATGACACCTACGGCTTCCCCCTGGACATTGTCACCGATGTGGCCGAAAAACGCGGCTTCACGGCCGACGCGGCAGGCTTTGAGCGCCACATGGCCGAACAGCGCCGCCGCGCCCGCGAACACCAGAAAAAAGGCGGTCTGCTGGGCCAGGCCGGGGACGGGGCCGACCCCTTCCGGCCGCTCAGGGAGGCAGGGCTTTCCACGACCTTTACGGGCTACGAGCGCCTCACCGAAAAAAGCGTCGTCACGGCCCTGCTGAACGCCGACGGCGAACCGACGGACTATCTGGGCGAGGAGGAACGGGGCTTTCTGGTCACGGCTGCAACCCCCTTCTACGGCGAGAGCGGCGGCCAGACGGGCGACACGGGCATTGTGACCGCCCCTGCGGGCGCAGCGCGCGTGTTCACCACGCACAAGCCCCTGCCCGCCCTCCTTGTGCACGAAATTGAGGTGACCAGCGGCGAACTGCACAAGGGCGACGAGGCGGAGCTGCGCGTGGATGCGGATGCGCGCCTGTCCACGGCGCGCAACCACACCTGCACGCACCTGCTGCACGCGGCCCTGCGCCGGGTGCTGGGCACGCATGTGCATCAGGCGGGCTCGCTGGTGGATGCGCAGCGCCTGCGCTTCGACTTTTCGCACATCGCGGCCATGACGCCGGAAGAGCTGGCCGCCGTGGAACGCGACGTCAACCGCGCCATCCTGGCCGACCTGCCCGTGGATACGCAGGAAATGCCCGTTGACGAAGCCCGCGCCGCCGGGGCCATGGCCCTGTTCGGCGAGAAATACGGCAATATCGTGCGCGTGGTCACGGTTTCCGCCGAGGAAAAGGGCAAGGCTGAATCCGTGGAGCTCTGCGGCGGCACGCACTTGCGCCGCACCGGGCAGGCGGGCGGCTTCCTCATTGTTTCCGAGAGCGGCGTGGCTGCGGGAACGCGGCGCATTGAGGCCGTCACCGGCTGGAACGCCTATGCCCGCGCCGTGGAACAGCGCGGGGAACTGCACTCCCTGGCCGCTGCGCTCAAGACCAAGCCCGACCAGCTGGCCGAACGCGTGGCCGCCCTGCAGAATGAGGTGAAAAAACTGCGCAAGGCTTCGGAAAAGGCCGCCGCCGCGCCTGTCACCGGGGCAGACCTCGCCGTTCAGGCCAGGGAAGTCAACGGCGTGCGCGTGCTGGCCTCCCGGCTGGACAATGTTCCCGTCAAGGCCCTGCGCGAAATCATGGACGATGTGCGCTCCCGGCTGGACAGCAATGCCGTGGCCTGCCTAGCCACGACGGAAGGGGACAGGGTCGGGCTGCTGCTCTATGTCTCCAGGGACCTGCACGACAGGTTCACGGCCCCGGCCCTCATCAAAAAAGTGGCCGCGCCCTGCGGCGGCTCCGGCGGCGGCAGGCCGGACCTCGCCCAGGCGGGCGGCACGAAACCCGGGGGCATCGCCGAAGCCTTTGCGACCCTGAATACCTGCATCGCCGGCAAAGGCCACTGATTCTCCCTCCGCCGGACAAGGACAAACTCGCATGATAGGCATTTCCAAACTGTACTGCGGCCAGGTGGAACCCTCGGACGCTTTGCGCTACGGGCGCGAATCGGGCAAACTGCCCTCGCATCTGCTGCAATTCTCGCGGGACAAAAAGCCCGTGGTCGTCTGGAACATGACGCAGCGCTGCAACCTGCGCTGCGTGCACTGCTACGCCCACGCCGTGGATGTGGACGGCACGGACGACATCAACACGCAGCAGGCCAAAGCCATGATCGACGATCTGGCCGCCTACGGCGCGCCGGTCATGCTCTTTTCCGGCGGCGAGCCGCTGGTCCGCAAGGATCTTGCGGAGTTGGCCGGGCACGCCACGGCCAGGGGCATGCGCGCGGTCATTTCCACCAACGGCACCCTCATCACCAAGGAAAGGGCGCGCGAACTCAAGACCGTGGGGCTCTCCTACGTGGGCATTTCGCTGGACGGCATGGAAGCGGTGCACGACAAGTTCCGCGCCGTGCCGGGCGCGTTCAAAAAAGCGCTGGAAGGCATCGCCAACTGTCAGGCCGAGGGCCTCAAGGTCGGCCTGCGCTTCACCATCAACAAGCGCAACGTGGCTGAGATCCCCGGCATCTTCCGCCTGCTGAAGGAGCTGGAAGTGCCCCGCGCCTGTTTCTACCATCTGGTCTACTCCGGGCGCGGCTCGGAACTCATCAAGGAAGACCTGGACCACCAGGAAACCCGCAACGTGCTCGACCTCATCATGGACGAGACGCGCGCCCTGTTTGACGCCGGATGCCCGAAAGAAATCCTCACCGTGGACAACCACGCCGACGGCCCCTATGTGTGGATGCGCCTCAAGCGGGAAGACCCCAAACGCGCCGAGGAAGTTTTCGAGCTTTTGCAGTACAACGAGGGCAACAACTCCGGGCGCGGCATCGGCTGCATTTCCTGGGACGGCAAGGTACACGCCGACCAGTTCTGGCGGCAGCACGTCTTCGGCAATGTGCTGGAGCGCCCCTTCTCGGAAATTTGGGATGACCCGGCCATCGAGCTGCTGCACAAACTCAAGGACAAGAAGCGGCATGTCGGCGGCCGCTGCGCCAGGTGTCGCTATCTCAACATCTGCGGCGGCAACTTCCGCGCCCGCGCCGAGGCCTACTACGGCGACGCATGGGCGCAGGATCCGGCCTGTTATCTGACCGACGAGGAAATCGGGCTCAACTAGACGCTATTGTGCGGGCTGCGCCCGCGCCGCCGCGGCGACGCCCCGAACCCCGTCGGGGATGTGCCCCTTCCCCGACGCCCATACTGACGCAAAAGCGCCCGCAGCGGCGTTTCTGCGCATGGAGAGCATGCATGAAAAATTTTCACCGCGGCCGCCGTCTGCGCGCCACCCCCGAACTGCGTTCCCTGGTGCGGGAAACCGCCCCACTGCTGCGTGAAGACCTGATCATGCCCTACTTTGTGGTGGAGGGCGACCCCGCCCTGCACAAGGAAATCCCCTCCATGCCGGGGCAGTGCCAGCTCGGCCTGGACGCCCTTGCCGAACGGCTGGCCGCTGCCGTGGACATGGGGCTGCAGAGTTGCATTCTGTTCGGTATCCCGGCGGCCAAGGACGAGCAGGCCTCCGGGGCGTGGGCCGAAGACGGCATTGTGCAGAAGGCCGTCAGAAAGCTGAAACGCCGCTGGCCGGAACTCGTAATCATCACTGACGTCTGTCTGTGCGAATACATGAGCCACGGGCACTGCGGCATCCTCACGCCCGAAGGCCGCGTGCTCAACGACGAAACCCTGCCCCTGCTGGCCAGAACCGCTGTCAGCCAGGCGCAGGCCGGAGCCGACATGGTGGCCCCCTCGGACATGATGGACGGCCGCGTGGCCGCCATCCGCGAGGCGCTGGACGCGGCGGGCCTCACGCAGACGCCCGTCATGTCCTACGCGGTCAAGTACGCCTCGGCCTTTTACGGGCCCTTCCGCGACGCGGCGGAGAGCGCCCCGGCCTGCGGCGACCGCAAGAGCTATCAGATGGACCCCGGCAACGCCCGCGAGGCGCTCAGCGAGGCCCTGGCCGATCTGGACGAGGGCGCGGACGCCCTCATCGTCAAGCCCGCCGGACCGTACAGCGACATTTTGCGCACGGTGCGCGAGCATGTGCACGTTCCCCTGTGCGCCTATCAGGTCAGCGGCGAATATGCCATGATCCGCGCGGCCGGACTCAACGGCTGGATCGACGAGCGCGCCGTCATGCTGGAGAGCCTGCTGGGCCTCAAGCGCGCGGGCGCGGACATGATCATCACCTATTTCGCCGAAACGCTGTTGCGCGAAGGTCTGGTGCGCTGATGAACGGGCACGGAAGCGACCACGGCGGGCACCCGGGCGGCACAGGGCATGCCGACCATCCCGGCATGGGCGGACAGCCCGGCGGCATGGCTGCGCCTGTCCGCACGCTGAAAGACGGCAGCCCGGCCTGCCGACTCATCGCCTGGGAGGTGACGCGCTCCTGCAACCTGGCCTGCAAGCACTGCCGCGCCGAGGCCCACCCCGAGCCCTACCCCGGCGAGCTCTCCACAGAGGAGGCCCGCGCCCTCATCGACACCTTCCCACAGGTGGGCAGCCCCATCATCATCTTTACGGGCGGCGACCCCATGATGCGGGCCGATGTGTACGAGCTGGTGGCCTACGCCCACGCCAAGGGGCTCATCTGCGCCTTTTCGCCCAACGGCACGCTGATCACGCCGGAGACGGCGCGGAAGATTCGCGAAGCCGGGGTCAACCGCTGCTCCATCTCCATTGACGGCCCGGACGCGGCGAGCCACGACAGCTTCCGGGGCGTGCCCGGCGCGTTTGACGCCTCGCTGCGCGGCATCGGCTGCCTGAAAGACGCGGGCGTGCCCTTTCAGATCAACACCACGGTCACGCGCAACAATCTCGGCAGTTTCAGGAGGATTTTCGAGCTGTGCGAGCGTCTGGGCGCGGCGGCCTGGCACATCTTTCTGCTCGTGCCCATGGGCCGCGCCGCCGGTCTGGCCGACCAGGTCATCTCGGCAGGGGAATACGAGGAAGTGCTGCACTGGCTCTACGATTTCCGCAAGAGCACGCGCATGCACCTCAAGGCCACCTGCGCGCCGCACTACTACCGCATCATGCGCCAGCGCGCGCGTGAAGAGGGCCTTCCCGTCACGCCGGACAACTTCGGCATGGACGCGCTCACGCGCGGCTGCCTGGGCGGCACGGGCTTCTGCTTCATCAGCCATGTGGGGCAGGTGCAACCCTGCGGCTATCTGGAACTCAACTGCGGCAATGTGCGTGAAACGCCCTTTCCCCAAATCTGGCGCGAGAGCGAGTATTTCAGGCAGTTCCGCACCCAGTCCTGCTACAAGGGCAAATGCGGCGTGTGCGAATACCACAAGGTCTGCGGCGGCTGCCGCGCCCGCGCCTACAGCATGCACGGCGACCACATGGGCGAGGAACCGCTGTGCTCCCATATTCCGGGCAAACTGCGCCGCGCACAGGGAGAACAGCCATGAACGGCATACGGCCCGGCGACGCAAAGGGCACGGCAGCGCCTTCACCGGCCGCGTCTGCAGATGCCGCCCTCGACAGCCTGGACAGGAAACTGCTGGACATCATCCAGACCGGCTTTCCCCTCGTGCCGCGTCCCTATGCAGTTCTGGGCGAACAGCTGGGCATCCCCGAAGAGGAAGCTCTCGCGCGCGTGCGCGACCTCAAGGCGCGCCGCGTCATACGCCGCCTGGGGGCCAACTTCCAGTCGGCCAAGCTGGGTTTTGTCTCCACGCTCTGCGCGGCCAAGGTACCGGAAGACCGGCTGGACGCCTTTGTGGAGCGGGTCAACGCCTGCCCCGGCGTGACGCACAACTATCTGCGCGAACACGCCTACAACATCTGGTTCACGCTCATCAGCCCCTCCCGTGAGGAGGCCCGGGACACGCTGAACGCCATCACGGCGGATACGGGCATCGCCATCCTCAACCTTCCGGCCACGCGCCTGTTCAAGATCCGTGTGGACTTCCGCATGGAAGAATAGTCTCCAGGGCCGCCGGCCCTGCAAAAAGCGGCAGCGCCGCGCTTGCCATGCACGGCCTTCTCGCGTACAAAATGGGGCAGCCGCAATTTTCTAGGGATTTTTTAGAATCTTTTTCAACCGCGTTGCACGCACGCAGCGGCACAAAAACGCTGCCGCGGCGTTTTCGGGCCCATGCCCGCCATGAGGACTGTGCATGCCAAACACCCGCCATTCTGCGGCGTTCATCCTGTTGGCAGCGCTCTGTTTCGCCGCCTTCGCGCCCGGCGTCTGCCGCGCTGCGCCCGCTGTGCCGCCCGAAGGCGCTCTGGGCGTCTGTTCCGCCATTCTCTTTGACCTTGACAACGAAGCCATCCTCTTTGAGCAGAACGCCGACCAGCTCATCCCCCCCGCCTCCCTGACCAAGGTCATGTCCATGTTTCTGGCCATGGACCAGTTGCGCACCGGTCTGCTCAGCCTGCAATCCTCCACCGCCGTGAGCCGCGAGGCCGCCAGAACCGGCGGTTCGCGCATGGGCCTGCGCGAACGCGAAAGGGTCACGCTGGAGCAGCTGCTCACGGGCATGGCCGTCTCGTCGGGCAATGACGCCAGCGTGGCCGTGGCCGAGCTGGTGGGCGGTTCCGTGCCCGCCTTTGTGAACATGATGAATGCCAAGGCCCGCATTCTGGGCATGCGCGGCACGTATTTTCTCAATCCCCACGGCCTGCCCGCCGCCGGGCAGCGCACCACCGCGCGCGACATGCTGACCCTGGCGCGTGCCTACCTGCGCGCCCACCCCAACGCCCTGCGCTACCACAATACCCATGTGCTGAACCACCACGGGCGGCTGACCTGGAACAAGAACCCGCTGCTGGGGCAGTACCCCGGCGCGGACGGCCTGAAAACGGGCTGGGTGCGGGCTTCCGGCTACAATCTCATCTTTACGGCGGGCAGGGGAAAAAAGCGCCTGCTGGCGGTCATCCTGGGCGCGCCCGACTCGGAAATGCGCAGCGTTGAGGCGTTCCGCCTGCTGGACGCGGGCTTTCAGGTCTGCGAGGGCGCGGCCCCCTCTGTGAACAGCGCGCTGGATGCCCTGCCGCGTGAAAACTACCACCCCGACATCCACCTGACCGCCCGCGAAGCCCGCAGCATGTACGCCGGGTACGGCGGCGACCGCAAGGTCAGCCGCGCCAAGGGCAAACACCGCCACAAGCCGCAGCTCAAGCAGAAGAACAGAGGAAAAAAGAAAGGCAACGCCCGGGCGTCACGCGGGCAGCGCGACAACTCGGGTCAGGCGTTGCGCCGTGCCCCGCGCAACGCGGGCTGAGTTGCCGCCGCGCCATGACTGCAGTCGCCGCCTGGCGCCCATCGGCGTTCTGCCTTGCTGGAAGGAGGCGGCGCTATTCGCCCCTGTCCAGCACGCGCAGGGCCACGGCCTCGGCCAGATGCTGCGGCGCAATGGCGGAGGCGTCCTCCAGGTCTGCGATGGTGCGGGCCATGCGCAGTACGCGGGCGCAGGCCCGGGCGGAAAGCGCCAGACGCTCGACGGCCGCCTCCATGAGTGCATGGCCCTGCGCATCCAGGGCACAATGTTGTTCCAGCAGCGCGCCGGAAAGCTCCGCATTGCAGCGTGGGCCGTCGGGCCCGTAACGACGGCGCTGCACAGCGCGGGCCGCCAGCACGCGCTCCCGCATGGCGGCCGAACCCGCCCCGCCGCCCTCGGCGCGGAAATCCGCATAGGATACGGCGGGCACTTCCACATGCACATCGATACGGTCCAGCAGGGGACCGGAGAGCTTGGCGCGATAGCGGGCGCGTTGCTCCGGCCTGCAGCTGCATTCGTGCGTCGGGTCGCCGTAATACCCGCAGGGGCAGGGATTCATGGCCGCCACCAGCATGCAGGCGGCGGGAAAGGTCACGCTGTGCGCCGCCCTGGCGATGACGGCCGCCCCGCCTTCCAGCGGCTGCCGAAGGGCTTCCAGCGCGGACTTGCGAAATTCCGGCAGTTCGTCCAGAAAGAGTACGCCCCGATGGGCGAAACTGATTTCTCCCGGGTGGGGGAAGCTTCCTCCGCCCACCAGGGCCACGTCCGAAATCGTGTGATGCGGGGCGCGGAAGGGGCGCATGCGCACAAGCCCTCCCCCGGACGGCAGCTTGCCCGCCACGCTGTAAATCTTGGTGACTTCCAGGGATTCCTCAAAATCAAGGGGCGGCAGGATGGTGGGCAGGCGGCGGGCCAGCATGGTCTTGCCGCTGCCCGGCGGCCCTATGAGCAGCACATTGTGCCCTCCGGCCGCCGCCACCTCCAGCGCGCGCTTGGCGGCCTCCTGCCCCTTGACTTCGGCAAAGTCCACCATCGCCGCCGGCGCGACAGCCGCAGCCGTCTCCGCGGGTTCCAGGGGGGCAAGGGGCTCGGCCCCGGCCAGAAAGGCCGCGCAGCGCGCAAGATTTTCCGGCGCGTAGACGCTGAGTCCCCGCGCCATGACGGCTTCCGCCCCATTGCCGGGAGGGACCACCAGGCCCGCCGCATGCTGTTCCCTGGCCAGCAGGGCCATCGGCAGCACGCCGCTGACGGGGCGCAGCGCGCCGGTGAGCGAAAGCTCGCCGGTAAGGTACAGCCCCCGCAGCCGCTCCACGGGAATGATGCCCGCCGCCGCCAGCAGGCCCACAGCCAGGGGCAGGTCAAAACCGGCGCCGTTCTTGCGCCGCCAGGCCGGAGCAAGATTGACTGTGATGCGGGCGGGCGGCAGACGGAAACCGCAGGCCCGTAGGGCGGCAAACACACGATCCTTGGCCTCGCGCACGGCCGCCTCGGCCAGGCCCACCATGGTGAAGCCCGGCAGACCCTGCCGCATGTAGTCCACTTCCAGTTCCACGGGGTAGGCGTCCACGCCCTCCACCCCGCCGCTGTACAGTCGGACAACCACGCCTGTCGCCATACGCGGGCTTATTCCACAGCGCGGCCGATGCGCTTCCACCGGATGTCGTCAAACCCTCCCCACGACCAGTAGATGCGCCAGGCCTTGGCACGGACGGCGCTGCGGCTCACAAAGCCCCAGAAACGCGAATCCATGGAATTGTCGCGGTTGTCGCCCATGACGAAATACTTGTCCTTCGGCACGGTGACCGGGCCGAAGTTGTCGCGTATGGGCTGGATGCGGTCCGGCTCGGTAAAGCGGATGTACTCTTCCTTGACGGGCTCGCCGTTGCGGTAGAGCTGTTTGTTGCGCACTTCAATGATGTCGCCGGGCACGCCGATGACGCGCTTGATGAAGTCCGTGCTGGGGTCATTGGGGTATTCAAAAATGATGATGTCGCCGCGCTGCGGGTCTTTCCCCTGCCAGATATAGACGTGCGAGAAGGGGATTTTGACGCCGTAGGCGAACTTGCTGGCCAGCAGATGGTCCCCCACCAGCAGGGTGTTCAGCATGGATTCCGAAGGAATCTTGAAAGCCTGAATCACAAAGGTGCGTATGACCAGAGCCAGAACAAGCGCGACGAACAGCGCCTCGCCGTATTCCCGCCACAGGGGTTTGCGGCGGCGCGATGATTGCAGGAGGGTAGCCATGACAGTATTCCTTGTGCCTTGCGTTATATGGCCGAGCATGAAATGCGGTTTCACAGTATGCCCTCATGCGCTGGCAAAGGCAAGGTGGCGCTGCGCCGAGACTTTCACCTTATCAATGATAAAAGTTCATTTATACTCCCATTCACGCGGAATCGCTGAAATAACGCAATGCTTTTGTTCAACATATCCAAAGACCGGGTGACAATTTGCGTCCGTCTGCGAAAACGTCCCAACCAGT
>SUVB01000016.1 GCA_015062205.1 Desulfovibrio desulfuricans
GCCTTCAACTTCAGGAAATGGATGCGGGCTGTGATTCAAAAGATGTTTTTTGTCATTTGTAGCCTTTTAGCAGTCCGTGTGACTAGGAAAGACTTACAATATGAATTCGTCTGAGCAGATTTTTTAAGGCTCGACTAATTCCCGCCCCGCCGGGTCACGGAG
This sequence comes from Desulfovibrio desulfuricans, assembly GCA_015062205.1. Classification (GTDB taxonomy): domain Bacteria; phylum Desulfobacterota; class Desulfovibrionia; order Desulfovibrionales; family Desulfovibrionaceae; genus Desulfovibrio; species Desulfovibrio desulfuricans_D. The sequence goes on from SUVB01000016.1 coordinate 163, forward strand.
CCGCGCGCCCCCGCCGGGGAACCGCTGCGCAGGCTGTCCCTTTGGCCGGGCATGGCCCCGTTGACAGGTGCGTTCAGGCGCTTTATGATTTCATCAAAGCTTCGGTGGAGGGCGTCCGCAGTCGGCATCTTGCCGGCTCCGCCGCCTACCTTGTCCCGAAGCTTTTCATTTTGCATAAGCTCTACGGAGTAGATGCGCGCCCCCTTGTCGCTATCCTTCACCGTTATCCAGGCGAACACGTCCCTGCCGTTGACGTTCAGGGCGGAAACGAAGCGCCGTATCGTCAAGTCCGGCTTGCCGCTTTTGGCGTCACCGCCGCGCTGCGCTTCAGCGGCCCAGCGCCACGCTTCGGCAATCTTCGCGGCGATTCCACGGTGTTCTGACCGCGTGAAACCATTTTCCATGGACTTCTTTGCTGCGGGCTGGCTGTTCAACTTGCGCCGCTGGTTGCCGTTCACCTGCGCCGTGATGCCCTCTATGTCGTTGGGCAAGTCCCGGCCAGCCAGTTCCAGCAGGGCCGCTTCAACGTCAGCAGGGGTCACGTCGCCTTCAATGCGGGTGACGCGGGAGAGCGGAACGCCAAAGGCGTTTGTGCCTTCAGCGCTCATGGCCGCCCCGGCTTCCAGCCCCTCGCGCAGGATGATCTGGTCCTCGCGCGCCACGTCCTCGGTTTCCGTGGCCAGGGAGGCAAGGCGTTCGGCGGCGCTCATGTTCATGCGGGCTTCCGTATTGCGGGCCTCCACTTCGCCCATGAGATGGCGATACATTTCATCAGCAGTCATGGCGTTGCCATGCTCGGCCTTGAACACGTCGATGGCGTCGCTTATTTCTTTCTCAACACGCTTTATTGCATCAACATTGTCGAGGTAGTCCGGATTAGTCTTTTTGAATTCATCCAGATCGCGCCAGTGATCGGCAAATTTCTTTTCGCCGGCGACGACAGCCCGCATGCTTTCGCTTACAAAATCTTTGATGCCGCTCCATTTCTCAAGTTGTGCCAGGTTATTGCGCAGGAATTTGATCTCGTCATTGAATTCGCTGACGACATGCTCAAATAGCGCTGCGTTTCCGCCACGTTCAAAGCCTTCATTTTCTTGTATTGCATGCTGTATTTCATGCAGCAATACTTTTTTTATTTTATTTTCTTGACCGACAGCAGAATCTAAAAGTTTTTTATTCAGCTTTATTGTTTTTCCTACCCTGTTCCAAAGTCCTAGGTATCCCTCCATAGTTGACGGGCGCATGAAAATCACATGCACGTCACGCAGTTCTGGATATGCCTTAAACAGTTCCGGGGCCTCTATCACTTCTTCGAGCTTGGCCCCGTGCTCCATAAAATTGTTTTGATCACGTCGCTCCAGCTCGCCCCAGGTGTCATCAAGATTGCTGTATTCCTGCCATCCCTGTTCGGACAGGTTGTTGATATTGTCAGCAAGTTCTTTATAGCGTGCATATTCTTTATTCTGCCCTACACGCAGCATGTCTGCCGACTTGGAAAAACGGATGCCGCTGTCGTCCAGCTCGTACCGCCATTTCATGTCTGCGCCACGCTGCCAGCCCGTCGCGTACAGAATGGCCTTCGCGTCCTTGCCTGCGGATTCCATGTCACGCGCCACGGCAAGGTTATCCATCCGCAAGGCCACTTCTTCAGCCGCGTCAAGGGCTGCCGCGCCCTGCTGGCCGATGAACTGGAACAGCGTTTGCCCCGGCTTGTAGCTGAAAAAGCTCCCCAGCTTCGGCTCCTGCACGATTACGCTGCCGTCCATCCCGGCCAACTGGCCTTGAATCTCGCGGGCCTGTTCCCGCACCTCCTTGGCAGCCTTCTTGTCCGTGACGGCCTTCACGATGCGGTTCAGTGCTTCGGCAACCGTGTGGCCACGCCCGCCGTTCTTCCAGGCGTAGGCAATGGCTGCATGGCGGGCGTTCCTGGCCGGGTTGTACTCCGTAACCGGGACGCCGCCCACGGCGGCAACTGTGCGCAGAAACGCATTGATGAAGGACTTTGCCGGGGTGTTGGCGTCTTCGGCCACGCCCAAAAGCCCCTGGCCCTTGTTCCGCTGCTGGGCATCATGGGCCATGCAGGCGAACCGCAGGGCAACTTCCTTCTGTGTGGCCCGGTCAAGGGTGAGGGCCATAGCCTGCACCGCAGGGCGCACCGCCTCGCGGCTTTGAAGCAGGCTGCCTTGCCCAAGGAACACGGCCACGTCCTGATTCTCGTTCTTGGCCGTGCCCAGGATGCGCAGGGCTTCCGTCACCACGCCGGACATATCCCAGCCCTCGCCCCGCGCCTTGAGCTGGGCAAGGTAGGGAATGGCGCGGTCAATCTTGTTCAGGGCGCTGTCCGGAGCGTTGCGGATAACGTCATAGTCTTGCACGATGACGCCGCGCAGGGCGTTCTCCGCCAGCGTCTTGCCCTCCGCGTTCAAACGCCCGTCGGATTCCGTCAGGCGGCTGGCCTGCGTCCGCTCGATAACGCCGTCATCCATAAGGCGCTGCACAAATTCACGGCTGGCTGCGGCGTCGAAAAACTCCCGCAGCGTTCCGTATTCCTGCATCCTCTCTGCCAGGGCGGCCATGGTTTCTGCGGTGAGCAGCTTGCTCTTGCTCACGCCCTCCGCTTCCGCCTGCAAAGCCTGCGTGGTTACTTCATTATAGCGGCGGGATGCCTGGGCCATTTCCAGCCGGGTCATGGGCGTCTGCACGACGCGCACAAGCACAGGCTGCTGCATGGCGACCACCTGGGCCGGGTCAAGGCCGAAGGCTGCGGCCTGCTTCGCAAGCGCGTCTTTATAGCCTTGGGCGCGTTCGGGATAGCTGCCATACGCCATTTGCACGGACATGGTGCGGGAATTGCCGCCCAGCACAACGCCGTCCGCAGTAATGACGGGCGGGCCGCTCATGGCGTCCGGGTTGGTGTTCACCAGATAGCGGGGGTCGAGGGCTGCGGCGTTGCGCCGCACCTTGTCCTGTTCGCCGGGGTCACTATGGTAGGGGCGCTCCTGCACGTCCGCCGGGTAGTCGGCGCGCCGGGCAAACTGTGCGGACGGGTCATGCGAGGGTATCAGGTCAGCCAGTTCCCACACCTCAAAGCGGGCCGGGGTGTCGCCCGTGGATGTGACAAGGGCGGTATCCGCGCCCTTGGCCTGCCGCACAGGGACGGCAGGGGCCGCAGCGGCCTCCTCCTGTTCCGGCGTCTGCATGGCCGGGGCTTCAGGGGCAAGGGGCTGGGCGGCCGCCGCTTCCGGCGTGGATATGACGGGGGCCGCAGGGGTCTCCGCAGGGGCGGCAAGGTCGTCCTCAATCTGCTGTTCCGGCGTGGCCCTGCGCAGTTGCTTCTTCAAAAGCTGCGCACCATGCAGGGCCGTGCGCCGATAAATGTCCGCAGGGTTCTCGCCTGTGCGCCGGGCGGCGACAACAGCCCGCCGCCGCCAGAGGTTCAGCAGGGCATCAACATACGGCTCCATGCCCGCCTGAATCTGCACCTGGTTGGCGAGGCCGGGAACGGACTTGATTGCCTCCGCCATTTGGCTGCGGAAGTCCTGATGGACGTTTTCAAGCTCCGCCTTCTGTTCCGGGGTGAGGGTTGCCGTGCCGTTACGCACATCTTCTGCTGCGGCACCGTCTTCAAGCGCCTGCCGCAACATCTTGTCCATTGTGGCGTCGGCTTCGCCGTATTCCGCAGCAGACGCCGCAGCGTCATCCCGGCGCATGATTTCCGCTGCGGCCTGAAATTGCCTGGCGTCAAGCATCGTGTGCAGGCTGCCCAGCTTCACGGATACGGACTGCCCCAAGGCTGCGGCCTTCTCCGCGCTCTCCCGGCTGATGCCCAAGGGGGTCAGAATGTCCATGCCCTGCTGGTGAAGCTCCACCGCAGCGTCCATCGGCAGGGTCACTTCCTCCTGCATAACGGGCGACAGGGCTTCCAAAATCTCGCCCATGGCTTCCGGGTCGCGCTGGCGTGTTTTCGTCCGTTCTATGGAAGCGTGAAGCCGATTTTGGTCATCAGCGAATTTACGGGCCGCCCGCGCACTCATGCCCTGCATGACGCCGGAAACAATGACAGGCCCGCCGCCCTGCCAGAACCCCCCGGCAATGCCCGCCTCAACGGATTCCTGAACGCGCTTGGCGTTCTCCGGGGTGAGGATGGACGTGTCAAACTTTGCCCCGCGCGCATTGGCGGCGGCCCCGGCTGCGCTCTCCGCAAGTATGGCCTGTCCTTCCTGCGCGCCTTCGGTGACGCCCTCCGCCCCAGCGGTAATGCCGATGCGCGCTCCCACATCAAGCAGCGCTTTCCAAAGGCTCTTGTCCTTCGCCGCGCGCTCAACGGCCCCCTTGATTGCGGGCTTTGCCGCGCCAGCGCCGATGCCCAGCGGCCTCAGCATGGAAAGGAACACGGCCTCGCCGCCCACCTCCGTGGCTGCCGAAAGCGTGGCATAGATGGAAGACGCGGCAAGAATCACGTCGCGCGGCAACGGGTTCCCGTCGGCATCCCGAAGCTGGCGCATTGCCATGATTTCCGCGCCGCGCTCCACGTTGTAGGTTTCCTTGGCGGTTATCCCAAGGTAGGCGGCTCTGGCTGCCGCCCACACTTGCGGAGGCACGGCAGGCGCGGCAAGGCCGCCCGTGGCCGCCGTTTCCGCGCCGCCCAGAAGGAATGCGCCCGTGGCCGCCATCAAGGCTGCCGTGGTGGATTTCAGCATTATGGGGATATTCGTGGGGCCTTGCTCAATCGCGGCGTTCAGGCCGGGGAGTTTGTCGAGCAGCGCCGTCGTTGCGACCTTTCCCTGCTGCTCAAGCAAAGCCTGTTCTTCCGCAAGAGCCTTTTCCTCCGCTTCAATGTCCTCACCCGCAGCCCAGCGGTTGCCAAGCGCCGCCATGCGCCGCTGAACATCACCTTTTCGCCATGCCTCGCTTTGTCCTTCCGTGGACAAAAAGGGCCGTGTTGCCCGCACTTCGCCGCTGATTCCTGCCTGTTCAATGGCCTGCCGGTTCCGTGCGCGTATGGCCGCCGGGGTGTTCGCTGCGTCATACGCAGCCACTTCCATGGCGACATGCGAGAGCGGCCCGGCGTCGCCGCGCACAATGGCGGCATGGGCTTCTGACCGGGAAGCGTAGTCAACCAGGCCCTCGTACTGCTCAATCTGCCGGGCGTCCGTTTCGTCTTGGGCCCCGGCCCGGTTGTAGCGCACCGCCCCGAACGGGATGCCCAGCCGCTTGGCCATGGCCTTGTCCCTGGCGATTTCATCCGGGGATATGCCACGCGACAACAGGAGCGCAGCGCGCATTTTCTCCCGCGCGTCCGGAGAGGTGTGCTGTTCCTGAAATTCCCGCGCCCGCTGCTCCGTTTCAAACAGTCCGTAGTTTTCACCTGTGACGGCGTAGCGTTCCGCCGCCTGCTGCCTGGACAGGACGCGGCCCAGTTCGTCCATGGCCGGAACAAGGGTAAAGGCGTCGTCCCCGTTATCCAGCGGCACGGCGGGGCCGATGCCCTCCGGCGCGCTGATGTTGCCGGGCAAAACAGCCTCGCCGGGGGCCGTGACAGGGCCGGAGGGCCGGGCGTCGGATGCCGGATTGTCGGCGGCCTGTGCGTCGGTTGCGGCGTTCCGCAGGAGCAATTCTTCATTGGTGGGCACGTCAAGGGGCATGGCTATTTCCGTCCGTAAAAGGTGTTGGCGTAGAACTGCTCACGGGTCTTCTGGTCGTTCATCTGTGCTTCGGTGAATCCCCGCGCCCGCATTTCATCCGTGACGTACTGCTCAAGGTGCTGCGGCACGGGGATGCCGATAACTTTTGCCTTGTTGCTTCCCGCCTCGCTGCTTTCCGCTTCCCAGAGGGGGATTTCATTTGTCCCCCAGAAGCGCCCCGGCGTGGTGACGGACGTCAATTCCCGTGCGATAAGCGTCTGAATGGCGTCGTCATCCAGCGGCTTGCCTGCATCCATGGCCATTCGGAACAGACGGGAATACATTTCTCCGGGCATTTCCACGTCTTTCTTGCCGATTATCTTCTGGTACAGGGAATCCAAATGCGGCTTGTCAAAATTCTTCAGCGCCCCGGAGTTGCGCTGAATCTTCACCAATTCCTCGCGCTGCTTTTGCGTCAGGTTCCCCCGTGCGAACTCGCGGTCTATCTCGCTTGTGTCCGTCAGGGCATCCTTCACGCCCAGGGCAATCCGGCGATTCATGGACGCCAGAAGATTGTCAAAGGTCTTCTGCCGTTCCGGGGTTATCTTGCTGGCTTCCTTGTTGTTCCAAGTGCGCAGCTTGTCCGCCATTTCCGGGGAAATCTTCTTCCCGCGCTCCATGGCATCAATGCTCTGTTCCCGTTCCGCAGGGGCCATTTTGGGGAACAGCTCAAGAGCCTCCGCCATGTTCGCCCCGTACTGCGCATCCAGGGCGTCCTTGCGGAACTTCAGGCCGCCGTCCACCAGAGGTTTGACTTTGGCCCGAACATCGGGCGGCAGGGCTTCCATCAGCCTGTACGCTTCCGCCTCTTGCTGGGCCGGGGGGAATGAGGCTGTCACGCTGACGATATGCTGGGCCGTGGCGTCGGCCTGTTCTTTGCGCTGAAGCTCGCGGGCCGCGTCCAACTGATGACGGATTCTCAACATGTCCGACGGGGTGAGCCAGCCCGCGCCCGCGCGGCCGGGCTGCTGCCCCTCCGGCTGCCGGCCGGCGGCGTCATTCTGCTGTGCGCCGCCGTGCAGGATAGCCAGAACGTCCCGCACTTCGCCGCGCATGCGACGCGCGCCGATGCCCGCATCCCCCGTGGCTGCGAAGCGGGACGGGCTGCTCCTGTCCTTGTACACGTTTTTGACGAAGGTTTCCGGGTCAGCGTCAAAGTTGTCATTGAGAATCCTGAGCGCCGTCTTGTGCTGATTGATGGTGGACAGCGCCATTTCGCGCAGCGCGCCCGTTTGGTCGTTGCGGATGGCCTCCTGCACTTCCGGCCGCAGTTTGCCTATCTGCGAATTCAAACGGGGCAGCCAGAAGCCGTCCTCCAGCTGTTCAAAGGCTGCGGGGTCGGACTTGACAAGCGCCTGCCATGCGGCCTGGCCGCCCTTGGACTTCCAGAATTCCCTGCTGTCCAGCGCGTTCCAGTCCCCGCCTGTGAGGGCGTGCATCTTGTCATAGAGCTCTTTGCCGATGCCGCCCTGCTGGCCTGCCCAGCGGATGAACTCGCCCACGGAACCGCCGTTGCCGCCCTTGGTGATGAAGGAATACTTGCCCACATCCACGCCGTCTGTGCGCGGCAGGCCGTAGGACACGTGCATGCTGCCCTGCGTGCCGGACTCGTATTTCGCCAGCACACGGGCCTGCCCGGTATGCGTCGGCACGCCGTTGAGGCCGCCCGCGTTGCCGTACACGGCCAGATCACGCTCAGCGCCCTCGAAGTCCTTTGCCGCTATCTTTGTGTCAATGCGGTTTGTGGCAATGAGGTTGTCCAGCTCGTGTTCCAGCTTTGACGTGTCCTCGCCGGGGTGCAGGCGGCGGTACGCATCAAGGACGCCGCTTTTCAGAAAGCCGTGCCACGCGGCGTTGTCCGGGTCGTTCTGCACGGCGCGCACCATCTCGTCCTTCTGGCCCTCATAGATGCTGGTGTTCCACGCCTTGTCCTGCTGCTGCTGGAACTGCACGCCCTGGCTGTTGTAGTGCAGGCCGTTTTCCCGCAGGTGCAGGTTGGCAAGCTGCTCATAGGGGCCGGAGACGCCCTGGTCGCGCAGGCCCTTCATGTGGGCTTCGCTGATTTTCGCCCACTGCTGTTGATAGTCAGCGGCGGCCTGCAAGCCGGACTGTCCCTTGTGCGTCTTGTCGTATTCCGTGCGCCAGGCTTCCATTTCCTCGCGAGCGCGCAACAGGGATTCCTGAATGTACGCTTTTGACGTTTTGTCCCGGTACTCGTTGTAGAGCTTGTTGCCGGAGTGCAGGAAGGCCTGCAAACCCTCGTTGAACTGCTTCCAGCCGTTGGCGTCGGCCTGCGCGTTGCGGCTGGCCTGGGCCAGCACAATGCCCGCCGCACGGTCGTCATAGCGGGCGGAGACATTGGCCCCGGCTTCCGGGCCGATGGTCTGGGAACGGTACTCCGGCATGCCGCCCTGGGCGCGGAGGGGAACACGGAATGCGTTGTTCACGGCCTACCTCCCGAAAAACGTATTCTTGGGGTGCCTTGCCGTTGTGCCTGCCGCGCCCCCGCCGCCCCACAGGTTGGAGCCGAACATGCTCCCCGCCTTCCCGATGCCGCCCAGAATCGTCCCCGCCGTGGCAAGGCCGTTGTTGCCGCTGCTCACGTTGTCCGCCGCCCAGGCGTAGCCCTGCGCGTTGGCGTTGCTGTTCCACGCCTGGATTTCCAGGTTGCGGGCCTTGTCCAGCCCC
>SUVB01000017.1 GCA_015062205.1 Desulfovibrio desulfuricans
CCTTCAACTTCAGGAAATGGATGCGGGCTGTGATTCAAAAGATGTTTTTTGTCATTTGTAGCCTTTTAGCAGTCCGTGTGACTAGGAAAGACTTACAATATGAATTCGTCTGAGCAGATTTTTTAAGGCTCGACTAATTAGATAAGTGTTACTGCGGCGCGAGTTCCGCTGCCTTGCGGCCCGTTTGGAAAACCCAAAATGGCAACTGGTATGGCTATTGTTGAAAAAGACACGCTTCCCCAAGCGGGGAAGAGTTCCGGGCCTAGCCTCATGCCGCCCTCTGCCCGTGCGGGATTCTGTGCGCCGGCGCCTGCCGCTTGTCGGCCGTCACCACGGAAAGCACGTGTGCGCTTTATGCAGGCCGCGATGCCATGTTATCGCGGGGATCGTGACTACTGGACACGCGTCAACAGCTCTTGTGTATCTTCCATGGAGAGCCCAAGCGCAACGCTGATCTGTTCCACGGAAAAACCCGCGTGGATCATGTTAGAAACCATGCCCAGGCGTTCGACTTTCCGTCCCTCGGCAAGGCCCTCCTGCCATTTGCATTTCTTTCAACCTTTAGGTTATTGAAAGTCAATTAACAACTTCAATGGGCAACGAACTATGAAAAATAACATCCAGAGAGAGAGAGAGAGAGACTGTGCTCCTCACCTCTTCCACACCAAGGCGGAGACGCTCGCCTGCCTGCAGGGGCATGAAGAGCTCCACATCCCCCCGCTCATCTGTTTTACGGTGGGGGAATGGCGCTCGCAGCCCCGCGAAATAGCATCCCGGCTGGACGGCTTTGGCAGGCAGTGCCGCTCGTCCGCCTTCGCCGTGCGCTCCTCCTGCTCCATGGAGGACAGTCAGGAGAGTTCCGGGGCCGGGGCCTTCACCTCCGTGCTGGACGTCACGCTGGAGACCTTCGCCGCAGCCGTGGAGCAGGTCATCGCCTCCTACGGAACGGCGGATGCGGCCGAGCAGGTGCTTGTGCAGCCCATGCTGCGCGACATCGCGCTCAGCGGCGTCATCATGACCCGCGCCGTGGCGGACGGCGCGCCCTACTACGTGGTCAACTATGACGACAGCGGCAGGACCGATTCCGTCACCGGCGGGCAGGGTGCCTCCAAGACGGTGTACGTGTTCCGTGACGCGAAACCGGAGGATTTCGATTCCCCGCGCCTGCTGCGCATTGTGGAGCTGGCCCGACGCATTGAATCCCTGACCGGCCGGGACGCCCTGGACATCGAATTCTGCATGGATGCGGCCTCGACACTGCACGTGCTGCAGGTGCGCCCCATCTGCACGCAGAATGGCTGGATTCCTGACGCCGATCCCCGGGTGCGCGCCAACATTGCCTTTGTTAGCCGCTTTCTGTGCGAACGCATGGCCCGGAAGCCCGGCATCTTTGGTGATGCTGCCATATTCGGCGTCATGCCGGACTGGAATCCCGCCGAGATGATCGGCGTCACGCCGCGCCGTCTGGCCTGTTCGCTCTACCGCGAGCTCATCACCCGCAACGTCTGGCGTCAGGCGCGCGAAGGCATGGGCTACCGGGCGCTCCCGCCGGAAGAACTCATGATACTCATTGCGGGCCGGCCCTACATTGACGTGCGCCTGAGCTGCAACTCCTTTCTCCCCGCAGGCATCGACGCGCAGACCGGCGAATCCCTGGTGGCCGCCTGGCTGGACCGCCTGGACCGCAAGCCCGCACTGCACGACAAGCTGGAGTTCGAGGTGGCGCAGACCTGCATGGACTTCTGCTTTGACGCCCACCTTGACGCGCGTTATCCCGGTGCGCTCACGCGCACGCGGCGCGCGGGCTTTCGCGCTCTGCTGCAAGGACTGACCCGCGCCTGCATGGGCATGGGTCCCGACAGTTCAGCGGCCGCCGCCTTTGATGCCGTGGCGGAACTGCGCGGACGGCAGGCCTCCATGCCAACGCCGGGGAAGGGGACGGCGGGGGAAGCCCTGTCGCATGCGGCACGGCTGCTGGACGAATGCCGCCGATTCGGCACCCTGCCGTTCTCAGTGCTTGCCCGTCACGCCTTCATGGCGGAGAGCCTGCTGCGCTCGGCGGTGGAACGGGAAGCCCTCGCCCCGGAGCGACTGGCGGCATTCAAAGCCTCCCTGCACACGGTGGCGGGCGAACTGGCCGCCGATTTTGACGCGGCAGCCGAAGGACGACGTTCCAGGGAATCCTTTATCCATAAGTACGGGCACCTGCGGCCCAGCACCTACGACATCCTATCCCCCTCCTATGCCGAACGCGGTGATCTGTTCGCGCAGGATGCGCCCCATGTCGCCGCGCCGCGCACGGAAGCCTCCTTCGCGTTCACGCCCGCCGAAACCCGCGCCCTAGGCCTGCTGCTGGCCGAGGCCGGCCTGCCGGAAGATGTGCGGCAACTGGAAGCCTACGCCCGCAGGGCCATCCCCGGACGCGAGACCGCAAAATTCGTCTTCTCCCGCCATGTCTCCGCCATACTGGACTGGATCGCCCTGTGGGGCGAGGCCCACGGGCTGGACAGGGAGGCCCTGTCCTTTCTGGACATCCGCAGCATACTGGAGTGGGACAGCCAGGCCCTGCTTGCCGACCCGGCGGCCTACTTTCAGGAACTGGCCGACGAGGGGCGGCGGCTATTCGACCTGGGCCGCAGCCTGAAACTGGGCTATCTCATCCGCTCGCCCCGGGACGTGGCCGTGGTGGCCCAGCACCGGAGCGCGCCGAATTTCGTGGGCGGCGGACGGGTGGAAGCCCCGGTGCAGCGTCTTACGGCGTCCACGCCCTGCGCCGTGGAGCTGGACGGGCGCATCGTCTGCATCGAAAACGCGGATCCCGGCTTTGACTGGATCTTCACCCGCCACATCGCGGGGCTGGTCACCATGTTCGGCGGCGTCAACTCGCACATGGCCATCCGCTGCGCGGAATACGGCCTGCCCGCCGCCATCGGCGTGGGGGAGGCGCTCTTCGAACAGGTTTCCAACGCGGAACGCTGCCTGCTTCAACCCGGCGGCGGCGTGCTGCGGGCCGTATCGGGGGTGGCGCTGTGACGCCCGCACACATCGCCGTGACCATGCGCCGCATGCTGGTGGACTACCCCAACGGTGCCCGTGAGGAACGCGACGCCCTCGCGGCGGACTGGGGCCGTTTTCTGGCGGAAGCCCTGCCGGAGGCCGTCTGGCTGCCCCTGCCCAATCTGGGAGAACATGCCGTTTCTCTGGCCAAGTCGTTGAATGTGACAGGCCTGATACTGAGCGGCGGGGAAGACTGGGGTGCCAGCCCCGCACGCGACGAGACCGAGCGCGCCCTGCTGGAATGGGCGCGGCATAAGCGCCTGCCCGTGCTGGGCGTCTGCCGGGGGGCACAGGTCATGCAGATCGCGTCCGGAGGCACGATGCCGTGCCCGGCGACGGGCCATGCGGGAACGCGGCATCGCGTGCGCCTGCCCCACGGCGTCCGGGAAGTGAACTCCTTTCACAAGCTGGGCATCCCGGCCGGGAAACTTGCGCCGGGATTCGCAGCCGCTGCCATCACCGAAGACGGTATGTGGGTAGAGGCTTTCCGCCATGTCGCCCTGCCCTGGGCCGGATTGCTCTGGCACCCCGAACGGGAAGCGGAAGCCGCGCCCGAAGACCGTCTCCTGCTGCGACGCCTCTTTCTGGAGCTACGATGAAGACAACAACAGCCGTCATTCTCGCTGCGGGACGCGGCTCCCGCATGCGGAACCTCACGGAGGAGCGTCCCAAGTGCCTGCTGGAACTGGCGGGCCGCCCCCTGCTCCACTGGCAGCTGGACGCCCTGCGCGCGGCGGGCATGCGCCGCATCATCGCCGTGCGCGGCTACCGCGCCGACATGCTGGCCGGGGACTTTGAAACCGTGGACAATCCCCGCTGGGCGCAGACCAACATGGTGCGCACCCTGCTGTGCGCCTTTCCTCTGCTGGAACCGGAGGAAACCGCCCTCGTCGCCTATGCGGACATCGTTTACCGGGCCGGCCATGTGCGCGCCCTGCGGGAGATGACGGGGCACATCTGCCTCGCCTACGACACGTGGTGGGAAGATCTCTGGCGCCTGCGGCAGGAACACCCGCTGGACGACGCCGAGACCTTCCGAGAAAAAAACGGCCGCCTGCTGGATATCGGCGGCACGCCGCGCAGCCTGGATGAAGTGCACGGCCAGTACATGGGCCTGCTGCGCTTTTCACCCGAAGGGCGGCGGTTGGTGGCGGGCTATGTGTCCACGCTGCCGCCGGAGGCGGCGGACAGGCTGGACATGACATCTCTGCTGCGCGGCCTGTTGGCGCAGGGGGCGGACATCCGCGCCTGCCCTGTGGACGGCGGCTGGTGCGAATGCGACACCCCCAGGGACATCGAAAGGTATGAGGAACGCCTGCGCCAGGGCGCATGGCCGCATGACTGGCGCGACTGAAACAACGCAACCGGGCAGAACTCGAAGGAGCATCCATGAAACACGGTGACTTCTCCAATCTGGCGGAAAACTACTCCCGCTACAGAACCGGCTACGCGCCCTCTGTGCTGGACGCCTTTCTGGCGCTTTCAAGAGAGAGAGAGAGAGAGAGAGAGAGAGAGAGAGAGAGAGAATCTGCGCTGACGTAGGCGCAGGCACGGGCATCTGGTCGCGGCAGCTGGCGGGGCGCGGCGTGCGCGTGCTCGCCGTGGAGCCTAACGATGCCATGCGCACGGCCGGAGAGCGGCAGAATCAGGGGTACGACATCACATGGAGCAAGGGAAGCGCGGAACACACCGGCCTGCCGCCGCATTCCGTGCACATGCTCTGCATGGCCTCCTCGTTCCACTGGCCGGACTTCGACGCGGCCGTGCGCGAATTCGCACGGGTCCTGCGGCCGGGCGGGCTGTTCATGGCGCTCTGGAACACGCGTCGCTATGAAAGCAACCCGCTGCTTGTGGAAATTGAAGATTACCTGCACGCACTGGTTCCGGAACTGCGGCGCGTCTCCTCCGGCCGGTCGGCGTTCTGCGATGGACTGACCGACCGGCTGGCGGGCAGAAAAGAATTTGCGGATGTGCTGTATCTGGAAGGAAGGCATACGGAGCAGCAAAGCCCCGAGCAGTACATCGGACTGTGGGAATCGGTCAATGACGTGCGGGTGCAGGCCGGGGAGGAACGATTCGCCCGCTTCCTCGACTACATCAGGGAACGCACCGCCCAGCTTGATCATATTGACGCTGAATACACAACCCGCGCATGGGTCGCCCGCACGCCGTCCACCCCAGCGGAACAGGGAGGGCGTTTGCGGGAATAGCGCGGCATATTCCGGAGGAAGGATGAAAACCGAATGGGATTACACAGAATTGGCAGACGCCTATCTGCAGCGGCCCGATTATGCAGCGGATGCCCTTGAGCGTATTTTTGCCGTTGCCGAGCTGAAATCCGGCGACCGCGTGTGCGACATCGGGGCCGGCGTGGCGCATCTGACGCTCCCCCTGGCGCACAAGGGCTTTGTGGTGGACGCCGTGGAACCCAATGACGCCATGCGCGCCAACGGTATCAAACGCACCACCGGGCTGGCCAATGTCACTTGGAGCGAAGGCACGGGCGAGGCCACCGGGCGTCCCTCAGGCGCATACGATTTCGTTTCCTTCGGCTCATCCTTCAATGCCTGCGACCGGGCGGCGGCCCTGCGCGAGACATGGCGCCTGCTGAAGCCGGGCAAGTGGTTCGCCTGCCTGTGGAACCACAGGAATCTGGACGACCCCGTGCAGGCGGGCATTGAAAACATTATCAAAAAGCACATCGCGGGCTATGCCTACGGCACGCGGCGCGAGGACCAGACGGCGGTTATCGCCGCTTCCGGACTGTTTGAGGGTATTCAGGCGGTAGAGGGGCACATCATGCACACCTGCCCCGTGGAGGCCGTGGTGGAGGCATGGCGCTCGCACGCGACGCTACACCGCCAGGCGGGCGCTACCTTTCCGGTCATTATTGAGGAGATAGCCTCCTTTCTGCATGGCCTCGGCAAGGCGGCTATCGACATCCCCTACACGACGCACGCGTGGATGGCGCGGCGCAAAGACTGACGGGAATTCTATGAAGTTGGCAGAAAAGACGGCCTGCGACCGTGTCATCTGGATTACCGGGCTGTCCGGCGCGGGCAAGACGACCCTTGCCCGCGCCCTGCTGCCGCATCTGCCGCACGCCATCCTACTGGACGGCGCCGAGATGCGCGAAGCGCTGGGGAAGCTGGACGGACGGAGGCTCCGATGCGCCAAGCGCAACGTCTACCCCTTGCTTACGCACGATAGCGCACCTGCTGGCGAGGCAAAACACTATTTATAACTTGAGATGAGGAGAACAAAAATTATGGCAATTAACGACCCACAAAAAATATCTTTCTTTATCCCAGATTATTACTTTGTAACAGCCCATGGTGTTGGAGCTTTATCTTTTGTATATTATCTGAGTTATCTTTCTGCTCCAACCACAATTTTATCTGCAAATAATTATCATGAAAGTGGGAAATCAGGTACCACCGCCAGAGGCGGTGGTATGACATAGCCCCCTTGAAGGGGGCCCACCGAGGCCGTTATGATTACTTCAGCAACGAGTAGTGCTCTATTGCTTTATCGTCTGCCTCTTGATTTCGGATATATTCACGTACAAGAGCTTCATCAAGTCCTACTGTACTAACACAATATCCACGTGCCCAAAAATGATACCCGGCAAGATTCTTTCCTCTGCCAAGGTAACGC